>JAYOSV010000003.1:162877-170636 GCA_038139415.1 Verrucomicrobiales bacterium | reverse complement strand
AATACCATACAAATACAAATGGTCGGCAAAGCCGTCATTATCGTTTTCATATTTGTATTCCTAAGGTTTTCCTCCATAAGAGGCAAAATCATCAACATCTAGGAACTCGAACCAAGTTCCAATGTCTTCTCGCTCCGCAGCTCTCGCTCCCGATGCCATTTCGTTCAGGAACTCGCGGCTCTCGTTATCAACCGGAACCGCATTCTCTCGAAATGTGCTCCATTGCTGGATCTCCCATTCCTCTCGCTTTTGTGGAGAATTCTTTTCGATCCATTGAGCAATCTCCCCATCGCCTAGGCCTTTTTCGACCTGAGCTTTGAGAGTATCAGGATCAATTCCAGTGAACTGGAAGAAGCGCTGATCGAGAGGGGCATTGTAGTGATATTCGCCCGCTTTCCCAACAATTGAAGCTCGGCACTTATCAAGTAACCGAGGAAGAATCACATAACCGTAGAGTCTTACGCGAGGGCTGCGAGGTGGACGTTTTGTGAGGTCAATATCTTGCATATGAGTTTCAGGGTTTTTAGCGTCTCTGTCATTACGATGAAAGTTATATTATAATTTTCAGGTTGTCCCATTGCGGTTTGCAAACCGCATGGGCGCCATACGCGCTTAAGCTTACTTTAGTTTTGTCACATACGCATAAAATGCGCCCATGGGGGTGCCTTCGGCGTCGGTGAACTTCGCCCATAACTCGTCGCGGCCGGGCTTGAGCTTGAGCTTGAAGGTGACGCTCTTGGCGTTGGCCTTCACCGGCAGGGTGAGTTCCTGGCCGCCCAACTTGAGGTGGGCTTTAGCGGCGGCGAAGGGTTTGCCTTCCACAGCGCGGAACGGAGTAACACCCGGCACATCGGCGCCCGCTTTCATAGAGGCGGTGATGGCGGCATCGGCTTCCTTGGGCCAACGACGCAATTCCACGGTGTACTCCCCTGCCCGCTTCACATCCACAGCCCAGAAGCCGGTGTTGCTCGGGCGTTTCTCGGCATTCCGAATGTGGCGCTGGTTCCATGGCGTACTACCATCTGCAATCCAATCGTGACAGGTAAGCGTCACGGGGTTAGCAAGGGGCGCGTCCGCTCCCAAATAAATAGCGGTGGGCTGACCAAAGGTCGGGACAATTTCTTCCCACCACGCGTCATAAAATTTGGTGAGGCGCGCGACCACCTTGGGATTGGTGGCGGCAATGTTTTGCTTTTGGCCGGGATCGGCGTTGATGTCGTACAGCTCCTTGCCATTGACGAGGCGCCATTGGTCGGTCATCACCGCGCTCTTGCGCCACTTGATGGGGTCGCGCACGCGCTGGCTGTCGGTCACTAGAATGCGGTCCGTCCAGTTCTTCGCCTTGCCCTCGACCAGCGGCCGGATGTTTACGCCATCAAATTTCACCCCCTTAGGTGAAGGCACCTGACAGTAATTGATAAGGGTCGGTAATATGTCGACATATGAGGTGATGGTATCCACATCGCGCCCGCCGGTGAGACCGCCTTTAGGCCAATGGATAAAGAACGGCACGCGATGGCCGCCGTCGTACTCGCTGCCTTTTTGGCCGCGCATCCCGTTATTGTGCACGCGCGCGCCGGCGGAGGTGCCGTTGTCCGTGGTGAAAATGAAAATGGTGTTGTCGGCCAGCCCCTCTTTTTTGAGGAACCGCCGCATGGCACCGACATTGTCGTCGATGTTGGCGATCATGCCGTAGAAGTTGGCGAGGTTCACATTCTGGTCCTGATAGGGTTTGCTGGAAGCCTCCGGCGCGTGCATGGGGCCGTGCGGCGCGTTGGTGCAGAGGTACACGAAGAACGGTTTTTCGCTGTCTTTCACCTTGGTGATGAAGCGCTTGGCATAATCAAAAAAGACATCAGTGCAAAAGCCCTTGGCAGGCACGGCTTTGCCGTTATGAAAATAGGCGCCATCAAAGTAGGCGTTATCCCAGAAATCCGGCGTTTGGCCCACGCCGCCGCCACCGTGCCGCAGCACCTCCTGAAATCCGCGATCCTCCGGGCGATACGGATAGTTGTCGCCCAAGTGCCATTTACCGAACATACCGGTATGATAGCCGCCATCGCCGAGAATCTTGCCGATGGTCACCTCGTTATGGCGCAGCATGGAACGGCCCATGATCGTGTGCCACACGCCGGTGCGATTAGTCCAGCGGCCGGTGATCAGTGCCGCCCGCGTCGGCGAACAGGTCGGAGCCACGTGGTAATCCGTGAGCCGCACACTGTCCGCATGCAGTTTATCCAGATGCGGCGTCTTCAGGATTGGATTTCCATGACATGACAAATCGCCGTAGCCCTGGTCATCGGTAATCACCAACACCACGTTCGGCCGTTTGGCTGCCTGGGCAGTGACCACGGCAAGCACGAGAGTACAAAGGAGGAACAGTTTTTTCATAAGAGTCAGTTTAAATTATTTTCGATTTATTATTTCTTGTTTGGCTTCTTCCGATCCGGACGGCGAGGCGCCCCTTCAAGATAACTGGTGCGACGAACGACTTCGCCGCCGGCGAATTTCAGATTCAATTTTTCGGTATCAAATTGATACCCCTTGTAATCCCGCAGGTAAACAACCGCGTTAAAGGTGAGCATCAGTTCCTGTTCGGTTCTGGCAGTGTTTAGAACACTCAACAAGGTCGGCATAGGATCGGAAGCCTTGATACTGCCCAAAAACTCGGCAGCCCTCATCCGCACCATCAGGTTTTCATGGGTGAGCAATTTTTTAACCAACGGTACGAGCGGCCGTGCTTTCTCCCCGATGACACTGGCTGTGGTGCAGGCCCAGTACAACTCCATCGGCGGCTTGGCTTTGAGCGCGGCAGCGAGCGGCTTGTGGGCCTCGGCAAACTGCAGCAGCGCGAGGTCGGCGATATCCACCAGTCGATTGATTTCCTTGTGATTGGTAGTGCCGTAAGTCACGCCGTCTTGCAGTGCGTTTTGCACCATGAAACTTTCCGGATAAAAGCTAAGGTCATTAACCTCGCGTAGTTTCTTCTGCATACGACTCCGGAGATCAGCCAGTACTTTCGTGTACTCCGGATCATTGGCGAGGTTGTTCACCTCATGCGGATCGGCCTCCACATCAAAAAGCTGTTCGGCCGGTCGGCGCCGATGGAATTGCATCTGCGCCTCATTGAGTTTACCGGCATTAGCGAGCTCGCGCCATTCGGTGAAAGCGAGCATCTTGTAACGGTAATTATTCTGCAATGCATCCGGATAAAACCCCTGAAAATTACGGATGTAAGTGTACTTACCTTTGCGCAGGGTACGGACGAGATCATACTTTTCATCAAACCGATCCGCGTAGCCAAAGACCTCATCGCGCGCGGCGAGCGCCTTGGCGCTCACGTTCTTACCGAGAAACGCCCGACCATCGGTTAGTTTGTGCGGCTGAAGCCCGGCCAGGTTGAGAACGGTCGGTCCAAAGTCGATAAAGCTCACAAAGCCATCGGTGCGGGTGCCGCGTTGGTGATCAGCGAGATGCGCGAAATTTTTCGGGATGCGTACCACCAACGGTACGTGCAGACCGCTCTCGTAAGCGTACCCCTTGCCGCGCGGCAACACGCCGCCGTGGTCGCCAAAGTAAAAGATAAATGTGTCCTCAAGCAGTCCGTCGGCAGCAAGCTGTTTCACCACGTTGCCGAGCTGGCTGTCGATGGTTTGAATGCGATCCAGATAGCGCGCGTGGGTGTAGCGAAACAGCGGTGTATCCGGATGATAGGGCACGAGCTTCACTTTCGCCGGGTCATGCTTTGTCTTTTCGTTTTCGTAAACCTGCTGCGAAAAATGGAGCGAACTCTCGTGCGATTGTCCCATGGACTGCATATAAAAGAAGGGCTGCCCTTCCGCGCGCTTACGCCAACTGGCGTTGCGTGAGGATTCATCCCACAACTCTTTCATATTGTTCACGAAGTTGTAGTCCGTTTTGGAATTGTTCGCGGCGTAATAGCCCGCCTTACGTAACATTGCACTCCATGGATGGTAGCCTTTGGGCAGATTGGCCATAGCTGATTTACGGTGGTACTGAAACCCGGCCCGTGGCGCCAAGAGCGAGGTGGCCAATGTGGAACGTGCCACTGAACACACCGGGCTATTGGAAAAGGCGTGATTAAAGGTTAAGCCATCCTTGGCCAAGGCCTCGATATTCGGCGTAGTCGCCCCATAACCGTACAGCTTCAGGTAATGGATTGAGTTATCCTCCGAAACGAGGAAGACAAAATTCGGCCGCTTGGCCGCCATCGCGCCGCCGGCCAATAGCAGCAACGCGCACAGGGAAAGGAGTAACTTACGCATGGGAATCGGCCAGCGATTGAAACCGCAAACCGGCTACGGGTCAATCGCGCACCGATTACTTCTGCGGCTTTCCTGCGGCATCGCGGGCGAATTGGTCAGCCTGCGTTTGCCACACGCGCTCCAGTTCCTTTACCTTGGCCGGGAAACGGGTCGCCAGATTGCGCGCCTCCGCGCGGTCCTTGGAGAGATCGAACAACTCCCACGGCTGACCCTTGGCCGCCACTAGCTTCCAATCCTTCACCCGCACCGCGCGATTACCCTCGTGCGCCCACCATAGCGTGTCGCGTTTCAGGACCACGTCTTTGGCAAACACCGGCACCAGACTGCGGCCCGGACCGGCTGGGGCCTTCGGACCGGGATACGCCTTCGGCAGGCCCGCCAGCTCCAGCACCGTGGGCACCACATCGATCACGTGCCCCTGCGTCTTGCGCAACTCGCCGCGCGCGGTAATGCCCTTCGGCCAATGCGCCACTAACGGCGTGCACGCGCCGCCTTCGTGCACCCAAGTCTTGTGCATGCGAAACGGCGTGTTGCTGGCGGTCGACCAGCCGGCACCGAGGCACAGGTACGTGAAGGCCGAGCCCAACGGCGCTTTCGGGTCATGCCCGTCGCCGCGCACCATCACCTCCGCACTGGCGCCGTTGTCGGACATAAACAAAATCAGCGTGTCATCAAAGGCTTTCATTGCGCGCAGTTGATCCAGCACCCGGCCGATGGCGCGATCCATCGAATCCACCATCGCGGCGTGCACAGCCATTTTGTCCGCCTGAAAGATTTGCTGTTCCTCGGTGAGTTGTTTCCACGGATCTGGATAACGGACCTCGCCTGGGCCGAGAATTTTGTAGGCGTCCGGAAAATGATACGGCGGCCCCACCTTGGACTCCACGGCGGGCAACGGACCGTGGACGAGGCCGAGTTTCTTCTGGCGCTCCCAACGATCCGTGCGAATTTTCTCCCAACCCTGCCGATAACGCGCGCGGTATCGCTCGATATCCTTGGGCAAAGCGTGCAACGGAAAGTGCGGCGCGGTGAAGGCAAGGAAATGAAAGAACGGTTTGCTGGCATGCTCCTGCTGATGCTCCTTCAACACCGTGATCGCGTGATCGGCAATCGCGTCGGTTGCATAAAATTCCGGGCTAATCGGCGTAGCCGGCTGACGCTGGTCATCGAGGAAATGAAATTTCAGCCGAAAGAAACCGTGGTTGTTGATGTAATAGGAGCGATCAAACCCGTTGGCCATCGGCATGCCGTCGACGTGCCATTTACCGGAGTGGTACGAGCGATAGCCAGCTGGCTTCAGCATCACCGGCAACAGCCGCGCCCATTCCGGCCGGTTGCCCCGCCGCACGGCGCCCGAGCTATCGCGCCGCACTTGTTGCGCGTAATAACCGGTCAACATCGCTGCCCGCGTCGTCCAGCATCGTGCTGTGTTGTAAAACTGCGTAAAGCGCAAGCCGTTCCGAGCCAGACCGTCAAGATGCGGCGTGGCAATCTCGCCTCCGTAACAGCCGAGATCCGAATAGCCCATGTCATCAGCCATGATCACCAGAACATTCGGCGCCTTGGCGTGGGCCCAGTTCAGACACAGCAGCAATATTGCAAATAAACGCATGAGCAGATTCAAACTGCATTTTGTGGGCGGAGCAATCTTCTTCACCCAACGCTTGCTCACGCCCCGTAGATTTGCGAGTTTCCCCGCACCATGAAACGCATTCTGGCCCTGATGATTTGCCTGCTCGGCGTACACGCCCAAGCAGCGAACCCCAAACAGCCCACCAACATTCTTTGGATTTATCTGGAGGACGTCAGCGGCTGGTTCAGTTGCTATGGCGAAAAACTCATCGAGACGCCGAACATCGACAAGCTCGCCGAGCGCGGCATTCGCTTTGACCGCTTTTACACGCCGGCCGGAGTGTGCTCGGCCACGCGCTCCAGCATCATTGTGGGCGCCATGCAAACGACCTTCGGCATCCACAACCACCGCAGCGGTCGACCTGATTTTCGTGGCCAGAGTATGGGCAAGGAGTTTGATGATATTCGCCTACCCCAAGGCGTGGAGCCTCTTCCCGTGATGATGAAGCGCGCCGGCTACTTCACCTTCAACCAATCCGGCAAGGACGATTACAATTTTAAATGGAGCCCCGAAGAACTCTACAGCCCTAACAGCAAACAAAACTTCTGGCGCAACCGCAAACCCGGGCAGCCGTTCTTTGGACAAATCCAATTGCGCGGCGGCAAACTCGGCGGCCGCGCGCCAAAGAAAATCGACCCCGCCAAAGTGCCCGTGCCTCCCTATTACCCGGACATTCCACTCGTGCGTCAGGAGATCGCACATCACTACGATTGCCTGCTCAAGACTGATGAACAAATTGGCCAACTCCTCGCCGAGCTGGAGAAAGACGGCCTTACCGAGTCCACGCTCATTTTCTGCTTCAGCGATCACGGCTACAAACTTCATCGTCACAAGCAGTTCTTGTACGAAGGCGGCATTCGCATGCCGATGATCGTTGCTGGCCCCGGCATCCGCCCGGGTCAGGTGCGCGCCGATTTGGTGAGCGGCATCGACATCGCCCCCGCCAGCCTCGCCGCCGCCGGTATGGAAATCCCCGACCACATGGAAGGCGCTGATTTTCTAGCCAAGAATTATCAACCTCGAAAATACGTTACCGCCGCCCGCGATCGGTGCGACTACACCATCGAACGCATCCGCGCCGTGGTCACTCCGCGCTATAAATACCTGCGCAACTACCTCACCGACCGCCCCTTCATGCAGCCCAGCTACAAGGATCCCTGGCCGGTTTCCCAAGCCTTCCGAAAAATGATGGCCAATGGCGAGATGAACAAGACACAGCTCATTTTCTTCGGCCCCAAAAAAGCCCCTGAAGAACTCTACGACCTCGCCAACGACCCACACGAGATTCACAATCTCGCCAACGATCCCCAGCACCGCCAAGCCCTCGAACAACATCGCCAACTGCTCGCCACCTGGGTCAAAGAAACCGGCGATCAAGGTCAAAAAACCGAGAGCAACGCCGGCCTCCTCGCCACCCTAAAACGCTGGGGAAACAAATGCGTCAACCCCGAGTACGATCGCGTGCGGGCGAAGCTGAAGCAGTAGCTTATTTTCACCACAGAGGCACAGAAGGAAGCCAGCGCCTAACAAGGGCGTCTAGAGTCGGTATTATCCCCCGCCTATACGCCATATTGGTTCATTTAAAAAAAGTTTTATTCCACCCCCTAGCATCAACCCATTCGGCCTGTGTAATTTACTAATATGAAAATATATTTTGTAATCTAAATTCTATTAATTGACTTGCAGGGACTTTTTTCTGCGTTAGATTGAAGACAGTTTCCCATGAAAAATATTTACCTTACACTATTGTCGGCCGCTGTAATTGGCAGTGGGTTATTCGTGACATTCCCTACGTTTGCTGAGGAAAAAACCCCGAAATCAGAAAAACCGGCCAAAAAGA
>JAYOSV010000003.1:52699-162777 GCA_038139415.1 Verrucomicrobiales bacterium | reverse complement strand
TTCCCTACGTTTGCTGAGGAAAAAACCCCGAAATCAGAAAAACCGGCCAAAAAGAGCGTACTGACATTGCCGGGCGCCAAGGGTAACCCTGATCGAGTATTTATCTTAGTGGAAGACGCCAAGCTGACGTTGGATGGCGAGAAGGCAAGGCTCGGAGATATCAAGGCGGGCATGTATGTCGGAGGTCGAGCCAAGCGCATTTCCGAAACCAAGGTGGAAGCGCACACGATAAACGTAAAATCCAAAGCGCCCGAACGTAAAAAACCGGCCAAGAAAGAAGACTCCTGATTTCAGACCTTAGGCACGTGGATGGAATTGATCGTGCACCTCGCGCAGGCGTT
The DNA here is from genome assembly GCA_038139415.1 of Verrucomicrobiales bacterium. Taxonomy (GTDB): domain Bacteria; phylum Verrucomicrobiota; class Verrucomicrobiia; order Limisphaerales; family UBA1100; genus UBA1100. The sequence continues at coordinate 162,436 of JAYOSV010000003.1, read as the reverse complement.
TCCCAGCAACGTGGGTGTAGATTTCGGTGGTGCTGATGCTGGCGTGACCAAGGAGTTCCTGGATGACGCGAAGATCGGCGCCGCGTTCCAGGAGATGGGTGGCAAAGCTGTGCCGCAGCATGTGCGGTGTCACGTTACGGGTGATCCCGGCGCGCACCACGCGGGTCTTGATCCGACCCCAGATCGTGCTGGCCGCAAAGGCAGTGCCACGTTGGGTGAGAAACACATTGGCCGGGGTTCGCGGCTTCACGAGAGCCGGTCGACCGGCCTCGAGATACTGCTCCATCGCCGCCACAGCCGGGCGGCCCAGCGGCACGACGCGTTCCTTGTCGCCTTTGCCGATGACGGTGACAAAGCCGTCGGCCAGATGCAGCTGTTCCAGCCGCAGGTTGCGCAGTTCGCTCAGGCGCAGGCCGGATGCGTAGGCCAACTCCAGAATAGCGGTGGTGCACAGCTCGGTGGGCGTGGCTTCGGTCGGCGGCTCGAGGAGCTTGTCGATGTCCAGATCGGATAACGCCTTGGGCAGGCGTTTCCAGCGGCGGGGTAGGGAGAGATTTTCCGCGATGTTGGCGCGGACAATCTGTTCGGCGGCCGCGTATTTATAAAACGCGCGGAGGGCGGCGATTTGCAGGTAAACCGATTCCGGGCTGAGTTGTTCGGCCTGTTCGCCCTGCCCTTCGGGCGCACGATTGCGTTCGTGCTGGAGGAATTCCGTGAGATGTTTGCGGTGGACGTCTTCCCAATCGCCAAGACCAGTGGTCTCGGCCCAGTTAACAAAACGGCCAAGCAACGCGGCATAGGTCTTTTGCGTCTGGGCGGACTGCCCCTTTTCGAGGCGGATGTGCTGCAGAAAATCGTCTACCGCGGCGTTCACAGAGCCTGACCGGTGAGCCGCTCGTAGGCCTCGAGGTATCGAGCCTGGGAGCGTTCCACGAGGTCGGCTGGCAGGGCTGGTCCGGGAGGCGTCTTGTCCCAGTCCAACGTCTCGAGGTAGTCGCGGACGTACTGCTTGTCGAAGGAGAACTGCCCGCGACCAGGCTCGTACTCGTCCAACGGCCAAAAACGGGAGCTATCAGGCGTGAGCACTTCGTCGATGAGAATCAGTTCGCCATCCAGCTCGCCAAATTCGAATTTGGTGTCGGCGATGATGATGCCGCGTTCGCGGGCGTAGTTGCGGGCCTCGGTGTAAATCTTCAGGCTTAGGTCGCGTACTTTTTCAGCGGTCTCCTGTCCCACGATTTCCACGGCTTTTTCGAACGAAATATTTTCGTCGTGGCCTTCGTCGGCTTTGGTGCTCGGCGTGAACAACGGCTCCTCGAGCTCGGCGGACTCCAACAGGCCTTCGGGCAACGGAATGTCACACACGGTGCCTTTCTTCAGGTATTCCTTCCAGCCACTACCGGTGATGTAGCCGCGCACAATGCACTCAATGGCGAGTGGCTTGGCCTTTTTCACCACCATACTGCGCGGGGCAAGATGAGCGAGATCTTCGGGCAAGCCATCCTTGATGCGGTGGTTCGGGATGTCGTTCTCAAAGCGGTCGAACCAAAAATGCGAGATCTGCGTGAGCACCTCGCCTTTGCGCGGAATGCCGTTGGGCAGCACCACATCAAAGGCACTGACGCGATCGGAGGCGACAAACAAATAGCTTTCGCCCATGTCAAACACCTCACGGACCTTGCCGCTCTTCACCTTTTCAAATTGGGGGATTTCCAGTTCCAGCAACTCGTTATTGGGCATGCGCGGGAGTATCCAGATGCATGCCCGTACGGCAAGAGGAGGAAATTCACATGTCATTCACGCGTTATCGCCATCCTCGACACTGCCACCACTGCCCGTTAGGCTTGCGCCGTGAATGTGTTAGTCACTGGCGGTGTGGGGTTCATTGGTTCGCATGTTTGTGAACGCCTACTTGCGTCCGGTCACACGGTTTGTGCGCTAGATGACCTGAACGATTTCTACGATCCGGCCATCAAACAAAACACCCTGCGCGAATTGCAGGCGCGCGCCGAGTCCTTTGCCTTCGTTCATGCGGATATCACCCAGCGGGCGGAGCTGGATGATGTGCTCGGCAGCATGCCGTTTGATCAGATCATCCACCTCGCTGCCCGCGCCGGTGTGCGGCCCAGCCTAGAGCAACCGGCCTTGTATCAGCGCGTGAATGTAGAGGGCACGACTCATTTGCTCGAGGCCGCCCGAGAGCACGGTGTTCAAAAAATCACCATCGCGTCCTCTTCCTCGGTTTATGGCGTGAACTCCAGTGTGCCGTTCAGCGAGACGGATCCGATCTTCAGTGCCATCTCACCCTACGCCGCCAGTAAACTGGCCTGCGAAGCGCTCGGGCATGTGTATCATCATGTGTATGGCATGGACGTGTGCATGCTGCGCTTTTTCACCGTGTACGGTCCACGCCAACGGCCGGATCTGGCGATTCATAAATTTGCCAAACTCATGCAGTCCGGACGGCCGATCACAGTGTTCGGCGATGGCAGCACGTCGCGTGATTACACCTATGTGAAGGACACGGTCGATGGCATCCTCGCCTGTACCGAACGCGAGTTTGGCTACGAAGTGATCAACCTCGGCGAATCGCAGACCGTCGAACTCAGCCGATTGATCGAGCTGCTCGAAAGCGCCCTCGGCATAGAGGCGCAGATCGACCGGCAACCGCTGCAACCCGGCGATGTGCCGATCACCTACGCGAACATCGACAAGGCCCGCCAGTTGCTCGGGTATGATCCTCAAACGAAAATCGAGGACGGCATCCCACGCTTTGTGGAGTGGTTTCGCCAGCAGAACCCCTAACCATGCTCGCCGAGTTTGTTTATTGCTACCTGCTGCGTCCCTGGCCGCTTCGGCAGCTGACGAACTGGACGATCCGGCAGCTATTACCCACGCAGGTTGAAATTCATGGAGCCACGGTGGTGCTCAACCCCACCGATCCCGTCGTCAGTGGTGCGCTGCGTTTCGGCGTGTATGAAAAAGCAGAGACTCTTTTTTTTCAATCCACCTGCTGTGACGGCATGACCTTCCTCGATGTGGGCGCCAATCTCGGCTACTACACCGCCCTCGCCGCACGCGCGGTTGGCCCCAATGGACGCGTCCTCGCCGTGGAACCGGATCCCGATAGCTTTGGTTATCTCGAGCAAACCATCGCCGCCAATGCAATTGGCAATGTGAAGGCTTTTCCAGTGGCCGCTTCCGATGCGCACGCCATGTTGCCCCTGTACATTTCGACCGACAACCGCGGTGACAACCGCCTCTACGCCTCTGATGAGGAACGCCCACAAGTGGAGGTTGAGGCGCGGCCGTTGGATGCCTTGTTGCGCGAGAATAAAATCGAGACGGTGGACCTCATCAAGATCGACGTGCAAGGCTATGAACCCAAGGTCATCGCCGGTCTGCGCGAGACAATAATCGCCTCGCCGAACCTCACCCTGTTAACCGAATTTTGGCCGCAAGGCATGACCGAAGCCGGTGGCGATGCGAATGAGTTTTTGCAGACACTCCGCGAGCTGGGCCTAACCCTGCACGAACTGAAGCCGGACGGTTCGCTGGCCGAATTGAATAATGACACCGATCTCATCGCGCGTCATCAGGGTCGGCGCTACACCAATTTGGTCGGCCGCAAAACCGCATGAACGCCGTCACTCAACTACTCCGCGATCTGGTCGCCCGACCCAGCATCAACCCCGCGTTTGTGGATGACCCTGCCGTCAGCGGCGAGGAACGTGTGGCTGAATTGTTGATCGATCGCGCCCGCCAAGCCGACCTCGATATTCGGCGGCAAGCCGTGTTGCCCGGACGCAAAAACCTGCTGGTGCGCCTTACCCCTGCCGGCAAGGTGCAACGCCGTATTATCCTCGCGCCGCACATGGATGTCGTGCCGGCCGAGGCGAAGCAGTTCAAGCCCGTCATCAAAAACGGGCGACTGCACGGACGCGGCGCGTGTGATACCAAGGGCAGCATGTCCGCATTTTTCCAATCGCTCTGCGATGTGGCCAAGAGCGGACGCCGACCGCAACACACGGAAATACTGTTCGTCGGCCTCGTCGATGAGGAATCCAATCAGGCCGGATCCCGGAAGTTCGCCCAAGCCGGTCCCAAGGGCGACCTCGCCATCGCCGGCGAGCCCACGATGCTGCAAACCGTCACCGCCCACAAAGGCGATCTCTGGTGGCGACTCACCGCTCAAGGCAAAGCCGCGCACGGTGCGACGCCGCACCTCGGGAAAAATGCCATCCATACCATGGCCCGTGTGGTCGATGTATTAGAAACTGAATACGCCAAACTGTTGCGCCAACGCTCCCATCCGCTGCTCGGCAGCCCCACCTGCAATGTCGGCGTGATACGCGGGGGCACACAGCCCAACATCGTGCCGGAGCAGGCATGGATTGATATCGATCGCCGCACGCTGCCCGGCGAAACCGCCACGGGTGTCTGGCGAGAGATTCGCACCCTACTGAATCGGCACAGGCTTAAAATTGATCATACCGATCTCAAAGGCGTGGATAGTCCCGCCCTTGAGACCAATCCCCAACTACCCCTCGTACAGGAATTCCTGCGCGCCTCGCGTCGGCGCAAAACGCTGGGCGTGCATTACTTCACAGACGCCGCACCCATCACCAGCGGTGGCACACCCGCCATCGTGTTTGGCCCCGGCAATATCGCCCAGGCTCACACGGCCGACGAGTGGCTGGACCTCAAGCAACTCGACCAAGCCGTCGCCATCGTCACCCGCTTCCTTCGCGCCCAACCATGAACGAGGACAGCAAAGCCAGTTTCCTACGCCAAAGCGGTTGGATGGCGATTGCCACTGCCGTCGGCGGCGCCGCCTCGTTTGCGGCACATATTTTCGCCAAGGACATGCCGAAGGACGAGTACGGCGGGTTCACCGCCATGCTACAATTGCTCAACCTCATCGCCATCCCAGCCATCGGCCTGCAGGCGGTGTTTGCGGTGAAAGCCGCTCAACGCAAAACCGAGGCGGACGATTTCCGCATGGCACGCGAGCAATGGGCGCTCACTCTCGTGGTGCTAGCGGTGACCGTGTTGGTGTTCATCGCCGCGTGGGTGAAGGGCGACGCGCTGGTCGCCGCCTTGAATCTGCCCTCATGGTGGGTGCTGGCGCTTACGCTTGGCGCGGGCGTGTTTGCGCTGCTCATGCCTATGATGTTTGGCGTCTTGCAGGGCCGGCAGAATTTCCTGTGGCTGGGCTGGGCCTTACTGTCGCTCGGCGTCTTGCGGGTGGCCGCCATGGCGGGCCTGATCCGGCTGCATGAAGCCTCCGCCATCAACGGCATGATCGCAGTCGGCTTGGGCTACGTGCTGGCCTTCGGCATCGCGCTGAACACAGCGAATCTGCCGCGACTGGAGCCAGCCGAATGGATGGCATCCGTGATGCGCGTTAACTGGCGCGATCTGGCCAAGCGTTTTCTGCCGCTATCCATCGGCGGCGGTACGGTGATCTTCATGATGAGTGTGGACATGGTGGTGGTGCAGCGATATTTCGATAAAGAGCAAACCGGCTTTTACGCGGCCGCCGGCATGATCGGCCGCGCGCTGATTTTTTTCGTGGGCCCGATGGTGGCGGTGATGTTTCCCAAGGTCGTAAAAAGTCACGCCGAACAAAAACCGACCGACGTTTTGCGATTCACGCTCCTCCTCACCGCCGGCCTGTGCACGGTGGCCATCGCGCTGGGCACCCTAGTGCCGGACCTGCCATTGCGAATGGTGTACGACGATTCGTTTTTGAAAGCCGCCCCGATCGTGCCGTGGTTTATCGCCGCCATGGCGCCGCTGGCCCTGGCGGCGGTGTTGGTGAACAACATTCTGGCCCGCTGCAAATCCAAGAATGTGTACCTGCTACTGGGCGTGCCGGTCATTTATGCCGGCTTACTGTGCTACGCTGGGCCTCAAATCGCGGAGCAGACTTCCGATGGCTTCAATGTAGACGCGCACATCAGCATGGTGGGATTGATCGGCATGGGTAACTTATGTTTTCTGGCCTCGACGGTGATTCTTACTTGGGTGGTGAATCAAGAGGAGAAGCTTCTTCTAGCCCAGGCGCAGGCGACTGAGAATCCGCCGCCGGGCGAGGCGGAGGCGCGTTGAGGCGGAGGTACAGCCACGTTTCCAACGGCCGCAGAGGCCGCAGCCAATTGTACAGCGGCGAATGCACCAACCGCAGGCGTACGACTGAGAGAAACATCACCAGCGACACGCGCCAAAGGTTGGCCGTAACCTTGGAGCCGAGCTGGTCTGTCCATTCGATGGGCACTTCCTTGATCGTGTACCCACGCTGTTTGAGGCTCACCAGCAGGTTCACGTCAAACGCCAGATCGGCAATGCGCAAGCTCTCCAGAATCTCCTCCAGTGCCTCGCGCCGCACGAGCTTGGCGGGACATTGCGTGTCGGCGATGCCGAGCCAGAAGAGCAGCTCCACAATTGTGTGAAAGCCGCGACTGAACACGCGGCGCAATTTCGTTTGGCTTTGGTGCAGTACAGAGCCAGGCAGCCAACGTGAACCGATCACGCAATCCGCCTCGCCAGCGGCGCAACGCTTGATGAGTTCATGAAACGCCTTGGCCGGCGTGGCCCCGTCGGCATCCACATAACCGGTTAGCACGGCCCTCATTTCGGTGGCTTTCTTAAAGCCTTCGATCAGCGCGCCGCCCTTACCGATGGGCGCTTCAAAATTTAACGGTTCTATCTCGGGAAATTCCTTAGCCACTTCCTCCACGATGCCAAGCGTGTTATCCCGGCAACCGTTTAAAACCACCACCGCGCGGAATTCGCCCTCATAGTGCTCACGAAAATACGTGGCGTAATCTCGCAGCACTGGTCCAATACGTTCCTCCTCATTATACGCAGGAATGAGCAATAGCACGCTGGGTGAGTCATCAACCATCAGAGGAGGCTTACGGGGTCGATGTCCACGGTCAAGGTCACGTCATCCGGAAAACTCAGGCCGGCGGTGATGGCGGCGAGATGCCGGCTAAGTTCGCTCATGCGGCCGGTGCGCAGCATGAGTTGGTAACGATAAAAGGTCTCCGCCCGCAACAACGGCGCCGGCGCCGGCCCGGAAATTTGAAGGTCGTCCATGGATTCGGTCAGCGGCTCGATTTGTTTTTTTACGTGATCGGCCGAGAAAGATACTTTCTCCTCATTACGCCCGCGCAGGGTCAGCATAGCCGCGCGCGTGAAGGGCGGGTAACGCAGCTGTTCGCGAAATTCCATCTCCGCCTCGAAGTAACCCTCGTAATCATGTCGTCTCGAAAACTGGATAGCCGGATGCACTGGCGAAAAGGTCTGCACCACCACCTCGCCTTCCACCTCGCCGCGACCGGCGCGGCCCGCCACTTGGGTGAGCAGTTGGAATGTGCGCTCGCCTGCGCGGAAATCCGCTAAATGTAATCCGGTATCGGCATAGACAATGCCCACCAACGTGACGCGCGGAAAGTGCAGGCCTTTGGCGATCATTTGGGTGCCGACGAGAATGTCGATTTTGCCGCGCCGAAAATCGCCGAGGATGCGGCGGTAATCCTCCTTGCGCTTAAGCGCGTCCGAATCCATGCGAGTGACGTTGGCATCCGGAAACAGTTTACGTAGCACATCCTCCACCTTCTCGGTGCCCAGGCCGTGAAAGCGAATCTTTGCCGAACCGCAGCCTTCGCTCGGACAACGCCGCGGAGCCGACTCGGCATGCCCGCAAACATGGCACCGCAGGAATTGCTCACGCCGGTGGTACGTCAGCGACAGACTGCAATTCGGGCACTCCGCCACAAACCCGCAGTCCGGACACTGCATCGAGGTCGCAAAGCCGCGCCGGTTCAGGAACAAAATCGTCTGTTCGCCCTGCTCCAGCCGGTTGCGAATCGCTTCCTTGAGGCGCTGCGAAAAGATGGGCGGCCCCTGATCGCCCTTAGATTTTTCCGTACGCATATCCTGCACGCGCACCAGCGGCATCTGCTTGTGGTCGGCGCGGGACGGCATCTCCAGCAGCTGATAACGGCCGCGTTTGGCATTGTGATAGCTCTCCATGGACGGCGTGGCGGAGCCGAGCACCACAGTGGCCCCCTCGCGCTTGCCGCGCACCACAGCCACATCGCGCGCATGATACCGCGGCGACTCCTCTTGTTTGTAGGAGGGCTCGTGTTCCTCATCCACGATGATTAATCCGAGCGGTTCCACCGGTGCAAAAATCGCCGAGCGCGCCCCGATCACAATTTTCGCACGCCCCTGCCGAATCTTGTGCCATTCATCATGGCGTTCCCCGGCGGAAAGATGACTGTGCAACACAGCCACCAGTGTCTTGAGCGGCCCTGAGCTAAAACGCGCCTTGAAACGCTCAACCGTCTGCGGTGTGAGCGCAATTTCCGGCACCAACACAATCGCCCCTTTCCCCTGCTCCAACGCATGCGCAATCGCCTGCAGATACACCTCTGTCTTCCCACTCCCCGTCACGCCGTGTAGCAGGAAAAAATCACCGGGCTTGCCATTAATCACTTCCAACGCCGTCGCCTGTTCGGTGTTCAGGGTCAGTGGTTGGGTGGGGACGATTTCCTCGTTGGCGTAGGGATCGCGTTCGGAAATCTGCGGGGCGATTTCCACGAGGCCTTTGTCCTCCAGTTTGCGAACGGTCTGGGCAGTGGTGCCGGTGAGCTTGAGCAGCTCCTGCATTGCCAAGGACCGGTTCTCCTCAATCACCTGATAGACTTCCAGTTGTCGTTTGGTCAGCGCCTCCGTGCCTTCTCCGCCGGGCAACAACCGCACATGCAAGCGCTCGCGCCAACCTTCCTGTTCCTTGCGCACGGCATCGGGCAGCACACTTTTCAGTGCGGTCTCCGGCGCGCAGCAATAATATTCGGCAATCCATCGGGCCAATTCCAGCACCTGGGGGGTCACCAGCGATTGCGCCCCGATGATTTTGGCGATCGGCTTTAGGGTCTCATGGTCGGATTGCTCCGCCAATCCCGTCACACACCCGAGCACCTGCCGTCGACCGAAGGGCACCTTCACGCGTGTGCCCACCTCCACCCGGCCTTCCAGTTCCGGCGGGATGAGGTAGTCAAACTCCCTGCGCAGGGCAATCTCCAGTGTCACACGCGCGACCACGCCTCACCCTCGCGGCCCCGTGCGAGCCGTGAAAGATTAATGAATTAACAGACCTCGACGTCCCACAACGCTTCGCTTAAAACGGGCTGGTGAAGCTGAAGTACGCGCTCATTGCCGCTGTGTTTGCCGCCATCAATGTCGGCGGCTGGTGCTGGTGGCGGGCCTATCAGCTCGATCATAGTCAGGACAAGGTGATCATTGCCGCCGCATCCATTTACGATATGGATCCCGCGCTGATCAAGGCGGTGATTTGGCGTGAAAGCCGATTTAATCCCGATGCCCGCGGTGCCGCCGGCGAGCTGGGCCTGATGCAGATCCGCGACGCCGCGGCCGGTGAATGGGCTGCCGCGGAAGGCATCGTAGCGTTTCACCACAGCCATCTGGTCAGCGCAAAAAGCAATGTGCTTGCCGGCACGTGGTATCTCAAACGCGCCATGGGGCGCTATCAGGATACGGATGATCCGGTGGCCTACGGCTTGGCCGAGTACAATGCAGGCCGCTCGAATGTGTTGAAGTGGAAAAAGGCCGAAGCGGACACCAACGGCACTGCGTTCATCGAAGCGATTGGGTTTCCGTCCACCAAGGATTACGTGACGGCCATAAAAGCGCGTCGGGAAAAATATCGGTCGTTCGGAAAACGTACCCCTTAATCGGTGGTCAGCGCCATCATGCGCTCCTGAATCTGCCGACGCGCAGCTTCCCGGACCACGTCGTCGCCCTTGCGATCCACCCAGACCGGTTCTCCCATCCGGATGTCGCACCGGGCGAAAGGCAGCGGCACTTGAAACCCATCCCAACTGCCCAAAACTTTCTTGGAATGAATTTGCGCGGACATCGGAACAACCGGCAAGCCAGTGAGCTGCGCCATCATCACTACACCATCCTGAACTTCGTACTTGGGGCCGCGCGGGCCGTCGGGCGTGATGGCCACGTCGTATCCGCGCCGTATAAGGCTGATCAGTTCCTTGAGGGCCTGACCGCCACGGCGGCTGCTGGATCCCCGCACCGACTCCACGCCATGATGCGTCATCAATCGCGACAACAACGCGCCGTCTTTACTGGCGCTGATCAGTGCCACCAAGCGCCGGTGCGGATGGCGGGCGAGGAAATATTTCCGGTAGCTCGGCAGCGACAGAATCAAGCGGTTGTGCCACAACGCAAAGATAACCGGCGATTGGCCGATCGTGGACAAATGATCCTCCGGATCCTCCCAACGCAGGCGTAGGCTGGCCGATAATGTACGGAGGAAGGCGTATCCTGCCGCCGCCGCCAGTTCACCGTGCCAGCGAAGCGATTGCGGGACGACCACGCCGGGGTTTGACGAGGACGGACTCATTTGCCTTTCTGCAACGCCGCCCGCACGAGTTCATCCACCGGCTTGTCCGACCCCAGCATGGCGATCGCGGCCCGGATGGCGTCCTGCGCATCCTTGGGTTTGCTACCCAGCGCTTCCAACGCAGCAATTGCATCGGCGGCTTTTTGATCCTCGGAACCCACGACCGGCTGGGCACCCGGCTCAAGGGCCACTGCATCGCCCAGCTTATCTTTCAACTCCACCACGATGCGTTCGGCAGTCTTTTTGCCCACACCGTTAATGCCCGAGAGCGCTTTAACATCGCCATTAGCCACCGCCGCGCGGAAGGAGGCTGGCGTGGTGCCGCTCAAAACATTGAGGGCGATCTTCGGGCCGATGCCGCTCACGTGACGGATGAGTTGACGAAACAAATCGCGCTCCGTCTCGGTGCTGAACCCATACAACACATGCGCATCATCGCGGATGGCCAAATGCGTGAGCAGCGTTACCTGGCCGCCGGGTGCCGGGAGTTGATCGAAAGATGAAAGCGGGATGAGCACCTCATAGCCCACACCGTTCACATCAAGGACCACCTGCGTAGGCAGGGCGTCGGCGAGTTGACCTCGGAGAAAAGCAATCATGCGCGGGCGTTATATTTTTTGGGTAGGGTCGATGGCAAAACGTTTATTCAAATGCGCATAAGTCAGGGCCAGAGCCAGCGCGTCAGCGGCATCCGGCGCGGGCAGTTCCTCCAGCGCGAGCATCCGCTGTACCATTTTGGCCACGGCCAGTTTCTGGGCGTTGCCGTAGCCGACGATCGATTGCTTCACTTTACGCGGGGCAATTTCGAAAATCTCCAAGCCACTCTCGGCCACCGCCGCCATGGCCGCGCCGCGAGCCTCACCCATGATCAGCGCGGTCTTTACGTTCTGCGCGAAAAACAACCCTTCAACCGCGCACACCGTCGGCGCATGCTGGTCGATTGTCTCCCGCAAGGTGCGGCTAATAGCCACCAGACATTCGCTGCGACTCCATTTGGCGGGACATTTGATCGTGCCCTGATCCAGAGTGGTCGGCACTTCGCCGCCCAGCTTCACCACGCCATAACCGGTGCCGCGCAATGAGGGATCAACTCCCAGAAGAATTGTGTGAGAAGGCGTTTCGGCGTTCTTTTCCGGTGCGCTAGCCGGTCCACGGCCCTGCACACGCTGCTGCATCTCCTCGAATTGGCGGGCGGAAATCCCCACGGGCCCATCTTCAGCAGAGCGGACGTTCGCTCAAGCTAATTCGCTCCCCCGCCGCCGCTCTTACCCAGCAAGGATTGCTTGTGGCGGGCCACATATTCCTCCACATACAGAAGATTATCCCCCGCACGCTTGGCCACCGTAAGCAGCGTTTCCATGCTTGAAACCTCCTCCAGCTGCTCGGCCACAAACCAGTTCAGCATGTTCTGGGTGATGTGATCCCCCTCGGAAATAGCGAGGTTCACCAGACTATTAATCTGCTGAGTGACGCGCTGCTCCGATTCCAGCGACAAACCAATTGCATCGCAGGCATCGCTAAACTCCGCACGCGGAGCCGGGATTCGCGGGATCTTCAACGCCCCACCCGCATCGGTCACGTATTTCACAAACCGCATCGCGTGATCGCGTTCCTCCGTAGATTGTTGGTGAAACAAGTCTGCCAATTCGGTGAGCCCTTCCGTCTCAAAATAAGCGGCGATCGCCACGTACTGCAGCGAGGCAGAAAACTCGTAACCAATCTGTTCGTTTAGTGCATCGTTAACTTTTTGTCCAATCAGCATTGAGTTAGTCTAGCAGAAACGCCGCCAACTGAAAATGCCGCGCTTTAAAAAAACACACGACAATCGCTAACGAGACTCAATCCTGTTAGGCCGCATACGTCTAAACACTATTCCTCACCCCCTGCCCGAGACGGCACAAGCCGTAGCCCCCGATTTTTCTCAGACCACAGTTCAAGCAATCCGTGAGCACAATCGGGATTCGGAACAAGGGACCAGTATTGCTCTGGACGAAAACCTCTCGCGGCCATGCCAGTAATTAGGGCTCCATCTTGGCCAGATTTTTTGGCAACACCCCACACTTCATCAACGCCAACAGCGGATAGGCTGTACCACTGTAGGTGATGTAGTGAGCCTTGTCGGTGTTCAGGGAGCGGGTCCACCAACGGCCACTCTCGCGTTGGTTTGTGAGGAGCCATTGGACACCTTTTTGCAGGCGGGGATCGTTGGCCGGAACACCGGCTTCGCGTAGCACCAAAACGGCCAAACCGGTCATGTGACCATCGCTGGGCGGGTTTTTGAATTCCGGTTCAGCCCGTAGTTTGGCAGCACGATTACCCCGCCCCCATTTCTCAGGTGCGGAAAACGTGCGAAGCGACCAGCCTCCGTCCTTACGTTGATGTTGCAATAATAACTCGACCAACTCAGACCGCCTTTGGGCAGACAATAAATCTTTCATGCGCGTGGACGCCCAAAGCAACACCACGCTGCCGTAGTCATTGGGCGGTACGGTTTCGCGCAGGTATTTTTGTAAGGCAGCCACGCTCGCTTTGGTTTCTTCATCCTTCAAGCCGGACCGCCATCCTGGGGCAGTGGCCACTGCCATGGCTGCCACAGTCGCCTCCTGAAAAGCACTCGATTCCAGAGGCGGCCAGCAGTCTAATGAACCCCAAGTTCCAGATTTTTGCTGGATACCAAACATCAATTTAAGCGCAGCTTTTGTTTCTGCTGAAAGTTTTTTGGTCACATGCAGATCCCATTCAGCCAAACCGGCAGCGATATAAATCACTTGAGCAGGCTTGGTACCCTTATTCAAATCAGCAACTTTCTGTTTCCTTAATCCCGTAAGCTCACCAGTCAGTAACTCATAAATCTCTTGGGAAGGTTTACCAAGGATCGAAGTCAACTCCGGGCGAATCTGCATGTACGTACCGGTGGTATGGCAGGTGACACATCCCCGTTTACGTGTCCATGCTGCTGCACCCTGTTCGAGATATTGATCTGCTTTTTCCAGCGAGAACTGTTTGAGCACCGTTTCTTGCGCACTGGCCGCCGGCACAACAATTCCCCCTGATTGATACTGTGGTGAAGCCGCAAAGAGCACTGGGACCACAAAAAGGAATAGGATTTTTTTCATACAAAAATTTCGTGAGCTACATGGCCGAAAACATCCGTTAGGCGAAAATCACGACCGCTATTGCGGTAAGTTAGTTTTTCGTGATCGATCCCGAGTAAGTGCAACAGTGTGGCGTGTACATCATGGATGTGCATTTTGTCGCGCTCGGCGTAGAAGCCGTAGTCGTCGGTGGCGCCATGCGCGAAACCACCTTTCACCCCGGCGCCGGCCATCCACATTGTGAAGCCCCACGGGTTATGGTCACGGCCGTCCATACCCGATCCCTGCACGGTGGGCGTGCGACCGAATTCGCCGCTCCAAAGCACTAGCGTGTCTTCGAGCAACCCACGCGACTTGAGGTCGTGCAGCAGACCGGCGATAGGTTTATCGACCTCGGAGGCTTTTTCGGTGTGGCCTTTCTTGAGGTTACCGTGTTGATCCCACTGGACCTTGCTGTCGCTGTGTGACACCTGTACAAAGCGCACACCGCGTTCAGCAAAGCGCCGGGCCATTAGGCATTGCCGGCCGAAATCTTCGGTAATGGGATTATCCAGCCCATACAGTTTGCGCGTGGCCTCGGTTTCGCCGCGTGTATCCTGAATCTCCGGCATCGAGGTCTGCATGCGGAATGCAAGCTCATAGGAATTGATGCGGCTCTCGAGCACGGGATCGGGCGTGGCGGAAAGATGATCCTCGTTGAGTTGCTTGAGAAAATCTAATTGCGCACGCTGCTGGCCGGGTGTCCACTTTGGATTGCGGATATGATGCACCTTGGCGTCCTTGGCCTTGAGGCTGGCATTGCCGATGGGTGTGCCGCCGAAGTGCGCGGGCAGAAACGCGCTACCCCAATTGTTCAAGCCGCCATGCGCGAGGGTCGGGCAAATGGTCACGTAGGAAGGCAGGTTTTCGTTTTCTGTGCCGAGCCCGTAACCAACCCACGCGCCCATGCTCGGCCGCACAAAATTATCCGCACCGGTATGAAGCTTCAGCAACGCGCCACCATGGGCGGGATTTGTGCCGTGTGCGCCGTGGATAAAACAGATGTCATCCACATGCCGCGCCACATGCGGAAAAAGTTCGCTGACCATGTGGCCGCACTGGCCGTACGGCTTGAATTTCCAAGGCGAGGCCAGAAGGTTGCCGGTCTTGGCGAAGGTAACCTTCGGCTTGTCAAACGGCAGCGGCTTGCCGTGATCGCGCTGGAGCAGAGGCTTGTGCTCGAAGGTGTCTACCTGTGACGGGCCGCCTTTCATGAACAGGAAAATCACGCGCTTGGCTCGCGGCCGAAAATGCGGTCGCTTAGCCGCAAGTGGATTTTCCGCCTGCAACAACGACGTCAACGCCAACGACCCAAAGCCGAGGGCGGATTGCTGCAACATGTCGCGGCGGGAGGTCATTTCAAATATAGGAATTCATTGGACGATACCAACGCCTGACTCAATGCCTGCCAGCTGG
Source organism: Verrucomicrobiales bacterium (assembly GCA_038139415.1). Classification (GTDB taxonomy): domain Bacteria; phylum Verrucomicrobiota; class Verrucomicrobiia; order Limisphaerales; family UBA1100; genus UBA1100. The sequence goes on along the minus strand of JAYOSV010000003.1, from coordinate 147,433 downwards.
CGAGGCGGTCCTGGGCGAAATTGTTGATGAACACCACAGCGCGTTGCGTTTCCTTGACCGTGGGCGGGCGATTGAACACCTGCGCATAAAGCCGCTGCACGCGCTGCGCGTTGGTAAGATCCCCCTCCTTCAGTAACGCCTCGGCCATGGATTCGGTAGCGCGCAGGACGAGCGGGCTATTCATCAGATATAACGCCTGTGGCGCGATCGTGGAATCGGCGCGATTGCCGTTGACCGTGCCGGGATCAGGAAAATCAAACAGCTCAAACAGATCGTACACGTGATTGCGGATCACCGGCAGGTACAGCGCACGGCGGTTGCTCTCATAGGTGGTGGCGTCCTCGGAGGTGTGATTGAAGACGAGCTTGTAGTTCTCAAACGTCCAAACAAAGCCGCCCACCTGTTTATCGAGCAACCCGCCCAGCGCGAGCAACGAATCGCGCAGCGGCTCAGCCTCCAACCGGCGCAGCGGTGCGCGAGATAGGAGCACGTTATTCGCGTCCGCCTTCAAGGCTGAGGGCGAAGCCGTGGTGCTCATTTGATAAGTAGCACTGCTGAGGATGAGCGTGTTGAGTTTTTTGACCGACCAACCGTTGTCCATGAACCACGCCGCCAACCAGTCGAGCAGCTCGGGATGCGACGGCTTGTCCCCGAGCAGGCCGAAGTTGTCCGTCGTAGCCACCAACCCGCGCCCGAAATGCCAGCGCCACACGCGGTTCACCATCACCCGCGCGGTGAGCGGGTTCTTTTCATCGGCAATCCAGCGCGCCAAGGCCAGCCGCCCGCTGGCCTCGCCGGCGAGCGGTTTGCCATCGGACAACACCTGCGGAAAGCGCCGCGGCTGCTTGGTTTTCGCCGGCGTGTTGTGGTTACCTCGCACAAAAATCGGCAGCTCGGTGGCGTTGCCATCGGTCACGCCCATCGCCGAAACTGTGGGCGGCGGATTATCCTCCAGCTGCTTCAAGGCCGCCCGGATTTTGCCAAGCTCCTCCTGGGTCGCCTTCGGGTATTGCGTCTCCGGCTTGGCCGGTAGCTTGTCGGTCTTCAACAAAACCAACAGCTGCGCATTGGCCTTTTCTGTGAAAGCCGCCACCCCTTTTTTCTGCGCGGCGATTGACGCGGCGTGTTTCTCGCGCAACTGCTTCTCAGCCGGCGTGGCAACGGGATTCTCGTGCCACTTGGCGATGGTCTTCATGCTCTCCATCGTCTTCGTGCTCTTGAAAATGCCAGCGAGCGCGTAGTAATCCGCGGTGGGGATGGGATCAAACTTGTGATCATGACACCGCGCGCAACCGAGCGTGAGTCCGAGCAGCGCCTTACCAAGCGTGTCGATCTGCTCGTCGATGATGTCCATCTCCATCTTCACCTTGTCCGGCTCGGCCAACACCTTCGGCCCCAGCGACAGAAATCCGGTGGCAATAAACAACTCGCGCCGACGCGCCGCATCGTTCGTCTCAAGGCGGTCGCCGGCGATTTGTTCGATGAGAAACTGATCGTACGGTTTGTCGGCGTTGAAAGCGTTCACCACATAATCGCGATACCGCCAGGCATTGGCGTGCGCGGCATTTTCGTCCAGCCCATTGCTGTCCGCGTACCGCACCACATCCAGCCAATGCCGTGCCCATCGCTCGCCATACTGCGGCGTGGCTATCAGCGTGTGGATCTCCGATTGGGGGTTGGCCAATTTCGAGCCCGCCTGCGGTGGTAACCCCGTCAGCGCATAATACAGCCGCCGCTGCAAATCCCGTGGCGATGCCGCCGGAGCCGGCTGAAGCCCCGCCTGCTCAAGTCGCGCGAGGATGAAATGATCAATACTGTTCTGCGGCCAATCCTTGGATTGTACCGCCGGCAACGCCGCGCGTTGCACTGGCTGAAACGCCCAATGCTCCCGCCCCTTAGCGAGATCGATTTTCTCAGCCGCCCAAAGCCCTCCCGCGAGCCCCAGCGCACCCAATATTGCCGTCAATCTCATGGGTTCAGTCAGGAAAGTTTGGACGCGTCGTTTTGTTTTTGCACGGCAATTATTTTACCTAAGAGGCACAGAGAAAGAGCCTGAGTGGGTGTTTTGGAAATTTAGAAAATAAGACGATCCGGAGGATGGTTGGGCGAGGGAGCCTTGCCTCTATGGTGAATTAAATTACCCCTCTTTCAGCAAGCCCATGGGTTAGGCGAGATCCAACAAATCGTCCCCGGCAAACCCCCATTCAGCCGGCTCCGACAAGACTGTGAGATCCTCCCGTGTCGCCACCTCAGCGGCAAAGGCTTCAGACAATTCCAGTTGCGCCAGATCCAGCGTATGGCGAATACGCATGACCCGCGCCAGCGCCGGATCGGGTAATGCCAAACTATCCAGTAACCCCGCCAAGGCCGCGCGGTCATTAGGGAAATGCATCGGTATCTTGGCGTTGTGAAGCGTGAGCGAGGTACGCACATTCACAAACGTGCTCTCGGCATCCATCGCTTCCACCAACCGCACATGAACCGCATCGGCCAACCCTACTCCGATGGCGTTGCCATGCGTTTCAGGCGTCAATCCCCGCACATAAATGCGGCGCATAAACGGTGTCACCTCAAGCGCATTTTGCAGCAGGGTACTGTAATGATGCGCATGCCGACCGATGACGTTAGGGTCCATTCCGGGTCCACTGATATTTTTTCCGATCTGATCGACCACCAGCAGATCCGCATCGTCAAACGGCAGCTTGGGCAACAACGCTGTGGCCTCGGCAAAGAGCTCGGCTTCGCGTGCCTCGATGTCCTCGGGCCGCACGGCCTCAATACGGGCGGTGTCGTGGTATTGGTGCTCCACCAGCCCGATCCCAAACAGGATCGGGGCCTCGCGCAACACCACTCGGCCAAGCATCCGGAGTGTCTCCTCATACCCACGGTGCACTGCCGTGCGATGAAAATTAGCAGCGCCATCATGTTTCCCCATGCCCACCACCATCATCTTGATCAGGCCGCTGCCCAGCGTGCGGCTGAAATAATCGGTGTGCGGTTTCACGCGGTTCAGCACCACAATGCCATCGGCCTCGAGCGCAACCGCGCTGGAGAATGCCCTAACGCCATCGGCCGTGCGCCCCACTTCGCGCGTAGCCATGGCCGCCTCAATGGGTACACCCATCGTTTCCTCGGTGATTCCATAATCGGCAAGAATCCGTTTCTGTCCCTCCGGCGTGGCGCCGCCGTGGCTGCCCATCGCCGGCAAGATAAACGGCTGCACGCCGGCCGCTGTTAATGCATCGAGAACGGCCCGGACTATTTCGCGAAAATTCGCAATCCCGCGGCTGCCCACGGTGACCGCCACGCGCGCGTTGGGCTGGAGCCGGTCCTGCACCGAGGCAATTTGGGCCGCGACAGTCGCAGGAATGTCCAACGGTTCCGGCCGAGGAAACTCTTGTCGAACCTTAAACATGCGGGGAACGGTCTGGACATCCAGCAACGACATGGCTGGTCATCCAAGGCCATGCACGGACAAGCGGCCAGCTTTTTCTTGCACGGCGGGCGCGAGCAACAGAAGCTTTCGCCGAACCTGATTGACCATGAAGGAACACGATTCCATTTCCCCCTCCCAAGGCGCGCTGGATCGGCGCAGCTTTCTCGCTACCACCGCCACGGCCCTGACGGCCACTGCCACCGCGCTCGCCGCCGCCAAGGGCACGCCACGAGATTGGACAGGCAAAAATCCCACGCGCTATCCCGAGCCGGATGTGCTCGTACTCGATCCCGCGTTCGCCAAATACAAACTGGGCAACACCCCCATCCGCCGGCTATACACCAACCCCGACATGCTTTGGGCTGAGGGCCCGGCCTGGAATGGCGTGGGACGTTATCTACTCTGGAGCGATATCCCGAACAATGTTCAGCTGCGCTGGCTGGAGGAGGACGGACACGTGAGCACATTCCGTCATCCCAGCGGCAACAGCAACGGCAACACCTTCGACTGGACCGGACGCCAAATTTCGTGCGAACACGGCAACCGCCGCGTAGTGCGCTACGAGTACAACGGTAAGATCACCGTGCTCGCCGACGGCTACGGCGGCAAACCCTTCAACGCCCCCAACGATGCCGTGGTGCATCCGGACGGCGCCATCTGGTTTACCGACCCTGGCTACGGCAGCCTGATGAATTATGAGGGTCACCGCGCCAAGACCGGTAGCGTGCAGCCACACCAGAAAGAAGCGGTCTACCGCATTGATGCCAAGACCGGCAAGCTGACCAAGGTGACCGAGGATATTTTCAAGCCCAACGGCCTGTGCTTCAGCCCGGATTACAAGAAGCTTTACGTCGCCGACACCGGCGCCTCGCACTATGCCGAGGCCAAAAAGGAAATCAAGGTTTGGGACGTGGTCAATGACGTGAGCCTCCAAAATGGCAAGACCTTTACCAGCATGGATCTTGAGATGGAGGAAGTGGACGAGAACGGCCAAAAACAAAAGGTCACCAAGGCCGGCATGGCTGACGGAATCCGCTGCGACGAAGACGGCAACATCTGGTCCAGCGCCGGCTGGGTGGGCGACGGCTACGACGGCGTGCACGTCTTTGAGCCCAAGGACGGCAAACGCATCGGGCAGATTCTGCTACCAGAAATCTGCAGCAACGTCTGCTTCGGCGGCACCAAACGCAACCGCCTCTTCATGACCGCCAGCCAATCGCTCTACGCGGTCTACGTCGAAACCAGGGGCGCACACATTTCGTAACGCATACCGGAATTAAAAAAGAGGCGAGGGTCACCTCGCCTCTTTTTTTCATGGTAAGACTTTTAGTTGAGCGCCCTACTTTGCCAAGTCGGCATTGATTTTACCGAGGAGATTCTTGATGTAGGCACCCATGCGACCGGGGGTCACGGCGGCGCTGTTGGGTAGGACCTTGATTTGATCGGCGTATTTTGCAGCGCGCTCGTCCATGTAATCGAGCCCGTTCAGGGCCAGCATGGCGGTGAAGATATCGTTCTTCGAACCGTCACCGTATTGGATCAGCGTTTCCGCTGCCAACGCCACGTCCTTGCCCTTGCCATAGCGTCCAAGAGCTTCGGCGGCGGTGCAGGCGACGGCGGTGGATTTATCGCCTAACGCTTTGCGTAATGCGCCCTGCCCCTGAACCACGGCCTTTTCTCCACGCATCAGCAGCCCCATGGCCGCCCAATAGCGCACGGCGCTGTCCTGATGGCTGAGTAATTTAATCAGCGCCGGGGTATCCTCGAGCTTGAGACTGGAGGCTTGTTCGGCGGCGGCCATGATAGGTTCCATAGCGTAGAGCTTGGGATTATGGCCCATGTCGTACGGGGCGCGATCGCCGGCGCGGCTATGAATTTCGCCTTCGGGCAAAAAGCCGATGTCCCGAATGGCCACGGCCTTGGCCTGTTGCGCGGTGCGCAGGCGTTGGAGAATGGCGGCGTGTTCCTTGGACCCGGCGAGGTTGTTTACCTCATCGGGATCGGCCTCCAGATCATACAATTCCTCGGCCGGTTTGGTTTCCCAAAAACGCCCCTGGGCGGTGTTGAGTTTGCCGGCGTGATACAGGTCATGCCAGGTGCGTGTGGTGGGCGTGGCGAACATATAGCTGATGTATTGGCCGTAAATTTTATGCGGCATGTAATTCCGGATGTAGATGTGGCGTTTGTCGCGTACCACGCGGACCATGTCGTACCGTTCATCCATGCGACCGCGGAAGCCGTAGTTGAAAGGCTGCTCAGGCGCGGCGTGTTTGCCCATGAAGGCATAGCCTTGCATGTGCTTGGGTGGTTTCTGGCCGGCGAGGCTCAGAAGCGTGGGGGCAAAATCAATGAATCCCACGAGCCGATCACTCTGACCGCCGGATTTGTAATCGGCCGGGGCTAGGTGCTTCCATTTCTCAGGCACATACAGGATGAGCGGCACGTTGAGGCCACTGTTGTACGGCCACCGTTTGCTGCGCGGCATGCCGGAGCCGTGGTCGCCGTAGTAAAAGATGATCGTGTCTTCCGCCAAACCGGCCTCGGCCAGCTCCTTGAGATTAGCCCCGGCGCGTTCGTCCATCATGGTGATGCGATCGTAGTACTGCGCCCAATCCTTGCGCACTTCGGGCGTGTCCGGATGATACGCCGGCACGCGTACCTTTTTGGGGTCATGAATCGTAAACTTCGGATCAATCTTGTTTCGGATTTGGCTTTCGTGGCTAATGGTATGATTGAAGATCGCAAAAAACGGCTGATCGCCGGCGCGGTTTTTCCAATGCGCCTTGCGGCTACTCTCATTCCACACCTCCCCTTCCTTGCCGAGATTGTAGTCTTCCTTGGAATTGTTGGTGCAGTAATACCCGGCCTGACGCAAGTAAGCGGGGTACATCTTGAACCGAGATGGCAGACGGGTATTGCTGCGCATGTGCTCGGCGCCCGTGCTCGGCGGATACAGTCCGCTGATCAAGGTGGTACGAGCCGGCGCGCACACCGGCGCAGTGGACCAGCAATTCAGATAAAGCATCCCCTTCGACGCCAGCGCATCCAGGTTGGGTGACTTGGAATATTGATCACCATAACAACCCAGTTGCGGCCCGTTATCTTCGGAGGTAATCCAGAGAATATTCGGCAGCTTCTGCTCCGCCACGGCGCCAAACGCCACGACCAAGCCCAACAGAAATACGCGCATTATTTTCATGAATGGAATAACGCGCGCACTGTGCCGAAAGCCGGCCCCCTTGGCAATCCCGCTAATCCTGCGCCGGACGCGGCGGATTACCCCAGTGGGCATCCGCATCGCGGCCACTGAGAATCACGCCCTTGGCGTTCCAGCCCTGGGCGGCGCGGACGTAGGCCGGGGCATAGCGCAGGGTGAGACCGCAGCGGCGACGGTTGGAGGCGTTGGCGTTGGAGCCATGTAATAGCAGATCGCTGTGGATGGACACTTCGCCGGCTCGCAGGCAGTCATCGACCGGCGTGCCGTATTGCTCGGCGTTTTCAACTGTTTGATTGAGCACGTTATGCTCCTCCGGCGTGCTATCGCGCCAGGTGAGATGGCCATGATGATGCGATCCGGCGAGGAACCGCATGCAGGCGTTTCCCGCATCGGCATCATCAATGGCCAGCCAAACGGTCACGGTGCGGCTGGGCGTGAGCGGCCAGTAACTGGCGTCCTGATGCCACGCCACCGCCTTACCGTCCCCGGGCATTTTGCAGAAGAAATGCGAACCCCAACCGATAACATCATCGCCGATCAGATCTTTGACGGCAGCGACAATGCGCGAGTCGGACAAGATATCATGCACGCGGCCGTGCTCCAGATGTGCGGAACTAATGCTGTAACTGTTGCCACCAGCTGCCAGCGTGCGCGTCAGGAGATCATCGAAGTACACGCGCAGTTCGGTGATTTCCTCATTATCGAAAATCGGCACGGGCGCGACGTAGCCCTGCTCGTTGAAGTGCGTGATCTGCCCCGACGTTAGCGTGGCGGGCGCGGAGTTTTCCACAGGCCGAAAGCGCAGATCGCGATCCTCCGTGGAAATGTCGGGCAGGATGTCGAAATTCTGTCCGGCCATTATTCGTAAATGTGATGCCCCTTCACCCTCAGGGGAATGCGATACAGCCCCCATATCGCCTTACCGGAAACCACGGGAGCACGCGCGGTGACATACAGCGTGCTCTTCTCTTTGCCGCCTCCGAAGACGCAATTGGTCGGCGTGTCACCGGTGGGGATCATGGCCAGCTGCTTACCGGTGGGCGAAAACACGTAAATGCCAGAAAACTCGCCGCGACCGGCGGTGGCGTAAATGTTACCGTTCTCATCCAGCGTCATACCGTCAATGCCGCGGCGATCGGGCCCAATGTCGAAGAGGATTTTCTTATTCGTCAGGGTACCGTCCTGTTGCACATCGAATTGCACCAGATGATGATTGCCCTTGGCATCGCTGTGGTTGTCCGCCACGTACACTTTTTTGCCATCGAGCGACACGAGAATGCCGTTGGGCCGCGAGATTTTCTTGGTAGCCAGCTTTACCTTTTTGCCGGTGATCAAAAATACGCCCTCGAAATCCAGGTCACGATCATCGCCACCCCCATAGCGCGGGTCTGTAAAGTAAATGCGGTTCTTCGCATCAATCGCCAGATCGTTGGGCGAATTGAAGCGCTTGCCCTGCCAGCGATCAACAATCGTCCGCGTCTTGCCCTTCAGCGTGGTGAGACTCACACGCCGGCCGCCACCATGGGCGCCCTCGCAGGCGATCAGGTTGCCCTTGCGATCCATCATTAGTCCATTGGCCTTGCCGCTCGGTTCGCGGAACACGGTGGTCTTGCCACTGGCCGGATCAAAACGCATTGTGCGCATTCCGATATCCGAAAAAAAGATCACGCCCTTCGGCCCCAAGGTCGGTCCCTCGGTAAAACTTCCTGCAGCCCACACTAACTCCGCCTTAGCCTCCTTGGCCACGATGGAATCCTGAGCCGTCGGTTTGAAGTCCGCCGCCGCCAGAGTCACCGCACCCGCTATAAGTATCGAAAAAATCCGCATGCCCCATTGCCGCAAACCCTCGACGCCGCGTCAATGGCATTTGACCCAAAAAACCCGCCGATCCGAAGGCCGTCGGGGTGTTTGGAGAACCAACCAAGAAAAATGGGAAGGTTTATTTGTAGCCGGCGTTCTTATCCTGCTGATTGCCCACGGCACCGCCCAAAAGGCCGCCAACCACGGCGCCAATGGCCGCGCCTTCGGCTCCACGCCGGTTCTTGTTATGGCCGATCACCGCCCCGGCCAATCCGCCTAGCACCACGCCCGTGGCGGCACCACGCTCGGTATGATTACTGGGCCCCGCACAACCAATCGCACCAACCATCAAAGCCGGCACAAGGAGCATCATCGCGATTTTGTGTTTCATTTCTTTTATTAATTCGAAGATTTAGACACAGGCACGTTATTACGTACGCGTACAAATTAATACGCATACGTAACTTGTCAAGGGGTTGCGGGTACTTTTTTGAAAAAAGTTTTCGGGCCCTGTTTTTGTGGGTTATTTACCTGCGGTGGTGGTGGGGGGCGCCTCTTGACCTGCGGGCTCAGTCGGTTCGGTGGGCGATATCGGTTCTGCTGGAGGCGTGGGAACCGGTGTGCTGGGCGACTGGGTTTGGCTCGCTTCCCAGGCTTCGACTCGTTGAGCAGATTGAGCGAGTTGATCGTCGGATAGCTTGGGTGCGAGTTGTTCCAGCGCGGCGGCGGCATCTTCATTGCCGCTCTTGGACGAAAGCGTCACCCACTTATGCGCCTCCACGAGATCCGCCTCCACGCCTTGCCCCAGAGCCAGCATCATGCCCAAGGCCACTTGTCCACCGGCATGGCCCTGCCCCGCGGCGGCGGTCAACCACTTGAAAGCTTCGGATGGATCGGCCGCACCGCCCTCCCCTTCGAGCAACATCACGGCCAAATTCAGCTGAGCTGAGGCATGCCCTCCGAGGGCGGCTTGGCGATACCATTTTGCGGCGCGTGAGGCATCCTTCGGCAAGTGGCGCCCTTCGTGATGGAGGGTAGCCAATTCAAACTGCAATTCGGCGAACTGTCCGGCCCCACCCTGCTCAATGGCCAAGGCGATCTGCTCTAATGCCTCGGCTTTTTGTTCACCGGCAGGTAGACGGTTGATGAGCCGCAATGATTGCTGCATGACCGACTGGGCTTGATGCTGAATGGCTGTGGCCGTCTTAAGCGATTGAGCCAACACCGTTTCCATGTGATCGACATTGTCCATGGATTCCACCGCGGCCACCAACGCACCGAGGGCGGCGGTTTGTTCATCAACGGACTGGATGCCATCCACGGTTTCCATCGCCTTGGCCAAAGTCGTCTTGGCTTCTTCGCCTCGTCCGACCAATGATTGGGCGGCGGCCAGATGAGTCAATGCCGGCGCCAATTGGCCGGGTGTCTCCAAGTCCTTGGTAATCTCCTGCGCCTTGGCAAGCATGGCGGCGGATTGCTCGAGATCACCGGTCAACGCCAGAGTGCCGGCCAAATTGCACAATACGCGCACGCGTCCGCTGGGATCCTCCACGCCGCTGACCAGCCGCAAAACGGGATCGGCCTGATAATGGAGCTGGAGCACAGAAGCCTGAATGCGCTCCAACTGCGCCGCCACGATTTTCTGTGTGGCCCAAGGAGCGAGTTCGCGGGTGAGTTTTTCGTAGGCAGCCAGTTGGTCTTCGCTGGTTTCCAGCGCGGAAATCTTGGTGACCAGCGTCTCGATTTGCTTGGCGGCCTCAGGTTGGCTCATGTTCATTTGGGCGATGGCCATCGCTGTGTTGGCGGTGAGCAATTCGTTGAGTTCTTCCAACGCGGCTGTTTCCGTGCCGGCCTGCTCCATTAGGGTTTGGGATAATTCAGCCTGACCCGCCGCGTGCAAGGCGGTGGCAATTTGAGCGAGGGCTTTGATGCGTTGTGTGGGAGCTTCGATGCCAGCGATGAGTTTTCCGGCTGGAGTCGGGCCGGGATTCAGTGCCTGCTCCAGCTCCACCAAGGCGATCTGGAAATCAGCGAGGGCTTCATGCTCCGTCAGCTCGGAAAATTCCTCAGTCACTTCGGCCAGTGCCTCGCGGCGGGCGGCATCATCCGCCAACGCCTCGAACTGCTCCAACAACGCCTCAAGCAACGGAGCCGCGTCTTTGCTGGCTTTCAGATGGCTGAGGGCAATGCCGGTGAGCACACGGATTTTCCCAGCCGGTTCGTCCACGGCATCAATCAATGCCATGACGGAAGCCTCGGTTGATTTGGGTTCGGAATCGATTTCGGACACCTCCGACTTGGGCTTGGACGTCGACTTTTCTTCCGGCTTGGGTTTGCTGAGGACTTGCGATGGCTTAAGGGCCGCAGGAGCCGTTGCCTTCTTGGGTTGCTTGGGCTTGGTCAACGCAATCCCAGCGATGATCAGGACACCTAGCCCGAGTCCAATTATGAATGGTTTTTGATCTTTCATGTTATTCCTTTGTTCCGGCCGCTCAAGGACGCGGCGCGGGGGTTATCAGTTGTTTCAAATGATCCTTCTCCTCGATGACTTTCCGGAAGGCGGCGATGTCTTTTTCCATCTCCACCTGCAGGGCCTGATAATACATCTCCGAATAGAAAAACGCGCGAGCGACATCACCATCGACCAGTTCGATATCCTTGGGCGTGACACGCGGCATGAGCAGCAGGCGCCCGCGGGTAAAATTGCTCAGGCTCAAGACGAGTTTTTCGGTGTTCATCTCCACCGTCTTCTTCATCAAGATGGCGTACTTGAGACGTTCCACATCCTTTTTGCGACGCAACAGTACAGTGTATTGCTCTTGCTGCTCGGCCGTAGGTCGGTTCAGTTCCCAAAGCTTTTGGCTCCATTCCTTTTCATTCGAGCAATTCAACAACTGTACGGATGGAGTCGGTTCATTAAAAATGGAAGCCGGGTCATCCGAAAAACGCTGCATGGTATAGGTCAAAGCCACGGCCTGTTGCCCGCCTTGATCGGTTAAAACCGCCGGCGCCTTAGCGCGCAGGAAGGCGTCCAGAAACTGCACGCGATGGCCGGATTGAATGTTTTCATCGGCCTCGAAAAAGATGATCTTGGTTTCATCGAGATTCTTCTGGAGGTCGCGCCGCTTAAGCACCTCATAAATCTGGCGGTAACACAGGATACTCTCGCCCGGCACGGCCTTGCCGTAGAAATGCCGGTAGGGATATTCGGTGGCCAACGGGCGATTACCGGCCACGATCCGATCGGCCAGTTGTTTCATGCGTTGAAGCTGTTTGTTTTCGTAGAGGTAATTTAGGTCAAAGGTGTCTTCAGCGCGGATCCGGTAGGCATCGCGGAACAATTGATGACCGACGCTGTCGAAATTATCCTCATCCATCGGCATATTTTTGCCGATCACATGTTCCTCCGGCAGGACAAACGGTGTGAGCACGATGATCACTTCGCGTTTCACAGTGTTATTTTTACTGCTTTGAAATAGCGGCCCCAAAATCGGCAAACTACCGAGCAACGGTACCTTCTCCACCTTACTTTGCTTATCCTTGGCGATCAGGCCACCGATGATAAACGGCGTGTTGTTGGACACGCGGGCGTAGGTCTTCACTTCGCGTTTGGAAATAGTAGGCGCACTTGCCAGCACTGTTGTGCCACCGGCTCCGCCCAATACCTGCACATCCGAATCAGGCACCTTGGCGGTGACCTCAGCGTTGACCTGCATACTGACCTCCTCGCCATTACTGCTCACGCGCGGGCGCAGCGTCAGCGAGATGCCGGCCTTTTTGGTTTCAAAACTGGTGCGTTGATAATTGTTGCCGGGGGCATACGAGGTGTTGGCCACAGGGATATCCTCCGAAACATTGATGTACGCCATACGGTTATCCAGCGCCAACACACTCGGCCGCGAGAGAATCTCCGCCTCGCCTTCCGCCACAAGCGCCTTGATCTGAGTGTTGATGCTGTGGAAAACGCTCTTCGTGGTTAGATTCAACGCCTCGACCGAAGCGGAGGTCGGATACTTGAGCGTGCCGATCGTCAGGGCACTGGTGTGATCGGTGATGGCACTCCCTCCCCCGTTTCCGCTGCGCGACCATTTCACGCCTATCTCTTTAAGGGCCGTGGAGGAAATCTCCAGCACCATGGCCTCGATGATGATCTGGCGCGCGGGGAGATCCACATGTTTCTCCAGTGTCGAAAGCACGCCGCTGAGTTGGGCGGGATCATTCTCGTTATGAAAAACGACCAGTTCGTTGGCTGGATCGGTTTCTGTTTGGGGAAATTTATCTTCGGCCTTGGGAATGGTCTCGAGATTAGTCGTCCCGGGCAATGCCAACACTACCGGTAACTGGGCTGGGTCCACGGCTGCTTCGGGCTTGCCAATCGTAACGCCGTGCAGGGCGAGCATTTGCACGGCACGCGCCGGATCAATGTAGCTGAGGGTAATGCGTCGCGAAGCCACGACCACATTAGTATTGGCCGTGCCGGCACCCGGCAGATTGGAGAGTTCGCTCAGAGCATTCTTCAGCCAGGGCTTCACGCGGCTCCCTGTGGATGGCGCGGCCGACTGGGCCTTGGCTAAGGCAGCGGCAGCGAGGATGACGGCCAGAACAATGGCCTTGAGATGGCTGCGGTTGATCCTATTTTTCATTGGTTGATTTCTCCTGCGATTCTTTAGCGCCCTCGAACATGCCGGGGAAGAAGGCCTGCACGACCTTCTTAACCGGCGATTTGCGCACGGTTTTCTTGGATTGATCCTCGGCTTTCTTGCGCCGGGCTTCCTTCCAGCTGTCCTTGATGCGGTCGGTCTGCTGCTTGAGGCCCTTCTTCAACTGTTCGCGAAGATCCAGCCGCACATCGAGCAGCGGCTCAATGACGTGGCGTTCGATCTCGTACACAAGTGAATCAGCCTCGGCGGTAACGGTGGTGGAGCGGCTGGTGGCCTTGAAGATGGAGCCTTCGCCGAAATGCTGGCCGGCCCGCAGCGTTTCCACCTTCACCTCGCCCTGCCCGCGCACGGTGATGGCGCTGGCGAGAAGGCCTTCCACGCAGATGAACATGGAATCTCCGGCATCGCCCTGCGCATACAGTGTCTCGCCCTCGGCGAGGTCGCGTTTGCGCATCTCGCGGAACACAGCGGCGAATTCGGCGGCGTTAAGCTTACGGAACAACTCGGTGCGGGTGAGGAGCTGGTACAAATCCTCGTCGAGAGAAGCATCGAGCGCGCGGCGTTCGCGGCGTTGCAGGAAGATCTCCTCCTTGGCATGGGCGGGAGTGATGCCGGAATGGATAAGGTGCTCGAGCACACTGCGGTTCACCACGTGACGCGCTTCGTTCGGGGAAATCTTGGCGGGCAGGATGAAGAAGCGAACTTCGTACTCGGCACCTTCGAGAGTGGAATCCTTGATGCGCACCTCGGCGGCGGGATCTTCGAGGATGCCTTCGCCATCGGCCACGGCCTTGAGACCGGCGGTCATCACGCGCAACACCCGCTCACTCGGCACCTCGAAATCGATGGTGAAATCGAGATCAATCCGGAAGTGCGGTTTGGGCTCCATATAGTTGGTGACGATGGTGTCGCCCATTTTGCTGTTGGGCACCACGACCATGTTGTTGCGCGTGGTGCGCAGCCGCGTGGTGCGCCAGTTGATCTCGATGACCTCGGCGATAATGTGGGTCTCCACACGGTTCTGGTGGATCATCAGCCAGTCGCCGATCTTGAACGGTCGCTCGATGTGAATGGCCAGGCCCATGAAAAGATCGAGAATCACTGTGCGCAGGGCGAGGCCAATGATCACACCGAGCACGCCGGAGGCGGCGAGCATGCTGGTGACGTCGCGTTGAAAAACGGTGGAGATGATCGCCAGCACGGCGACGCTGAAGAGCACCATCGCGGTGAGGTCACGCGGCAGGCGCGGCACAGGCCGGTCCGAGAGCCGGCCGATAAAGCCGTCCCAAAACAGCACGCCAACCAACCGGTTTATCAAAAACGCCGCGCTCAACCACACGCCAATTTGCACGCCGTACTCGACGAAATTGCGCGTGAGGAAGTTGGCGTTTTCCAGAAACCGATCGACTAACTCTTGGCGATTGAACAACGCCAAAAGAAACACCGCAAACACCGTTGCGGGCAGCCAAATCCGTGTAAGTACGCTCATTCCCTGTCAAGCCAACGCAAAAGGGGGCGTTACGCTGACAGAGTGATGTGGGTTTTCCTCCTCAAAAACCGCCCATTTGTGCGCAAAAACCGGCGAAAAAGCAATCGTTTTCAACGCGAAAAGCGGGTGATTCTGCCGTTTTTTACGACAAATGAACCGACGAACGGATTATGAGCCCTATTCACCGGGAAAATGAAACAATTTCGGGGTGCCCTAAACCAACTCCTCGATCGGCGAACCGCCGGTGATAATGTCGGCCACCGGCTTGGGCACGCTGTCGGCCACGCGCAGTTCGCCGATGTCGAACAGCGTGTGCATGATGGTGCTCATTAGGTGCTTGGGCGTGTACGGTCGCGTGGCTGGCTCGGCCGCCTGCCGATCGCTCTCGCCAATGATCCGGCCCATCTTCAGACCGCCACCGGAAACCAGGAGCGACGTAAGATTGCCGTAATGATCGCGTCCACCGTTCTTGTTGATGCGTGGTGTGCGCCCCATTTCGCCCGTGACCACGAGCAGAATTTTCTCGCTGAGCCCACGTTGATGCACGTCCTCGATGAACGCGCTCACCGCATGATCCACCTGGTTACCCATTGGGTACACGCCGGTCATGTATTTCGGGCTATTGTTATTTGCGTGATAATCCCAGCCGCAATCGCTTACCGTCACAAAACCGCAACCGGCTTCGCACATGCGACGGGCCATGAGCATCTGCAGGCCCAGCAGGTTGCTCGCGCGTTTCATGTCGTAATAACGCTGCAGTTTTTTCTGGTCGAACAACGGCCGCGTGTCGTAGCGCGCGATGGTCTTAGGATCTTCCTGCGTCCAGTCAAACGCATCAGCCACGCCGCGGGAGATGGTGTCGAACGCCTGTTGCTGATATTTATCCGCGCTCTCCAGCAGGCCCGAGGCATCCACATCGCGGCGCAGTCCGTCGAGACTGCCAAGCAATCCCTTGCGATCAGCCAGCCGCTCCGGTGTCACCTGCAGTCGCATGTCCGAATTAATCTCCCCGCCACCGGCGGGGTTAAAGGCCGCGTAACTTGCGCCGAGATCACCGGCCTGCGTCAGCGTGGGCAGGGCACCGGTTTCAAAATTACGCCCCAACTTCAGCTCCGAATCAATAGCCTCGGGCAACACCAGCGTGTTGCGCGGCATTCCGGTGTCCGGATGATTGGTACCGGCCACCCGCGCGTAGAGCGCGCTCATCGAGGCCTGCAACGGATTGCCCGCCACGGTCACCGGATGGTAGGTGTGCCCACCATTCTTTGAGCCGTACGAGCGCACCACGGAAAACTTATCCGTCATCTTCGCCAGCTTGGGGAACGTGCCGCCAAAGGTGATGCCGGGGATGTTGGTTTTCACCTCACCGGTAATGGAGCGGATCTCCTTCGGCGCGGTCATTTTGGGATCGAAAAATTCGATATGCGGCGGGCCGCCCTGCAGAAAGAGAAGCACCACGCACTTGTCTTTCAGGTGCAAACCAGCCTCGGCGGCCAGCGCTCTGTTGGCCAGCAAATCCGGCAACGCCAGACTGCCCAGCACACCCGCCTGCAGAAAATTCCGGCGCGATAATCCCGCGCAGGTTTGATTCGGGGCAATGTCCGATACCGTCAACATACTCTTAATACTCCTTGGCTACGCCATTCGTTACAACAGCTGCTTGATCGGGGAGGCCCCGCTGATCACGGTGTTCACCTCATTCGGAATCCCGGCCATGGCGCGTACGGCACCGGTATCCAGCAACTGCTCCATGAGCGTGGCATATAAATTTGGAATGGTCACACGATCGCTAGCCGGTTCGCCGCCATCCTTGGTCGAGCTGCCGATCACCTGGCCCATCTTCAGGTCGCCACCATACAGCATCAACGGTGCACTGCCGCCCCAGTGATCGCGCCCCGCCTTGGCATTCACCTTGGGCGTGCGCCCCATCTCGCCACAGCACACCAGCAAAATCTTGTCACGCAACCCGCGCGCTTCCACGTCCTCAATGAACGCGCTCACCGCATGATCAAATGGCCGGCCGACATACTGCATACCCTCGGTCATTGTCGCGTTGTTCTTGTCCGCGTGCATATCCCACACAAAATCCGTGGTTACCGTGATAAAGCCCGCGCCGCGCTCGGCCAGCCGCCGCGCCATCAGCATCAGCTTGCCGAGATTGTTCACGTGATTCTGGTAACGCGGCCGGTTGTTCCAGCGTTTACTGATCCGCTCCACATCCATCAGGCCGGCCGTATCGTAGCGGGCCAGTACCTTGGGATCTTCCTTCGAGATGTCAAACGCCTCGCTGACCCCGCCAGCCAATGTCTCAAATGCCTGCGATTGAAATTTTTCCAGTCCGCCAGTAGCCCGACCGCTCTCCACCGTGCGCCGAAACTGATCCAATCCCGAAAGCAGTGCCTGGCGGTCGTCCAGTCTAGCGGGGTTCACCGTCAATTTCATGTCCGCCCGGAAATCCCCCTTGCCACTCGGTTGGAACGGTGCGAAAGCCGGGCCCAACGGGCCAGTGACATCAAACCGGCCGAGCTTCATGATCGGGTCGGTCGCCTCCGGGTTCACCGCCTGCGGGTGCAGCCAGATGTTGCGCGGCATTCCCGTCTCCGGATGACTGCCGCCCGCCACACGCGCATAATGCCCGCCGATTTGGGCGTTGTAGGAATGTTTGCTGACGATCGGCTTGGAATCATGCGCGCCACTCTGCGTGGTAAACGAGCGCACGATGGAAAATTTATCGTTCAGCCGTGCCAGTTTTTCAAACGTGCCGCCAAAAGTCACTCCCGGCAACCGCGTAGGAATCTCACCGGTCATGCTGCGAATGCCCGAGGGCGCGCCCATCTTGGGATCAAACGTCTCCGTTTGTGACGGCCCGCCGTGCATGAAGAGGAACACCACCGTCCGATCCTTGGCCACGCCGCCCAGCTGCTTCACCGTCTCCTGCGCACGCAACAAATCAGGCAACGCCACGCCGCCCAGCGCCAGACTACCCACGGAGAGAAAACTCCGCCGGCTCACCGAATTATCCGTTAAATGCAGCATCGCTCTTCTGCCTACGACACTACCTCAGACGTTCATTTTGAGCGAGTATTTAAACGAATTATTCCACGCGGTAGACGGCGGATTTGGTGCGTAAAATCAGGGCGTTGCCGGTGACGGCGGGAGTGGCCATGAAGCCGTCCTCAAATTCGCCACGGGCCAGCACCTTGAATTCCTTAGGCGAAGCGGCCAGAACGACACATTTGCCGGAAAGGCTGAAGCAGTAAATGCGGTCCTGGCAGAGGATCGGGGAGGCAGCGAATTCGCCGGCATTAAGCCGTTCGCTCCAGAGTACTTCGCCGGTAGCGGCGACCAGACAACTGGCCACGCCGTTATCGGCCACCATGTAAAGGTGCTCACCCTTGAGGAGCAGGGATCCTTTCTTGGGAATGTTGCGGCGCGTGCTCCATTTTGCTTCACGTTCAGCACCGCCGACGGCGGGAATGGCGCCAAGTGAGCCCATACCGTTATTAATGAAAATGAGGCCGTTGCCGTAGACCGGCCGACCGCTGGCGTTCATGCCGCCCGTGCGTGCGGTCCAGAGCAACTTGCCGGTGGCCGGGTCCAGCGCCTCGGTGGCCACGGCGGCCGGGGCGATGAGTTGTTCCTGATCGCCTACCTTAATGATGGCCGGCGTGCCATAAGCCTTTTTGCGGTCGCCATTGTTCGTGCCGAACTCAAAGGCGCGCTGGTGCCGCCATTGCGTTTTGCCGGTGGCCTTGTCCAGCGCCACAACAAACTGGCGGTCGGCGCCGTCAAATATCAGATACAACCGCCCGCCATGCAGGATCGGCGAACTGGCCGGCAACCGGAAATGATCGCAGGTCAGTTCATCATCCTGCCGCTGCCAAATGATCTCGGCGGTCTTGGTGTCGAGACAGGCCGTGCCGTGCGCACCGAAAGTCACATATACCCGGCCTTCTTCAATCACCGGCGTGCAGGAGGCGTAGCTGTTCATCGCCACCGGGCTCTTTTGCGGGCTCTTGATTTCAAACACGAGTTTGTTGTGGATCACCTTGCCCGTCTTGGCATTGAGACACACCGCCCAGAGCTTGTGACCATCTGCCTCCGCATTGGTAAACCAAACCTGATTATCCCAGACCACCGGCGAACTCCATGCCTTGCCAAGCATCGGGGTTTTCCAGACATGACCCTGGGCGGTCACTTCCATCGGCAGTTTGGCATCCGTATGGCCTTCGCCTTGAGGGCCGCGAAACTCATTCCATTGCGCCGAAGAAACAACACTGACAAAAACCAAAGAAACTAAAACTAACATGCGATTCATCCCCAAAGGCTAATAAGGCTGGTGCCTTAACGCAACGCTGAGGTGTAGATTTTAGGTGGTACCAAAGACAAAAAAATTGAGAACAGCACTACCTTGTTTCCATCAATGTTTCCCGTAAGCTAAAACCCACATGGTTTATATTATATTGCTAGCACTGGTAAATGCTTTGAATTTAGCACAAGCCGCTAGTCGAGACCCTCTTCTACCGCGGCCTGATCAAGTTGATAAACCGGAGAACATCAAATTCATCGTGCCGGACAAATCCAAGCTGGCCGGCACCGTGGTAGACAACACGGAAGCCAAACTCGTCGGCGAATGGAAACACAGCGTGCACACCCCGCCCTTCGTCGGCGTGAGCTACATTCATGACATGAAGGAAAAGAAGGGGCAAAAGAGCGCCACCTTCACGCCGGACCTGCCGCGGACCGGCCTGTACGAAGTGCGCGTGTCGCACAACTCCAACATCCGCCGCGCCAACGGCGTGCCCGTCACCGTGCATCATTCCAAGGGCAAAACCGTGGTGAAGATTAACGAAGGCGAGCCGGCTCCCATCGCCAAGCTCTTTCGCTCCATCGGCCTGTTTCATTTCAAGAAAGGCCGCGAAGGGTCCGTCACCATCAGCACCGAAGGCACCGAAGGCAAATACGTCATCGTCGATTCCGTACAATTCCTGATCGTGATGCCGTAACCCTACTTCGCATCCAGACAATACAATGTCCGAAACCCGCGCAGGAACAGGCGGCCGTTACTGACCGCCGGGGTGGCGTGGGTGGATTCCCCGAGCTGACTACGGCCCAGCAGTTCGTACTTCGGGCTGGCCTTGATCACCGTGAATTCGCCCGTGCGCGAGCTGCAATAAATTTTGCCGTCAATACACAACGGCGAGCTGGAAAAATCACCGCGCCCCACCCGCTCATTCCATTGCTCGGCACCCGTCTTGGCATCCACACACACCACGATGCCATTATCCAGCCACAGGTAGAGATGATCCCCGTAAGCAATCGGCGTGGGCACGTAGGGTAAGGACCGCCGCCGCTCCCAAGCCACATGCGTTTCGGTAACCTTACCCTTGCCGCCAAGTTTCACAGCCGTCATCAGCTTGCCTTTGCCGCCGCCGCCGCAACTGCCGAATACATGGCCTTGCCAGTAAACCGGCATGGCCACGGTCCGCAGCGTGTAGGTATTTGGCGTGGTCCAAAGGATTTTTCCGCTGCGCGGATCCAACCCCATCAGACCGTCATCCAGACAGGCATTGATCAACTGCGTTTGCCCGCCGTGCTCCACGAGAATCGGCGTGGAGTACGTCATCTTATTGATCTTCCGATCAATCTTCCAAAGCACCTTGCCGGTAGCCTGATCCAGCGCGGCAATGTAGCCGGGGCTGGTGTCGTGTTCATTCAGAATAATCACCAGATCCTCGAACAACACCGGCGACACGGCCGTGCCATGACCATCATCACTGAGCGATACCCCCAGCTGACGCCGCCACAATTCCTTACCCGTTTTAAAATCATGGGCCGCCATGAAGAATTCATCGTGATCACCCCACGAGGTAAACACCCGTTTTCCGTCGGTTGCTGGCGTGGCTGATGCGTAGCTATTGAGCGCATGTTTAGGATGCGTGGCACCCCCCAGCTCATCGCTCCACACCAGCTTGCCCGTGGCCACCTGATAAGATTCGATGAACCGGCGCTCCCCCTTTTCCGCCGCCGAGGTAACAATCACCCGGTCGCCCCAAACTACTGGCGAGGAGTGCCCCACGCCCGGCAACTTAATCTGCCAAGCATAATCCTTGGCCGTCCATTTGATGGGCAACCCTTTCTCCGAGCTAATGCCCGCCCCGGCCGGCCCGCGCAGTTGCGGCCAGTTTTCCGCCTGCGCCCCAAGTGCTACAGCCATGAAGAATGCAAAAACGAGTTTCATACAAAGCCCCGATTGGGCCATAGGCAATCGCGATTGGCACTAAAAAAGTCTAAACCAATCCAGTGCATTGCCCGTGAGCACAGAGAAACTTGTCATCTTCGAGCGAACAGGCAGACTCCTCCCACATGACTTCTCCTTCCCACTGGGAATTGGAGTATCGCCAATATGCCCACGCCTGATCTCAAAAGCCTGCTCAAATCCACCTTCGGCTACGATGCGTTTCGACCGTTGCAGGAGGAGATCATTGATGCAGCACTAGCAGGACGAGATGTGATGGTGTTGATGCCGACAGGCGGCGGGAAATCACTCTGCTATCAACTGCCGGCACTGGCGCGGGACGGGCTCACAATCGTGGTGTCGCCGTTGATCGCCCTGATGAAGGATCAGGTGGATGCGTTACAAGCAGCGGGTGCGCCGGCGACGTTTTTGAATTCTACACTGGACGCGGAGGAATCGCGCCGACGCATCGGCGGACTACATCGTGGCGAATACAAGCTACTCTACATCGCGCCGGAGCGATTGATGCTCAGCGGCACGCAGGAGATGCTCGAGAGTTGGAAGCCGCAATGCATCGCCATCGATGAGGCGCATTGCATCAGCGAATGGGGCCACGATTTCCGGCCGGAATATCGTCAGCTCGCCGATCTGCGGCACCGGTTTGGGCAGATCCCCATGATGGCGCTTACTGCCACGGCCACCGACCGCGTGCGCGCGGATATCGTCAGCCAACTGCGTCTGCAGGAGCCCGCGCGGTTTATCGCCAGTTTCAATCGGCCCAACCTACAGTATCGCGTCACGCCGCGGCGCAGTGCCTTGCGGCAGGTGTTGGAGGTGATCGGCAAACACGACGGCGAGAGCGGCATCGTGTATTGCAACAGCCGCAACGGCACCGAGCGATTGGCCGCGCGGCTCAAGGAAAACGGCGTGGAGGCTGCGCCGTATCATGCAGGCATGGACGCCGCCGCACGCAGCCGGAATCAGGAGGCATTCATCCGCGACGACTTACAGGTGATCTGCGCCACGATCGCCTTTGGCATGGGCATCGACAAACCGGACGTACGCTTTGTCATCCACCAGGATCTCCCGAAAAATCTTGAGGGCTATTATCAGGAAACCGGCCGGGCTGGACGAGACGGGCTCAGCGCCGATTGCGTACTGCTCTTCAACGCCTCCGATGTCACCAAGCAAACCGGGTTCATCGAGGAAAAAGACGACGAACACGAACGCGCCGTCGCCCGTCAGCTGCTCCAGCAAATGGTGCACTACGCCGAGAGTCGCCACTGTCGTCGGCACTTATTGCTCGATTATTTCAGTGAATCATTTGAAGAAGAAAACTGTGGTGCCTGCGACAATTGCCTCGAGCCCAAGGAAACCTTCGACGGCACAGAGGCCACCCAGAAACTGCTCGCGTGTATCTATCGCGTGCGCGAACACGGCGGGTTCAACGTGGGACTCAACCACATCGTCGATGTCCTGTGCGGCGCGGATAACGAAAAGATCCGCCGCTGGGGCCACGAACAACTCAGCACATACAACATCGGCTCCGAGTTCGGGCGCGACGAATGGAAAGTGATCGCCCGCGAACTTGTGCGACTGGAATTAGCCCACCAAACCCCTGGGCAAATGAGCGTGATCGAACTCACCGACGCCGGCCTAGAATGGCTGCGCAACCGCGACCGCCCGTCGTTGGAACTCACCCGCCCCGCGCCCACCAAGTCCGAAAAAGGACCGCGACCGCGCAAAGCCCGCGCCGGCGAACTGGCCTGCGACCAGACCCTCTTCGATCAGCTTCGCACCTTGCGCCGCGAACTGGCCAGCGAACGCGGCGTGCCGCCCTACATCATTTTCGGCGACGTCGCCCTCCGCCACATGGCCCGCGAATACCCCTCCACCCTCGCCGAATTCGGCCACATCCACGGAGTCGGCGAAAAGAAACTCAACGAGTACGGCGAATTATTCACGCAAGCCATCACCACCTATTTGGAGACAAACCCGAAGCAGGGATTCGAGAGTTGAGGGCAATAAAAACCTACCTCTTCCACACACTCTCTGAGAAGAGAGACATGATCATAGATCAATCATTCGGTTGACGCACAGGTTTGTTGCGGTGGGCGTGCGGGTAGAATTTTTTATGAAGCTCGAGGAGACGGGCGAGTTCCTTGACGGGAGTTTTGTGATCATCCACCCGAATATCAATGAAGCGATCATTGAGGCCGGCATAGCCACCCTTGTCGCGCACAACCAGCAGTGCGGCGGATTGTCGACCTCGTTTATCGCCCCCGGCAGCCTCGGCGGCCGTGACGGCAGCGATCAGCCAGTCGGCGAGTTGACTGTTCGGTTGTTTGCGAGCCTTTTCAAACGCGGTGGCCATGTCGGTCACCACCGCTTCACCGGCGAGGAGGTTGCCTTGCGCGGCATAGTGATCGCCCGTCTTGTGACCGGCCCAGGGAGTGCAGCGTTTGCCGGTGAAACTGGCGGCGCGGCCCTGAGCATTGACCATACCGACCTGACGCAGATCGCGGACAGGATCGACAGCAATGAGTTGTTTGAGGACGGCCTCGGGCGTTTTGCCGGCGGCCATCAGCTTCAGGCCTTCCGGGCCATAGGTGGTGTTGGCGTACGATTGGGTGGCGACCGCGCCCACACCGGCCTTCGCCCAAGGCACTACGGAGCCGACTCCGAAAAATTTACTCTGAACCGCCACGCCTAAGTCGCCGGTGGCGGGATCGAAAGCAACGATGGAGTACGTAGCCACGGGACGGTCGGCGGCCTGCAGGGAAACACAGATGAACACGGATAGGAAAAGGGCGATTCGATGCATGGCGGTAGTGTAGTTGGGTTTCTGCGAATCGCAATGGTTTGCATTGTAAGGATTTAAAAATTCTTGTTCAAAGTTATCTTCGGAAGAAGTTTTGACACTTTGGAGGGTCACGGTACAACAAGCCCAAGCATGAATAATTCTCTCAAGGACAAGTGGGTTTTCATCACGGGCGCTTCGGCGGGATTTGGCGCGGAGGGCGCGGTGCATTTTGCGCGGGAAGGCGCACATCTGGTGATCGGCGCGCGCCGGGTTGATCGTTTGGAGGCAGTAGCCGCCCAGTGCCAAGAAGCCGGCGCGGCCTCGGTGCATTTTCATGAACTGGATGTCGCCTGCACAGCCAACGTAAACGCCTGTGTTGCCTGGCTCAAGGAGCTCACGCCGCAACTTGATGTGCTGGTGAACAACGCCGGTGGCGCGCACGGGACCGACACGGTGGCCGAAGGCAAGGACGCCGATTGGGAGGCGATGGTGCAGTCCAATTTCCTCGGGCTGATGCGCGTGACACGTGCGTGTTTGCCTCTCATGATGGAGAACGCCGGCAGCACCATCATCAATATCGGATCGATCGCCGGCCGTGTGGCCTACGAGGGCGGCTCAGTGTATTGCGGCGTGAAGGCGGCCGAGAAACAAATCACCCAGTCGCTGCGACTGGAACTCAACGGCACGGGCGTTCGAGTGGGTACGCTCGACCCGGGCCTGGCGGAGACAGAGTTTTCCATGGTCCGTTTCAAGGGCGACCAGTCGAAATCCGACAAAGTGTACGAAGGCCTCGATCCACTGGTGGCGGAAGACATCGCCGAGGCAATGATCTGGATGGCTACGCGCCCGCCGCACGTCTGCATCGACGAGATTTTGATCAAATGCACTGCCCAAGCCGCCGTGCACAAGACTCATAGAGTGACAAACTAATATGAAAAAACTAATCCCTTACCTGCTTCTTTCGCTCACGTGGACTTCCCTCGCCCAGCCGCCAGATTCGCTGGTGCGGGTGGTGATGAATGGCTTTGTAGCCAATAATGTCATTGCCGGCAGCGTGACGGCCGTAGCGACTAAGTCAGATACCCTCAGCCTAGAGACAACCGGCTTTGCTAATCTGGAAAAGAAAACAACGATGCCGCCGGATGCGCTATTTTGGATCGCCAGCATGACCAAGCCAATGGCAGCCGTTTGCGTGCTTCAATTGCAGGAGGCGGGCAAGTTGTCGATTGAGGATCCGGTGGAAAAACATCTGCCGGAGTTCGCCGGGCAATGGATGATTGAATCCCGCGCCAAGGGTAAACTCACGCTCAAGAAAACGGAGCGCGCGATCACCATCCGCGATCTGCTCACGCACACTTCGGGCTTGGCCAATACGAATTCGCCCCGACCGGAGAGCACCTTGGCTGAGCTGGTGATGAGCTATTCCAAAACGCCGCTGCAGTTTGAACCGGGCAGTCGCTGGAGCTACAGCAACGCCGGCATTAACACGCTCGGCCGCATCGTAGAGGTCGTCAGCGACACGCCGTTTGCCGAGTACCTGCAGGCGCGTGTGCTCGATCCGTGCGGCATGAAGGACACGACGTTTTGGCCTTCTCCCGCGCAAGCCAAGCGCATCGCCTCCAGTTACCGGCCGGATTCAAACGGCAAACTGCAGCCGGTGGACGTGTACTTTCTCAAGGGCGGCCTCTCCAACCGCAAGCGCACGCCCTACCCCGCCGGCGGCCTGTACTCCACGGCGGGCGATGTCGTGGCGTTTTATCAAATGATGCTCAACGGCGGCACCTACAAGGGCAAACAGGTGTTGCAGAAAAAAACCGCAGCACTGATGACACGCTCGCAGACCGGCGACATTAAAACCGGTTTTGTCGACGGCATGAGCTGGGGGCTGGGCTTTCAGGTAGTAAAGACTCCCATGGAAGTCACTGCCTCGCTCTCGGCCGGCACCTACGGGCATGGTGGCGCGTACGCCACCCAGAGCTGGGCCGATCCCAAGACCGGCCGCATCGTGGTGCTGATGATCCAGCGTGCCGGCTTCCGTAACGGCGACAACTCGCCCGTGCGCAAGGCGTTCCAGGAAGCAGTGCAAAAACAATTCGGGCGTTGATGGACACCGCAGACGCACGCTTTGGCGGCATCGCCCGCCTTTACGGCAAAGACGGCCTAGCCAAGCTGCGCGCTGCGCATGTGGCGGTCATCGGCGTGGGTGGCGTCGGCTCGTGGAGTGCAGAGGCACTGGCCCGATCGGGCATTGGCAAGCTGACACTCGTGGACCTCGACGAGGTGTGTATCACCAATACCAATCGGCAAATCCATGCGCTTGAGGGCAGCATCAACAAGGCAAAGGTGAATGAACTAGCCTTACGCATCCACCGCATCAACCCCGACTGCACAGTGCACGCGCGCACGGAATTTTTCACATCACAAACTGCTGATAGCATTCTCAGTGGCGGCTTTGATTACCTCATTGATGCCATCGACGGCCTCACCAATAAATGCCTGCTGATTGATGAATGCCGGATGCGAAAAATTCCAATCATCACCTGCGGTGCAGCCGGTGGCCGACGCGATGGCACGGCGGTGCGCGTGACCGATCTTACTCGAGCCAAGTACGACAAACTTCTCTTCAAAGTGCGCAAGCAATTGAGGCAGAAACACGACTTCCCTCGTGGAACCAAGAAATGGCACCTCCCCTGCGTCTACTCCGCCGAGCCTGTGCAATATCCCCAGCCCGACGGCACCGTCTGCGAAAATAAATCTGAAAGCGGTGAGTCATTGAAACTAAACTGCGAAGCCGGACTCGGCGCCGTTACCCACGTCACCGCCGCATTCGGCTTAGCAGCAGCCGGACATGTGATAAGAGAATTAGCTTAATTCAAAATGTGTTGTCAGTTCGATTCCTGAGACACATCTAGAGTTTTGCATCCGCTGCCGCCCAAAAGTATTTGGCCGCGAATGACCGGTAGGGGCTCCATTTCTGGCTATGTTCCAAAATAGCCTTGGGCGTGGCGAGCTCCTTGCTTTTAAAAATGATGGAGTAACCTTTTCTAACTCCCAAGTCGGTAGCAGGCATTACATCCTGCCTACCTAGTTTGAACATTAAAATCATCTCTGCTGTCCATTGCCCAATACCTTTAACGGCTGTGAGTGCTTGGACAACCTCTTCGTCGCTCATGCTTCTCATTTTTCGAGACGAAGGGATAGCTCCAGTCTTTACCATTTCAGCCAAGGTAATAATGGTGCGGGCCTTTGAGTCAGAAACGCCAGCACTTCGAATTTTTCCGTAAGGCGTGCTCAGTATTTTTTCCGGGCTAATAGGTTTTTTGCCGCCTACTTGAACCTTTAATTTAGAGAAAATTGAATGAGCCGCCTTACCACTCAGTTGCTGACCAATAACTGACTTTACCAGTGCCTCAAAAAGGGTGATGCGGTTATTGGGGGCCAGTGTAACCGGTTCGAATTTCTTTATGAACTGACCCAGCACTGGGTCTGCACAAGTCAGGTATTTTGAAACCTCTATGCTCAACGTGAAAAAGCTGAATGCAATTTTATCATGGCAATTTCATTAATCTAATTTTGCGAAATGCAACGATGCAGCCCTTGCCGTGATCCTGCAGTGCGATGAAGCCCTTCTTACGACTCATTTCCTTGTCATGATCAATCACGGTGGCGAACATCACACCGTTGACCTTGTGGATGAGTTTCGGGCCTTTGGCGATGATTTCCATCCTATTCCATTCGTGCTCTTTGAAGTGCGACTGAACCTTCTTGGGATCCCAGCCTTGCTTTACTGCCTTGGAGCCGTCAGGAGCCAAGGTGGCAACCTGACCGGCGGTGGCCATTAAATGGCGGGCCTTTTTCTTGGGATGCTCCTTAGCTAGTAGCGAATGATGCCATAGACCCATCTTGACCTGTTCAGCTACTTCCGCCTGATAACCAAAGACCTGCCACTTACCCAAGTCATCACTACGCACCTGCACTCCTGAGTTACCTTTGTCCCAACGGAATTCGAGCCGTAGAATGAAATTGGCCGGCTGGTCTTTTCGCCAAATAAGCCAGTTCTTTTCCTGAGATTTGCCCGTACACCAAATCTCACCATTCCGTACTTCCCATGCCTCGGGTTTGCCATCCCAATCATCAAAGTTTTTGCCATTGAAGATCGCGGTGAAGCCTTTTTCATCCGCACCCCACAGGGCGCCCTGGAGAACCAATAAAATTAAAACCAATACCTTCATTGAATGCAGTTGCCATGGTTGGGCTCAACACGCGTGCTGACGAGCAAATTATTAGTTGCCGAACAAACGCTCGAAGTTGTCTTCGACCTGCTCCGTAAAAGCGACTAGCGGCGTCTCCAAGATTTTTGCCACACCTTGATAAACCACCGGCAAATTGGCCGGATGATTCATGGGCTCGCCGGCGGAGTCCGTGAGCGGATACGCATTCAGTGCGTCCGGCAGCCGTTGATCCGGGGCATCGGTTTCAATTAGCAACCGATCTGCAGGCACGGACTTGAACGCTTCGCGATGGCGCCCTTTGGCGGCGCGCAAAAAATAACCCGGGAAGCTGAAGTACGCGCCTAGTTGCGCGAAGGCCTGCACCATTTCCGTCGGGCCCCCGTAGCTGTGCAGTAGAAAACCGCGCTCAGGAATTGGGCCTTCCTGCAGAAGCTCTAGTATTCGCCCCCATGCCTTAAGGCAATGGATGCTGGCGGGAAGATTGCGCTCAGCAGCGATACGGAGCTGGGTGACAAACACATCCTCCTGTCCTTCGTAATTGAGCCCTTCCTTCCAACGGTCGAGGCCAATCTCACCGACGGCAGCGGGATGAGCGTCGAGCATTCGGTTCAATTCTGCTTCCCAATCGTCCGAGCGCTCGTGGATGCACCATGGATGATAGCCGAAGCTGGGGAGCACTTGCCGATGTGCCTCCGCCAACGCGGCTACGGCCGGCCAATCCTCTTCGCAACAGCCGTTGACCACCATGCGCGCCACATCGGGACACTCGGCTAGTAGTTCGGCCTGCCGTCCACCAAAGCGCAACGCTTGCAGGTGGTTGTGCGCGTCAAAAAACACTTACTTTGGGGAAAGCTCCTCGATTGATTTCATGATCAATGGGTCCTCTCCTTTCTCGAGGTCTTCACGCTTATTTAGCACCTCGATATCCACGGGAATTCCTTTTCCTTCATAGCATTTCTTGTCAGCCGCGTAATACACCTGAAAAGAGAGCGTGTACTTCCAACCATTGGGCAGTTTCTTTTCCAGCATATTCGAGAAAATCCCGTTGGTGGGTTCCCCAATGATGGTGACGTGAGGCAGCTCCGTCATCACCATGGCAAAAGCGTCAGCTGCACTGTAAGAGGCTCCATGAGTCAGAAGGCAAATCGGGCCGGTAAAGGTACAGTTGGGCCCCGCATCCGTTGCCGGTTTTAGAAACCGCGTCTTCAATTCACTAAAACCATCCTCGCCCTCACCCGCTTTGCGTTTGGATTTGCGAATATGCCCCACCCGCTTCTTGTCGGCAAAGCGACTGGCGATCTGGTAGAGGCACTGATCAGTACCCCCAGGGTTCAATCGGATATCAATAATTAACCCCTTGATGCCTTTCATTTCAGAAAGCACCTCATCCAAAGCAGGACCAAGTTTCTTGGGCCTCACCCCTTCGAATTCAGTGATCAACAAATAACCAAAGTCCTTACTGCGAGAATACTCAAATAAAGCAGTCGCCTTTTTAAAATCGCCAAAGCCCCTGATCCTTCAGAGTTTTACGAACCATCGATTGGTAGCTCTTTTCGAGCTTGGGGGTATTAAACTCTTTTAAGAATCTGGGAAGTTCCTCCGGGTTAAATGCTTTTTTCTTTAAACCCTTAGCTTTCAGATTTACGTGGCCGTCCTTAAGAGGTTTCAACATCTCGCACATAATGTTGAATAGTTCCTCATCGGTAGTCTCTTTACTCACCTTAGGGCGATAGGTCTTGTATTGCTCTTGCCAATCGACTCCACGTAATTCGAAGAAGGCATATCTTTCATTAAATGTCTTCCATAGTGTCTCGAAGTTTTTTTCTGGAGGCGAGAGTTCGGCGCCTACAACGAGGCTTCCCGAAACGATGCCTAAAAAGAGACTCAAGCGGATGAAGTTCATGGAGCTATTCCTGAAGTGACTTTATTTTTGATGCGTAACGTTTACCAAATTCACGGTAGGCCGCCGCATTGAAGTGAACGACATCCCCCTTGTGGCCGAGACCTTCGGAACTGACCCAAGCGGTATGCTTCACCTTGTTCGGCAATACCTTTAATGCTTTATCAACGGCGAACTTGTGCTTAGCACGTGTGAAGAACTGACCCAGTTCACCGACAACAACCGGGATTTTTTCATTTTCCAGGTCTTTCCGCCAAGCAGCAATCATGGCGTGGAGTTGTTGCTCGTAAATCTTGGCCGCATCCTCGTTCCCGGAATCACTCTCGCCCTGGTGCCAGAGGATCCCTTTAATAACGCCAACCTTCTGCGCAAGCTTAGCGCGCTTGAGGGCTGCCTGATACAGGTCGCCATTCTGTTGCCAACGGCGGATGGGCGTGCCACCGACTGCACAAGGGATCAGTCCAATCTTTACGTCTTCGTTTGCCTGAGCCATCTCGATGCCGAAAGTGCGACCGAGGCTGACCCCAGCGATTTTTTTATCAAACGAAATGGGGTCCACAGCGGATACCCATTCGTTAGCCTTGTTGATCATTAATACCCGCGGCACGGCTACCTTGTCCTCCAACGTCACCTTACCACGCCCGGCCATGTTGGATTGGCCGATGAGCAGGTAGAGATGGAAGTTGGCGTCTGCCGCCGATAATGGGCCGGCGACCAATACGAGGAAAAAAGCAACTAAAGAGCGCATTTTATTTAAAAGCGGTACTAAACGGGGAAGCCGGCAGCCCTGCTCCATTCACTAGATTAGGCTCGGCCATTTGATGCCAACCAAAGCGTACATGGACCGGATTTTTTACCGCATCACTCTTTACGATCAAATGGTCTCCGTAAACAATTGTCGCCTTTGCTGGATGCCATTTGCCGTCTTTACCAGCAATTTCAAAATGACTGATGGGTTTATTGTCATTGGTTTTGAGGCCGTGATAATGATCACCCAGTTTCTTAAAATGAACTGTGAGGCTATCCTTACCCTCAGCGTGAGATGTTTTCTCAAAAATAGGACCTGAGTACTGGGTCTTTAGCTTTTTGCCGTAGTCTTTAACCAAAGCCCATAAGGCAAGGCGCTTACCGACATCCTGCTTGTTCTTGGGATGAATGTCTCTGACGTTAGTAATATCAGTGGTTACCGCCATACCGGTATGAGGAACCTTGAGAGTTTCCAATTGAGCCTGCCAAATTCCCGGTAAGCGTGGATCATCATCCCTTCCGTAACGGAAAGGAGCCAGTTGAACATAATAGAATGGTAGCTCTGGTTTGTTGAACACACTACGCCAACCCTCGATCAAGGCCTTCATCTTTTCGTGGTACAGCATGCCTTCCCCGTTGTTGCTCTCTCCCTGATACCAAAGCGCACCCTTAATGGTATATGGCAAGAGAGGATTGATCATTCCATTATATAAAGCCAAGGGACTTTGGTGATTCACCCCGTTACCGCGCTTAGTCGGAAATTGGTCCAGCTTATCAGCAAAGTTAGTCTTCAGTGCTGGAACACTCTTGAAACCCACCGGCGGAATCCAAGGTTCAATCCGGGTGCCGCCCCAGTTACTTCCAATCAAACCAATCGGCACCTTAATTTCACTTTGTAAATGCCGGGCAAAGTAATAGCCCACGGCAGTAAAATCGGCGGCAGTTTGCGGCGAGCAAACTTTCCAACCATCCGAGGGTACATCGTTCTCCGGCTGGGCAGCCGGGCGATGTGGAATCTTGATGTGGCGGATCAATGGATGCTTTGCGTTCGCAATCTCTTCCTGCGGATTGGCTGACTGCTTAACTCGCCATTCCATGTTGGACTGGCCAGAGCAAAGCCAAACCTCGCCGACCAACACATCCACTAACTCAATCTTGGAGCTCCCGCGAATGGTAAGTGTTTGGCCCTTCGCATTAGCCTTCATGGAATCCAAATGGACTTCCCAACGGCCATCATCACCTACCTTGGCCGTGTGCTTTTGGCCGGCAAATTCAACGGTAACCTGTTTATCTGAATCATCCCAACCCCAAATCGGGCATTTTTCACCCTGCTGCAGCACCATATGGCTGCCGATGATGGAGGGAAGTTTCGTTTCAGCCTGAACAAAAAAGGCCGACAGAATAACGACAATACAGCTTAGGGAAAGAAGACGCTTGGTCATAGGGGACATTGCAACGCCTTAACCCACACACGTCAACCGAGAAAGTGCTGAGACAATTAAAATTACTGCCCTTCAGTCACCATCTTGAAATCATCAGTACGGAAGGGCGTGGCCGGAAGGCCTCCGCGGCTCATCAATGTGCAAACAGGATTCACCGCCCATGCATAACGTACTTGGGAAGGCGTAATTCCTTCAGCCCACACTTCCACTTTGTCTTTGCCTACGATTCGAGCGTTGGCCCATACAAATTTTTTGTCCTGGCCGCATATGGCAAAACCTTTGGGATCACGCACATCAAAACTGTAAAGTCCCGCACCCACATGATCAAACGTGATCACAGCCTTATCGCCCTTGATCTCCATACTCTTATAGCGAGGACTTTGATGAATGATATCCACGCCGTAGTCTTTGGCCAACGCCCAACGCGCCAGCCGCTTGGCAACGGTCTGTTTGTCACGTGGATGAATGTCGCGGCCTTCGCCCACATCAATGATCACTGCTTCGCCCGTATTCTTGAGACGATCCATCGTCATGGTCTGAGCCTCACGCAATTCGGCCCAGTTATCATCCATAGGCTCCGGTTGCTCATCACGGAAATCAGCAAGTTGAACCCAATAAAACGGGAAATCACCCTGCCCCCATTCGTCGCGCCAATTTTGGATCATGAGCGGAAACACGTCACGGTAAGCCTTTGCTCGACCGCTATTGCTTTCACCTTGATACCAAATGGCTCCCTTGATGCCGTACCCGATGAAAGGCTTGAGCACGCCATTATAAAGATTTGCCGGCCGGTGCTGGCCCGTCAGCGGATTACGCGGATTACGCGGGCGTTGCGGTGCCGGTTTGCCGGCCTTGCGCGCGGCCGCAGCGGCGGTCTGCCATTTCTTTAAGCGCGTCTCATAAGTGGCCATGGTTTTCTCGTGATCATAATTTGCCTCAGTCTGTTTCCAAGTAGCCATATAAGGCGCAGCGGCAGGCAGCTTGTTCAGCAGATCACGACGAACCCATGCCTCCGCAGCTGAGCCGCCCCAAGCATTGTCGATTAAACCCACCGGCACATCAATTGCCTGATGCAGTGTACGACCGAAGAAAAAGCCCACGGCAGAAAAGCTCATCACCGACTCCGGCGAGGCAGCCACCCATTCGCCGTTGAAATCCTTTTGCGGTTCCTGTGCGCCGACCGGCGGTACTGAGATCAGACGGATGTTGGGGAATTTCGCCGTGAGGCTCTCCAAATCCGGATCGTAAGAGCGATCAACTGACCATGCCATGTTCGACTGACCGGAGCACACCCACACCTCGCCCACCAACACATCGATCAGCTCCAGCTTGTTGCTACCCTGAATGGTCAGTGTCTGACCCTTGGCATTGGCCTTCAGCGGCTGGAGCTTCACACGCCAGGCGCCGTCCTTGCCGGCCGTAGCAGTGTGTTTCTGGCCGGCGAACGTGACGGAAATTTTCTCACCCGGCGCAGCCCAGCCCCACACCGGATTGGCCTGACCCCGCTGCAGCACCATGCGACTGCCAAAGATGGAAGGAACGGATACCTCAGCCTGAACGGTAAACGAAACGAGCAACATCAACGCCATCAGGCGAACACAAATCGTGGACATGGAGAGAGTTGAAGCTCACAGGCCTTTGCGGTCAAGCTCAACCAAGTCTTTGCTATGCCATTAAGGGTTCAGTCGGAATCTTTATTCAAAATACCAAAACTGGTTCGCCACAGCCTGTCGCCCTCGCTACAATCCAGTCATGCAGAAGTGGGAGTACAAAGTACTAAAAAGAGGCGACCTGTCTCAGGCCAAACTTAATGAATTGGGGGCGGAAGGCTGGGAGTTGATGCCTATGGTGCTGCCCCAGTGCAAAATTCCCAACAGTTTCGACGAGATCGAGGTTGAGGTGGTGCTACGCCGGTGTCTGGCTGAGTAGTCGGCGCCTATAAGTCGTGAAGGTTGTAGGCGTGCAGTTTTCGATGAAGCGTTCGACGACTCATGCCAATTTTTTCGGCGGCCTTCGTTCGGTTGCCCCCACATTCCTTCAAGGCGCGGATGATCAAAGCCTTTTCGGCGTCCTCCACGGTCAGGTTCTTTTTGCTTAACACTTCCTTGGCGTCCGGATGCGGCGCGCCAGCGGATTCACCGCGCACACTAGGCGGCAGATCACGTAGGCCAATGGTGTTGCCGCGGCACAACACCACGGCGTGCTCGATGGCCGTGCGTAGTTCGCGCACGTTGCCGGGCCAGGGATGATTGAGCAGTGCCTCGACGGCGTCCGGATGAAAGTCCTCGATGGCCTTGGCGTTTTCCTGAGCGAACTCCTTGAGGAAACTTTTCGCGAGCAACACGGCGTCGGTGCCGCGATCGCGTAGGGGCGGCAGGCTTAGCTCCACCACACGCAGGCGAAAGAACAGGTCTTCCCGGAAATTGCCCTCAGTCACCTCGTGTTCGAGATTGCGATTGGTGGCGGCAATGATGCGGACGTCGGAGGAGAGGGTTTTATTGGAGCCCACGCGTTCGAAGGTACGTTCGCCAAGGAACCTTAGCAGCTTGACCTGAATGGCCTGATCGATCTCGCCGATCTCATCAAGGAATAGTGTGCCGCCATTGGCCTGTTCGAAGCGGCCGATGCGGCGTTCGTGCGCGCCGGTGAACGCGCCTTTTTCGTGACCAAACAATTCACTCTCCAACAGCGTGGGCGAGAGGGCCGCGCAATGCACGGTAACCAGCGGCTGCTTGGCACGCGGGCTGAGGTTGTGGATGGCCTTGGCGATGAGTTCCTTTCCCGTGCCGCTTTCGCCGAGCACAAGCACGCTGGCACGCGCGGGGGCGACTTGCTGGACGATTTCGAAAATACCCTCCATCGCCGACGATTGGCCGATCACGTTTTCGAGACCGAACTTGGTATCCACCTGCGAACGCAGCTCGCGGTTTTCGGATTCCAGCTTCTGCGAACGCACGGCGCGCGCAATGCGCATTTCGAGTTCATCAATCTGCAATCGACCCTTGGCGATGTAATCATCAGCGCCCTGTCGCATGGCGTCCACAGCCATTTCCTCACTACCATAGGCAGTCATCAAAATACAAATAGGCGGTTTACCCAGCGACTTGGCGCGCTTGATCAAGTCGAGTCCTCCAATGCCCGGCATGCGCAGGTCAGTGAGTAGCACGTCATAACCGTCCTCCTCCAGCAACCGCAAGGCGCCCTCACCGTCCTCGGCGATGTAGACATCGTAGCGATCCTCCAGTGCCGCCCGCAGGCCTTCCCGGGTGGGTTTTTCATCATCAACGATTAAGACTGTGGGTTTAAGCATGATCGTTTGTTGCACTGGCCTGCGAGGTCTCGCCGCCGGTCAAGCGCAGGGGTTGTTGTTCGGTGAGCGGGAACCAGAGACGGAAGGTGGTGCCTTGGCCGGTGTTACTCTCCAGCTCAATGCGGCCGCCGTGTTCGCGCACAATACGCTGAACAATCATTAGCCCCAGGCCACTGCCTTCTTTCTTGGTGGTGAAATAGGGCTGAAAGATGCGGTTGATTTTCTCTTGCGGAATACCGCCGCCGGTATCGGCCACGTAAACCCACACGCCGTCGGTCTCGGCGATGGTGGTCAATGTTAGCGCGCCCCCTTGAGTCATGGCCTGGATGGCGTTCTTGATGAGATTCACCAGTGCCTGTTTCACCTGCACTTCGTCCAGCGGCGCGTTGGGCAACTCCTCGGCGAAGTGCTGCGACAGCGTGACCTCACGGTTTTCAATTTCCGGCCCGAGCAAAGTCAGGGTATCGAGCAAAATATCGTTAAGCGAAACGGGCTTGAGCTCCGGACGCGTCGGACGGATGGCCTGCAAAAATTGGCTGATGATGTAGTCCAGCCGATTGATTTCACCCTTGGCGATCTCGAGATAGGTTTCCAGCTTGCGAATACTGGCGGCGTGGTTGGCCGCGGCATCGGGATCGGCAAGGTCCAGCGGCGCGTCGGCGTCGGTGGCCTTCAGCTTTTTCACCTCACGTTCCATCAACTGCAAATGAATGTGCAGGGCGTTGAGCGGGTTACCGATTTCATGCGCCACACTGGCAGCCAATAGGGTGAGTGCCTCAACCCGTTCGCTCTCGAGAGCCTCAAAGGTTTTCTGCTGCTGCTCGGTGGCGTCATTGATAATTACCGCCAAGCCATGGGCGCCCTCGCCGACCAAGGCTGCGGTATACACGCGCAGGAAGCGGCGAATGGGATAGGCGACCTCCAGTTCATGCCGTGTGACTGAAAGGCTGTCGGTGGATTCCACGGCGCAAAGCTTATCCCAATCGAGCCCAGGCAGGAACTTTGCCAACCCCTGCCCCTCGGCCTTGTCCAGTGGCAGACTCAGCAGATGTTCGGCGGATTGGTTGTGCCAGGAAATGTGCGCTTTGCCGTCCAGCACGAGCACGCCGTCCTCAATGGTATCAAACAGCGTCTCGAGAAAATCACGCTCCCGTGCCAAACGAGCCACCACGGTCTGCAGCCCCTCCGAATCGAGCTGATCAATGCGGCCGGCAATACGATCGAAAAAACTGGTGCGTTCAGTCGCCATGGGCTGTTGGTGCCATTTTGCCCCGCGAAAAAACCGGGCTAATGTGAGCGCCAAAGTGTCTCACCACCATGCCATAAGGTTGGACTGGAGTTCAAGCCGAGAAACCTTGACCACATCGGTGTTCCCTGATGAATTGTCCACCCCAAAATAGAGTCCTATATAGATCTCATGAAAATCCTGAAACGAATCCTGTTGGCCGCCTTGGGCGGATTAATGTTCCTGAACGCCCCGGCTGAGGTACAGTCCGCGCCGAAAAAGATTTTGGTGATCACCCAATCCGCTGGGTTTCGCCATCAACCAGTCAACCGCGCCGGAAAGGACACATGCCAGGTCGAACGCGTGCTGGCGGAGATCGGCAAGAAGAGCGGTGTGTTTACCACGGTGAATTCGCAGAACGCCATCCAGAGTATCACACGTGAAAACCTAAAGCAGTTTGACGGCATCTTTTTTTATACCACCGGCATGCTATTGCCTGCCGGCGATCCGCGCGATGCGCTGATGGAGTTCATCCAGTCCGGCAAAGGCTTCGTGGGTGCACACAGCGCGGCCGACACCTTCAAGAAGTACGATGGCTATGTGAAGATGATCAACGGCACCTTCGCCGGTCACCCCTGGAACGCAGGCGGAACCAACGGCTTCCTCAACCACGAATCCTCCCACCCCACCGTGGCTATGCTCGGCAAGGAATTCATGTGGAAGGACGAAATCTACCAATACAACAACTTCGATCCCAACGCCGTGCGCGTGCTCTTCAGCCTGAACATGGCCAAGAGCAAACCTCAGATGCCCTACCATGTGCCGGTCTGTTGGGTGCGCAGCTTTGGCAAAGGCCGCGTGTTCTTTACCAATCTCGGACACAACGGGTCCACCTGGGAAAATGAAACCTTCCACAAGCACCTGATCGAAGGCTTCAAATGGAGCCTCAAGCTCACCGACGGCCCGTCCGCCCCCAACCCGGACCTGCAAGCCAAGGAAAGCATCAAGGCCTTCGCCCTGTTTGCCTCGCAGAAACTAAATCTCAACCACGACATGCTCCTCAAGGATATGATGGCCAAGTCCGCTGATGAAAAATTCATCAAGCTCCTCCGCGAGAATAGCTGGAACAGTCGCGGCAAAAACATGGACCTGATCAAAGAGGTCCTCGCGGAAGTGAAGTAATTTCCCGCACGGACCGACGTCACCGTGCTGCCGGTCCGCGCTTGCTTTTGCCCTCGAAACCCGCACACTATGAGCCCCTTACCCATGAGTGAGAATAAACAGGATTTCAACCGGCGCGATTTTATTTCCTCCGCCGGCGGTTCGTTGGCCGCGATGGCCGCGATGATGCAGGCCCTCGAAACGCGCGCGCAGGAAAGCGAAGGCAAAGACGCCTCGCGCCGCACCGATGATTCCACGCCGCCAATCAAGATGGGCCTCATTGGCTACGGCCCGCACGGACGCGAGATCGCCCGCAACCTAGCGCAACTACCCAGCGCGCCGCTAGTCGCCGTGGCCGATCACTACGGCGCCATGCAACGCCGCGCCAAGCGCGAGCATCCCAAGGCAGCCAGCTATGATAATTTTCAGGACCTGCTCAAGGACGAGAATGTGGAAGGGGTAGTGATTGCCACCGCGCCGCACGATCACAAGGAGATCGCTCTGGCCGCGCTCAAGGCCGGCAAGCATGTCTACTGCGAGGCGCCACTCGGCGGCACCGTGGAGGATGCCCGCGCCATTGCCAAAGCGGCCGCGGCCAATCCGAAGGTCAATTTCCAGCCGGGCCTGCAGTACCGCAGTGAACCGCAGCGACAATTCATGTTCCCTTTCATGCGCGCCGGCGCGATCGGCAAGGCCGTGCACGCACGAACTCAGTGGCACAAGAAAACCAGCTGGCGTTTTGTCTCGCCCAATGCCGAACGAGAGAAACTGATCAACTGGCGCCTGAACCCCGAACTCTCCCCCGGCCTCGTCGGAGAGATCGGCATGCATCAGGCTGATATTGTGAATCATTTCCTCAAACTGCAACCCGTCGCAGTCAGCGGCTTTGGGAACACTGTCCAATGGCGCGACGGCCGCAAGGTACCCGACACGGTGAACATCGTGTACGAGTATGCAAACGACTTTTCCCTCACGCAGGAACTTACCCTCGCAAACTCATTCGATGGCGAGTACGAGGTGATGCACGGCACTAACAGCGCCGTGATGCTGCGTGGCGCGCAGGCGTGGATGTACAAGGAGGCCGACGCCCCGCTGATCGGCTGGGAAGTGTACGCCCGTAAGATGCCCCACTACGGCTCCCCCGGCGTGGTGCTGGCAGCCGGTGCCACCACGCTCGGCAAAGGTGGAAAGAAGTTGTACCAAGAATCCACCTTCACCCAGTCACCGTTATTCTACAGCCTAGAGGCCTTTGCCTACAACAGCCATCAGGTCAAAAGCGCCGTGGAGGATTTCCTCAATACGTTTGGCGAAGCCGATGCCGAGACTCTGGCCGATTATCTCGCCGACCAGCTTGGCTCCACCAACAGCCTATTGCCCGCCGCTGATGCCACCGCCGGCTACCAAGCCAACGTGATTGCCCTCAAAGCCAACGAGGCCGTGATGACCGGCAAGCGCGTGGAAATCAAACCCGAAGATCTAACTGTTTAACCCCACACATATTCCATGAAAAAAATTCTCATTCTCACCGCCCTCATCCTCGCCTTGCCCGCGCAAGCCGAGCTCTATAAGGCCAAGTTTGGCCTCAGCAATCTGATCATCAACGGCAACTCCAGCGTGCACAAGTGGAAGGTCGAGACCAAGGTCATCGGCGGTTTCCTGAATGTGGATGGCGCCGCCCTCGGTAAAACCGGTACGGCCAAGGCCAGCGGCACGGTGATTGTACCCGTGCGCCAGTTGAAGAGCGGCAAGAAGCGCATGGACGAAGTAATGCACGCGGCCATGAACGAGCCGAAGCACAAGCTCATCAAGTTTACCATCACCGGTCTTGAAGTGAAGTCCGTGAAGGACGGCGTGTCCACCTGCGCAGGTTCTGGTGCCATTGAGATCAACGGCAAAAAGCAGCCGCTGAACTTCGACGTCAACATCGCCAATAAGGCTGGCCAACTGACAGTATCCGGACTGGTGCCGATTAAGATGACCGATTTCGGCATCACGCCCCCCTCCCCCAAGCTGCCCACCGGCAGCATCCAGACTGATCCCGAAGTAAAGATCTCATTTGACTGGGTGGTAGCCAAGTAACCGCCCATGGCCGGCGGCACGAGCAGGCATCCCTGGTATACCCGCATCGGGCGCAAGATGCGCCTTGATTACCTGCGGATTCTCCGAACCAAAGGCGCGCCCTCACAGGTGGCCCGCGGCGTGGGTTACGGCATCTTTGTGGAGCTGATTTTCTTCCCCACCTTGGGCCTTGCCTTTTTCCTGATGTATCCGCTGAACAAGTTCGGCAAGGGTCACATGGGCGCCGCGGTCGCAGGCTTTGTGTTTGCCAAGCTGTTCGCCTTTCTCACCATCCCACCCAGCTTTATTCTCGGCAGTAAAATGCTCGGGTTGCCGAACTACAAAGACAAATTCATGGACGGCGAGACAATGAAGCCGCTGGGCGAAACATGGGATGTGGTCAAGGATCTCGCCTCTTCCGGTGAATTGCTCAAGGCACTTGCCGGCTGGACCGCTGGAGCCGCAGTGTTCGGGGCGGTCATCGGGTTGATCGGCTTTTTCATCGCGCGCGCCGGTCTGCGCAAATATCAGTCACGGCGTCAGTCACGGCGCGAGCAGTTGCTGGCCGAAAAAGAACAGGCCACCGCGTAAGGGTTGGAACGTTAGGTCAATACGCCCTTCACCGGCTTACCGTGTACGTCCGTAAGGCGATAATCGCGCCCCTGGAATTTGTAAGTGAGCTTCTCGTGATCGATCCCCAGCTGATCCAGAATGGTTGCGTTGAGATCATGCACCTCCACCGGATCGCGAACGATGTTGTAGCAGTAATCATCCGTCTCACCATAGGTCACGCCGCCGCGAATGCCCGCGCCGGCCATGAGCATGGTGAAACAACGCGGATGATGATCGCGCCCGTAGTTGGTCGCGGATAAATTGCCCTGCGAATACACCGTGCGCCCGAACTCGCCGCCCCACACCACCAGCGTATCCTTCAACAACCCGCGTTGCTCCAGGTCGTTCAGCAGTGCGGCCGTCGGTTGATCGGTGTCCTTGCATTGCCCGGCCACCGCTTTGGGCAAGCCGCCGTGGTGATCCCAGCCCATGTGAAAGAGCTGCACAAACCGCACATCCCGCTCGGCCATGCGACGTGCCAGTAGGCAGTTGGCCGCGTACGACCCGGGTCGATGCACATCCGGTCCGTAGGAATCCAGCACGTGCTTAGGTTCCTTGGAGACATCCAACAACTCCGGCACACTGCTCTGCATGCGAAACGCCAGTTCATACTGCGCTATGCGCGTGGCGATTTCTGGATCACCAACCTGCGAAAGACGTTCGCGGTTAAGCGAGTTCAGGCGATCCAGTGTGCGCCGACGGGTAGCGGTGTCCACTCCCGGCGGGTTGGAAAGATACAGGACCGCATCGCCAGTGTTTCGAAATTTCACGCCCTGATGGCGCGTGGGCAGAAACCCCGAACTCCACAGGCGATCGTACAGCGGCTGATCATTCGGCCGGCCGGACCCAAAGGAAGTGAGCACAACATACGCCGGCAGATTGCGGTTTTCGCTACCCAACCCATAACTGAGCCACGAACCGATGCTCGGTCGACCGGCCAGTTGATGGCCGGTCTGGCAAAAGGTGATCGCCGGATCGTGGTTGATCGCCTCGGTATGCACCGTACGAATCATCGCCAGCTTGTCGGCCTGCTTGGACAGGTGCGGCAACAGTTCGCTGAACTCCATGCCACTCTGGCCGTGCCGCCCGAACTTAAAAATGGTGGGTGCCACCGGAAACTTCTTCTGGCCGGAGGTCATCGTGGTGAGCCGTTGACCTTTCCGGATAGAGTCGGGCAAATCCTCGCCGCGCCGATCGGTAATCGCCGGTTTGGGATCAAACAAATCCATCTGCGACGGTGCCCCGGATTGGAACAGATAAATGATCCGTTTCGCCTTGGCTGCGTGCGTGGGAAACCCGGGCAGGCCGCTCGACGAGGTCTTCGCCTGCGTCAATCCGGCCAGAGCTGACAGTCCGAGAAACGAAGTGGTGTTACGCAGGAACACGCGCCGGTTGAGGGCGTCCTGCACCTGGAGATTGAAATCGGGATTCATTATTCGCGCGTCACAAATTCATCGAGGTTCAACAACACATTCGCCGCCAGCGTGAACGCCGCGCGCTCCGCGAGTCTATCATCTGGCGCCGCCGATTCGCCCACAGCCAGCAGTTTCTTGGCTGCCTCGGGGTTTGCGGTGAAATAAGCCAGATCCTCCCTCAGCCCGTCGCGCAACACCGCCAGTTCGGTTGGAGTGGGCTTTCGGGAAACGGCCCAGAGAAAGCCGTGCGTCAACCGCGCTTCCATCGAGGAGTCACCGTCTTTCAACATCCGACCGCCCAGCCGACGAGCCGCTTCCACGAAGGTCACTTCGTTCAGGAGCGATAAAGCCTGCAACGGCGTGTTGGTGCGTGAGCGCTGGATCGTGCACACCTCACGGTTGGGCGCATCAAAGAGCAGCATCGAAGGCGGTGCGGCGGTCCGTTTCCAGATCGTGTACATCGTGCGCCGATACAGGCCGTCATCGGTGGCGTTTTTATAATTGCGCAAATCCCCGTAGCGCGTGGTCTCGTTCCAGACCCCCACCGGCATATACGGCCGTACGCTGGGACCGCCGAGGCGTTCCACCAGCAGACCGCTGACAAACAACGCTCGGTCACGCAACTGCTCGCCGCCCAATCGGAAACGCGGTCCGCGCGACAGCAGTCGGTTGTCCGGATCAGCCGCATAGGTATCGGTCCGCGGCTTGGCGTCCTGACGGTAGGCCGAGCTCATCACCAATAGTTTGTGAAAGGCTTTCATATCCCACCCTTTGGCCGGTTGACCGTTCACCTGCACGCCTTGCGATGGCTTCACAAACTCACGCGCCAACCAGTCCAGCAATGCCGGATGACTCGGAAACGCCGCCTGTACACCAAAGTTTTCAGTCGTCTTTACCAGGCCCACACCGAAGAAATGTTCCCAGGCTCGGTTCACCCACACGCGGGCGGTAAGCGGATTATCCGGGCTGGCGATCCAACGAGCGAGCCCCAGTCGGTTCATCGCCGCGCCCTTGGGCAGCGCGGGCAGAAACGCCGGCAACCCGGCCTTCACTTCCTCCGCCGGTTGATCGTACTGGCCACGGTTGAGAATGAACGCCTTACGCGGCGCCGGCATTTCCTCCATCACCATCACTGTCGGCAGTTTCTTGCGGAGATCGGCCAGTTGTTTGCGTTTGGCGGCCACGCGGTCATCAGCCGCCTTGGCTGGGTTGGCCACGTGCGCGCGGTAATATTTTTCCAACGCCGCCCACTGCTTGGGGTTCGGGGTCTCGGCACTCAGTGCCGCCCGCACCGCGGCGGGAATACTGTCGCCCTTCAGGCTTACGGCCGCCGGTGTGGCGCCGGTGAGAGACAGGCGGAACCGTCCGAGGTTGTGTTGGTTCAGGGTCGCGCACACAAACCGCAGCACCACCGTGGCCTCGTTCGGCACGGCCACCGGTTGACCCGCGAGGAAGAGTGCCTTAATCGGTTCCCGTCGCGTAGGCCCGTCTACCGCCCAGCCTTTGCCGGACTGGCCGTTGTTGACGTTCTTGATGTCCCATCCCTTCTGCGAGTAATCCGATTCAATCCGCGTAAACTTCAGCGGCAAGGGCTTGCCGTTGGCCGGTACGATCTCGCCTTCCACGCGGGTGAGCACAAAGTTGCCGTTACTATACCGGCCCAAACTCTTGTTCGGTAGACGCGCGTCCGGCAGGCATTCCAGCAGCACACCGGTGAAGTGGTCGCCGGTCATTGTGGTGCGAATCTCGTACGTGTCATGCGTGGCATTCGGTCCGCTCGGTAGCCAGGAGCCGTCCTCCAACCGCTCAAACTTGGCGCCGCCCTTGGAGGTCACAGTCGCTTCGTCCACGCTCTGCCAGGTCACTTTTTTTCCGCCCAATTCTTCACGGAATTTCGGAGCCCACGCCTTCACCAGTTTCGGCAACTCGGTCGCCGCCTGTTTTGCGACTGCCTCGGCCTGTTTAATCTCCGTCTCCAATTTGGCCACGGCCGCGCGATGCTCGGCGGTTTCCACATTCACCAAAGGCTTGGTGTTGCTGCTTTGGCCGGCCAAGCGTCCGGTCTCGGGCACGTTGTTGAAGAAGGAAAAGAACTGGTAAAATTCACGCTGCGACAGGGGATCATACTTGTGATCGTGGCAACGCGCGCAGCCGAGCGTGAGACCCAGCCACGTGGCGCCGGTGGTTTCCACCCGATCAATCACCGTTTCCACGCGCCATTCCTCGGCGATGATGCCGCCTTCGCCGTTGATGCGGTGGTTGCGATTGAAACCGGTGGCCACCTTCTGCTGCAGCGTCGCCTCTGGCAACATGTCTCCGGCTAACTGTTCAATGGTGAACTGGTCAAACGGCTTGTTCGCGTTCAGCGCCTGAATCAGCCAATCGCGCCACGGCCATTGCTGGCGGCTGCCGTCGGTTTGGTAGCCGTTGCTGTCGGCGTAGCGCGAGTAGTCCAGCCACGGCACGGCCATGTGCTCGCCATACCGCGGCGAAGCTAGCAGACGGTCGACCGCCTTTTCATAGGCGTTCGGGGATTGATCCTTGAGAAACGCCTCCACCTCTTTTGGTGTCGGCGGCAGACCAGTGAGATCCAGCGACAACCGA
Organism: Verrucomicrobiales bacterium; assembly: GCA_038139415.1. Classification (GTDB taxonomy): domain Bacteria; phylum Verrucomicrobiota; class Verrucomicrobiia; order Limisphaerales; family UBA1100; genus UBA1100. The sequence continues at coordinate 103,083 of JAYOSV010000003.1, read as the reverse complement.
CACAGCAACCGCTCGCGATTCGCCTCGGGTGCTGGTTGCAATTCTTCCTGTTCCAAACGCGCGAGAATGAATCGGTCGATCGGCGTGCGGGCCCAGTCGGCCTGTTTCACCTTGGGCGGCTCCGACCGCTGTGGTTGGGCGAAGGCCCAGTGGCTGGCATACGGCGCGCCGGCCGCCACCCAGCGTTTCAACACCGATTTCTGTGCCGCGCTCAACGGCTTTTTCAATGAAGGTGGCGGCATCACTTCATCGGGATCCTCGGACAGGATGCGATGTATCAACTCGCTGTCCACCAGCTTGCCGGGCGCTAGGATCTCCAAAGCCGCCTCGCGTTCGTCCAGCCGCAGCTTGGCTTTGCGTGTGTTGGCGTCCGGACCGTGGCAGGTGAAACAATGCGTCGCGAGAATCGGCCGCACCTCGCGATTAAAGTCCGGCGCGTCCTCGGCCATGCTTCCGATTGCCAGAAGCAGCAAGGCGCCCATCCCGATGAATGGCCTCATGCGATAATCTCCTTCACCACTTCGCCGCCCACGTCGGTTAGGCGGAAGTCGCGGCCGTTGTGGCGGTAGGTGAGTTTCTCGTGATCCATGCCCAGCAGGTGAAGGATGGTGGCGTGGAGGTCGTTGACGTGGCATTTGTCGACGGCGGCTTTGTGACCGATCTCGTCGGTCTCGCCATAGCTTACGCCGCCTTTCACGCCGCCGCCGGCCATCCAGTAGGTGAGCGCGTGCGGGTTATGGTCGCGCCCAGGTTTCTTAGATTTCTGCGCCACCGGCAGGCGGCCGAATTCGCCGCCCCAAACGACAAGTGTTTCGTCCAGCAACCCACGCTGCGACAGGTCCTGAAGGAGCGCGGCGATCGGCTTGTCGGTTTCGCCGGCGAACTGCGAGTGGTTGCCGGCGATGTCGTTGTGACCGTCCCAGCTCCGCTGGTTTTCCATGCCACCGCTGTAAATCTGAATGAACCGCACGCCGCGCTCCACCATACGGCGGGCCGTGAGGCATTGGGCGGCGACGTGTTTGCATTTGTCATCGTCCAGCCCGTACATGGCGCGAATGTGCTCCGGTTCCTTATCCACCGCCAACGCCTCGGGCGCGGCGCTCTGCATGCGGTAGGCCAGCTCAAAGCTCTCAATGCGCGCAGCCAACGATTCCTCAAACGGATTAACTTCGAAGTGCTGTTGGTTCAGCGTCTTCAAGAGATCAAGCTGCCGCCGTTGCTGCTCGGCGTTCATGCCGGTGGGGCGTTTGAGATTATCGATCGGATCGCCTGTGGGCCTGAAGTGAGTGCCCTGATAGACGCTCGGCAAAAAGCCCGCGCCCCAGTTGGCCGCATGTCCCTTAGGCAGGCCGCGTCCCTTCGGGTCGCTCATCACCACAAATGCGGGCAGGCTGTCGCTCTCGCTTCCCAGCCCGTATGTGACCCATGAGCCAACACACGGATACCCCATTCGCGGCAGGCCGCAGTTCATCGCGAAGAGCGCCGGTGAATGGTTGTTGCTCTCCGTGTGTCCCGAGTGAATGAACGCCATCTTGTCTACGTGCTTGGAGAGGTTTGGGAAAATGGACGAGACATGCTTACCGCTTTGCCCGTGCGGTTTGAATTCAAACGGGCTTTTCATCAGCCCACCCACCGCGTTGGCAAAGAAGCCGGTAAACCGATCGAACCCCTCCAGCGCCTGCCCGTCACGCTTGGCCAGCTCCGGCTTGTAATCCCACGTATCCACATGGCTCGGTCCGCCGTTAATGAAGAGCCAAATGACCGATTTGGCCTTGGTCTTAAAATGTGGATTCTTCGCCGCCAACGGATTTTGCGCAGCCAAGCCTTCCTGCTGGAGCAAACTCGCCAAACCCAGCGAGCCAATACCCATGCCAGCCCGTTGAAGCATCTGGCGGCGGTTGAGGTGATTCAGAGTGTTCATTGCACGATAAATTCGTTGAGCCCAAACAGCACCTGCACGAAGTCGGCAAGGGCAAGTTCGCGGCCGTTGTTGGTATAGGATTTTTCCTGCACGTCGATGAAGCTGGCGATCGACTTCTGCTCTTTCGGCGTGGGGGCGCGGCCAAGGACGGTTTGGTAACCCAGAGTCACGGCCGCGGCGGTATCGGGCTGTGTTTTCAGCTGCCTGGCCAGTTCCATGGCTGAAGCGCGCACCTGACCGTTGTTCATGAAGTGCAGCGCCTGCGGAGCGATGATGGTGACCGGGCGGCTGCCCTGGCTCACCAGCGGCTCAGGCGAATCGAAGAGTTGCATGCTGGGGATGAGCTTGCTGCGCTTGATCATGAAATAAATACTGCGCCGCAGCATGCGCTCATCAAGGGTGCCGGCACCGAACATGCGCTCGTCAAGCCGGCCGCTAACCTTCAGGATACTGTCCCGAATCACCTCCGCCTCCAGCCGCGCGGGTGTGCGGCGCCAGTGCAGTTTGTTTTCCGGATCCGCCTTCAACTTGGCGGCATCATGTGCGGCGCTTTGGCGGTAGGTGGCACTCATCACGATCTGTTTGTGCAAGGGCTTGAGCCGCCAGCCGTTTTCGATCAGCTCCAGCGCCAGCCAGTCGAGCAACTGCGGATGCGTGGGTAGCTCGCCCTGCAGACCAAAATCGTTGGGCGTATTCACAATGCCGCGCCCGAGATGATGCTGCCACAGGCGGTTGGCCATCACCCGCGCGAGCAAGTGCCCCGCGCCGTGTTCGGTGTCCGTAAGCCAATTGGCCAGCGAACGCCGGCGGTAACTAGTGCGCCAACCCTCGGGCGGTGCTACCTGCCACGACTGCTCGTTCTTGCCGCCGCGCATCAGCACCTGCAGGAAGCCCTGCGTGGCCTCGCCGTCTTTCTGGTTCGCATCACCGCGTTTCAGGAAATAGGTCTGCTTGTAAAAATGCGGGAACCCGCGGCCATCGGCGTGGTGCTTGGTGGGTTTGAAGCCTTCGCTGGTCACCTGCACCTTTTCCATCTTCGGCACGGGCTTACTGGCGAGGTGTTGCTGCACGTGATTGTTCAGTTTGGTCCACTCGGCGTCCTGCGCGCGGTAAATCTTCAGTAACGCCGCACGTTGTTTGGCATCCAGCTTCTCCACGCTGCCGGCCTGCTTCACGGCAGCCAGCAAGGTGGCCACCGAGGCGGCGCTGGAATCACCCTTGATCGCCACCGGTCGGGGCGCCGCAGTCACCGCTAACCGGGGTCGACCGATGGTGTGGCTGGTGTTCACATAGAAATCCATCTCCACCGTCAGGATCGTACCGCCCTCGAAACCGACCGGCGCAGCGAATTCAAATACCGCCGCCTGTTCCTTACCGATACCTCCAAAATCTACCGCCCAACCGCTCTTGCGCTTGTCGCTGTCAATCGAGCTGGCCACCGACAAGCCGGCGGTGTTTTGCTGATGCGTGGCCTTGGGATTGACCAGCTTCACCGGCACCCGTTGGCCACCTTTTTTGTTGGCGGCAAACACGCGGATATCGCTCAGTGCAAAATTGCCGTTGCCCGCGCGGCCGGGGCCGTTGCGGGGCATCGACTTGTCCGTGAGCGCCTCGATCCGGATGGCGTTCAGGCCCATCGTCTGCAGTTCGGCCGTGAGCACCCACCGATCATTGGCGGGATTTTTGCCGCCCACGAGAAAAGAGCCGTCGGCCTGTTTGGAAAAGGTCGCACCATCGAGCGACTTGGGCTGCAGATGATCGAGGATCATCCAGTCCTGCTTTTGCAGTACGCTCTTCGGCGGATTCTTCGCCCACAACGCAAACCGCTTGGGCAACTCGTCCTTTTCAAACTTGGCCAAGGCAGCTGTGAGCGGCGCATGCGCCTTTTCCCATTTGGCAGCGACCTCTGTAAGATCACCGTTCACCGGCAGATCAATCTCGCTGCGGATGGTCGTGGCGAAGGTGTTGATGAAACGATAGTAATCGCGCACGGGAATGGGATCGAACTTGTGATCGTGACAACGCGCGCAGCCGATCGTCAGCCCCAGCATCGCTGTGCCCGTGGTGTTAGCCATATCATCGAGCTCATCGTAACGGGCGGATTCGAATTCCTTCTCGGTCAACTGCGTGGGAAACACGCCCGCGCCGAGGAAGCCCGTAGCCTTCATGGCCAACGGATTGTCCGGCGCCAACTCGTCCCCAGCGATCTGCCATTTCACAAACTGATCATACGGCATATCGGCATTAAGCGCCTGAATGACGAAGTCGCGGTAATGAAATGCAAAGTTGCGGTTGTAATCCTGCTCAAACCCATGGCTCTCGGCAAAACGCGCCACATCCAGCCAGTGCCGTCCCCATCGCTCGCCGTAATGCTTGGAGGCAAGCAGACGGTCGACAACCTTTGCATACGCCTGCTCCGAAGGATCGGCCACAAACGCCGCGACTTCAGCCGGCGACGGCGGCAGGCCGATCAAATCAAAATACAACCGACGAATCTGCGTGCGCGGATCCGCCAGCCCGTTGGGCTGCAGCTTGGCCGACTCCAGTTTACGCAACACAAACCGGTCAATGTCGTTGGCTGGCCAGTTCTTCTGTTGCACCACCGGCGCCTTGACGGCCTTCAGCGGGGCGAAGGCCCAAAAATTCCGGTCATCATCAGTCACCTGCATGCCTTTGCCGGCAATAGATTGCTTTACCAGTGGCTGATCGTAAGGCGCGCCTAGGTTTATCCAATCGGCAATTTTCTTGAGGGCATCCGGGGAAAGCTTATCGGCCTTGGCCGGCATGAAGGGTTCCTCCTCGTGCCGCAGCACCGTCATCAGGAAACTTTCACCCGCCTTGCCCGGAATGACGGATGGCCCTTCCTCTCCGCCCTTGAGCAATCCGGCGCGCGTGGTGAGATCCAGATCCCCGCGAATCTTGTCGCCGCCATGACATTTCACGCAGTGCTGCTTAAGCAGCATGCGCACATCACTTTTAAACAACGCCAGCCCCTTGGCCATCTGCGCCGCGTGCTTTTCGGATACCTTGGGCGCAGCCAATAACGAAGCGGACCATCCCAATAAAACGAGGAGCACAAATCGCATCAGGAAATTATGTCGGATTTTATCGTGGGCGCAAGCAATGGGCAAAAAAAAGGTGCCTAAAAAAGGCACCCTGTGAAAAGGACCTTTGCGTAAACCTACTTGTGCACGTTATGGCAGGCTTTGCAATTGGCCGCCTTATTAAGCCCGGCCTGGTCACCCGCCTTGATGGCGGCCACAATGGCTCCGGTCTTAGCTTTCCAGCTTGCCGCATCGCCCTTCTCAGGCTTGTAAGCAGCAAGCCATTGGGCGTACTTCGCAAGTACTTCCTTATTGGCGGCCAGATCGTTGTGCAGTTTGGCTTTGAAACCTTTTTTCATCACTTCCTCGATTTGCTCGTGGGTGATTTTTTCCGCCGCATCTGCGGTGTGCACCATCGCCAAACCAAAGCAGGCGACCATCAGGCTTAAGATAGTATTTTTCATAAACTTGCGATAAACCGGGGGGCATTCGACCGTGCTGCAGTGCTTTGAGCAAGGATTAATTGCTGTTTTTTGAGGTGAAATGAAAAAATAGAAAAACTTGCCATCACACGCATAAACAGTAGATTTCTTTCGTCCGAGGTTTAACGCCCTCGGGCAAATGCGTTAACAAACAGAAAGAATATAGCTATGAAAAAATTAACTACATTTGCATTGGCTTTTGCATTCACTGCATTCATTGCACTGGCTGATCATCATAAGCCAGTTGAGGCAAAGATTGTATGTGGTAAGTGCACTGCCAAGATTGCGGGTGCTGGATGCAGCGCTGCGGTTACCATGAAAGATAAAGATGGCAAGGAAGTATCCTACCTGCTCTCAGGTAAGCTGGTGAAAGGCAAGGGTTGCGAAGGAATCGGTCACGGCACCATTTGCAAACCCGGCTCCAGCGTAGCTGCCCATGTGACCGGCAAGGTTGTGGACGGCAAATTCAATGCCACCAAGATTGTTGCTAAGAAGAAGTAATTTCTTCTGAGATTAATCACACCAACCCGCTGGACATCTTCCAGCGGGTTTTTTCGTGCCCTCATACCGACACTGCCCTAGTCTCCCCCGCCATGGCCAAGGCATCCCGCGAATACGTATATGGCACCAATCCTGCCTTCGAAATCTTACGCGCCAAGCGACGCACGGTGTACGGGGCATGGCTGAACCAATCCGCACGCGACAAGCCGCGCATGCAAAAGCTGGTGAAGTTGCTAGAGCAGCACGCCGTCCCTATGGAGTGGGTGGAAAAAGGTCGACTCATTCAGCTCTCTAAGTCCACCGAACATCAGGGTGTGGTTTTAAAAACTTCACTCTACCCATATACGCCTAAGGAGGATTTATTTGAAAACCGAAGACTTCTCCTCCTCGATAATATCGAGGATCCCCACAATGTCGGTGCCGTGTTGCGCAGTGCGGAGGTGTTCGGATTTCGAGGCGTATGCCTGCCAACGCGGGGTGTACCCGAAGTATATCCCTCGGTGGTGAAAGTCTCCGCCGGTGCCACGGAGTTCATGCAAATCGCCCGTGACGCGTCGGCCAATCAATACGCCCGCAAGGCGCAGGAGGCCGGTTACCAAATCGCCGCGCTGGACATGAACGGCAATACCACACTCAACACCGTGCAAGCCGCCGCACCGGAAAAGCTACTGCTTGTGATCGGCGGCGAAGACAAATCCGTCGGCCAATTCATCCTCAACATGGCCGACCACATCATCGGTATCCCGCAATTTGGCCGGGTGAATTCATTAAACGCCAGTGTCGCCGCCGGCATTGCTATGCATGCATTGGGCGGGGATTAGAGTTTCGGAAATAAAATTTAAGCCAACACCGGCTTAATCAGTTTCCCGTGCACATCAGTGAGGCGGAAGTCCCGGCCTTGGAAGCGGTAAGTCAGCTTTTCGTGATCGATGCCGAGCAGGTGCAGGAGCGTGGCGTGGAGGTCGTTGACGTGGGTGCGGTTTTCCTCGGCGTTGTAGCCAAGCGGATCGGTGGTGCCATGGGTCACGCCGCCCTTGATGCCGCCGCCGGCGAGCCAAAGATTAAAACCCTTCATGTGATGATCACGACCCACGGCGCCCTTGTTGCGCTGGGCCATCGGCGTGCGGCCGAATTCGCCGCCCCAAACGATCAACGTATCCTCAAACATGCCTTTGCGCTTGAGATCGGTGAGCAGTCCGGCAATAGCGCGGTCCACGGACGGGCCGCAGTGGTTTTGCATGTAATCCACGAGACCATTGTGATGATCCCAACCGCGATGATAGAGCTGAATGAACCGCACGCCGCGCTCGGCCAACCGGCGCGCCAACAGGCAGTTACTGGCAAAGGAACCGTCGCCAGGTTTACAGCCGTACAGATCAAGCGCCTCGGCCGGTTCGTTCGTGAGATCCATCAGGTCCGGCACGCTCGACTGCATTTTAAAAGCCATCTCATACTGTGCGATGCGCGTGGCGATCTCCGGATCCCGCGTGAGCGGTGCCTGCAGATCGTTGAGTGCCTGCACGGCATCCACCACATCCCGTTGGCGCGCGGCATCCACGCCGCCGGGTCGCCGCACGTACATCACCGGATCTCCAGTGGACCGCAGTTGGATACCCTGAAACTGGCTCGGCAAAAATCCCGCATGCCACATGCGTACGGAGATCGGCTGCGGACTTCGCCCCGCATGCGAACTGAGTACCACGAACCCCGGCAAATCCTCCGCCTCGCTGCCAAGTCCGTACTGGATCCACGAGCCCATGCTCGGTCGGCCGGGGATGGGCGTGCCGGTGTTCATAAGGGTGTTGGCCGGATCGTGGTTAATCGCATCGGTGTGCATCGAACGAATCACCGCGAGATCATCAATGTGCTTGGCAAGATGCGGAAAGAGCGTGGTCATCTCCGTGCCGCTTTGGCCGAATTTTTTAAACGGAAACTGCGGCCGCAGACAGGCGAGCTTCTGGTTCTGCAACTGCGCGATCGATTGCCCCTGAGTGTACGATGTCGGCATCGGCTGGCCGTCCAGCTTCACCAGCTCCGGTTTGTTCGCATCAAACGTCTCCAAATGCGATGGACCGCCGGACATGTACAAATAGATGACCCGCTTCACCTTCGCCGCATGATGCAACGGTCGCACCACGCCCGGCCAACGCTCCGTCTTGCGCCCCGCACCCAGAGCGGCGAGCGCCACGCTGCCCAGACTCAAGCCCGTACGTCCAAGGAAAGCGCGGCGATTTAAGTCGGTTGTCATGATGAATAATTCACCACAGAGACACAGAGAGCACAGAGTTTTTTTCCAATCATCTTCTCTGTGCTTCTTCGGTTAAAAATCAAGCCAAGATCGGCTTGAGCACTTTCCCGTGCACATCGGTCAGCCGGAAGTCGCGACCCTGAAAGCGGTAGGTAAGCTTCTCGTGGTCGACACCCATGAGGTGCAAAATGGTGGCGTGGAGATCGTTGACGTGCACGACGTTTTCCACGGCGTTATAGCCGAAATCGTCGGTGTTGCCGTAGCTCATGCCGCCCTTGATGCCGCCGCCGGCGAACCAGCAGCTGAAGCCCTTGATGTGGTGATCGCGCCCGCTGCCTTGCGCCATCGGCGTGCGGCCAAATTCGGCACCCCAAAGGATGAGAGTGTCTTCCCACAAACCGGAACCCTTAAGATCCTTGATCAGCGCCGCAACGCCTTGATCGACGATCTTAGCGGTATTTTGCATGGCGCCCTTGATGCCGCCGTGATGATCCCAACCGCGGTGATAGAGTTGGATGAACCGCACGCCGCGCTCGGCCAAGCGCCGGGCGAGCAGGCAGTTGCTGGCAAACGAGCCATCGCCGGGTTGCGCACCGTACAGGTCGAGAACTCCCTTGGGTTCCTTGGAAATATCGACCAGCTCCGGCACGCTCATCTGCATGCGGAAGGCCATCTCGTACTGCGAAATGCGCGTGGTAATTTCCGGATCCTGCACGGCGGCGTTCTGCAGTTGATTGAGCTGTTGCACAGCATCGACAACATCGCGCTGGCGATCGGCATCCACGCCATCGGGGCGTTTCACATAGAGAACGGGATCGCCCTTCCCCCGCAACTGCACACCCTGAAAACGGCTGGGCAAAAAACCCGCGTGCCATTGCCGGGCGGCCACGGGCTGGTCCTGTCCGCCGCCGCGTGAGATGAGCACGCAATAGCCGGGCAGGTTTTCGGTTTCCGCGCCGAGCCCGTACAGCATCCACGACCCCATGCTCGGCCGGCCGCTGATGGTGGTGCCGGTGTTCATGAGGGTGTGGGCGGGATCGTGATTGATGGCATCGGTGGTCAACGAACGGATAACCGCAATGTCATCGGCCACACTCCCGATGTGCGGGAAGAGATTGCAAATGTGTTGGCCGGATTGGCCAAACTTCTGAAAATCATGTTGCGGGCCGAGGCAGGTCAAATTGTTTCGCTTGCCCTGCAACTGGGCAATCGGCTGGCCCTCGGTGATGCTTTTAGGCATAGGTTTGCCATCCATCTCGCGCAGCTTCGGCTTGTAATCGAGCGTCTCCAAATGACTCGCGCCGCCGGCCATGCACAGGTGGATCACCCGTTTCACTTTCGGCTTGTGATGTGGCATGGCGAGGACGCCCGGCCACTTGTCAATCTGCGGCCGGTCCGCGGACAGCAACGAGGGATTCAACAGGGAAGCAAGGCCTAGGCTGCCCAAGCCGGCCTTGCCCAGAAAGGCGCGGCGGCTGACGTCGGAGGGAAAGAGATCGAATTGGCTCATGGCTAGTTGCGAGTGATGTTTTCGTGAAGGTTCAGGACCACGCGCGCGATGGAGGTCCAGGCGGCGAGTTTGGATTTATCCAATGCCTCATCGGCCATCTTGGCGCCGTTCTTTAACAGCGCGTCCGCGGCGACCGCATCGGTTTGGTAATGCTTAAGATGTTTGTCGGCCAGGCCAACGAGGATCTTGGCCTCAGCGGCGCTGGGCGCCCGGTGCAGCGCCAGTTGGTAGGCGAAGGCGATGCGCGACTCAGGCGTTTTGCCGCCGTCCTTGAGAATACGCTCAGCAAAGATGCGGGCGGCCTCGACATAGGTGGGGTCATTGAGCAGCACCAGCGCCTGTTGCGGGGTGTTGGAACGCACGCGCTCGACCGTGCATTCCTCGCGGCTCGGCGCGTTGAAGGCGGCGAGGCTGGGATGCAGGAAGGTGCGGCACCAGTAGGTGTACAAGCCGCGCCGGTACAGGCCGTCGCCGGCGTCGGCTTTCCAACTGCGTTTGGGAAAATTCAGGTGCGCCCAGTATCCGGCGGGTTGATACGGCTTGGCGCTGGCGCCGCCAATGGTCTTCACGAGCAGCCCACTAACGGCGAGCGCGTTGTCGCGCACCATCTCGGCCTCGAGCCGCCAACGGCCCTGCCGGGCGAGCCAGAGGTTGTAGGGATCCTTGTCCGTCACAGCCTTGGGTGCCACGGAGCTTTGGCGGTAGGTACCGCTGCTAACCATGAGTTTCACCATGTGTTTTACGTCCCAACCGTTTTCCATGAACTCAATGGCCAGCCAATCGAGCAATGCGGGGTGCGAGGGCGGGGTGCCTTGCGCGCCAAAATCATCCAGCGGCGTGGCCAGTCCGCGCCCGTGGAACATCGCCCACAGGCGGTTGACGAACACGCGCGCGGTCAGCGGGTTATCCTTCGCCACAATCCAGTCGGCGAGATCCATGCGACTCGCGCGGCCTTCTGGCGCTTGGCCAAACTGCAGGAATCCCGGCACGGCTGGCTGAACCTGATCGCCGGAATCATCCAGCCAGTTGCCGCGCGGCAACACACGCACCATGCGCGGTTTGCCCATACTGGTGGAAACTAGCGTGGTGGGATAAGCGTTTATAGCCGCATCTCGAGCAGCAGTCTTCGCGGCGACGGCTTTGCGCACTTCGGCTAGTTCCGGAGCGATGGAACGGTAGTGATCGGCAATCGCTTTTTGCTGTGCTGCATCGCGTTGAGCGGTCGGCTGTTTCAATGCAGCAGCGACTACTGGAGGCAGATTATGCCCTCCGCGGACCTTGGGCTCAGCCGCGGTGGTAAGGGAGAGTCGGAAATGGCCGATGTTATGATTGGGATATTGCGACTGATGTTTCAGGGTGATGGTCAGGGTAGTATCATCGCCGCCGGCCAGGGGTTTCTCAAAAACAAACACCGCCGTGCGATTGGCTGCCTCCACGTGACCGTTGCCGGCCCAGCCGGTTTTGGAATCAGGCTTGAGGGCATTGGCGACTTGATAGTTAGCCTGCGAGTAATCTGATGTCGCACTAGCAATCTTCACTGGCGATTTGCCTTTTGCCACGGAGAAATGAGTCAGGACAAAATTACCATTTCCGCGTGCAAGTGATTTCTTGGGAAAACTCTCATGCGTCAAAGCTTCCAAACGGATGCCGGTAATATTTTTCAAGTTGGAGGCCAAAGTAATCGTATAATCATCCTTAGCCGGGTTTTTTCCGGTGGATAACACACTGTGATCTGCCTGTACCTTAAGGGTGGCACCGCCGGAGGATTTGGCGCTGGTTGGCTTAATCGCTTGCCAGTCAGAGCTTTCTGCCAGAGTTTTTTGCAACCCCGCCTCCCAAGTCTTTTGTCCGGCGGCTAAATTGGCCTCCGCAATTTTTTTGCGAAGCTCTGCCAGCTCTTCTTCCAAGGAGGCAACCTTTGCCTTGTCTTCCATGCGCGGTACCTTGGTGAATTTCTGGCCTCCCACTGGCGTTTCCTCCAGATCAGCAAAGAACGCACCGAAGCTATAGAAATCCTTAGCCGTGAAGGGATCGAACTTGTGATCGTGACATTCGCTGCAGCCGAGCGTAGAGGCCATCCATACTGTGGAAGTGTTGCGTACTCGGTCAGCAAGATACTTGGCAGTGTATTCCTTAGGCTGAGAACCGCCTTCGCGGGTGTTCATGTTCAGCCGGTTGTAGCCCGAAGCGATAAGTTGCGTACTGGTGCGATCGTTGATGAGATCGCCGGCTAATTGTTCGCGAGTAAACTGATCGTACGGCTTATTATCATTGAAGGCATCGATGACATAGTCGCGATAAAGCGGCTTGGTTTCGTGATTGTCCGAGTGATAACCAATGGTGTCGGCATAGCGCACCATATCCAGCCAGTACACCGCCATGCGCTCGCCGTATTGCGGACTGGCTAGCAGCCGATCAACCAGCTTGGCGTAGGCATCGGGAGTCTTGTCGTTTACAAACGCCTCGACCTGCGCCCAGGTTGGCGGCAACCCGGTAAGGTCAAAGGACAACCGCCGAATTAACGTGCGACGGTCCGCTTCCTTTGCCGGCGCAAAGCCATTAGACTTCAGCCGGGCGAGAATGAAGCGGTCAATGTCATTGCGCGTGTAACCTTTTTGCTCCGCTTTGGGCGCGGCCGTCTTCTTAGGTGCCACATAAGCCCAGTGCTTGGCGAACTCGCCGCCCTGCGCCACCCATTGTTTGAGCAATGCCTTTTCGCGGGCGGTGAGGCTCTTGTTTGACTCGGCCGGGGGCATGAGTTCATCGGCATCGGTCGTGTGTACGCGATAAACCAACTCGCTTTCATCCGTGTCCTTCGGCACAATAGCCGTCGCCCCGCTTTTTAGTTCCTTTGTAGCGGCTTCAAACGAATCCAACCTCAGACCAGCCTTCACCGTGCCGGCATCCGGCCCGTGGCAGGCATAGCAGTTGTCCGAGAGGATCGGCTTGATATCACGGTTGTAATCCACCTTGTTCGGCAGCGGCTCGGCCGCCCACGCCAGCGTGGCGAGGCTTAACAAAATTGTAACGGTGCACTGTCTGATCATTTGAAAACTCCGTGGGGAAATTCTAGGTTCATCCGCCCGAGGGGCAACCCAATTCCATTGGCCCTTTCCGGCCCAACTCAACCGTATTAAATCGGGTTTCAAACCGAACCCAACCCATACCCCGCCCACACTTCCGGCGGCAGGACCGGCGTGGCGCTAGGCTGGCTGGCCACGTAGGCCGCGTGGCGATTGGCCAAATCCAGCGTGGCCGGCCAATCGCGCCCCAGAAGGCGCCCCAGAAGCAGCGCAGCCGTACAGGCATCGCCGGCGCCCACGCTATCGGCATTCGGCGCAGTCGGATAATGCGCCGGCGCGCCCTCCACCCAGCCCGCAGCCGTGCACGCGGTGGTGCCCGCTTCGCCCCGTGTGATAATGACGGCCTCCAAATCAAAGCGTTTGCGCAGGGTCGCCACTCGCGCCTGCGGCTCGCCGGCCGGCAACTCGAGTAGATCGGCGACGGTCTCGATTTCCTCGTCGTTCAGCTTCACCAGATTCGCCACCCGACACCCTTCGGCCAAAATATCCGCTGTAAACAAATCCATGCGCAGATTCACATCAAAAATCTTCAGCGCCGATTGGGTCTCCGCCAAAAATGCCTGCGTCGCTGCATGGGCCGTAGGGTGCCGCTGGCTCATGCTGCCGAAGCTCACAGCGTTGCAGGCACGCGCCAGCCCCACCTCGTGATCCGTGTAAGCGAGATGATCCCACGCCGTGTCCATCACGATCTCATAACGCGGCGCGCCGTCCACAAAACTCACCAGCACCTGCCCGGTCGGCTTTGCGTCATCCACCTGCACATACTCCAGCGGCAAAGCGCGCGATTGAAATTCCGCCTGCAACCGCTGCCCCAAATCATCCGCGCCAATCCGACTGAGCAACACCCCACGACCGCCCAGCGGATCGAGCAATTGATGCGCCTGTACCGCGACGTTCAGCGACGTGCCCCCGAGCACTTCCTTATCCGGAAACACATCAAACACCGCTTCGCCTAGGCCGACGATGGTGAGAGGGAAAGTCATTTTTTATCTCCCGCACAGACGCGGAGGCACAAATTTAAAAATCTAATGCACCGTCGTACCGCCATTCACGTGGATGTTTTGGCCCGTCACAAAACCAGATGCCTCACTCGCGAGGTAAGTGATCGTGCCATCGAGATCCTGCGGCACGCCCCAGCGACCCATCGGAATGCTAGCGAGGTAACCGTCCTTCAACTCCTGCGGATCTTTCTCGTGGCGTTCCACGGGAATCCAGCCGGGCGCAACCATGTTCACCGTGATGTTCCACTCAGCCAGCTCATGCGCGAGACTACGGTTAAACCCATTCTGCCCACCCTTGGCGGCAACGTAGGCGGTGAAGGGTTTGACGCCCAAATGAAACACCTCCGAACCGATATTGATGATGCGACCCCACTTCTGCTGCTTCATGTGCGGCAACACCGCGCGCGTGACGAGGAACGGGCTCTTGATGAAAAAATCCAGCATGCTCTGGTAAAACGCCCAGTCATAGTCCTCAATCGGTTTCTGCGGCTGATCCGGTGTGGCGTTGAGCACCACGATGTCGATCGGCCCCAGTTGCTCGGTCGCCTCGGCCACCAGTCGGTTGACGTCCGTTTCATCAGTCACATCCGCGCGAAACATCGCCCCTTCCGCGCCGGTTTCCTGAAACTCCGCAAATGCCTGCGCCGCGCGCTCCTCGTTGTGAAAATAATTCTGGGCCACCTTCGCCCCAGCGCGCCCCAGCGCCCTGGCCATCACCTTGCCCAACCCGGTGGAGCTTCCCGTCACCAGTGCCACCTTGCCATTTAAAGAAAAGAGATCGTTACTCATGAATAAGCAAAAGAATAACGATCCGAACGCGATCCGTAAACCTTTGGGCAATCTGTAATTTTTACTGGCTAGACGACCAAAAGAGGGTAAAATGGAGACATGAAAAAAATGTTGGCATTCATTCTGTGCCTGAGTTGCGGATTGAGCGATATACCGGCGCAACAATCTCCAGGTGGCAATGGGGGGGGTGGCCGGAGAATGGATGCCAATGGAGATGGAAAAATATCGCGAGAAGAATTCCCCGGACCCAAGGAGTACTTCGACCAGTTCGATAAAGATAAGGACAATTTCCTTTCTGAGGCGGAACGTAATGCCATGCGTGAGGATCGAGGTCGGAACGGTTTTGGTGGGCGAGGTAATGGAGGAGGCCCATTTCGTAGACCCGGCTCAAGTACTGAACCAAATCAGTCCGAAAAAATGTTTTCGGATATCGACAGTAATGGAGATAAATCCCTTTCCCCCGCAGAATGGCAAGCCTACTACGAAAAAATTCTGAGTGCAGCTGATACCAACCAAGATAAAAAAATCAGCGTCCTAGAATGGCAGGCTTGGAGAAACTCTAACCCGACCAATCCCCGACCCGCAAACCGTGGCAATAGCGGCCCGGAAGTGGGTAAAGAAGCTCCGAGTGTGAGTGCCCAATTCATGACCCAAAAGGGTGAGCTTGAATTTAATAAAATCACGCGGCTCTCAGTGATCATCTTCGGGTCTTACACGTGAGGCCCTTTTTCGCGTGAGGCCGTGCGCCTCCAAAAAGCTTACGAAACCTACGGCAAAAAAGCGGACTTTTACTGGGTCTACATCCGTGAAGCACACCCCTTAGGTTCATCACGGCCGTCACCCTTGCAAATTGCCCAGCCCAAAACCTACGGAGAACGCCAGCAAGTTGCCCTGACTTGTTCAGCTGGGCTGAACCTCAAAATCCCGCTTTTGGTGGATGACATTAACGACACGGTAGCTAGTGCCTTTAGTGCATTCCCTGATCGACTCTATATCATCGGCAAAGATGGAAAGATCGCTTATCAGGGTGGGCGCGGTCCTCGGGAATTTAGCGTGCCGGAAATGACGGCAGCCTTGGAAAAAATTATAGAGAAAAGCAACTAAGCAACAATCTCTTTTACCACCGTGCCATGTACATCGGTAAGCCGGTAATCACGGCCCGCATGATGAAAAGTGAGCCGTTCATGGTCCAAGCCCATTAAGTGCAAAAGCGTCGCCTGCAGATCATGTATGTGCACCGGTCGATCAGTAATATGAAAGCCCAATTCATCAGTAGCCCCCAAGGTCATCCCTCCTTTCACGCCGCCACCGGCCAGCCATAAGCTGAAGGCTTGCGGATGGTGATCGCGCCCCTTGGATCGGTTCAGCGTAGGATTACTTTCTACCATTGGCGTGCGGCCAAATTCGCCACCCCAAATCACTAGCGTGTCGTCCAGCAACCCGCGCTGTTTTAAATCCTGCACCAACGCCGCACTACCCTGATCGGTGGCGCGGGTGTTATTGGTAATGTTACCGGCAACATTGGAATGAGCATCCCAACCAGAGTGATAAATATTCACGCAACGCACCCCGCGCTCGATCATCCGCCGAGCCAACAGGCAGGCACGGGCAAAGGAGGGCTTGGTCGGATCCGCCCCATACAGCTTGAGGGTCTCCGGGCTTTCACTTTTAAGATCCATTAATTCCGGCGCACTGGACTGTAGTCGGTAAGCCATTTCGTAACTCGCAATGCGCGTGGCTATCTCCGGATCGGGCTCCACTTCCAAACGCCGACGATTCAGAGTACCGATCAAATCCAATGAATCGCGTTGTAACTCGGCATCCACACCTGCGGGCCGGCTAACGTTAAGAATGGGATCGCCTGAGTTGCGGAAACGCACACCCGCATGTTTACCAGGCATAAAACCGGGCGACCATAATGCCGAGCCGCCACTAATACCGCCGCCCGTAGAGAGCACCACAAACGCAGGGAGATTATCCGTCTCCGCACCCAGTCCATAGCTCAGCCACGAACCCAGACACGGCCGACCCGGCTGGGGAAAGCCGGTGTTGAAAAAGATTTGCCCGGGCGCATGGTTAAACTGATCGGTATGCATCGAGCGGACGATGGCGATGTCGTCCACCACCTTGGCCAGATGCGGCAGCTTGTCAGAAAGCTCCGCGCCACATTGTCCGTGGCGCGCAAAGGGAAAGCGTGGCCCAAGCACGGCAGCATCGCGCTGAATAAAGGCATAACGTTGATCGCCAATTACTGAAGGCGGCAACGGTTTACCCTCGAACGCCTTCAGCTTGGGTTTGTTATCAAAGAGCTCCAACTGGCTCGGTGCGCCCGCTTGAAAGAGATGGATCACCCGCTTGGCTTTCGGGGCGAAATGCGTGCCGGCCGGTCGGGCGAAGGAGTTGGTTAAAAGCCCCGCCAAAGCCAACTTGCCCACGCCATAGCCGCACTCTCTAAAAAAGTGCCGGCGGGTGATATCTGCCGAAGCGTCAGTTGCGGGTAATGAATTCATGCGTATTCAAAAGTGAACGAGCCAGAGTAACCCAAGCCGCTACCGCTTCAGAGGAAGCCTTTGGGTTTGGTCCGGCGATTTCGGTGGCCATTTTTTTATCAGTACTAAAGCGCTTGGTTTGTTTGGCGTGAAAACCCGCCATTACCTGCAATTCATGAGAGTCAGGCGGCCGAGCAAGGATGCGGCCAAACAGGGCGCGCATAATTGTTTCTTCATCCCCCTTCTTTTGCACCGCCCAGTTACCAAGGGCGCGGCTTGCCTCGAGGATAAAGGAATCATTGAGCAGCATTAAAGCCTGCAACGGGGTGTTGGATCGATCACGCCGGGCTACACAAGCCTCGTGACTGGGGGCATCAAACGTGTTGTGCATGGCGTAAGGCATGGAACGTTTGCGGTGGGTATAAAGACTGCGCCGATACCGGTCAGGCCCGGTACTCGTGCGCCATCCACCACCTCCGTAGATACCTTCGCCGATGCTTTTGGTTTGAGGCGGGAACACACTGGGACCGCCGAGCTTGGCATGGAATAATCCACTCACATGCAGTACTGAATCGCGAACCTGCTCGGCCGGCAAGCGGTAGCTGGGGCCGGCTTGTTGCCGGTAGGTGGCACTGGTGACAATCAGGCGCAGGAGTTTTTTACGCGACCAACCTTGCCGGATAAACTCCAGTGCCAACCAATCGAGCAAAGCAGGATCTGAAGGCATAGTACCGGTGTAACCAAAGTCATCAAGCGTGGGCACGATGCCTTCACCAAAGAGCTCGGCCCAGTAGCGATTTACGGTGACGCGCGCAGTGAGAGGGTTCCGTGGATCCACCAGCCACCGCGCAAGCCCCAGCCGATCGCGCGTCTGATCCTTGGTCAACGAAGGTAAAAACGGCAGAACCTCCGGTCGCACCACTTCGCGTGGAGACAAAAACTCACCGCGATGATGCCGGTGCGTGGGTCGCAAGTGCTCTTGTGGGCGTTCTTGCATGACCAGTGTCGTTGCTGGTTTGGGAAACTTTTTACGCATTGCCTCAATCGATTTGCGGGCGTCAGCCACGTCTTTGGAATGATCCAAAAACCACGATCGCAATATGCCCTGTTCCTCACCGATCAGTGCTTCATTAGGTCGTGCCAGTAGCACCTCAATTTCTGCTGATACATCTTTTGCTTTAGCCAGTTTACCACTGGTGGTGACAGCAATCCGGAATCGACCAAGACTTGCCGAATAGTGCCGGCTAAAATCCATTCTAATTTTCAAAGTTTTGGCCGTGAGCGGCTTCGTGAGTTGCCACACGGCCTGACTCGGTTTGCCTTCCCGCCCACTGACTGACCAGCCAGTTTGCAGATCGTCATCTAATGCCGCCATCGCGCCCGGATCACCTTTCCCAATCCACTGCTTGGCGTAGTTATGCGAACCATTCTGCAACTTCACAGGTTGGCCATTGGCGGAGAGCTTGATTTCACTTAAGAAAAAATCGCCCTTGGGTCCTTCGTAATAAGCGCGACCGGGACCGTTCTTGGGCAGGCGCTCATCAGGCAAGGCCTCCAACCGCAGGGCAGTGATGCCGGCAGGCAGGTTGGCAAATTCGAGCTCGTAGGTATCGTGCTTACTGGCATCACCCTGTACGAAAATAGAATCATCCTCCTCAATTTCCAGCCAACTGCGTGTGGCTTTTGCTTGGGTAGGACGGAGGAATCTCCAGTCGATCGCTTCGGCTTGGTGAGTCTTTAACCACGCCTCAAATTTCTTTTTATCCAGAGGTAACTTCGCTTCTGCAGCGGCAATATCCTGAACCAGCTTAGCGCGCTGGGCCGTTTGCTCCGGCGTAGGCAGTGGCAGCTCAGGTTCGGCGGTATTGTTCATAAACGCCATCATCTCGAAGTAGGAATGATGCGGCACCGGATCAAACTTATGTGTATGACATTGAGCGCAGCCAAGCGTAAGCCCCAGCCATGTGGTCGCCGTTGTATTCACCCGATCCACAACCGCATGAAAACGAAACTCCAGTGGATCAATGCCGCCTTCTTCATTGACCATGGTGTTGCGATGAAAACCAGTGGCGACCCGTTGCGCACGCGTGGCATTGGGCAACATGTCGCCGGCGAGTTGTTCGATAGTGAATTGATCAAATGGCAGGTCGCGGTTAATCGCCTCGATCACCCAATCACGCCACGGCCAGATGGAGCGCGGGCGATCCTTTTCATAGCCGTTGGTATCCGCGTAGCGCGCGAGGTCCAGCCACGGCTGCGCCCAGCGCTCGCCGAAATGCAGGCTAGCCAGCAACCGATCCACCAGCCGCTCGTAAGCGCCGGGCTTTTTGTCCGCGAGAAACGCCTGCACTTCCGCCGGCGTAGGCGGCAGTCCGATAAGGTCCAGCGACAACCGGCGGATTAACCGATGGCGATCCGCATCAATCGATGGCTTTAATCCCGCATTCTCTAATCGAGCAAGCGTAAAGCGGTCCAGATCAGTTTTCACCCAGTCAGTCTGCTTTACTTTGGGCAGGGGTGCCGATTGAGGAGCAATAAATGCCCAATGCTCAGTATATTCCGCACCGTCTTTGATCCATTGGCGAAGTATATTCTTTTGCTCTGCATTTAAGGGCTTCTTTGCCGCCGGAGGCGGCATCAATTCTTCGGGATCCGTATGATCAATGCGTTCAATTAATAACTGCAATTGGTCGGCATCGGGACGTTCATCCAGTCGCAACTTGGCTTTACGAGTATTCTCATCAGGGCCGTGACACTTAAAACAGTGTGACGCCAAAACCGGCCGGATATCCCGTTGGAAATCCGCCGCCTGCAATGACGCCAGCAGCAGCAATCCCAACACAGGCCATGAACGAATAGGAATCATTGGGCAGCCTTGTAGATCAATTTACCAGGATCCTTGGGTGCCACAAAGTAATGCAGTGGCTTGCCCGAAGCATCATCCACGATCCGCCAAATGTGGCCGGCATAGGTTTGCTGCTCGGTGTGGTCGGTGGGCCGTAGCTCCGAGCCGCGCGGAAGAGCCCGGCCAGCACCGTCCATCCATTCCAACCGAATGGCCTGCTGGCTGGCGTTGGAGATATAGAGAAACGTTTCCTCAGCAGAAGCCGGCGAACGATAGACCCGATCCTTGGGCGATTGGAGGTCGATATCCACCGCATTGCCGGGTGCGAGTGTCTCGAGGCCTTCCTTGAAGCGGTCATACCATGCAACGGATTTTTCTGCCCAACCAAATACCGGCGCCTTGGCTCGGTCAAAGCCAGCTAAATGGGCCGAGTGTGGCTGGCGGTATTGAGGATGTCGATAACGCCACGGGCCACTCCCAAAAACTTCCTTCACCAGCTTAGCCAATCGCGGATCGTACTGTTGCAATTCCTCACGGGTATCGACGTGGTTGTGTTCAAAATCATTTTCCCGATTAGTATCAAACCACGACTGCACGCCTTCGGCAAAGTACTCGTGGTGATTGCGACCGGCGTACTTGCCTTTCCATAACCCCTCCTTCACGGCAGCGGCGTAAGCGGCTTCCAGTCGACCATCAAAAGTGGGGTCGGTTTCGGATAAGCCCATGAGATGAATAGCGTGCGCGAATTCATGGATGAGGATGTTTTCCGAGGCGTACGGATCGTTGACGTAGCCGAGCAGATTTTCCTCACCACAGCTCACGGCCGGACGTTCCGGTGTGGCACCCAGCCCACGTGCGCGACGGTTCCAATACAGACGCGGTTGTAAGTCGCGATGTTCCGGAATATGCGTCGTGTATTCGTTGTGCGCCATGATTGCAAATCGCACCTTGTTGCGAGCCATGGCCTGCAGGATATCCTTCCGATGACCGAGCATTTTACGGATGAGATAGGCCGCCTCCAACAAGGCGTAATCCGACACATTATCCGAAGCCACCACCGAAAATCCGTCCACATCCACATGCTTGGTGTAAAAAGAATTGAGCGCCAACGCCTGCCGCACACGCACCGGCGGCGCGGTCACCCGATCTCCCCCGCCCAACGTCACAGGTCCATCCATTTGCAGACACCCCAACAGCAGGCCGATGCCCAAAATGTACCCCGCAAAACGCATCCCTGCTGATACGCCGCAGCCGCGCCGCTGGCAAGCTTTCAGCGTTGCGCCATCTAACCAGTCCTATACAATTCCTCCGTGCATCATTGCGGTCAATTTTCTCAGTCGCCGCTTACTCGGCGGGATATGCTGGCGCGTTGCGCCAATGGCTTTGGCGGAGTAGCCTTGGCTTCGTTATTGACGGAGGAAGCGCGGGGCAAGGCGGTGAATTCGCTCGCGCCCAAGCAGCCCCACTTCACGCCCAAGGCCAAGAGCATCATTTTTCTGTACATGGATGGTGGCCCGTCCTCGGTGGATACCTTCGATCCCAAACCCCGGCTCACGAAGGAGCACGGCCAGCCGTTCGGGCTGAAGATGGAGGCCACGCAATTTAACAGCCGCGGCAAAACGCTCGCCAGTCCGTGGCAGTTTCAGCATTACGGTCAGGCGGGTATTCCGATCAGCGATCTCTTCCCGCACGTGGCCCGGCACGCCGATAAACTATGCGTGATCCGCTCGATGACTTCCGCGTTCTCCGAACATACCAATGCAAATTATTTTCTGCACACCGGCTTTGGCCAAGTGGGCCGACCGAGCATGGGCTCGTGGTTCAACTACGGCCTGGGCACGGCCAACCAAAATCTGCCGGGCTTCATCGTGCTCAATGGCGGCCTCATACCGCCGGGCGGGCTCGGTTGTTTTTCCAACGGCTTTCTGCCCGCGGCCTACCAGGGCAGCGTATTCAAGTATGGCGACAAACCAATCGCCAACATCGGCCGCACCGAGGCTACTCCCGCGCTGCAGCAAAACAAGCTGGACCTTATTCGCAAACTCGACACCGGCGTAATCGATCGCATGGGACATCTGGACCAAATCGAATCGGCCATCGCAAATCAAGAACTGGCCTTCCGCATGCAGGCGGCCGTGCCGGAGCTGATGGATCTCAAGGGCGAGACCGAGCAAACCAAAAAGAATTACGGCCTCGACGCGGAATTCCGCAACACCGGCACATTCGGCCGTAACTGCCTCATCGCCCGCCGGCTGGTGGAGCGCGGCGTGCGGTTCATTCAACTCACCTGCCCCGGTGGCAATGGCGATCGCTGGGATCAACACGGCGGGCTCAAGGACGGCCACGAAAAAAATGCCAAGTCCGTCGACCAACCCATCGCCGCGCTTTTGGCCGACCTCGAAACCCGCGGTCTGCTCGACAGTACGTTGCTTGTCTGGATGGGCGAATTCGGCCGCACGCCGTTTGCGCAAGGCAACAATGGCCGCGATCATAACCCCTTCGGCTTCAGCCTCTGGATGGCCGGCGGCGGTGTAAAAGGAGGCACCGTCTACGGCGGCACCGACGAGTACGGCTACAAGGCTGTCGATAAACGCCTCGAGATCCACGACCTGCACGCCACCATGCTGCACCTGCTGGGCATGGATCACACCAAGCTCACCATCCGCTTCAGCAGCCGCGACATGCGGCTCACCGACGTCCATGGCGAAGTTATCAAAGACATCATTGCTTAAGATACTGTTTGCAGTAGGCTTGTTGTTCGTCAGTCCTTCATGGGGTGCAGACAAAGCCGATGAAAATTGGTGGTCGCTTCAAGCCATTCAAAAGCCACTAGTCCCGCAATCAGCAAACCAAAAATGGGTTCATAATTCCATCGATGCTTTTGTGTTGGCTAAGCTTAAAGAAAACCAACTAACACCCTCATCACAAGCCGACCGGCGAACTTTGATCCGCCGACTAAGTTATGACCTCACCGGTCTCCCTCCCTCACCGACTGAAGTGAAAGCCTACGTCGAGGACCAAACTCCCGATGCCTATGAAAAAGTGGTCAACCGACTCCTCGCTTCCCCACATTACGGCGAACGCTGGGCACGACATTGGCTGGATGTAGTACACTATGGCGAGAGCCACGGCTTTGAATATAACCAGCCACGCAACAATTCCTGGCCTTATCGTAATTGGGTGATCCGTGCACTGAATGACGACCTGCCCTACGATAGATTTGTGCAAATGCAAATTGCCGGAGATGTGATTGCACCCGGCTTGGCCGACGGACTGATCGCCGTTGCCTGCCTGGTCACCGGACCACACAATACCACCCGCCCCAATAATGATACCATGCGCAAAACCATGCGCCAGGATGAGATAGAGGATCTCGTCGGCATGGTTGGCCAGACTTTCCTCGGGTTAACTGTCAACTGCGCACGCTGTCACGACCATAAGTTTGACCCCATTTCACAACAGGATTACTACGCCTTGGCCGCTGCCTTAGCCGGAGTAAACCCAGGAGACCGGGAGTTAAAAGGACTGACGCGAGGAGACGGTGTTGCCGCATTAAAAAAACTACGCGAACAGGAGAACGTCTGGCTGAAGGAGATCGCTGCAGTTGAGAAACCTGTGCGTGAACGACTACTCAAAGAAGCCGATAAATCCGAGCAGAAGAATACCCCACCCCAACCAACTGCGGCGTGGAATTTCACCGATGATCTGGCAGATGCCCAGGACAAACTCCCCGTCACTTTAAAGGGGACGGCCAAGCAAACGCCCGAGGGATTGGTGCTCAACGGCAAAGGCTGGGCCGTCACCGCACCCCTTCCCTACGCCGTGGCTGAGAAAACGCTAGAGGTTTGGGTAAAGTTGAAAGACCTTAAACAGCGTGGAGGAGGCGCTATCACGCTACAAAATAATTCGGGTGGCGTGTTCGATTCTATCGTGTACGGAGAGCGCGAGGCAAAGCGTTGGATGGCCGGCAGTAATGGGTTTGTGCGCACAAAATCCTTTGGCGGTACTGAGGAGACCGAAGCCGAACAGCAAGTAGTCCACTTCGCCACCGTCTACCGTGCCGATGGCTCCATTACCGGCTACCGCAATGGAAAACTTTACGGTAAAACATACACAACCGGCTTTCATCGTTACCCTGCAAATGATGCCCATTTTGCCTTTGGCATCCGCCATGGCACCGCCCTAGGTAGCAACCGTATGCTCACCGGCACGATCACGGGCGCCCGTTTTTACAACCGCGCCCTCAATGCGAACGAAGTGACCGCTTCAGCCGGCTTAGGCACCATTACCATCACAAAGGCACAACTCACCGAAGCCCTCACACCCGATCAGCTTGAAACACGCCGACAAGCCACCCGCCAATTAGTAGGCGTGCGAAAGGATATCAGCGCCCTACTAGCCAAAGGTCCACAGGCAGGCAAGGTGTATACGGTCCTCGCGCGTAACCCTGGAGTAACGCAAGTCCTGAATCGCGGTAACGTACGCAATCCCATTGGCCCTGTAGCGCCAGCTGGCCTGCCTGCATTAAAAACCATTAATGCGAACTTTGGATTGGCCGATAACGCACCGGATGCCCAGCGCCGCGCTAAACTTGCAGAATGGATTACTCATCCGGATAACCCTCTCTTTGCTCGCGTGATGGCCAATCGCATTTGGCATTACCATTTTGGTGCAGGGCTGGTAAATACACCCAATGACTTTGGATATAGCGGCACCGCTCCTTCACACCCCGCCCTGCTCGATCACTTGGCCACATATTTTGCGCAAAAAAAATGGAGCATCAAAGCGCTCCACCGCTACATCGTTACCTCGGCAACCTATAAACAGAACTCGCAACCCCTGCCCGCCGCTATGAGAGTAGATGCTGACAACCGGCTGCTCTGGAGAATGAGTCCGCGTCGTATGACCGCCGAAGAAATGCGCGATACTATGCTAGTCGCCTCTGGCAAACTCGACCGTCAGCTTGGTGGTATCGGCTATCGTGATGTACGCGCTTATCAATTTAAAGGAAGTAACTTTTACGATATCATCGCACAGGATAAACCAGAGCAGTTTCGCCGCACCATCTACCGTTTTAGCCCGCGTGGAGCACAACGTAATCTACTGGACACCTTTGACTGCCCCGATTCCTCGGCTCTTGCCCCCAACCGCGCCTCCACCACTACTCCACTGCAATCACTTGCCCTGATGAATAATCGCTTTGTGCTCAGCCAATCAGCACTATTTGCCGAGCGACTAGCCAATCAGACCGGTGATGATATTACTTCCCAACTACGATTGGCCCACGAGCTTACGCTAAGTCGTGCACTGGCACCCAACCAATTTACATTGGCTGAAGCTTTTGTAAAAAAGCACGGAATGGCGGCTTATTGCCGAGTTCTACTGAATACCAATGCGTTTTTATACGTAAGATAAAACTGCCCCCTGGCTGTTTCGCTCTCTCGAATCTCTGGATATTCTTTCTGGTCAAATTTTGGTGCGATTGATTAGTTGCGATTTTTCAGGTTTGTGAGACGATTTGCCCATGATGTTACATACAGCAAAATCCTTGGGTGTAGTTATTATCGCGGTCGCGCTATTTACCGCATGCAGCGAAGCACTCGTTAGTCAGGTTGGTGGAGAGTTTGATAAAGCAGCCGGTGAGTGCGAAAAATGTGAGCACTGCGAAAGTGGCACTGAATTAGTAAACAAAGAACCCGAAACAAAAGAAGCTGGTGAGGAAGCTACTGCAGCTGACACGACTGAGGAAGGCGCTTCAGAGGACTCCGCTGAAAAAGATGGTTTGGAAGAGTCTGAGATAAAAGATGATTCAGTTGAAGCAGGTAATGAGAGTGATTCGAAAGAAGTCAGCGAAGAAGAAACCAAAACCAACTAATATTACGTCTCTCGTGCCAACCTACGTCTACGAAACAGTTCCTCGACGTGCGTCTGATAAGCCAACCCGTTTTGAATATTGGCAGTGGATGAAAGATGCTCCTCTAACGGAGCATCCTCAAACAGGTCAGCCCGTGCGCCGGGTCATTTCGGGGGGGATTTCAGTCTCACCCAAAGGCGGAGCTTCTGGAAGCAGCAGTTGCTGCTCGACAGCTACAGGGTCTTGCTGCGGATAAGTACCCGCATCCAATAGATGCGATGAAAGTGTCTCTCCCTCATTCCCTTTCTAGGCGAGAGATGCTGGAATGGTCTACTTGGGGCCTTACAGGGGCGGCGCTCACAAACCTTGTGCAGGCGACCCCGCAAACGGTCAACCATTTCCCTGCCAAAGCTAAACGAGTGGTGCATGTAGTGTTGATGGGCGGGCTTAGCCATCTCGATTCATTTGACTACAAACCGGACCTCGCCAAAGCACATGGCAAACCGCTTCAGTACACGGAACGGCCCGCCACGTTCTTCAATCGAATTGGGCTTATCCGGAAGAACGACTGGGAATTTCGTCAACACGGACAGAGCGGTTTATGGATTTCAGATCTGTTCCCACACATTGCTACCTGTGCCGATGAATTAGCCGTTGTTCGATCCATGGTTGGCACTTCGGCTAATCACACCCCAGCGACTTTTGAGGAACTCACAGGGTTTCAGTTAAACGGCTTTCCTGTAATGGGCTCATGGGTTTCCTATGGGCTAGGTGCCGAGACAGAAAACCTACCCACTTATGTGGTGTTACCCGATACTCGCGGCTACCCTGCCGGTGGAACCATCAACTGGTCCAATGGCTTCCTATCCTCCGCACATCAAGGGGTGGCCTTTGGCAATGGAGAAACTATTATTCCCGACCTCAAGCCGGCCCAGCCAATCGCCCCAGGCACCGAAGCAGCCAGCCGCAAGTTGTTAGCGGCCTTAAATGCCGATGATCAGGAAAATTTCGGTACTGAAGACGCACTTATTGCCCGTATGAAAAGCCATGAACTGGCTGCCCGCATGCAACTGACCATTCCTGAAATCGCCGACCTGAACCGTGAAAGCGCAGCCACCCGTAACAACTACGGCCTTAATAAAGACGAAACCAAAGACTTTGGTCGCAATTGCCTGATGACTCGGCGGTTGCTCGAAAAAGGTGTACGCTTTGTACAGCTCATCTCAGGCGGATCCTTTGGTTCTCCACGCATCAACTGGGATGGACACGAGGATATGCGCCGCAACCATAACCGGGAAGCCACCCGAATAGACCAGCCGGTCGCCGCCTTAATCAAGGATCTAAAGGCCCGCGGAATGCTTGAGGACACCCTTATCCTATTCACTAGTGAATTTGGTCGGACGCCCTTTACCCAAACCGACGGCAACAAACTCGGTACCGGCCGCGATCATAACATGTATGGGTTCAGTCTCTGGATGGCCGGTGGTGGCGTAAAAGGAGGCATCAGTTACGGTAACACCGACGAAATCGGCTGGAAGACCGTTGATCAACGCGTACACTGGTACGACTTTCACGCCACTGTCCTACACCTCCTCGGGATGGATCACGAACGCCTCACCTTCTACCACAACGGGATCGAACGTCGGCTTACCAATGTCCATGGCCACGTAATCAAAGATTTACTGGCTTAATTTGATTTTATGAAAAACATCCTTCTCTCACTCATACTATTGACCGCCATAAGCTCCCAAGCAGCAAACAAGAAACCCGTTAAGGTCTTCATTCTTGCAGGGCAATCAAACATGGAAGGTAAAGGCGGCATTGATCCGTTGCTAAACCACCAGATCAAAGCACCGGAGACGAAAGAGTTTTTTGCGCACTTTCATAAAAACGGAAAATACATCGAACGAGAAGATGTTTGGATTAATTTTCTGAACCGACGCGGGCGGTTAACGGTGGGCTTTGGTTCACCGGGTAAGATTGGTCCGGAACTAGAGTTTGGCCATGTGGTAGGCAATCACTACGAGGAGCCGGTTCTAATTATTAAGACCGCGTGGGGTGGTAAAAGCATTGGACGCGATTTCCGACCGCCCAGTTCTGGTTTGCCGGGCAAAGAGGAACTCAATGAGTTTGTCGAAAGCATGGTCAATCGCGATTATAATAATCTAGTGCGGAACGCTATGAACAAAGCGAAAAAAGATAATCCCAAGATCACCCGTCAGGAAATCGAGGCGCAGCTTAAAATCACTAAAGACTCTATCCTCAAGGAAAAAGGCGAGGATTACCGCAAGCAAGTCATCGAAAGCCACGGCCATTTCTATCGCCTAATGATGGAAGAGATTACTGTAAATCTTAAGGAGCTCAAACAGCGCTTCCCAAATTATGACGGACGCGGTTATGAACTGGCAGGATTTGTTTGGTTTCAAGGTTGGAATGATATGTACGGCCCATTTCCACAGCAGTACGCAAAAAACATGGAGAACCTTATCCGCGACGTCCGTAAGGATCTCAAGGCTCCCAACTTACCAGTGGTGATTGGACTCATGGGGCAGAACGGCTTCAAGGAAGCTCAGGGCAATATGGCCGTTGTGAAAGCCGCGCAATACTCGATGAACAAGATCGCCGATTTCGAGGGTAACGTGAAAGCCATTCCCACTGATATCTATTGGGATAAAAAAGCGGATGCCGCCTACCCTACATGGCGAGATAATTTCGAGGCGTGGAAACGCATTGGCTCCGATCGCCCCTATCATTATCTCGGAAGTACAATTACCTTCACCCGCATCGGCCGGGCATTCGGCAAGACGATGATTGAGCTGCGCAAAGGCAAATAATGCAGGCCGCCAAACGCAAACCGCTGGTGGCGGTGCTCGACTGGAAAACCGCGCCCGCCAGCAACTGTGGCGTGGATCTCGAAGCCAAGGTGCTCGGCAAGGGCGTGCGCACGAAGTATTACCTGATCGATACCGAAGCGGATTTCACGCCGGAAATACTGGGTGCCGACGCGCTGATTGTCTGGCAGAACACGCTGATCACCGAACGTACACTGGACCGACTGAAACGTTGTCGAGCCCTGATCCGCAATGGTGTGGGATTTGATTCCGTCGACATCACCGCGGCGGCAGCGCGCGAAATTCCCGTATGTAATGTGCCCGACTATGGCACGGAGGAAGTAGCCGATCATGCCATCGCTTTATCGCTGGCGCTCACGCGCCAGCTTTTTCCGTTAGATGCCGAGGCCAAGCGGCCGGGATGGAAGCTGGTGGCCAAGGATAAGCTGCGCCGCACCAGCACGCTGACCTTTGGCGTGATTGGGCTCGGGCGCATCGGCACGGCGGCGGCGTTGCGCGCCAAAGCGCTGGGCTTTCACGTGGTATTTTTTGATCCGCACCTGCCCAACGGCGTCCACAAGGCACTCGGCATCGAGCGCATGGATTCGTTGGCTAAGCTGCTGAAGCAATCCGATGTTGTGTCCATCCACTGCCCGCTCAATGACGAGACGCATTATCTGATTGCTGAACCGGAGCTGACCCAGATGAAACCCACCGCCTATCTCGTGAACACCGCGCGTGGGGGAATCGTGAAAAAAAAGGCGGTGCTGGCGGCGTTAAAGAAGGGTACGATTGCCGGCGCGGGGCTGGATGTGATTGAGGATGAACCGCTCAAGACCCAAACCGAAGCCAGCACGCCGAATCTCATTGCCACCTGTCACGCGGCATTTTGCAGTCGCGAAGGGATGATCGAGATGCGCACCACCTCCGCCCGCATCGCCAAGGAGGCGATCCAAGGCAAGCGCCTAGATAATGTAGTGAACGGCGTGAGCTGACCGCTTATTTTTGCGCCGTACCCGGCCGGACCTTGTCTTTCCACTCCTTGGGCATCTCGCTCAGGTCGCTTTCGTCGCCGTAGTGTTTCTGAAGGGCGTAGAGTTGTTTCTTGAGATCGGCGGTGAGCTTGGCCTGGCCGAGTTGACCATACAGGTTGGTCAGCTCATCGGGATCCTTCTGCAGATCGTACATTTCCCACTCGTTCCCGAAGCGGTAGAAGTGCATCAACTTGTAACGCTCGGTGCGGATGCCGTAGTGTCGAGGCACCATGTGGAAGCTGGGGTATTCGTAGTAGTGATAGTAAATGCTGGTGCGCCAGTTCTTGGGGCTCTGGCCCTTGAGCAGCGGCACGAGGGAACGGCCCTGCATGTCGCCGGGAATCTTTGCGCCGGCAATCTCGAGAAACGTCTCGGCATAGTCGATGTTCTGGATGAGATGATGATCCCGTGAACCCGATTTGGTGACGCCCGGCCAGCTAACGATGAAGGGCATCTTCAGTGATTCCTCGTACATCCAGCGTTTGTCGTACCAGCCGTGGTCGCCAATGTAGAAGCCCTGATCGGAGCTATAAATGACGACAGTGTTGTCGTCGAGGTCCAGCTCCTTGAGCGTGGCGCGCAGGCGGCCGACGCTTTCGTCCACACCCTTAACGCAGCGCAGATAGTTTTTCGCGTAACGCTGGAATTTCCAACGGACCAAATCTTTACCCTTAAGATTCGCTTTGTGGAAGGCCTCATCGCGCGGGCCGTAATGGGCGCGCCACGCTTTCATTTGCGCCTCGTTCATCCGGGTCATGTTGCCACGCGCGGAGCGGTCTTGCCGCTTTTGAATCGGCGTGCCGGCAAAGTCGGCGGTGAGATCTACAAACAGGTCATAGTTCGGATCCATGTGCCGATCAATCTCCATCTCCTGATGTCGGGCGCCAGGGGCGTTGTCCTTATAGTTGTCAAAGAGCGTGTCGGGCTCGGGAATGTCGATGTCGTTATAGAGCTTCAGATGGCGCAATGCCGGCATCCAGGCGCGGTGCGGCGCCTTGTGCTGCACCATGAGCATGAAGGGCTTGTCGTCGGACCGCTTTTTCTTCAGCCAATCCACCGCGAGATCCGTCACCACATCCGTCGCGTGGCCGTCGATGCGCACCTTGCCCTCGGGCGTAAAGAAATCCGGATTGTAGTACAGCCCCTGCCCCGGCAGCACCTTCCAATCATCGAACCCCTGCGGATTGCCCTTAAGATGGCTCTTGCCATAAATGGCCGTTTGATAGCCGACCTTCTGGAGCAGCTTCGGGAAGATCTGCTGGTTCCAGTTAAAGGTGTTGCCGTTATTCATGAACCCATTCTTGTGGCTGTGCTTGCCGCTCATGATCACCGCGCGGCTCGGACCGCAAATGGAGTTGGAACAAAAACTTTTCTCGAACAACATGCCGTCCTTAGCCAGCTTGTCGATTTCCGGCGTGGGATTCACTGCCTTCAACCAGCCATTGTACGCGCCAATGGCGTGCGTGGCGTGGTCATCACTGAACACAAACAGAATGTTCGGGCGCTTATCCTTGGCGGAAACATTCAGCGACACCAATAGGGTGAGGAGAAAAATCAGTTTTTTCATGAATCAATCAAGTGGAACGCGAAACTAGCAGTCGTCCAGTCGGCTGCCAAGCAAATGTCAACGCGGCCCCGGCGGCAGGTTGCGTCGTAAAAATTCCGTCATCGCCGTGCGCAAATGCAGCGTCGTGCCTTTGCCTTCGCGTATAGAGTGGGACCGATTCGGGTAGGCCAGCATCTCGAATGGCTTGTTGTGCGCCACCAACGTGTCGACGAGCTTGGCCATACCCTGATAATGCACGTTGTCATCCGCCGTGCCATGGATGAGCTGAAGCTTGCCTTTCAGATTTTTGGCGAACGTAATCGGCGAGCCGTTTTTATAGCCCTCCTTGTTATCGTCCGGCAGGCCCATGTAGCGTTCCTGATAAATGGTGTCGTAGAGCAGCTGATTTGGCACAGGCGCAATGGAGATGCCCGCGTGATACAGCTCGGGATACCGGAAGAGCGCATTGAGGGTCATTGAACCACCCCCGCTCCAGCCCCAAACGCCCACGCGATCGGCATCAAGGTAGGGCCGATCTTTCAACACCTGCCGTACGGCGGCCGCCTGATCCTTGGAAGCGAGGATGCCGACCTGTCGGTAAATGCTCTTGCGCCAGGCGTTGCCTCGTGGCGCGGTGGTGCCGCGGTTGTCGATACTCATCACCACGTAACCCTGCTGCGCCAACATCCAGTGCCAAATGCCGCCCGGGCCGGACCAACGGTTTACAGTCGTCTGCCCCGCCGGCTCGCCGTACACGTAAAGGAAGAGCGGATATTTTTTGGAACAATCCAGATTCGGCGGCAACACCGCATACGCGTCCACCTTCACGCCGTCGCCGATATCGATCTGGAAAAACTCCCGCTTCGGTTGCGCCAAGGCAGCTACTTTCTTGCGTAAGGCGACGTTGTCTTCCAGCGTGCGCACGGGTTCGTGGGTGGACAGCTTGATCAATTGTGTGACTGGCGGGGAATGAATGCTGGAAAACGTATGAACCGCCCATTTCGCATCGGACGAAATACTGTAACTGTGCGAGCCACGCTGCTTGGCCGGCGACAACCGTTTTAACCCCGTGCCGTCCAGATTAATCCGATAGAGATACCGCTCGGTGGCGTTCTTGGGGGACGCGGTAAAATAGGCGATCCCGTTCGCCGCATCGAGCTTCAGCATGCGAATGATATCGAAGTTCCCCCGCGTCACTTTCTTCGCCTCGCCCGCTCGGGACACGAGATACAACTGCCGCCACCCCGCGCGTTCGCTCACGTAGGTGAACTGATCCTCTACCCAATCCGTGAAGCCAAAACGCACCTCGATCCACGCCTCATCGCGGTCCGTATAAACCGTGCGCGCCTTGCCCGTGGCGGCATCAGCGATCATCACCGCGTTGCGGTTTTGCAATCGGTTCAGCCGTTGCAGCAACAGCTCCTTTGAGTTATCCGCCCAATCCATGCGAGCGATGTAATGATTGCGCGGATCTCCCTCCACCCGCACCCAGGTCGTCTCGCCGCCGTCCGCAGACACCACGCCCACCCGCGCGCGCGCATTGGTTTCACCAACCTTCGGATATCGAAAAGTCACCACCTGCGGATAATTGCCCGGCACATTGTTGATCATGTGCATCTCCTTCACGCCCTCTTCATCCATCTGCCAGTAGGCGATCCGTTTGCCGTCAGGACTCCAACGGAATCCGTCGCGTAAACCCAGTTCCTCCTCATAAACCCAATCGAACGTTCCGTTAATCACCGTGTCGCGAGAACGCTTGGTCAACACCTCAATCCGGCCGGTCGCCAAATCCTCCACATACACATTCTTGTTTCGCACATACGCCACGCGATTGCTGTCCGCCGGCGAGAACTTGGCAAACATCAACGTCGCCTCCGGCGCCTCCTTGCCGCCGAGCTGATGCAACTTGCCGCTGGCCCGGTCGAGCACCCAGTAATCCCCGCGCGAATGCACCCGCCATACGCGGCGTGTGTTGGTGTAAATGAGCACCTTCGCCAAATCCTTTGTAAATGTATACCCACTCACCGCCAGCGGCTTCTTTTTCCCCTCTGGAATCAGTGCCTTGGCCGCAACCAAAATCTCTCGCTTCCCCGACGCCGGATCCACCCGCACAATATCCCGCGCCTCCTTTGTCGCCTTGGATTTCTCCAGCCGCACATATCCCTGCCCTGCCTCCAACCACTTGACGCCGTAGCTTTTGGCGCTGAACTCGGGTTTCCCGTAAAGCCGGTCGAGCGACAAGAGTGGATTGGGTTTTTCCTTGGACTCTTCTGCGCCCAACGCGGCAAATGCCATCACGGCCAGAAAGTAAAATAGACGATGCATGCCGCAGGGTGCCGCGTGCTCTCAGGAGAGGCAAGCAATCTAGGAAGCCGCCGGTTCGCGTGTACGTTTGCCGTTGAGCATCGTGCCGACGAACGTGTACCGGATCACATACTCGTACATGAGCAATAGCAGACCCACCGTCACGCCGCACACCAACAGGAATTTCACCAGACTCGGCATCGCCCACGGTGCCACCAGCCCCTGCAGAAACATCATCAGCGGCATATGCGCCACGTAGAGCCAGTAGGACGAATCCGACAGGTACCGGATCGTTTTGTTTTCACCGGAGAAAAATTGCCGGAACACCCCGATGAACCCAAAGATCACCAGCCAGCAATACAGCACTATACACGCACTCGCAATCAAATGACTGATGACAATGGGCTTAAAATTTCCCTGAGATAATTGCGTGCCCAGTTGAACATTGCGTGTTTCCAAAAAACCGACGCCCATCAGCAGGACCGGCACGGCGATCAAAAAGCTCAACCACCAGTATTTTCCCAATTGCTCCTCGAAGACATCCCGGCCATGGCACAAGGCGCCGAACCCAAAGAAGATAGCATAGTACAATACCTTTGGGGGCCATGGAATTGGTCCAGTATGCGTGTCCGGTCCGAACGATTGCCACATAGTAACCTGCACGATAAATGTGAGCGGAAATAACCAGAGTAAACACAGCGGCATCTTGATCGTCCAATCGGCCCAGGTTCGGAACTTCCATTTCTTTGCAATCCACATCACTAGTGCGAATAGGAGAATTATGATCATCAGATAGAACAAAAACCACAAATGGTGGAAAGCCGGCACCATGGAACCCGCCCAGATTACTCCAATCACCCCGCCAACGATCCAGGAGATCGGCTTGGCCCAATCAGGCAATTTTTCGTAGTACTGCCTGAATTGTTCACCACCGGGAAATTCCTTCTTCTCAGTCCGCTCTGGCTCGGTTGATGCCGTGTCTTCTTGCCTGATTACCCTTTGGTCATTAACCAGTATCTCGCGCACCCGGAGACGTTCCCGTTTGATCCGTTCCATATCAAATTCCCGCTTAGTGAGACCGCCAATAAATTTATACACCCCTTCCAACTCGCTGCTCCATTCTCCCCTCACAACCGCGAGAGGCGTTTCGTTGCGAGTATTTTTGGCGAGGGGATTCGCCCCGTATTCCAGAAGCAGCTCCACCAACTCCGCATCCGCCACGAAAGTCGCCATGTGCAGCGGCGTATTCTGATCCGAACCATTGGAAGAATTGATGTCAGCTTCTTTCTCCAGTAGTGCCTTTACCGCATCTTTCTGCCGCCAAAACACTGCCAAGCTCAGAGCCGATTGGCCTTCCTTGTTTTTCGCATTGATATCGGTTCCGGATTTCAATGCTCGGTAAATACCCTCCACATCCCCTTGTTCCGCTGAACTCCACAGATCAGATGGGTTTCCATTGTTAGTCTCCCCCCCCATGTTGGCCAGCAATCCACCGGTGATCATTGCAATCCACGTGGCAATGATCATCACAGCTCCCAGCGTAAACAACGGCAGCAAAATCCGTTTTGCACGGTGCTTGAGCATTTCTTTCATGCCACGTTGGCGCCACAGCATGGCGGCGAAGAAACCGCTTACCACGAAGAACAACGGCATGCGAAAGCCGTGGATGGCCTGCATGAAGACAAATTTGTATGGACTAAATTCTCCTGGCAATTCCATGCCGATTGCGGCTCCGACCTCATGGATTTCGGCCGGCACCTCCCAGTAGGGCGATTGGGTGTCCTGAATCGGCCAGTATTTTTCGCCCATAAACGAGATCACGCCGTGCAACAAAATGCCCAGCAACATCGCCGTCGCGCGCAGGGCGTCGAGGTCGTGATACCGTTTCTTTTTCAGAATGGGCGGGGATTCCATGCGGAGATCGTGTGTCGTATCAATACGCTGGGTCGAGGCAAATTGTTACAGGGGCGCTCATCCGTGGATGACCACCATCTTGCTTTCGGTCATTTCCTGCACGGCATAGCGGGGGCCTTCCTTGCCAAAGCCGCTGTCCTTAAGGCCGCCGTAGGGCATGATCTCCGCGCGCCAAGCGGTGCCGAAGTTGATGTGTAGATTGCCGCTATCCACCTCGCGCGCAAACCGCATAGCGCGGTCGATATCCTGAGTAAACACCGCTGCGCTCAGGCCGAATCGTGTTTCGTTCGCCAGAGCAATAGCGGACTCCACATCCGGTGCCCGCGTCACGCCCAGAGCCGGCCCGAATAATTCCTCACAGCTCAATTTCATTTCCGGCGCCACATTCGCCAGCAATGCCGGCTGCACCACGGCGCCTTCGCGCGAGCCACCGCACAACAGTTCCGCACCCTGCGTCACCGCCTCGCCCAGCCAAGTCTCCACGCGGGCCGCATCCCGCTCGCGGATCAGCGGCCCCACCTGCGTGCCCTCGGCCAGCGGATCGCCGGCTACCAGTTGCTGAACCTCCGTGCGCAGGGCATCCAGCAAATCCGAATGCGCCCCCGGCGTAGCGATCACGCGCTGACTGGAGATGCACACCTGACCGGCATTCGCATAGCCGGTCACAGCCAGCGTCCGGGCGACCTTTGCCACATCGGCGTCGTCCAGTACGATCACCGGGCTATTGGAGCCAAGCTCCATGGTCACGCGCTTGAGCCCGGCCGCGCGCGTAATGGCCTCGCCCACCTCGGCGCTGCCAGTGAAACTGATTTTGCGCACGCGCGCATCGGCACAGATCGCCTCGCCCAGTTCGCCGCCGGGGCCGGTGACACAAGCGATGGCTTCCTCAGGCAACCCCGCCTCGAGCAACAGCTCCACGAGTTTCAGTGCCGAGAGCGGAGTATCGCTGGCGGGTTTGAGGAGCACGGCGTTGCCGCCGGCAATGGCCGGCCCGATTTTGTGCGCCACGAGGTTGAGCGGAAAGTTGAAGGGCGTAATCGCCGCCACAATGCCGCACGGCACGCGCAGGGTAAATCCCAGTTTACCGACGCCGCCGGGGGTGGCATCCAACGGCACGGTTTCGCCATGCAAATCGCGCGCGGCATCGGCGGATAAATCGAGGGCCTCCATCGCGCGCCCAGCCTCAATGCGGCCCTCGGCCAGCACCTTGCCTTCCTCGCGGCTGATTAGGCGGGCGAGGTTCTCTTGTTGTTCAGCCATGAGTTGGGCGGTGCGCCGGAGGATCTCCACCCGACGATGGGTCGGCAACGCGCGCATGACCGCCGCGCCCTGTTCCAGGCCGTTCAGGGCCGCTGAGATATCCGCCGGAGCCCCCACGGGCACTGTATCGAGCACGGCGCCATCGTAGGGATGAATCACATCAGCGACCGTCCCGCGTTCCTGCCATTGACCTTGGAGAAACATTTTCATGAGCCCGCGAGTATGGCGGATTCACGGCGGCTTGTCACACAAATGACTTTTGACCGCGCGCCATCGGCAGGCCACACTGAGGCATGGCGCGGATTGTTTATGGGTTGTCCGGCGAAGGTTCGGGGCATTCGTCCCGTTCCCAGCAAATGGCGCGGCATCTGGTGGCGCAGGGGCACGAGGTCAAGCTAGCTAGCTATGATCGCGGCTATCGCAATCTCAAGGAGGAGTTTGACGTCCTCGAGATCGAGGGCCTCTCGATTGCGAATGAAAATAACAAGGTATCCAAATCCAAAACACTGGCCACCAATTTAGGTAAACTGAGCGCCGGACTGAAGACGTTTCGCCGGTTAAAGAAATCGTTGTTCGAGGAATTCCAGCCGGACGTGGTGATCACAGATTTCGAGCCGATGACCGCTTATCTCGCCTACACTAACGATCTGCCGCTGATTACCATCGATAACCAACATCGCATGCGCTACATGCAATACGACGGCCCGACCCACCTGAACACCGACCGACGCCTAACCAAGGGCGTGATCCGCGCGATGGTGCCGCGGCCGGATGTGTCGCTGGTAATCACCTTTTATGAGGCGGCGGCCACCAACCGCCGCACGCTTTTCTTCCCGCCTATCCTACGCGATGAAGTGCTCGCAATCCAACCCACCGAGGGCGATCACATCCTTGTGTACCTCAGCTTTGGCTTCGACGATTTCATTGAGCAGCTCAAACAATTCCCCAACGAAACCTTTCGCGTGTACGGCTACGACCGAGAGGCGCAGGACGGTAATCTACATTACAGGCCATTCAGCAAGGAGGGGTTCATGAACGATCTTGCCTCCAGCAAAGCCGTGATGGCCACGGCCGGGTTTACCCTGATGAGCGAGGCGCTTTGGCTCAAGAAACCCATGCTCGCCCTGCCGATGGCTGGCCAGTTCGAACAACAGCTTAACGGCCATTGCCTGGAGCAAATGGGGCTCGGCAAGAACGCGTCAGAACCCACGCGGGAAGCCGTGGGGGATTTCCTCTATCGCCTGCCCGAATACCGCACCGCCCTCGCCCAACACAAGGCCCGCGACAACACGGCGATTCTCAATAAACTGGATGAACTCCTCGCCGACGACTGCGCTCTGGCCCGCGAGTTTCACGCCAACCGTAAGGCCTATGCCGCGCCGGAAGTTGGATGAGCCTCAAGGCTGCAGTAGGTCCACCATGCCCTGCCCCAGCGCATCTCCGATCAGAAAATAACTCTCCGCATTTCCAAACCAATGATGGCCGTGGCCGACATTGGGTGATTCATCCTTTGGCCGGGCAAACGCGGTGGTGGAGATGAACTTCACGTTTCCCTGGAGCTCCGGCCGCGTCGCTGCCGCCTGTTGCGCGGTGCGAATGGCGAGCATCTTGTCGGTCGCTTCCGGACCGCCGTTGCCAAGCTCACCAATGATCACTGGCAGACGCGGCGTGTTGTATTCCGCGCGCACATCCCCGATGAGATGCACGAGGTTGTCCTCGTATTGCGCGCGGGCATCCTCATCGTACATGTCGTTCCAACCCTGAAACCACACAAAGCCGCGTACCACCAGCGGGCGACCGGCGAGTTGAGGAAACTCTTCCGGCACTGCATCTAGCGCTTCGTTTACCTCCGCCAGCATCTTGGTATAAAACTCGCCCGTCTCCCCGCCAGCACTGGGCGGCCTGAAATTCTTGAACAAACTCTTACCGCCCCACGCCGTTTTCACCAGTAACACTGGCGCCTCAAGCGCATCGCCCAACCGATGGCCGATCTGCAGTTCCGGCCCGATATGATGCCGGCTGTCCATCGAGCCATATCCGGTGTAGCCGATCGTCAAGCCGCCCGCCATCACGCCCTGCCGGTTACGAAACCGCACGTGCACATCATCGCGCACCACCCAATTGCCCTCAGCATCCTTCAGGTGCGCATACCGTTCCGGCGTGGCCACCATCGACTGGAGCAGATTACCTTTACCGCCGTTGTAATGGCGCGGGTGATCCATATCCACCACGCCCTGTCCCTCCATATTCGATTGGCCGGCCAGGATAAACACATGCACAGCATTGGCCGGCACGGACGGGGAGGATTGGCATCCAATGAGGACGGCAGCGCCCACAGCCATAACGCAAAGAGGAATTCGCATGGATGGAATTTAACCATAGAGGCCCAGAGGACACAGAGAAAAATTCCTCTTCGCTCTCTAAATCTCTGCGGTGAGAAACAGACCTAGCCGATCAACTCCGGCAACGGCTTGATGTCGCTGTCCACGAGGTAATGCGGGCGACCCTGCGGATCGAGCACGGTTGCCGTAGCGGTGTCGATGCCAAGGCTATTGTAGAGCGTGGCAAAGACTTCCTGAAATTTCACCGGACGATCAACAGGCTCGTTACCGTGCTTGTCAGTGGAGCCAATGATCTGGCCGTGGTTCATGCCGCCACCGGCGAGGAAGGCAAAGTTGGCGCGCGGCCAGTGGTCGCGGCTGTTGCTCTTGTTGATCTTCGGCGTACGGCCGAACTCGCCCCACATCACGACGGCCACATCCTTATCCAAACCGCGTTCCTTGAGATCCGTTAGCAAAGCGGACAGGCCTTGATCGAGTAGCGGCATTTCCTCGCGAGACCGTGGGAAGTTCAAGCCATCGCCGCCATGCCAATCCCAGCGGCTGTAGTTCAGCGTCACCACGCGGGCGCCGGCTTCCACCAGACGCCGGGCTACCAGAAAATTGCGAATCATTTTCGGCGCGCCGTCCCGTTGGTCTTTGGGAATGTTTACGCCATACCGCTCGGCAATGCGCGGGTCTTCCTTCGAGAGATCCAGTGCATCCATCAAGCCGCCATTGGAGAGAATGCTTAACGCCTGCGCATTATGCTCATCGAGCCCACCAATCTGCCCAGTGGCATCGGCATCACGCCGGAACTGATCAATACCGCGCAACAGGCTGGCGCGATCATTGAGGCGATTGAGGTTAATGCCCTCCAGCACGAGACTCTGTGGCTTGGTCAGCGGATCTTTCTGCACCAACTGCATCGGCGTATGAGCCGCGCCAATGAACCCGCCCTTGCCGGCCTCGCCCCAGGTGCGGTTGCCGGTAGGATACATCAGGCTCACATTCGACGGCACACCGCCACGGTTGGGCTGCAGCTTGGAGACCCAAGATCCCCAGCTTGGCCAACCGCCCTGCGGTGCATTACGCTTCTCGCTCTGGCGCCGACCGGTCATGCATTGGTAACAATCGTGCGCCCCATCCGAGTCGGCCAGCGAACGGACAATCGAAAACTGATCGGCCATCGTGGCTAACCGCGGAAACATCTCGCAAATCTCCACGCCGGGTACGTTAGTCTTGATCGGCTTAAACTCCCCGCGGATTTCCTTAGGCGCATCCGGCTTAAGATCGAAGAAATCCAAATGCGACGGCCCGCCCGGCAGGTAGATATTGATCACCGCTTTATGGGAACGGCCGATCTTTTGCGCGGCCTCCACCTCCAGCAGTTGGCCCAGCGATAAACCGCCCGAGGCCATCCCGCCGATCTTCAGAAAATCCCGCCGCGAATACCCATCGCAATGAGTGCGGCCATTATCTCGGCTGCCAAACAAGTCAATCATGACGATGAATAATTTATGCCAATCCGCAATCTATGGCGAGGAAGAAGTTTGCGGCTTGCCAACCGTCCGGATTGCCTCAACCACGCGCACACAGATGGCAATTATAAACCGACTCCGACTGGCGCTGCACCGGCATAAAAGCGCCTTGCAATCGAAGGCCACGGTCTTACGATGTGTCATACAAAACGGCGCATGATGCGGCGATCCAGACAAATGAAAAAAATCCTGATTCTCATGGCGAGTTTTGCCAGTGGAATCCTGAACGCGGCAGACCTGAAGGTCGGCGATGCGGCTCCGGATTTCGCACTGCAAGGCAGTGACGGCAAAACATACAAGCTCTCGGAATTCCGAGGCAAACAAGCTGTGGTGATCGCCTGGTATCCCAAGGCGTTCACCGGTGGCTGAACAGCTCAATGCAAGTCGTTCCGTGCGAACGGCAAGGAACTAAGGAAATTTAACGTCGCCTACTTCACTGCTAGTTGTGATCCGGCCATCGGCGTCAAGGGCAACATCAGTTTTGCCAAGTCGCTGGAGCTGGATTACCCAATCCTGAGCGATCCCACCAAGAAGACCGCCCGCGCCTACGGCGTGGTGACGGACTCGCGGCCCGTGCCGTTTCGATGGACGTTCTACATCGGCAAGGACGGCAAAATCCTGAAGGTTGACAAGAAAGTGCGGGCCGGCCAGGACGGCGCCAACGCCGCCAAGACGCTCAAGGAACTGGGCGTGGAAGCCAAGTAACGATCCGCAAACCAAATTAAAAAGGCCCGCCATTTGGCGGGTCTTTTTTGGTGCTCAACCGGAATGGGTTGTTTGCATCTCCTCCATCCATTAGCCTCCGGCCATGGAGCATCGGGAGCTGAATCATGTGGCGTTGCACGTGAAGGATGTGGCGAAGAGCTGCGAGTTTTACGAGCGCGTGCTGGAACTGCAGCCGATCCCGCGGCCGGCGTTTGATTTCCCTGGCGCGTGGTATCAGCTCGGCACCGCGCAGGAGCTGCATCTCATTGGCGAACGCGATCAGCCCGTGCATTCGCATCCCAAGAGTAACCATTTCGCGCTGTTGATTGACAATATGGACGCGTGGGAAGCCCACTTGAAGGCGCTGAGCGAGGAGTACTACGAACGCCGCATGCGGCCCGATGGCGCGTTCCAAATTTACGTCACCGACCCCGATGGCCACAGCATCGAGCTGTGTACCGCGGTGCCGGCCGCCTAGCGTTCCCAACGGGTCCAGGCCGCGCCCGGTGTTTCCGCACGGAACTGCACCAGCCGCCGGTGTTCTACTTCGGTGACATACACCGTCCGGCCGTCCGGCCCGCCGAAGCAGAGATTACTTGGGCGCGCGCCCAGCACATTAATCTCCCGCAGCACTTCACCTTCCGGCGACAGCACGGCCACGGTGCCTTTGCCATAGCGTGTGATGTACAGGTTGCCGTCCGCATCACAGCGCATGCCGTCAAAGCCATGATCAGGAAACTGCCGCAGCAGCCGCTTGTTGGCCACGCCACCGTCCGGCTGAATGTCGAACACCCACACATTGCGCTGCACACTTTCGTTTACGTACAACCGCTTGCCGTCCGGGCTCACCTCCACGCCATTAGTCGTTCCCATATCCGCCGCCAACCGCGTGGTGGTGCCGTCCGGATCAATTCGCCACAATTGACCGGTCTTCGCGCCCCAGTTCGGATCGCTGGCGTACAGCGTACCGTTGGGCGCGATGGCGAGGTCGTTGGGTTGATTCATCTTCGGCTCATGCGCCAATACCTCAACGGCTCGCGTGCCCGGATCAATCCGCAGCACATTGTGGCCCTCGTAATCGGCCACATACATGCGTCCGGCGCGATCGAACCGGATACCGTTCCCCACGCTGTCATTGGGCAGCGTGACAAACACCTCCGACTGGCCGGCAGGCGTGGTGCGGCCGATGGTTTGTTGCTGGGCGAAATTGACCGCGAAAATATTCCCCGCCCGATCACAAGCCGGTCCCTCGATCCCAGTGGTAAAGGAATTGGTCGCCGTCAGGGGCGTAGCCAAATAGAGTTTTTCATCGGGGACCAACGAGTGACATCCCACGGTCAACAACGCTGCTGCGAGTGCGATTAATTTTTTCATTATTTCTCCTCAGGCAATTCCGCCGCCAACCAACGCACGGCATTTTCAATCACGAGCAGTGGGAACTTTTCCTTGAAGACCGGATACGTCTCGTGGCCCGGTCGGAAGTAAAATACTTTTCCCTTCCCGAGATTCCACACGCTCCCGCTGCGGAACCATTCGCCGCCGGCGAAGGTTTCTTTAAACACCACCTGATCCGGCTGCGGCACGTGAAACGGTTCATCGTACATCTCCGTCTTGGCGATTGTCCATGTCTTCGGCAGCCCCTTGGCGATCGGATGCTCGGGTAACAGCGTGTGCATCGTGCTGAGTTTGCCATCGCCGCGATATGCAGGGAAGCAGCAGTTCGGCAAATCCACACGTACCGTGGTCACCACGCCGCGCCGTTGCAGAGCCAGATAAGCCGGTGTCACCAGACTATTGCGCGCCGGCGGTATCCGGCCGGTGGGCGCCACATACTCCACCTTGAGATTGGGTGACTTTGCGTTGCGCGGAAACAGACGGGCGACATCCTCTCTAGTACGCGCATTCATCGCCTCCATAAACGGAGTGGCCCAATGTGCTGAGTGCAGGGGCAGGAATGCCAGCTTGCCGGCCTGAATCCGGTCGATGATCGGCTTGCAATCAGTCGGCGTAATTTGCCCCTGCCGCACGTGCCCCCACCAGATGAGCACATCGCAGTTATCCAACACATCTGCGCCAATGCCTTTATTGGGATCGTCCTGCCGCACCGAACGCACCTTCAGGCCAGGCTTGGTCTTGAGATGATAGGCAATGGCGTTGCCGAGGAAATTCTCGTACGCCGCCTTTTGTCGCGGCTGTTGCTCGTCCCAAACCACCACGCGAATGTCAGCGCCTGCCACCGCAAGCGTGGACAGGAGAAAAAGAAAAACGAATTTCATGCGGCCTTAGTGTCGCGGGCGCGCGGCATTTGGCAACGCCAAATCAGCCGTTGGCGATCAGCAACGGTTTATTACCGCGCTCAATCAAATCCTTGCACAGGCTGCCAGTGAAGAATTCCACCACACCGCTCTTGCCATGCGCACCCAGCACCACGAGATCAAACGGTTCGCAATAATCCGCAGACATCACATCCCGGATATCGCCGGATTCGGTGCGGACTTCCACGTTGGCAAATCCGTGCGCCCTTAGGAAGCCGGCGGATTTGCCGAGCATCTCCGGGGATTGATCCGCCGCGTCGGTGCAGTGCATGAGGCTGACCGAAACCTGCGTGCGGCCATACAACCGCGCAAACTGCCGCAGCGCGCGCATGGAATGCGGGCTGCCATTGTGCGCGATCAGCGCGCTGAAATGATCGTCCGGCTTCCAGTTCAGCGGCACGGCAAACACCGGAGCAAGTGTGGTTTTCATAATCTGCTCCAGCGAATCACCCGGCTCATCATCGGCCGTGCCGTACTCGCCATCCTTGCCCGCACCGCTTTCGTAGGTAAAAAAGGTCCGCAAGCCCACGACCACGCAATCAAAGTAATTGGACTCCTCCAGAATTGCTTCTGCCGGCTCGCCCTGCATTTCGAATTCCGTATGCCGCACACCGGCCGCGTCGCAGCGTTCAGAGAATTTTGCCAGCAACGTTTCCATCAGCTGATGATAATTTTCCTCCTTAGCCGCAATGCTGGTCTTGGCGAACTTCATCGCACCCAACGGCACAGCACCCACAGACCGCTCAATGCCCTCCACATCCAGCACCACTAGACCTTCCAACGAAGCGTCG
The DNA here is from genome assembly GCA_038139415.1 of Verrucomicrobiales bacterium. Lineage (GTDB taxonomy): Bacteria > Verrucomicrobiota > Verrucomicrobiia > Limisphaerales > UBA1100 > UBA1100. Next base: position 58,757 of record JAYOSV010000003.1, on the reverse strand, counting down.
TGATGCCGGGCCAGCCAGCAGGCGTAGTCAATGGCCGCATCGGTGTAGGTGGATTTATCGAGACAAACGAGAATACGATTGATCATGGCAAGCAACGGGCCGCGCCCGACGTTGCCTATAAAAACCACATTAATTAACCAATGACAACGCCATTCTCACTGCAGAAATTGAGGATCGCCTTGATCGTGAAACCACTGCCTCAAACTCCGGCACATCCGGTCCAGCCGCACCTTGCGGACCGGCGACCGGGTCAGAGCGTTCAGCTCTGCCGGATCGTCCGCCAAGTTAAACAACTGCGTGCAGTCTAGTTTCGGATAAATAGATCCGCTTATATTCCTCCATCCAGACCATCCGCTTCAAAAAAGCCCTCCCAACAGAAATATTTTTGGCAAACCATGAGTATTAACTTTTCTTTGCCTCTGTCCATTGGCGCACGGTGCCCAATGGAATCTGTGCCCAAGCGCGCTCGTGAAAATAATAGATCAACATCTTCGCCACCACTTCCACCGCCCCAATTTTGAGGGCATCACTGATATCCCCGATCACGATGTAGGCAATCACCATGGTCGTTAAGGTCGCCAGCACACGCCAGCTCACCGCTTTTAGCACGCTGCGCAGGGGCGATTCGCGGATGATCTCGGTCTCGCTGGGGTCGGTTGACCTAGGCGTATTCGGGGGCTCGGCGTCCATGCCGGAAACCTACGCCAAAACGAAGTCCGTGAAAATCTCCGTGTTGGATCGACTTTGCAAAACGCGCGCCAAGGGCGTGTTACCAGTGGGTTCCAAGGAAGCCTGCAACGCCTCCTTCTTGCCTTCGCCTGAAGCCAGCACCCACACTTCCCGAGCGGCGGCCAAGGCCGGATAGCCAAGCGTGATCCGCCGCGGCGGCGGCTTGGGGCCAGTCACCGCCCGATACACGGCCGGCGTTTCCAGTGCCTCGGTGTCCTCGGGAAAGAGCGACGCCACGTGCCCGTCCTCGCCCATGCCGAGAAACACCAAGTCCAACTCCGGCTGACCTTGCTCGTTCAGCTCCGCCACCCGACAAAGTTCCGCCTCCGCCTGTTGCACGGCAAACGCCTCATCACGCTCGGTCACCATACGATGCACCTGACTTTCAGGAATCTTCAACGCCAGAAACAACGGCACGGCCGCCAGATGATAATTACTCTCCGAATCGGTCGGCGGCACAACCCGTTCGTCGCCCCAGAAAAAATGCACGCCCTCCAGGGAATCTCCCGCGGCCAAGCCGGCAAAGGCCTTGTACAAGGCTTTGGGAATGCGCCCTCCCGATAACGCCACGGTGAATGGTCGGTTCGGATCCCGTGCCAACAAGGCCGCCCGCCATCGTTCGGCCGCGGCCGCGGCTAGGGTTTCGGCATCCTCAAAATGATACAGGCTATGACTCATGATGCGGGTTGCGGGTCATGCCAGGCATAGCCGTCCTGCGCCAGAAGATCCTCAGCAGCCATCGGCCCCCATGTCCCGGCCGCATAAAACTCGCGGTTGGTCAAAGGCTGCCCGCCCCAACCCGCGCGAATATCATCCACAATCTGCCAAGCCGTTTCCACTTCGTCGCGCCGGATAAAAAGCGTGGCATCGCCCGCCATCGCTTCGAGCAACAAACGTTCGTATGCCTCCGGGGTGTAAGCGCCGAATTCCGAGTCGTACCCGAAATGCATTCGTACTGGCCGCGCGCTGATGCTGTTGCCGGGCACCTTACCGTTAAACCGCAGCGAGATGCCTTCATCCGGTTGTAGCCGAAGCGTCAGTGCGTTGGGCAGCAAATCCAAATCTCCCTGCGCGGCAAACAGCACATTGGGCGTGGGACGAAACTGCACTCGCACCTCGCTGGCGCGCAGCGGGAGATTCTTGCCCGTGCGTAAATAAAACGGCACGCCGCTCCAGCGCCAGTTATCAATGAAGAGCTTGAGTGCCACGTAGGTTTCCACGTTGCTCTCCGGGTTCACCTTATCCTCCTGCCGATAGCCGCTGCGGTTTTCATCGTTCACGGTCCCGGCAAAGTATTGGCCGCGCACGACCTGTTGGGCGACATTCTCGGGCGTCATGGCGCGAATGGATTTGAGCGCCTTCACCTTTTCACCGCGCACATCCTCCGCAGCCAAAGAAGGCGGAGGCTCCATGGCCACCAGCGACAGGATTTGCAGCAAATGATTCTGCATCATGTCCCGCATTGTGCCCGCTTCCTCGAAATATCCACCGCGACTGCCCACGCCGACGGTTTCGCTGACGGTGATTTGCACATGCTCAATCGCCTCGCGGCTCCAGAGCTGCTCGAAGATGGCATTCGAAAACCGGAACATCATGATGTTCTGCACCGTCTCCTTGCCGAGATAATGATCAATGCGAAAGATCTGCCGCTCGCGCGCGTGCCGCAACAAATGATTATTCAGCACGCGGGCGCTCTGCAAATCATGCCCGAACGGTTTCTCCACCACCACGCGCTGCCAGAAGGAATCGCCTTCCTCCCAACGCCGCAAGAGCGTGGCTGCGTGCAGTTGATCCACGACCTCCCCAAAAAGGCTCGGCGAGATCGCGAGATAAAATACCAGATTATTGGCCAGCCGTTCATCGCCGTATTCGGTTAACCGGGCAGCCAAACCTGCGTACGCTTCGGCGTCCGTCAAGTCGCCTTGATGATAAGCCAAATTGGCTGCAAACTGTTCCCACTGAGCATCATCCACCGTCTTGGTGCGGGAATAGCGCTCGAGACCCTCGCGCATTTCGGCGCGCCAACTCGCATCGGTCTTCTCACGCCGGGCAAATCCCACTACCCGAAACGACTCCGGCATCTGTCCCTCCTCGTACAGATGGAACAATGCTGGGATCAACTTGCGCGCCGTCAGGTCACCACTCGCTCCAAAAATCACGATGGTACAAGGCTCATCCGCCTTGCGATCCGTTTCCAACCCCGCCAACGGCGTATTCAAAAGGGAAGTGTCCTCTACCATGTGCAACGAAAGTAGGAGGAAGCCCTCACCGATTCAATGCGCAAAATTGCGCGCAAATCACAAGTTTTGCGCAATATTTCACCTCACAAACGTCACGAGAAATTTGCGCGCAAATCACACGTTTTGCGCAATATTTCACTTCACTAACGTCACGAGAAATAATTTCGCACTGAAAAGCCAAAGTTTTTTCAAAAAATTAAGGGCATGAAACTTGCTTGAGGATATCGTTTTAGTTTACCAACCCGCCATCCATGAGCATGAAAAGAATTCACCCAAAGCAACAGGCATTCACTCTAATTGAACTATTGGTTGTAATCGCCATTATTGGCATTCTGGCCTCGCTTCTATTACCTGCCTTGGCAAAAGCGAAGGCCAAGGCGAACAAACTGAAAAGCAAATCCAACCTGAAACAGGTTCAAAATGCGTTGAACATGTGGTCAAGCGACAATGATGGAGTCAACCCTGGTTATCGGAACCGGTCTTATGGTCCGGGTTATGTTCAAGGGGGAAACTTTGAAAACAATTTCTGGTACCATAAAGTTTTTAAATACGCCAGTAATGCAGATTCAATTATCGTTAGTCCGTCCACAGTCGTGCGCAGCGGAGATGGCGTCCGATGGGGAAATGACAAGGAATGCTGGCAGGGATGGAATCGGGTAAAGGATGTGAATAATGGTAAACGCGTGGATGGAAGTTACGGATTCAATGGATGGAACCACTTTGACATGTACGAACCCAATTCTGTGCATTTTGACAAAGTTTATCAGTCAACTTCTGAGGGCGAACCCGTCAAAGCTCCAATGCTGGCCGATAGCATTTGGGTAGATGGCTGGCCACGGGAATCCAACAAAGCCCCTTCCACATACCATGGTAGCAATGAATCAAGCATGGCCCGTTTTTGTCTGGATCGCCACACGGGCTTCGTCAACGTTGTGTTTAACGATTCGCATGTTGAAGAAGTCGCCTTGGCTGACCTTTGGACGTTGCACTGGCACAAGGAATGGGAAACTCCGGCAACTATTCCCACTCCTCCCACTAAATAACCAAAGCTTTAACTGCAATGCGATTAAACACACTTCTTGCAGGTCTTGTTACCTCCATGGTCCTGCTTACCGGTTGTGCTGGAGAATCAGAACCCAGCCCGATGAATGATGCCCCGCCACCACCGCCGGATAAACCGGACATTCCCGGCGAAAACGAATAGCACTGCTCAGTGCTGATAAATCGGCAGGTAGTGATATTTCACTGAAAGACTGAGCATTGCCAGAGCCGTGCAGTAGATGCGGCCTGCGCTGCGTTCCATGCCGTCGTGGCCATCCCAGGAGCCGTCGGCCCGCTGAAGCTTGAGAAGCACGTCCTCGGTAACCTGTTTGGCCTTGTCGGCCACAACCGGTTCGCGTTTTTGCATACCTTGAGCGTAGTAGTACATGCCGTAGTAAAACCACTGGAGCCGCGTGCTGACTTCCTGACGTGATAGCCAAGCAGTGCTGCCTTTGACCTCCGGGGATTCGTATTCACCGCACACTTGCAAACTCAACAGGCCCGCGGCCGCCGTGGAAAATTCCGGCGGTTGCCCCGGCAAATAACCGCAACCGCTCCGCATGTTCACCGGCATGCCGCGCCCATCGCGCGGGGAAAAGTAACTACGCTTGAGATAACGTACCGCCTCCTCGATCGCTTCCTTGCCCACTTCCAACCCCGCGTTCTTCGCGGAGCGCAGGGTCATCAATTGCCAAACGGAGATCGATAAATCCGAGTCATGCGCATCGGGCGTATATCTCCAACCACCTCGGTACTTGGGATTGCTCTTGCGAACCCGTTGCGAGCGCATGATCAGGGTGACTGCTTTTTGCGCCACGGACCGGATTCGCGCCTCCTGCCGTTTGCTCACAGCCATACCCATCATCTCCGTCAGGCACAGGGTGGTAATGCCGTGGCCGTACATACGTGAACCGTCCGATCCAAAATACTCATACTCCCCGCGCCTCGGATCGTTCCGCAAAATAAAATCCAACGCCCGCCCCATGGAGGATCCAATCTTTCCAGGATCCGATGGCTGGTGGCCAATGGAAGCCAACGATAGCAATCCCAGAGCCGTCATGGCATAACCGTTGCGGGCCGATTCGCGGGCTTTTGGATCGTTGAAGGCCCCGTTGGCCTCCTGCATTTTCTGGATAAAGCCTGCCCCCCGATCCATGGCGATATCCACGCGATCCTTCTTCGGAGGCGCTCCCGCTCCAGCCCAAGCACAGACCGGTACGGCGCCCATGCCCAGCAACCATTTGCGGCGGTTCAGGAGGGCAGCGCTCATTTCTTCGGTGCAGGCGGCGTGGCATTGCGGCGGCCTCGTTCCCCGATGATCCGGAAGTAATTGTTAATTTGCTGGCGAAACTCCGGCGACATGGCCTCGCGTTGACTTTCCAATAATTGCTCTGCCACCTTGGGCGGAAGCTTGGCCCAGTCCTCGGCACTCATGCGCTTTAGATCCGGCAACTCCCCTAGCTTCGGAGGATCCCCTGCCTGCACCAACTCCTGCGGCGGCATATTGCCACTGCCTCCGGGAGCGGGTTTGCCGTTATCCACCGGCTTCTGGCCAGGCTGCAAACCGGCGGCGCGGGATTGTGCCATGGCTTGGGCCTGCGCCTCCGCCGCCTGCATCAATGCCTCCATCGCTTGTTGCGCCGCACTGCCTTGCCCGCCAGGTTGGTCGCCTCCGGGCTGGCCGCCACTACCCTGACCGCCGGGTTGGCCTCCCTGGCCGGGTTGCCCTGGTTGATTGCCGGTCTGTTGGCTGGGCTGCCCTGCTTGATTACCGGGTTGGCCCGGTTGTTTTCCAGCCTGCTGATCGGGTTGGCCTGACTCACCTGACTGGTCGGAGGGGTTCCCCGGGCGATCGGGTCGATCAAAACGTTGCGGTTGATTCATGGATGCGTCCAAACGATCCAAGGCGCGAGCCAACCATTGAGATTCGGTTTCCGAAGGCTGCCCAGATTTGCCTTCGCCGGGCTTGCCTCCTTCTTGGCCGGGCTTGCCGCCTTCTTGGCCGGGCTTGCCGCCTTCTTGGCCGGGTTTGCTACCTTCTTGGCCGG
>JAYOSV010000003.1:52502-52599 GCA_038139415.1 Verrucomicrobiales bacterium | reverse complement strand
CCTTCTTGGCCGGGCTTGCCGCCTTCTTGGCCGGGTTTGCTACCTTCTTGGCCGGGTTTGCTACCTTCTTGGCCGGGTTTGCTACCTTCTTGGCCGG
>JAYOSV010000003.1:0-52402 GCA_038139415.1 Verrucomicrobiales bacterium | reverse complement strand
GCTTGCTACCTTCTTGGCCGGGCTTGCTACCTTCTTGGCCGGGTTTGCTACCTTCTTGGCCGGGCTTGCTACCACTGTTGCTGGACTTGTTGGACTGGCCGGATTTTGCGTTTTCCCCCAATGATTGGCATGATTTGCACGCCCCAGAGGCTTGTTTTTGGACATCCTGAGCGGCCTTTTCCTGTTCTGGTTTGCCGGCGTTTTCTTTGGCGGTTTGATCGGCTTTTTCCGCAGCTTTTTCAAACTGCTCGGCCGCACCTTCGAATTGCTCGGCGGCTTCCTCCAGTTTTTCGTCGGCTTCCTCCTGCTTGCCTTGTTGCTGCAATTGGGCCGCTTCATCGGATTTTTCTGCGGCCTTCTCCAAGCTCTCCTTGGCTTGTTTTAATTCCTGTTCGGCTCCGGTTTGAGCCTGCTCGTTTTTGTTTTCCAAATTCGGCACTGTATTATTAGCCAAATCGCGGGCGCGTTCGGCCATGGCGGCGGGGTCTTTGGGCTCAGGATTTGCCGCAGCTTCCATGGCGTTTTCCAATTGGTCGCCCTGATCTTCAAGTTGTTCGGCTGCTTCGGCGGCATCTTGTTGGGCAGCTTTCTGCTCTTCGGGTTTGTTCTGGATTTGCTCGGCGACAGCAGCCTGTTGTTCTGCGGTTTGGCCGGCTTGCTCGCCTGCCTCTTTTAAATCCTGCGCCTGATCGTTGTTCAAGCGTTCCTGATGCCGGGCGGCACGGGATATTTCGCTGGAGGCCTGCTTAACTTCATCGGCCACGTTAAACTGTTCGTCGGCCACCTCGCTACGAGTGGGCTGATCATTCTGCGCCCGCATTTGCTCTTCCATTTGCAGAGACTGCTCGGTGTTGGGGGCTTCGCCGTCGGCGGCTTGTTGGGCCATTTGGGCGGCCTGTTCGGCGGCGGCTTCGGCTTGTTGTTGGGCGGCTTGGGCAGCTTGTTGTTGTTCGGGTGTCTCGGCTTGCGCCGCGGCTTGTTCGGCGGCTTCGGCGGCTTGGTTGAGTTGTTGGGCGGCGTCTTTGAGGGACTCGGCCATGTCGGCCATGCGTTGATCGGTTTGTTCGGGTTGCTGGGCCTTCGCGGCTTGCTGGCCTTGTTGGGCGGCTTGTTCGAGGGCCTGCTGGGCGGCTTCGAGGGGTTGGGCGGCTTCGGCTTTGCCGGCCTTGGCTTGGGCTTCCATTTGGGGAATTTGTTGTTCGGCCATGGCTTGGGCCATTTGGGCGAATTGCTCGGCTTCGGCTTGTTTGGCGGCCTGCTCGATTGCTTCTGCGTTTTCGGCTGCTTCAGCCATGGCTTGGGCTTGCTGGGCGGCGGCTTCGGCTTGGGCGGCGGCTTGACGGGCTTCGTCGGTATCGGCGGCGGCGGCTTCTTCCTGCGCCGTCTGAGCGGCTTCGGCAAGTTTTTCGGCGGCTTGATTCAAGGACTGAGCCATGTCTTCGGGTTCGGCGTCCTGAGCCTTGCCTTGTTGGGCGGCTTGCTGAAGGGCTTGCTGGGCGGCTTGGAGGGGTTCTTGAATTTCGATGCCGGCGGCTTCGTTGGCTTCCTCGATTTGGGGAATCTTTTCCTCCGCCATGGCCTGCGCGGCTTGGGCGAGTTGCTCGGGTTTGGGGGCCATGGGAATGGGATCGGGATCTTCGGGCAGCGGTTGCTTGAGGGCTTCGGCGAGTTGCTGCTGGTTTTGCGCGGCGTCGGCGAGGTCTTGCTGGGCGTCTTTGAGGGCGGCCTCGGCGATGCGCTCGAGTTCGGCCTGCATGGCGGGGTTGTTCTTGAGTTTCTCTTCGAGTTCCTTGAGGGCTTCGGCGGGAGGTTTGTTGACGAGCTCCATCAACTGCTCCAAGGCGGCGTATTGTTCATCGAGTTGTTCCTTGATGCCGAGGGCTTCCTCCTGAGCGCGGAGGCCGGCGCGGGTTTTTTCGGGTTCACCGTTCTCGACGTTTTCGTAGTGCTCCGCGAGTTGCTCGAGGGCTTCGGCGAGTTCGCGTTGATGCCGGGCAGCGGTGGTGAGGGAGCCTTGTTGATCTTCGGGAGCCTTGGCCTTGGCGGCCTCTTCCAGTGACTGCTCGGCGTCGCGCGGGGGATTCTCCAGCATGGCCACAGCGTCATCGGCATCGCGCTGACGTTCGCGTCCTTCTTTCTGGCTGGCATCCTGTGCATTGGCGTCGCGGCGCAGGGCTTCTTTCACGCGCTCAAGGCGGTTATTGATGGATTCCTGTTCGGCGAGGAGTTCCTTGGTTTCCTCGGGATTGGTCTGGGCATCCTTGGCTACGGCCTCGGTGATTTCGTTGGTTTGTTCCTCCAAACGTTTGACGGCTTCGGCGAGGTTGCCCAGACGCTCGGAAAGTTTGGGGGCGGCGACTTGAAGGGCTTTGCGGGCGGCGGCCAAATCTTCGGCGGCTTGGGTACGGGCTTCCTTGAGGTTGCCCTGCAGTTGATCCAAAGGATCGGCCACAGGCACGAGAGTGCGGGGGGGCTCAGCCTGGGCAGAGATGGCTAGGGCCAACAGGGTGGCGGTGGCTAAAGTGTAAGACATGCCTTGTTTCATGGCGTTCGTTAGTTTGGGGGGGTGGCTAGATCGGGCTCAACAAAAAAGCCCGCTTTTTGGGTGCGTGATTTCATCTCGCGAGCCACAGCCTGAGCGGCGGGGCCTGCTATAAGGTCGTTCAACTTTGCGTCTCCCGCAAGGCCCACAGCACGAAGTTTTTCGGGCGATAATGCGAGGCGGCGAGCCAGCCATTGCCAATCGCGGGGCCGAAGGGAATTGGCGTCGGTCGCCAGATGTTCCCAGCGCTCGCGGTTGGCGAGATTTTTGAGGGCGTTTTCCAGCAATGCAAGTTCGTGGGCGGCCTCCAAGGTTTTCAAAGCATCGGCGATGCCCTTGAGTTGAGCTTCCACTTCGCGAAGGTCACGACCGGCTTCGAGGCCATCTTTAACGGCACCCAATGCCGCCGCAGCCTGAGCGGTGTCGCTGACAAATAAGGCGTTGCTGGCTTTGCCGGATTCTTCCATGCGCGCGCGGCCGCGCAACAGTTTTGGGGCGATGCGCCATTCGAGCGCGAGTTGTTCTTCCGTCACTTTTAAGGCTGCCTGAGCGGTGAGAACATTTTCTCCGTTGTCCTTAGCTTTGGTAAGATTATCTTCGGCCTGTTTGACGGCTTGGAGCTCACCGCGCACGCGGTCCACGGTGGCGGTGGTGGTGCTCATGGATTGCTCCAGCTTGGCCCGAGCCTGCAGGGCGGCTTTGTTAAGCTCGCCGACCACCGGCCGGAAAATATCGCGCGCGCCGGTGATAGCTTCGGTCCAGCGCTCGCCTTCGGTTAGGAGTGCGGCTTTCGGTTCTGCTTCGACGGACTGAGCTTCACTGAGAGTGGAGTGGATTTTTGTTAAGTCCGAGTGCAAGGCCTGAACAATTTTGGCCTGTGCCTCCGGTAAGCGGCCGCCGAGTTTCTTCAGGACATCCAGAGCAACATCCAATTCACGGCCCGCGCTTTTTTGCCTCCGCAATAAACGTGTCCACACTTGGGGATCTGTATTCCGATCGGCCTTGGCCACACGGTGCATGCTTTCGGCGGCACATTGAATGTAATCGAGCAGATCCAACGCCACGGCGGCTTCGTCAGCGGCTAGCCAAGCGCCGACCGTGGTGTTCATGCCGGTGGCAGCGGACTCAATGGATTTCATAACGTCTGGCAGTTGCTTGGCGTGAGCCACAACACGAGGATCCACCACGATGCCTTCCATGGGGCGCAAATGAAGCTGGGCGCGTTCCAGCCAATCGGACTCCATCTGCACGCCCAATCGGCCCACTAGACTATAGCCGGTGGCTTCCCGGCCCGGCCGAGCTTTGCGAATGAGCGCGGGTAAATTGCCAGCGGCTTGTTGCCAGGTTATTTGTGCCATACCTAGAGCCTTGAGGCCTTCGGTGGCTTTTGCGCGGCGCTCTGCATCGTTTCCCGGCTGGACGAGATCATCCAGTTCCTCAGGAAGAATTTGATGAAAATCCAATGTCTTTTGCGCGGCCGCCAACAGGTTGGTGGTCCATTGCCGTTGCTCCTGCAAGGCGGCGATGCGGTGGGCTTCGAACAGCGTGGAATCGAGCTTCAAACGCACGGGCCGAGATTCGGTGCGGCTGCCTTTGAGGTCTTCGGCGGCGAGCTTGGTGAGAACAATATCGCCGGGTTTGACTTTGATTTTGAGAAGATCCCACTCCACTGCAATCACGGCGTTGGTGCTGAGTGGTTTGCCGAATTGTAGCTCGGTGGGTTCCCAATCCTGATCATTGATTTTGATCATCTGCTCGATCTTGGCCAGCCCAATATCGTCCTCGGCTTCACCTTCCAGTTTGAGAATCACCTCGGGGGCCTCGGTCAGCTCTGGGCCAGGCTTGGTCAGCTCGATGGTGGGGACTAAATCCGGCTCGGCATGAATGGAGTATTCCACGGGTGACTTGTTGCCCAACCCTTCGGCGGTGGCGAGGTGGATTTTGTAGGCGCCGTTTTCGGTCAACTCCAGATTCAAACTCCATCGGGTCGGTTCATTGCCGGGCGCAAATTGAATGCGGTTGGTGGCCGATTGAGTCACCTGCGCCATGATTACGCTCTCGACTGGCTGATTCAGCTCCAGCTCCAAGTTTACTTTGGTGCCAATCAGTCCAACGAGATTCCCATCATCGCCGGATCGCGTTTCCGGCGGGCGAGCAGCGTAATCCGGCAATGTGTACGTCTTCACATAACGCAACACTTGCGGTCGTTGTCGACTGACCAAGGTGTAACGGCGGCTGACTGCATCCCCGGCGTGCACGCGGTAATCCACATCTTGTGATTCCACGGCAATGGTGGTGGCATACTCGCCCACCGCATCCAGATCATTAACCGGAACGAACACCGCCTTTTGCGATGGTTGATCCGCCCGCTCGGCAATGAGCAAGGGAGCCTCTTCCAGCTTCGGGCCGCGTACCTGAATCCGGATCTCGATCTCGTCATTCTCCGGCACAGCGGTGTGACCGCCTTCTGGCGTGAGGATAACAATGCTGTTTCGCGATACCCGATCAATGTTCATCATCGGCATCAACGCCCGCACCATCAACGTGCGTCCCGAATCAAACGCCACCATCAAGCCCGTAATCAGAATCACCACAGCAACCGCGATCAGCCAAGTCTGCACCAAGCGCGTGGGCAACAAACGTTCCAACACCACCGCCCGCAGGGATTCCACCACCTCCGCCTGCGCCTGCCGACGGAACTGAGCTGATTCATGCTCCCGTTCCTCTTCGGCCAATTCCACAGCCGACAACAGACGCGATTTCAACGCCGGCTCCTCCCGCTCCATCATCGCCGCCAACTCCCGTTCATCCAGCACCCGCAATAACGGACGCACACATGTCAGCCACGTAATCACCAACGCCGAGAAATACATCCCCCCGCTAAGCACATAGCGCGTGCGATCATCCATCACGATCAACCAGTCGGCTAGGGACAAAATCAACACCCCCCCCAGCAACGCCAGCAATCCACAACTCACCCCGCGCAAAAACACCAACCAACGAAACCGGCCCCGAAAAGCCAACAGTTTGGTGCGAATGTAGGGATCCAGCTGGGAACTCATTACACCAACCCTTTCGTGCGGCGGAGGATCCATTCGGTGGTGAGGAGGAGCATGATGGGGGCGAACCACCAGTAGCTTTGCCAAAGCTGGATTTCTTCGGTGATTTCCCGATGGTCACTGGCGGGCCCCAGCAGTTCCACCAAACGTTGCATCTCCTCTTCGCGATAGTACTCGCCACCGGAATCCTTGGCAATTTGTCGCAGGATTAATTCGTCACAATGCAGCCGGCCCAGCTCTCCGAAGGGGTTGGAGGCAACGGTGAAGGCGGTACTAGCCTTGATTAGTCCGTCGGGCACACCCGGGATACGCACGCGCACTTCATAATCGCCAGCTTCTAGTGGTGCGGTTGCGCCGCGAAAGGTAAAGGACTGTGGATCAGGGGCCAATGGCACTGTGTCAAAAACGCGGCCTTCGCGCAGTATCACAGCCTCGGGCTTGAGATTGGGGTTGGCGGCCAGTTGAGGGTTGGTGATGCGCACGCGGATTTGAGCGATTTCTTCCAGCTCATAACTGGTGGGACCGGAGTCCAGAGCAATGTAGGCATCCTGCACGGCAAAGGGCGGCTCCATGATCCATTTGGCCACCTGATTCCAGTAGCGTTGATGGTGTAGATCAGCGACCCCTTTGCGCCAGCGCCATGATTCATCGAAGGCGGAGTACAGCGCGCGCCCGGCTCCGAATCGGCGAAAGACCAAGCCGGGTATCGCTGTCTGCGTGGTGGCGTCCACAATTTCCAGTAACGTTTCCGCGCCGGGCAAGGCCTCGGAGAGCGCCGCCCAACGCGGGCCAGGCAGGTCGTTCCAAATTTTCAGATTGGACGCGGAATCCGCGGCCAGCATCAGGGGTGCCTGCGCGCCGCCGGCACTGCGAAAGCGCAGAGATGTCTCCAGACTGCGTAGCTCGGTCTGCCCTTGCGCGGCCAGTTTTACGGGGAGGAGATCGTACACCGGGGTCCCGGAAAAATTAAAATGCCGTTCCATGCGGCCATCAATGAAGATCATACCGCCCCCATTGAATTGCACAAACTCGCGCATCCACTGAAGTTCGGCCGGCGCAAACAAATCCTTACCCACATCGCCGAGGATCACGAGTTGATACTGGAACAATAGATCGCGCGAGTTGGGAAATTGCCCGAGCTGATTCCCGCGCGGGCCGAGGCTGGGCGTGCCGGCATTCGTCCAGTTGGCCTGAATGGTGTTCACCTCCCAACGTTCATCGCGCTCCAGCAGGTTGCGCAGGTAGCGAAATTCCCAGCGCGGACGAGTATCCACAAACAGAATGCGTGGCTTCTGAGTGACGACATTCACGCGCAAGGTGCCGACGTTGTTGTCATCCTTGGATTCCCCTTCCACCGGCGGGATCACCACGTTGAACACCAAGGGCAAATTCGCATAACGCAGGTCCTTACTCAGGCGGGCTTGCTCGGCATCCACGATGGCTTTGATCGGAAAATCAAACGGCAGCTTGCGACGCTTGCGGGCGGTGAGAAATTCGCGCTGCCACACCGGCACGCCGTGATGCTCAATACGCACGGTGAATGGTTTACCCGGATCCATGCCATCCTGCACAATCACGTGGCCGGCGAGTCGCGCATCGGGATAAACGGCGCTGGGCGTTTCGGCCTTCAGCACGGCCAAATCACGCGCCACTTCCGTGGTACCCATGCCCACAACATGCACGGCGATGCCGCGATCCTTTAACTGCGCGGCCATCCCCAAAGGCGAGGTGCCGTCCACATTGTGTTGACCATCGGTGAAGAGCACGACAAACAATTTCTCTTCCGGATTTTCTGAAACCGCGCCTTCAAGAATGCCGGTGGTCAGGTCCGTGACCATGTTGGTAGCGGCCACTGGAAGCGTGCGCGGGGTGGCCAAGGGATTGTCTTCAGCCTCATCCGTCGCATCCTCATCCACATCGCCCAAGGCCCCGGGGTGCCACAGCATTTGGAAACGGCGCGCGGTGAGGGCGAGTAATTCCACATTATGCTCAGCCGCCAGTTGGTTCATCAACCCGCCGGCCCCATCCAGCAATTGCGTCTCCAGCCGCTGCCATCGTGGGGTGCGATCAAAGCGCTCCACCGCAGCGCGCGTGTCCGGATCCAATGCATCCAGCGCCGCGGCGCCTTGAGGGAGGAGGTTTCGAATGGTTTGCTCCCAACGATCCACTGCCGGTTGTAATGCCAGCAAGGTGGCTTTGTCGTTTTCATCGGCCTGCTCCGGATCCAATTTGAGAAAGGGATCGAGCAAATCGGCCTTGAAAGCTTCCAATTCATTTTCTGTCCAGCCATCCAACTTGATGGCCTCCAGATAGGTGGCGGCCTGTTTGGTGATCAGTTCGCCCTGATCCACGTGGTTCCGGAGATTATTGGCCGTATCGGCTGCCATCGCAGTGAGAACGCGGCGCAGTTCGCCCAGGCGGTCCAGCGCATCCCCGGCGGCGGCTTCATCTGCGCCGCCTTCGAGCCAGCCCAGCCGGCGCAGAATCCGCAGCTTGCGCTGGGTTTCCATCTGCTCGTCGGTGGCCTTCATACTGGCCGACGCATCCACGTACAGGAGCACGCGAGCTGTGGTGCCCACCGAGGTGCGGTTTTGAATCACCGGCCCGGACAACATCATCACCACCAGCATCAAAGTGAACCCGCGCAACACGGGCAACACCCAGAGGCCCGGCGTGGTGCGACCGCGCAGGTCGTCCCGATAAATCCAAGCAGCCAATCCCGCGGCGCCTAGGCCGATCAAGCCCGCCAGCCACCAGGTGAGGTCGCCGGAAAAATGCAGGCGCGTGCCCTCCACGGCGTTCGCCGCCAGCATTGGATTCAAACTGTGCATGCCTGTCATCATCCTAACTCGAAACCCGTTGGCGCGCCATCCGACGTTCCAGCCAGAGTTCAAAAAACAGGAAAAACAAAACCAACGCGAAGATCGGTTTCCATATCTCCTGACCAAACCGCCGGGTATGGTCGAGGTCGCGATACTCACCGAGGTCCTGCACCAAATCAGCATTCATCGCCGCCGCCACCCCACGGCGTTCCTCCAGCGTGAGTTGTTTGAGATCGCTCTCGCTCCGGCGCGTGTTCACCACGAAATGAATCGCCTCCCCTTTGGGCCCCTGCAGGGTGTACAAGCCTGGCCGCGCCGTTTCCTCAAAGGTGGCCACACCGCGGCCACCCCGCAATTCAATGGGCAGCGTGTGTTGTTCGTTCTCAGTATCGGTCACCACCACTTCCTGCCCGGCCTGTTCCGCCGGAAAATGGGCCACCGCCTTTTCGTTCACGCCGAGATTACGCGGTGGCATCACCGAGGAGGCAAGGTAGGTGCACAGTCTTTGGGAAAAGGGCACGAAGAACGGCCGCAACGGCAGCGAACTCCAGGCGTCATCACAAGCTGTGGCACAAAACAACACGCGGCCGTTACCGTAAATTTTTTCGATCAAAAAGGCATCCCCCGTTTCGAGCCTCGCCAATGGCCGCACTAGTTCATTGTCCGGATCCTCTACCGTCCGATGCCACTGGCGCACCTCGGCGGACGCCAGATCTCCATTGCGCGGATTGCTGAAAACTTTCAAGGCCGGATGATCAAAGCGCTGCACCACCATGCGCGTGAAGGGCTCTGGATCATTGCGTTTATCGGCCACCGCTCCCAGGCGAGCCGGCAGCAGGCCGTAGGGCAGCAGTTGCTCATTGTACCACCGTTGGTCGAGCTGATCGCCGCCAAAGATCATCAAGCCGCCACCGTCTTTCACAAACGTTTGCAACTCGTTCAACTGGCTGCGCTGCAGCTGGCTGACATTGGCCAACACCACCACACGCGTATCCCCAATGGCCGCGGCATTGAAATCGGCCACGTTGATGATGCGTGTCTCTAACAGGTCTACCAAATCCGGCTCCCCACCTTCGCGGTAGGGCTGCAATGCAATCTGCAGAAAATCCGTTTCACCCTTGAGCGGTTCCGGATCTGGCGCGCCGTTGATCACCAGCACGGGCACCTTGTCCCAAACAGGGATGCTGGCCCGAAAGATATTGTCAGCCTTGAGGCTATCGGCGTCGGTGGCCACCTCAATGACATGCGAACCGGGCGTGTCGAAGGAATGCCGGAAGCGCACCTGTCTGCGTTCCCCTGCACCGAGCGGAATCTGTTGTTCGTCTACCGGCTTACCGTCGGCATGGAAGATCACTCGCAAGGCCTCGTGATTGCGTTCGCCGTAATTCCGTAGAGACGCCTGTACGGTGACCGTTTGATTAATGCCTAGCAACAGATGCGAGGTGGACACTGTTTCCACGCAGATATTTTCCCGACCTTCCACGCCCACGTGAAAGAGCGTGAGGTTCGGCGGCATCTCCATGCCCTGCAACTGCTGGCCCACCCGCGTGCGCAAGGCCGCCTCACCTTCCTCCGTCGGCCAGCTGATCCGTTGGAAATCGCTGATGAGCACCACCTCGCGGTGTGGGTGGTTCATGTTCAGCAACTGCTCCGCGCCGTGCTCCAACGCAGTACTCACCTGCGCCTGACCGAAACCCGCCTGCATCGCCCGAAGCTCCTCCGCCACCGCATCGGCATTAAACACAGAAGTATCATACAACGGTGTTTTGGGGTCGCTCATGAGCACCACATTGACATCCGAGCCCCGTTGCAGTTCCTCCACCAACTCCGCGGCGGTGTCGCGTGCCTTCTCAAAGTTCGTGCCACCGGCGCCCTTGAAGTCCAACGAGTAACTGTTGTCCAACACCACCAGCAAGGAGGTCTTCGCATTGGACCACAACGCCGCAGTGCCCTTGAGAATTGGCCGTGCCATGCATAGCGCCAGCAAGATGGGGATAGCACAACGCAACAACATGAGCAGCCAATGCTCAAACCGCAGTCGGCGTTGCTGGGATTTGAGCGTGAGCTCAATCAGGTGCATGGCACCCCATTTCACCTCGCGATGCTGGCTCTTGCTAATGAGGTGTACGAGGATGGGAATGGCAGCCGCCGCCACGCCTCCCACCAATGCGAGGTTCATGAAGCTCATACAACCCCCTGTCGTTGCCGCAAAAATCTCACCAGGCAATCGGTAAGACTCTCGTGCGTGTACATCGGCACCAGATCAATCCGGTGCCGTTGGCAACCCTCCTTGAGAGCAGCGGTGAACTTCGCAAAATTATCGAGGTACGCCGCCCGAAAACTGGTCGGATCCACCATCCGAAATTCACCCGCCATCTCCAGATTTTCAAACCGTGTCCATGCATCGAATGGAAATTCGACCTCATCACGGTCCATCACGTGGAAGATCACCACCTCATGCGAGGCATGCTTAAAATGCGCCAGCGACTTGAGCAGTTCTTTCACGTCGGTAAAACAATCGGACAGGATGAAAATCATCCCCCGCTTTTGCAGACGCGGCACAATGTCGTGAAACACTTTGGAGAGATCCGTCTCACCGCCCGGCTGAGTGCGCAGCATTTCCTCATAAAGCACGCGCAAGTGGCGGTTGCTGGAGCGCGGCGGAATGTGCGCGCGAATACCGGTATCAAACGTCATGAGCCCAATGCTATCGCTCTGCCTCATGATGATGTGCGCCAGACACGCGGCCAACTTGAGCGCATGCTGTAGCTTTGTTTGGCCGCTTTCGCCGGCATACCCCATGCTTCCGCTGGAATCTACCAACAACATCGCGCGCAGGTTGGTTTCCTCCTCGTACTCGCGCACATAGTAGCGGTCAGTCTTGGCAAACACCTTCCAGTCCACCCGGCGAATCTCATCGCCCTGCACATATTCGCGGTGCTGGGCGAATTCTACACTGAAGCCCTTGTGCGGCGAGCGGTGCATGCCGGTGATGACCCCTTCAACAGTCTGATTCGCCATCAACTGAAGGTTGGCGATGCTTTGCAGCTCTTCAGGCTGCAACATGTCGGTTAACGGAGCCATGAATCAAACGGCACCGACCCGGGCACGCTACAAGGCAGCCCCGGCTGGTTGTTGCGGCACAGCCTGCAAAACGCGATCAATGATATGGTCCACAGTGATGCCTTCGGCTTCCGCGTTGAAGGTGGGCACAATGCGGTGGCGCAAGACCGGATGCGCCAAGGCCGCGATATCCTCAGGCACCACATTCGGACGCCCCTGTAAAATGGCGCGGACCTTGCCTCCTAGAATCAATTGCTGGCAGGCACGCGGTCCCGGCCCCCAACTGATCAAATCCCGCGTGAACGGCAACGCCTCAGCATCATCGGGCCGACAACGACGCACTAAGTCCAGTACATAAGCATTCACGTGATCCGGCACCGGCACTTTACGCACGATCTTTTGGCACTGGATAATTTCATCGCCGTTGATCACCGACTGAATGGGATCATTATGCACACCGGTGGTACGGCGAATGATTTCCGCTTCCTCTTTTCTATTGGGGTAATTGACCTTGATGTGAAACATGAAGCGGTCCTTCTGCGCCTCGGGCAGCTGATAGGTGCCTTCCTGTTCCACGGGGTTTTGCGTAGCCAAAACAAAGAACGGTTGCTCCAGCCCGTAGGTCTGGCCGCCGATGGTGACCGAGTGCTCCTGCATGGCTTCCAGCAGAGCGGCCTGTGTCTTTGGGGGAGAGCGGTTAATCTCATCCGCCAATACCAACTGGGCGAAAATCGGGCCACGCAGGAACACCAACTGACGACGCCCCTCGGCGTCCTGCTGGATCACATCCGTGCCGGTGATGTCCGCCGGCATCAGGTCGGGCGTGAACTGCACCCGGCGGAACGAGAGGCTCATGGCCTCGGAAAGACTTTTGATGGTATAGGTTTTCGCCAAGCCTGGCACTCCTTCCAACAGGCAATGGCTGCGGGCGAAGATGGCGATGAAGAGCTGCTCAATCACCTCGTGCTGACCCACAATCGCCTTACCCACTTCCGCAGCCATTTGGCGATAGACCGTCGCGATTTTGCGCGCGAGCTGTTCGTCGCTGGCGCCGGAAAATGTTTTAGAAGCAGCCGACTCACCGGCCGGGGACTCGGCACTCACCGCAGGCACCACCAACAAGGTGTTGCAAGTCGGGCATTTGATCTGGGACCCCGCGGCAGTATCCTCCACCGTTAAGTCCATTGAGCAAGCCGGGCATTTGATAACCATCTCCATGGCGCTGTGCCAATCTGCCCGTTTTTTATCCAGAACGCAACCGACGAGTGCTCCCAACAGGCTCTATTTCAAAGGCTCCAGCGTGTACGGATCGCGCAGAGGCACCTCTTTCAGTCCGCCGGGGGTGAGGCTCTTGACGGTTACGGGATGATCCGGATGCCCTTTGAGAATTTCCTCTTTGTTGCCCACCACGAGAATGGCCACTTTGTCCGGCGTCAGATACTTGGCGGCGACGCGCTGGATATCGTCCTTGGTCACCGCGGCGATCTTGGCGCGGAAGCTTTTGTAATAAGCCGGATTCTTTGCCAGCCGCCCGGTAAATTCCTCGCTGGCAAAGGTGCTGGCCACGGCTGTCTTGGTCTCAAACGCCTGTGGGAAGGTCTGAATGTAGCTGGCCTTGGCCGTCTCAATTTCCTTATCGGTCACCTGCTCCTGCGTGATCTTGCGCATTTCCTCGAGGACAATCTGCGCGGCGTACAGCACCGTACGCGACTTACTCTGGTACCCGGCCACAAATGTGCGTGGGAAATAGGTGCCACCTGGAAAATAGGAATAGGCGCTGTAGGCCAGGCCTTCATCCGACCGCACGCGGTTGGTGATGCGGCTGGTGAAGCCGCCGCCGCCGAGGATGTCGTTCATCACCTGCACCGCATAGTAGTCCGGGTTATCGCGTAGAATGCCGGGCAGCATGATGTCCACGCGGCCCTGATTGACTTTCTTGTCCACAAGATACACGCCCGGTTTGGCAAATTGTTTGTCGGTTGGCACCGGTTTGGCGGCCTGTGCCCGGTACGGCCATTTAGCGAACAACGCCTCGAGCTTAGCGACCATCGTCTTGCGATCAAAATCTCCGCTCACAGCCACCACAAAATTGCGCGGATGAAACCACGCCTGATGAAAGCCGCGCAGGTCAGCCTCGTTGATGGATTCGATCGATGCCTTGGTCGTCACCTGACTGCGAAAAAAACGATCACCATAGGCCAACCGGACCAACTCCCGTCGCTCGATATTGCGCGAGTCATCATTGCGCTGCTTCATGGCTTGCAGTTGCTGCGTCTTGTAGAGATCTATCCGGTCCTTCTGAAACCGCGGCGCCGTGAGCACTTCACGTAGCATCGTCAGACCTTCGTCCAAATCCTTGGACAACAGGTTCACGCCCACACTGCCGGAGGTATCGCCCACGCTTGAAGTCAAGCCCGCCGCGAGAAACGCCAACCGCTCCTCCAGCTCCTCCGCGCTGCGGTTCTGGGTGCCACCCTTGCTCAGGAGATATCCCGTCATGGCGGCGAGCCCTTCCTTGCCTTTCGGCTCGTTGTATTTGCCCGTGCGCACGAGGATGGAAATGCTCACCAACGGCAGCTCGCGATTCGGCACGACAAACGCCACCGGCCCACTCTTAAGCGGCACGCGGTACTCGGCACCATTGGGCGGCTCATAGGTCAGCTTGGGAAACGTCAGCTTCTCCGGTCGATCCGGAATCTCTGCCGCATCACTCGGCAAGGCCAGTGCCAACAGCAGCCAAAAAACGATCGTATTAGTCTTCATCGATTCAAATCCGTTTGCTCTATTTCTTGTTCAGTTCCGCAATCCGATTGCGCAGTACGGCGCGGATCACCTTCATCACCGGCGGTGCCTTGGCCCCTGCCTGTTCCAGTTGCGCCTCCAATCCCGCCAGTTGTTTCTTCAACTCCTCGAGATTTTTGTTCGCATTGATGCTGCTGCTCATCTTGCGGGCCATCGCCTTGGCCTGCGCGTCCAGCCCAGCCAGCAACGGATCCTCATCCTCGCCGCCCGTGCCCGGCTTGCGGGTGTAAATCGCCACCGCACGGTTTTCCTTGGTGAAATATTTTTTGGCCACCCGCTGCAAATCCGCCGGGGTAACCGCCTGGATTTTTGGTCCAGCTTCATTAATCTCGCGCCAGTTGCCCAGACCTTCGCTGCGCATGATCTGCATCAGGATCGGGTGATTGGAACTCAACCTTCGATACTCCGCCGCGGCAAAGTTGTTCTTCACCTTCTGCAATTCCGTAGCCGGCACGGGCTCGGTTTTGACCTGCTCAATCAACCGGTAGATCTCCTGCTCGGCCATCTCCGGCGTGTTGCCTTCAGTGATCTCCGCGCCCATGTTAAACTCACCCGCGTACTTGCGCGCACCCTGCCAAGCCCAAGTGTCTGTCGCCAGTTTTTTGCCCAGTACCAGCTCCTTGTGCAGCCGGCCCGTGCGCGTGCTAAGCACCTGCGACAACACGCTTAGGGGATACGTGTCCTTATGGCCGAATGCCGGTGTGTGCCAGTATATGTCCACATTCGGGTTCGTCTCCGCCTCGGCGTAAAAACGTTTCTCGGCCTTTTGCGGTTGCTCCAGCGTCACCACGTCCGGCGGCAGACCCTCGCCTTTCTTCAAGCGACCAAAATATTTCTCAGCCATAGCCAGAGCTGGTTTGGTTTTGAAATCCCCCACCAATACCAGCGTCAGATTCTGCGGCATGTAATAGGTCGCATAAAAGGCGTCGGCCTGTTTTTTGGAAATCGCCGGGATATCCGAAGGCCACCCGATGATCGGCCAGCTGTACGGATGCGATTCCCAGAAGAGCGAATTGAAGCTCTCGAAAAATTTCCCCAACGGCGTGCTCTCCGTGCGCATCCGGCGCTCTTCAAACACCACATCGCGTTCCGCATAAAATTCGCGGAACACCGGCCGCAACAACCGCTCGCTCTCCATCCACATGAACAGCTCCAGCTTGTTCGCCGGCACGCTAATGAAATACGCCGTGTGATCGTAGCTCGTGTAGGCGTTCATCCGGCTGCCTCCATTGGCCGTGTAAATCCGGTCGAACTCGTTCTTAACGATAACCTTACGATGATCCTCCACCAGCTTCTTGAATTCCTCATTCAACCGCTTCCACTCCGCCGTCTTCTGATCCGGATCCTGCAGGTCGGTGATCTCGCCCCGTCGCCACATCGCACGCATCCGGCGTTCCTCCGCCCGCATCGCGTCCCGCACCTTTTCCTGCGTGGCAATGATCTCCAGATCCTTTTCGTAATCCTGCGTGCCAATCGTCGGCGTGCCCTTGAACATCATGTGCTCAAACAAATGCGCCATGCCCGTGATGCCCGGCCGTTCGTCCACGCTACCCACGCGCGCCACCCAGCCGCCGGAAATACTCGGCGCATCATTGCGCTCCAGTAACAGCACCTTCATGCCGTTAGAAAGCTGATGCTCCTTTACCGCCACTTGCTGTGCCCCCAGCCATAGTGGCACCAAGAATAAACCCAGAAGAATTCTCATTATTCGGCGAGAGCAGACCACCCCCAACCCCACCCGTCAACGGGGAAAGGTGTTCTACATGTCATAGAGGCCGTCGTCACGGGTGTAGGGCATGCCGCGGCCGGCCGGCCTTCCGGAGCCGCCATCGCCTTCGGACCCCATGAATTGATCGAAGAGTTCGCCCATGTCCTCCTCGATCTTGTCGGGGTCTTCGCCGGCTTCGAGGCGGCGGATGGCGTCGTTCATTTCCTTCGGCATCAGATCCGGCGGCAACACATCCTGCATCTTGCGCATCATGTGGGCCATGTGCTTGGGGTTATTTTCGTCCAGATGCGCCATGTCGCGTTCCATATCACGCATGGCCCGTTGCACACGGGGATCCTCGAAATTAGGCATGCCTTCCATGTCTTCGCCCCCTTCCCCGTCGGTCTGAGGCTCGGTTACGCCTTTGAGCATGGCAAAGCGGCTGACTTCCTTGACCATCTGTTGGTTGCCGCATTCGGGGCACACGGGTGAGCGCTCGGTCTTTAGACGGCGGGAGAGGAACTGAAATATCTTCCGGCAATCATGGCAAGCGTACTCGAAAATCGGCATCGTTCTTAGAAAAGCCTCTCGCCGGATGAACCCATCTGTCAAGGGGTGTCCATTGACAATTCTCCATTCCCGCGCGTAGGTTAGTTCATGCGGGGAAACCTTTGGATTGCGGTGGGCACGGTGGCGATGGTGCTGATAGGTGCCCTTCTTTGGAAGGACCGACCGCAGACGGAGCCGCCCAGCTTCCGGAATTCCGATCAACTGCTCACCGAATCGGGTCGTTTGTTTGCAGTGGGTGATTCCGCGCCCTACAGCGGGCCGGTGATGGATTATCATTCCAACGGCAACAAAGCCTATTCGGTGACGGTGGTGGACGGCGTAGCGCAGGGTCTGGCGACGGAGTGGCATGAAAACGGCCAAAAGAAAACGGAAGCCACCCTGCAGGACGGCGAGGCGGTGGGCGTGTTGCGCGGTTGGTACGATAATGGGCAACCGCAATATGATGTGCCACTGCAAAACGGCGAGGCCGAGGGCATCACCACCGAGTTTTACCCGGGCGGCCAACGCCGTAATGAAACCATGTATGTGCGCGGCCAACGTCATGGCCTGGAGACGGGCTACTCAGAGGCGGGCCAGCTCAAATGGAATGCCGAATGGCGGCGTGACCGGCTGCACGGCGAGTACACTGAATTTTATCCCAACGGCCAAAAGCGCAGTGCCACGCAATATGAAAGCGGCATCACTGAGGGGCCGGCAACCGGCTGGTTCGAGAGTGGGGAAAAATCCTGGACAGCCCAGTGGACTGATGACACACCCGTGGGCACGCATATGGAATGGTACGTGAGCGGCCAATTGATGCGACAAAAGCAATTTTCCGCCGGTCAACTAACCGTGTTGCATGAATGGCACCGCAACGGCAAAGCTATGGTGGAGGCGGTTTACGCGAAGGGCCTGTTGGTTTCTCAAAAACGCTGGGATGACAACGGCACGCTGTTACTGACCATGGGCGAGGCGAATCCGCCTCGGCCCAATACGCCAAAGCCCGTGGTGGCGGAAAACCCGAATGACAAACCCAACCCCAACGCGCCCGGCCGCCGCACCGCCTGGGTGACCACGCGGTTAAACGCCGTATATCAGGGGAAGTCCAGTGCCACCGTCAAGGCGGCCTTTGGCGCGCCGGACCAACGGCTGGGTGACACTTGGGTGTACCGGGGAATGATGATCATTGATCCCATCAGCCGCCGCCGCCTGAGCACGGCGCAGTTTCTGATCAAGGACGGGAAAGTGCTGGAAGTGGTTGCCAATTAACGGCGGTGTTTCAAGAACCACTCATACAATTCCGGATTGTTGTACGTCTTGGTCCAGGAATCATGCCGGGCCTCGGGGTAGACCGTGAGCTTCGGGTTCGGGTGGCCGAATTTTTTCAGGGCGGCCACCATCTTTTCGCTTTCGCTCAATGGCACCACCGTGTCTTTGGCGCCATGGAACGCCCACACGCCGAGGCTGCGCAGGGCCTTGCCACGCGCACCGCTGGCCACGTAGGTGTCAATAAAACTGCCGCCGCCGCAGATCGGCGCAATGGCCGCAAACCGGTCACACAGTTTCAGGCCCAAACTCCATGAGCCATACCCGCCCATACTCAGGCCGGTGAGATACAATCTGCTGGTATCCACGTGCAGTTCCTTGCAGGCATGATCCAGCAACGCGGTGAGGGCGTCATCGTTCCAGCGCTGGTTGCGCGGGCATTGCGGAGAGATAACGATGAACGGAAGTTTTTTGCCCTGCTCTACCAATTTAGGCGGGCCGTGCACCTTCACGCGGTTGAGATCATCCCCGCGTTCCCCGGCACCGTGCAGGAAAATCATCAGCGGCCATTTCGCATCCGCCTTTTCCTTGTAGCCCTCTGGCAAATACAGCAGGTAGCTAACGGTCTGTTTTTTGCCGCCGGCAACTGTGATGGATTCCTGTGTCTGCACGGAAGCGCCCAAGGTGAGGCCGGCGGTAGCCAGCAGTAAAGTCAAAGCAGTTTGGATAACGGAGAACATGGGAGCAGCTTTCCTGCGCCCGGGCCAATCGTCAAGGTTTCCCACCTTAAGGCAAGCGGCGCTTGAACACGTATCCACCCACGCCGGCCTGCACCATCTCCCAGCCGTCGGTGCCCAGCTGATTGAGAATCTTGGCCTGTAACAGACGCGGTCCACTCCTGGCGGCATTAGGATCACGCAGCTCAAACTGCACGCCAGCCTGTTCAATATAGAGGTATTCCCAACGCGGCCCGTTCGGAGCCTGAGCCTGGGCCATGCCAAAGATCACCACAGCGGTCAGCGCGGCGCCCAGCAGATAAGGTCGAATCTTTTCCATAACGCCGCCCAACTTAAACACCCTCGTGCCTGTGGCAAGCGGGGCTTATGCCAACTTCAGCTTGGGCAGATCCTGCGTGTCGATCAGGCCGACGGGTTCGCGCTTGGCGTTGACCACGATCAGGTCGTCGATCTTGCGGGTGTGGAAAATCTTGAGGGCTTCCACGGCCAGCGCCGTGTCACGCAGCGTAGCGGGTTTGGCGGTCATCACTTTGCTGAGCGTCATTTCCAAAACGGCATCGCCCTGCTCGGCCATCCGGCGGCGCAGGTCGCCATCGGTAAAGACTCCCACCAGTTTGCCGGATTTACCCACCACACAGACGCTGCCACTCTTGGCTTTGGTCATGACGAGTAGGGCTTCCCGCACACTAGCCGTGCGCGGGGCCACCGCCAGACGTTTGCCGGAGCGCATGATATCTGTAGCTCGCAGGAGCAAGGCACGACCGATGGCGCCGGAGGGGTGGTATTTGGCGAACTCTTTTTTCTTAAACCCACGCGCCTGAAGCAGTGCCATTGCCAAAGCATCGCCGAGCGCAAGCATCGCAGTGGTGCTAGCGGTGGGCGCAAGGTTGAAGGGACAGGCCTCCTTGGGCACGGCCGCGTTGAGCACCACATCACTGAAGCGCCCAAGGGCGGATTTAGGCGTTCCAGTTAGGCCGATGATTTGAACAGGAAATTTTTTAAGCACCCCCAGTAAATTGACCAATTCATCCGATTCGCCGGAGTAACTGAGTGCCAACACCACATCGCCGTCATCAAGCAACCCAATATCCCCGTGCAGCGCGTTGGCCGGATCAAGCAATACGCTGGTAGCACCCGTGCTGTTGAAGGTGGCGGCGATCTTCTGGCCGATATTACCACTCTTGCCGATGCCCACGACCACCAGCTTGTTTCGCTCGGCCAACGCCTTGGCGAGAATCTCGACCGCGACGGTGAATTGGGCGTCCAATTGTGAGCGCACTGCCTTGAGACCCGCCAACTCAATGTCGAGTACCTGCCGCGCTAATGCCAGCGGAGTCATCGGTTTGGTTGCCATTTTAGTCACCGTAGGGATATGACCCGAGAATTTTGACGAAGGAACATTTCTCGCCGAGTTGTCGGATGGCCTTGGCGAGCTTGGGGTCATCAGCATGGCCGTCGACGTCCACGAAGAAAATGTACTCCCACGCTTTGCGCTTGCTGGGGCGCGACTCGATTTTGGTCATGTTCAACCGATGCGTGCGAAAAGGCTGTAAGGCGTCATGCAGAGCACCAACCTTATCATTCACGGTGAACATCAGGCTGGTGCGGTCGTTACCGGTGGGGGCACCGCAAGCAGGGCCAAGCACGAGGAAGCGGGTAGCGTTGCCGCTGTGATCCTGCACGCCGGCCTCGAGGATGTTCAGCTTGTACTGCTCGGCGGCGAGCGCGCTGGAAATGGCGGCGGTAGTCTTAGCCTTGGCGGCCAACGCGGCGGCGGCAGTAGTGGAGGAGCTCTCAATGAATTCAGCACGCGGCAAGTTTTCGCGCACCCAATTACGGCACTGGGCATAGGCCTGCGGGTGCGAGTAGAGCTTCTTGACGTCCTGCAACTGTCCTTTACCCACGAGGCAATGCTCGATGGGCATCACGATCTGGGCGACGATTTTCAGTTCGCTGTCCACGAACATATCGAGCGTGTGGGTAACGACACCTTCGGTGGTGTTTTCCACGGGGACGACGCCGTAGGAGGCTCGATTTTTTTCCACCTCACTGAAGACCTCAGCGATGGTTTTCTGCGGCACATAGGCGAGGCTGGTGCCGAAGCGGCGTACGGCGGCCTGATGGGTGTAGGTGGATTCAGGGCCGAGGAAGGCGATCTTGAAGCCCTGCTGCAGCGCGATGGAGGCACTCATCACCTCACGGTAAATGTGCCGAAGCGATTCATCGGGCAGGACACCGTCGGAGACTTTGCAGATGCGACGCAGGAGAGCCTGTTCGCGGTCAGGCTGATAGATGGCCTTGCCGGAGGCGAGCTTCGCCTGGCCAATGCCAAGCACGTGCTTGGTGCGGCGGTTAAGCAGCTTGACGATCTGGGCGTCAATCTTGTCAATCGCGCCGCGATGTTTCTGGATGCTCATGAGGTTTGCGACGCCTCTTCTACCGCTTCATCTTCACCGCCGTCAAACTCCTCGTCATCGTCATCGTCGTCATCCTCGAATTCGTCGTCGTCATAATCCTCCTCTTCTTCGTCCTCTTTCGCGGATTCTTCGGCCTGTTCGGCGGCGGTTTCGGCCAGTTTTCCGGCGTCATTGTCCTTGGCTTCGGTGACTTCCTCCAGCGACATTTGATCGGGTTTTTCGTCGTCATCATCGCCGGTGGTGACAGGGGCTTCGGGCCTGGTAACGGGCACCTGACGGAGTTCCTCGGCATCAGGCAATTCCTCCAGCCCGCGCAAGCCGAAGTATTCGAGAAACATCTGGGTGGTGCCGTAGGTTTGCGGCCGGCCAGGGCCATCGGCGCGCCCGACCACTTCGGCCAACTCGCGCTCCACCAGCGTCCCGATCACGCCGTCCACAGAGACGCCGCGGATTTCCTCCATCTGCGCGCGGGTAATGGGCTGGCGATAGGCGATAATGGCCAGGGTTTCAAGAGCCGGCTTGGAAAGGCGCGTGGGGCGGTTCTTGACGCCGACCAGGGCGCGTACCCACGGAGCGTACTCCGTTTGAGTGACAAACTGCCAGGAACCGGCCACACACACGAGGCGGTGGCTGCGGTTGAGCTCATCCACTTCCCCAGCGAGGGTTTCCAACGCCTTGGTGATGGCAGCGGCCTTGGTTTTGGCAAATTCCTTAGACTCGCCCTCGCCTGCTTCACCGGCCTGTTTCAGAATGTCCTGCAGCTCTTTGGCGCTCAGGGGTTTCTGGGAGGAGAAAAGAATCGCCTCGAGAATGTCCTTCAATTCCATGGTTAATCATTCACCGGCGCGGGCGCCGTGTGGTCTTCGGGTTGGACGGGATCAAATTCATCCTGACCGTCGCCCTCGGTGATCATGATGTCGCCGAAGTTTTCGGCCTGCTCGATTTTCAGTTGCTTGAGGCGAATCATCTCCAGCAAGGCGAGGAAGGTGGCCACCACTTCGTTGCGGCTCGCGGCATCGGCAAACAATTCGGTAAAACCAAAGCGGGTCTGGGAGGTGAGGCGATCGCGGAGCACGTTGATCTTGTCGGCCACGGTGAAATGCTCATCCTCAATGTGCCGCACATCGGCGGTGCGGGCTTCGACGCGCTTGATCACGTCGTTCACCGCATTGATTAGATCGAAGATGCTCACCTTCAGGCCCGGGCCACGATCCTCGGGCATCTCAAATTCCTGCTTGGCCGGCAGGCGCGGGTAGACATCCTCCTGCGTTTGCTCCAGCGTCTCCAGCTTGTCGGCGGCGTCCTTGAATTTCTTGTACTCCACCAGCTTGCGAATGAGTTCCCAGCGGGGATCCTCGCCTTCCTCCTCCTCCTCCGCCTGCACCTGCTGTTCCACCGGCAGGAGTTCCTTGCTCTTGATGTACATGAGCGTGCTGGCCATCACGAGGAATTCGCCGGCGATCTCGATATCAAATTCGCGCATGAGATCGACGTACTCGATGAATTCCCGCGCGATCTTGGTGAGGTTCACCTCGTAGATGTCCACCTCCTCCTTCTTCACCAGGTAAAGCAGGAGGTCCATTGGCCCCTCGAAAACCTCGAATTTGACTTTATAATCCAGCATGAACGCGCGCCGCAGAATAGGCCCGCGCCTGCATCACGGGAAACCAGAGGTTGTTCACAGTGGACGGCCCACGCGCCCTGCCCCACACTGGCCCCATGCACGTGATCACCGATGAACGTTGCCTCAACTACTCGCAGGAATTCCATCCCGAACGCCCTCAACGCGTGGCCGGCACCCTCAAACTGCTGCGCGATCAGACCGAGCTGAAGATCACCTGGGACAAGCCCGCCAAAGTGACCGACGCCCTGATCACCCGCGCCCACGAAAAAGCTCACGTGCGGCTGGTCGCCCAACCTCAAGGGCCTTTTGACGGCGATACTCCCAATTATCCGGATATTGATGCCCACGCACGCCGTTCCATTGGCGGCGCCCTGCGCTCGCTGGAACTCGCTCAGGCCGGCAAACCCAACTTTTCCCTGCTCCGCCCACCCGGCCATCACGCCACTCGCGAGCGCGCCATGGGATTTTGTTTTTTCAACAGCATCGCCATCGCCGCCCTTCACGCCCGGGCGAACGGCACCCAAAAAGTGGCTGTGTTCGACTTCGACGTGCACCACGGCAACGGCACCGAGGATATCCTGCACCGCGCCGAAGGCACCGCCTTTATTTCCATCCATCAACACCCCGCCTATCCCGGCACCGGCCAAAAAAGTTTGGATAACTGCCACAACTTCACCGTGGCTCCCGACAGCCCCAACACCACCTGGCGCGCCACGGCCGCCAAAGCCTTGGCGACCTTGAAGGAATTTGATCCGGACCTCATTTGTGTTTCCGCCGGCTTCGACGCCTACAAGCACGATCCCTTGTGCCAACAGAAGCTCGAAATCGAAGACTACACCTGGATCGCCCAGCAACTGCGCGCCTTGAAAAAACCTCAGGCCAATATTCTAGAAGGCGGCTACAGCACCGACTT
Source organism: Verrucomicrobiales bacterium (assembly GCA_038139415.1). Taxonomy (GTDB): domain Bacteria; phylum Verrucomicrobiota; class Verrucomicrobiia; order Limisphaerales; family UBA1100; genus UBA1100. Next base: position 28,900 of record JAYOSV010000003.1, on the reverse strand, counting down.
ACCAAAGCTGGTATTGGCTTATCTTAAGGGCTTAGCCTAAAACCAAAAAACGGGCCCGAAGGCCCGTTTTCAAACTAGTTGTTCCAACGGTCCTAGCCGGATACCGGTCGGACAAGAATCATTTTTTTGTTAGCGTCTTCCACTTCGATGGATTCAGTGGAGACATCGGATACCTCGCGCAACGCCTCGTGGACCACGCGGCGATCGTAGGCGTTCATCGGTTCCATCTCTACCGCCTCGCCCCAGCGACGGGCCTTCTCGGCGGCGGCTTGGGCCTTTTCGATCAAGCCGGCGCGATTCTCAGTGCGATAGTTGCCAACATCCACCGTTACCTTGGGTGCTTCCTTATCCTGCACGATCAGCAGGCGGTTGGTGAGGTATTGCAGGTCGCTTAAAGTGCGGCCCTGACGGCCAATGAGGCGGCCGGGATCGTCCTCAGTCTGTACATTCAACAGGCTGCCGCTCTCGAGCGCGCTTTCTTCCACAGCAGCATCAAAGCCGAGATGGTTCAGCATGGTTTCCAGAATGGATTTCGGTTTGCTAGACATAGTCATAATCAGGTTTTTTTCGGGTTCTTGCCGGGCGGAATGACTTCCACCTTGTTATCCTCGTCAGGATCCACCTTGGTCATCTTGGTTTGGATGATGGACAACACGTTTTGCACGGTCCAGTAGAGGCAGAGGCCGGATGAGGCAGAATAAAAGAACACCACGAACATCAGCGGCATGTATTTCATGATCGCCTGCTGAGTGGGATCCATGTTCGGGGCGACCGGTTGAAGCTTCATTTGCAGAAACATGGTGCCGGTCATCAACAGTGGTAAAATATTAATCGGGAAGCCAGCGATCTCCGCAATGGTATCCGGTGCGGACAAATCAGCCGCCCAGAGGAATTCCGACCCACGCAATTCCACTGCGCTACGCAGCATGGTGAAGAATCCGAAGAACACCGGAATTTGGATGACCATCGGTAAGCAGCCGCCGATTTGAGACAATGGATTGACGCCATACTTCTGGTACGTCTCCATCATCTTCATGTTCATCTTCTGGTAATCGTTCTTATACTTTTCCCGAATCTTTGTAATCTCGGGCATCATCTTGGCATTCACCTGCGCCATCTTTTTCATGGCGCGCGTGCTCTTGGCGGTGATCGGCCAGAAAATCAACTTGATCACCAAAGTGATGACGATGATGGACAACGCCCAACTGCTGACCTTCAACGAATTCAAAAAGCCTAGATGAGGCTCCATCCACTTCATCAGGCGCAACAACCCCTCGGCCACCCAGCCGAACCACTTCCCAAAGTCCATCAACAAATAAAACTGATTACCACCATTGGCCGCGCCAATGGCCTTGAGGCGATCGTACTCGCGCGGGCCGGTGTAGAGGGTGTAGCTAAAGGTCTTCTCCGTACCGGGCGCCAACGACGGCACCTTGATGGCCATGGCAGTTTCCCAGGCCATCTGGTTGTTCTTCACCTTAGTGCCCGCGGCCACCGCCTCAGTGTCACTCAATGGATTCAGGCGAAACTCATGCACGCTCACCGCCGAACCTGGCTCGGCCGGAATCACCGCCTGCAGGAAAAAGCGGCTGTAGGCCCCGAGCCATTCCACGTTGCCCTGCCCGGCCGCGTAGTTGTTGCGCGGATCCCCGCCCGGAATGCACATGCACCCAAGCGGTTTATTATCGAACCAACCCTGATCGACCTTGGTTTCTTCGTCGCCATCAAACCACATGGTGCCGAAGTTCAGGCCCATCATGCGAGAGGCATCAACCGGCTCATGAGCCGTGCCGCCAAGAAGATAAAAATCCGCCTCACTGAGCGAATTGGTCGAGGTATTGCTCACCGTCACCTGAGTTTGCAACTGATAATCCGCCGCCAAGGTAAACACCTTGCGTACTTTCCAATCGCCGAACGTGGCGGTCATCACCACATTGCTGTGAGTATGTGTCAGGTCGTACACCGAACCGGCCGCTGGATAAGGACGATCGGCCGCCGGGTTGGTATCAACCGTACTGGCCGTCCGCGGCTCAAACGCCATCAACGGCAGCCGACCACGGTCCAGATTCATTTCCACCGGCCCGGCATTGGCCACCTCTTCGCCGACTTCTTTTGGGAACTGTTTCAGCTCCACCTTCTTCACGCCGCCGCCCTGGCTAGTGAAGGTAAACTTCACAAATTCATTTTCCAGTGTGGCAGTGGTTTCCTCTACCACCGGTTCCGGCGTGGGCTGCGTGCTGGGGGTCACCGGGGCAGCATTGGTGGAGGCGGTCGGGTTATTGGTTGCCGTCTCCGGCGTGGCCGTGCCGTTCTCTTCCGGAGCCGGCCCAATAACCGGTGGTGTGTTGGTCACGGAAGTGGCGTTTTGTTCCGAGCCCGGTTCCGGCGTGGGTTGGCCCTTCGGTCCAAACATGGTTTGCAACACCGGCGCGCCTAACAGCAACAGCACGGAGGCAATCAGGATAATTTTTCCAGTACGATCCATTTATGAAAGTTTCTGTTCTGAGGTCGGCACGGGATCATGCCCGCAACCGCCCCAGGGATGGCAACGGCCCAAGCGCTTGAGCGTGAGCCAAGAACCGCGCACGGCGCCGTGTTGTCTCACCGCTTCCGTCGCATATTGCGAGCAGCTGGGTTCAAAGCGGCAAATGGTTCCGCCCGCCAACGCCGTGAGCATCGGCGAAATGGCCCAGCGATAAAATCTCAGGAGCAGTAGCAGAATGTGTTGCAGAGGGTTCACTTAATCAACGAGCGCCGCCTCGCGCAAGAGCCGGAGGTAATCGCGTTCCACGGTGGTGAAGGATTGCCCGACAATGGAGGCTCTGGCAATCAGAACCATATCCACTGGCACCCGCAGCACGTGCTGATGCAGGCGCACGCATTCGCGAACGAGCCGGCGGCAACGATTGCGGATGACGGCTTTGCCGAGTTTGCGGGTGGTAATCACAGCGAAACGGGACGAACTCCCGGGCGGCAGTTCCTGCCAGTTCAGAACCAAACAGCCCTTGGCCAGCCTGTGGCCCTGTTGCTTGAGGCGCGCAAAATCAGCCCGATGCCGGAGCCGCATGGCACGCGTCAGCCTCAGCCGGGCTGGCGGATTCATGCCTAGATGGGTGTCAGCCGAGCCCGACCCTTTTGCCGGCGGCGCTTGAGGATGGCCTGGCCGCTTTTGGTCGCCATGCGGCTGCGAAAGCCGTGCTTGCGGGCGCGCTTCAAATTCGATGGTTGGAATGTGCGTTTCATGAAATCAGCCTAAAAACGGTCAAAAAATGTCAATTAATCCCTAATTTGATTCGGGGAACGGCGGATAGTGCCAGCTATAAATGCCGGTGTCAATGGGTGATTTAATCGACTGAATCAGGCCCAATTTTGCCTAAATCCGGGAATTCTTCGCCAATGATCACCGATTCCTGCAAGCCCACCACGGCGGCTTCGGCGCTTGTTTCTTCCCGCGCGTGCACCCGCGCCAACACCGTGCCGGCGATCAATTCCTCACCCGGCTTGGCCAATTGATCCACGCCCACTGCCGGATCGATCGTATCTGCCTTGGTTTGGCGGCCACCACCCAGATCGCGAACCAGCTCTCCGATCGCACGGGCATCGCAGCGCACTACCACGCCCGATTGCGGCGCTGTCACTTCCCGCACCACCGGAGCAAGCGCCGGCTCGGCCAGTTGTTGTTCAAAGGCATCCACATCCGTGCCTTGGGCGGCCAGCAGTTCAGTAAACTTTTCCCGTGGCCGGCCACTGGCCAATTCGGTCAGCACGCGTCCGGAATCAATGCCCGGTAAATTGGCGGCCAGTGACACGGTTAACATTTCCAAATCCGACGGCCCACCTCCTTCCAAGCAATCGATCGCTTCCTTCACCTCCAGCCAATTGCCCGCCGCCCGGCCCAAGGGTGTGTTCATATCACTCAACATCGCCCGACACGTCACGCCGCATTCCTCGGCCAAGGCCGTGATCGATTGCGCCAACGCCTCGGCCGCTTCGCGGTCCCGCATAAACGCCGCCCGACCAAACTTCACATCCATCACCAACGCATCCAATCCTTCTGCCAGTTTCTTGGACAGGATGCTGGCGGTGATCAGCGGAATCGATGGAACGGTGCCGGTAACATCCCGCAATGCGTACAGTCGGCGATCGGCCGGTGCGATCTCTTCGGTCTGCCCACCCAAAGCCACCCCGATCGACTGTACTTGGTCGATCAATTGCGCGGCGGTTCGTTGGGTATCAAAGCCGGGAATACTTTCGAGTTTGTCGAGTGTACCGCCGGTGATACCCAACCCGCGGCCGGAGATCATCGGCACTCGGAAACCCAGACACGCCAGCAAAGGCGCCAGCACCAGCGAAACCTTATCGCCCACGCCACCGGTCGAATGTTTATCGACGATCGGCCGATCATCCTTGGGAAACTCCAGCACTGTGCCGCTATCGCGCATGGCCAGTGTAAGGGCGCGCGTCTCGGCCATACTCATGCCTCGGCAGTTGATCGCCATGAGGAACGCAGCCATTTGGTAATCGGGGATTGCGTCGGCTGTGAAGTGCTTCACCAACTCGGCCACTTCATCAGCGGATAATTCGTGGCCATCCCGTTTCCGTTCGATGAAGTTTAGGAAGTTCATGGCTCCAAATGCTGCCGGGTCTTTGCCTGCAGCTCCGTGGCGGTTAGCGTTGGCAGACCGGCGAGGCGCCGGCCGCACGATTAGTCCACCCGGGCAGCGTAGCCGTGAAACTTGGTCGCGGCAATGGTGGCGTTGTGACCGCCAAATCCGAAGGAGTTACTGAGGGCGGCATTGATCTCCACCTCGCGGGCGGTGTTAGCCACGTAATCGAGATCACACTCCGGATCCTGATTCTCAATGTTAATGGTGGGCGGCAAAATGCCCGTTTGCAGAGCCTTCGCCGTCAGCACCATTTCCACGCCGCCGGCAGCGCCGAGCATGTGTCCGGTGGCACCTTTGGTCGAACTCACGGCCAGTTTGTCGGCGTGTTCCTTGAACACAGACCGAACGGCCTTGGTCTCGCATATATCGCCTTGAGGCGTGCTTGTGCCGTGGGCGTTGATGTAATCGATATTGTCCGCATCCAGACCGCCGCTGCGCAGAGCCATTTGCATACAGCGCGCCGCGCCTTTGCCTTCGGGATCCGGCGCGGTGAGGTGGTTAGCGTCCGCCGTGTTGCCGTAGCCGACAATCTCACAGTAAATCTTGGCACCGCGCATGATCGCGTGGTCCATCTCCTCCAACACGAGGACTCCCGCCCCTTCGCCCATCACGAAGCCGTCGCGATCCTTGTCAAACGGCCGCGAGGCATGCTTGGGATCATCGTTGCGCGTGCTCATGGCTTTCATGGCGGCAAACCCGCCCATACCCATCGGCACGACGGCGGCTTCAGCGCCCCCAGCAAAGATCGCCTTGGCATCACCCATCTTGATCGTGCGCCAAGCTTCCCCAAGCGCATGGGTGCTGGTGGCACAGGCACTACAGGTGGCGACATTCGGTCCGCGAAGACCGTTGTAAATTGAGAACACACCCGAAGCCATGTTCAGGATGAGCATGGGAATGGTGAAGGGCGACATCTTCCCCGGGCCGCGTCCAGTAAGAACGCTGTGCTGCGCCTCCTGCGTACCCAGACCGCCAATGCCGCTGCCGATAAAGCAGCCGATTTGATCGCGGTCAAGCTCGTCCAGATTCATGCTGCAATCTTGCAGCGCCTTCCAGGCGGCGTAGATGCCCAACTGCGTGAAACGGTCGGCCCGGCGCACTTCTTTAGCGTTTGGAAAGGCCGGAGTGGGATCGAAGTCCTTGATCTCCGCAGCGATTTGGCACGCGAAATCGCTGACATCAAATGAGGTCACGCGGTCAATGCCGCATTCGCCGTTGATGACGTTTTGCCAGAAGGATTCCACCTCGCATCCCAGAGAGGAGGCCACTCCCATTCCGGTGACGACCACCCGTATGTCCGCAGTGTTTGACATAAAAAATGGGCAGCCGAACCGGTTGGCCAGCTGCCCGAAAAGAAAGGGCCGGTTTAACCGTTGTCTTCGATATAGCTAACCACGTGGCCGACGGTGACCAGTTTCTCGGCTTCCTCATCTGGGATTTCGTTGCCGAACTCCTCCTCGAGGGCCATCACCAGTTCCACGGTGTCCAATGAATCGGCTCCGAGGTCCTCAATGAATTTGGCTTCCGGTGTGACCTGGTCCGGTTTCACACCCAGTTGGTCCACCACAATCTTCTTGATCCGATCTTCTGTACTTGTTTCGTCAGACATATTGCTCCTTCAAAAATGTGCGTTGCTTGTCAGCCAATTCTCGCCGAGCGTCAAGCCCTGAGTCGGGTTTTTTTATTCACAAATCCGCAGTGCTTTTCGGAGTAAAAAGTCATTACATCACCATACCACCGTCCACGGTCAGCACCTGACCGGTCACGTAGCGGGCGCCGGGTCCGGCAAGATAGGCCACGGCTTCGGCAATATCGTCCACCTCGCCGAATTTACGCATCGGAATGTTCGCCTTAATAGCCTCCTTAACCTTGTCGCTCAGTTCATCGGTCATATCCGTGGCAATGAATCCAGGCGCGATTGCGTTAACGGTGATGCCGCTGACGGCAAATTCCTTGGCGCAGCTTTTGGTGAACCCGATCAATCCGGCCTTGCTCGCCGCGTAGTTGGCCTGCCCGGCGTTGCCCATTAGGCCGACGACCGACGAAATGTTGATGATGCGCGCGTTATCCGCCTTGCGCATCGGCCGGGCAAAGGCCTTGGTGAGCGTGAAGACCGATTTCAGGTTGGTATCCAGCACGGCATCCCAATCCGCCTCGCTCATGCGCATCAATAGGCCGTCGCGCGTGACGCCGGCGTTGTTGACGAGAATGTTAATGCCGCCGGTGTCCTCCAGAATCTTGGCCACCGCTGCTTCCACGGCCGCGGTGTCGCCGACATCCACCGCCACCGCCCAGCTTTGCCGACCGAGCGCCGTGATCTCGTCCGCCACCTTTTGTGAGTTGGCTTCGGTGCGCGAGAGGCACACCACGTTGGCGCCGGCCTCGGCCAGCTTCAGCGCAATGGCGCGCCCAATGCCCCGGCCCGCGCCGGTGACTACTGCGGTTAAGTTTTCCAGAGACATAGTTTGTGAATCGTGACTTGTGGGTGGTGAGTAGGGTTAATCGCTCAATGCCGCAACCGTTTTTTCCAAGCTCGGCACGTCGGATACATTGTGCACTTCCAAACTGCGATCGATACGACGCATGAAACCGGTGAGGGCGTTGCCCGGGCCAAGCTCAATGAAGCACGTGACGCCGTCGTCAATTAGATAACGGATGGACGACTCCCATTGCACTGAGGAGGTGACCTGTTCCACGAGGCGATTGAGAATCTCGCCGGCCGTGGCGTGCGGTTGAGCGGTGACATTGGAAATCACCGGCACGCCAGGCAAATTCAACTCCACCTCGCGCAGGGCCGCCTCGAGTTTCGGGCAGGCGCTTTCCATTAGGCGTGAGTGATAGGCGCCGGCCACCGGCAAAGGCAGGGCGCGCTTGGCGCCGCGTTCCTTGGCCAATTCGCAGGCCTTCTCGATGCTCGCGCAGGCGCCGGAAATGACCAGTTGGCCCGGACAATTTAAATTCGCCAACTCCACTTCAGCCTCCGCACACACCTCGCGGGTCGCTGCTTCGTCCAGTCCGATGATTGCCGCCATACCGCCTTCGGTCGCTTCGCAGGCTTCCTGCATGAAACGCCCGCGCTGGCGCACCACATTCAGGCCGTCCTCAAAGGACATCACACCCGCGGCGGTCAAGGCGGTGAATTCGCCCAAGGACAGGCCGGCGGTTGCGTCAGATTTGAGAGTTGTTACTTGTGACTTGAGAAGCTCTTGGGCGACCCAACTGACTAGGAAAATTCCCGGCTGCGCGTTTTCAGTTTTGGTCAGCTCCGCTTCCGGGCCTTCAAAACAAATCTGCGTGAGATCATAGCCCAATGCGTCGTTGGCGCGGTCGAACAGCGCGCGGGCTTCCGGATAGGCCTCGGCTAAATCCTTGCCCATGCCCACCACCTGCGCTCCTTGGCCCGCATACAAAAACGCCGTCTTCGACATGCCGATGGCCTACACGCAAAGCACGGCGCAAGGCAATCTCGCTTTATTCTCACGCCCGACCGTGTGAGTTTATCTTGGCGTCTTCGTGTCTTGGCGGTTCAATCCGTGCATGCATTATCTCGCGTGTGACCTCGGGGCCGAAAGCGGCCGGCTGATGCTGGGTTCGCTGGAGGATAACCGGCTTTCGCTGGAAGAACTGCATCGGTTCCCGAATGTGCCCATCGAGGATGCCGTCGGCCGGCACTGGAATGTTGAAGCTTTGTTTGCCGAGCTGCAGACCGGCCTCGCGCTCGCTGGCCAACGCGGCCTACCCATTTCCAGTATCAGCGTGGATGCGTGGGGGCTTGATTATTTTCTGCTCGATGGAAACGGTGCGGTGATGGAGCCGACCTTCTGTTATCGCGACAGCCGCAACCAACGCGGCATTGACCGGACGCTGGACACCCTGCCGTGGGAGACTTTGTACGAGGAGACCGGCATCCAGTTCATGCAGATCAATTCGCTCTTTCAAATGGCTGCCGAATCCCCCGAGCGCATTGAGCGTATGCGCACGTTTCTGCCTTTGGGCGACGGCTTCAATTATCTTCTTAGCGGCGTGGCCAAGGCGGAAATTTCGCTGGCCAGCACCACGCAACTTTACAACCCGCGCACACGCAATTGGTCCGACAAACTACTGGAAGCCTTCGGCTGGCCGCGGGCAAAGTTCCCCGAACTCATCCCCAGCGGCACGCGTCTGGGCAAACTGAAACCCGAATTGGCCGCCGCCAGTGGGCTGAGCGAGATCGAGGTGCTAGCCACATGCAGTCACGACACTGGCGCCGCCGTCGCGGCCGTCCCCGCCGATGGGGATCAATGGGCCTACCTCAGCTCCGGCACATGGAGTCTGATCGGCGTGGAGTTGCCCGAGCCCATTATTAATGACTCCGCCCGCGAATTGAATTTCACCAACGAAATCGGCCACGGCAATACCGTGCGTCTCTTGCGCAATATCATCGGCCTGTGGCTCGTGCAGGAATGCCGGAGAGAATGGGCCGAGGCCGGAGAGGATTACGATTACGCCACGCTCGCCCAGCTCGCCGCCGATGCCAAACCCTTTGCTGCCCTGATCGATCCCAGCGACGAACGCTTCTTCAAACCTGAAAGCATGATTGCCGCCATCACCGAATTTTGCCGCGAGACCGGCCAAACCGCGCCGACCTCGCCCGGCGCGTTGATCCGATGCGCGCTGGAAAGCCTAGCCCTGCTGTATCGCCAACGTCTGAATGAAGTGTCCGCGCTCTCAGGACGCACGATCCGCCAGCTCCACATCGTTGGCGGCGGCAGTCGGAATGCGTTGCTCAATCAATTTACCGCCAACGCCTGCGAGGTGGAGGTCATTGCCGGCCCCGCCGAAGCCACCGCACTGGGTAATGTGCTACTCCAATCCCTCACCCTCGGCCATCTCCCCGATCTGGCCACCGCCCGCCAATGCGTTCGAGACTCGATGGATGTGGAAACCTTCCAGCCCACCGACGCCAAGGAATGGCAACAGGCCTCCGCTCGATTCAACGCCGTTCAAGCACAGCGTGTCAGATAGGGCGCGCCACCGCGTGCGTGTTAATTCACACGCGGAAACACGGAGTTTTTCTATTGGCTTGAATCGAAGGCCATTTTCCCTGAGAACTGGCGCTCCGATTTTTTCCCATGGCGAAGAAGCAATATAAATACGTGAACGACCTCTGGAAGGATAGCGAGGTCAAGAAACTGGATCCGGCCAATCGGCTCATCTATCGTTCCAACAAGCTCGGTAGCGACCAGCGCATTACCAATACCGGCGGCGGCAACACCTCCAGCAAAATTATGGAGACCGATCCGCTCACGGGTGAAAAGGTCGAAGTACTCTGGGTTAAGGGATCCGGCGGCGATTTGCGTACATCTAAGAAGGAGAATTTTGCCTCGCTGTATCAAGAGAAATTGATCGCACTGCAAACCGTCTACGCGAACAAGAAAAAACGCGGTCCGAAGACGCCGGCCGAGGACGAAATGGTGGGGATGTATCCACACTGTACTTTTAACCTCAACCCGCGCGCGTCCTCCATCGACACGCCGCTGCACTCGTTCGTGCCCGGCAAACACGTGGATCATACGCACCCAAATGCTCCCATCGCCATTTGTGCGTCCAAGAATTCCAAAAAGATCACCAAAGAAGTGTACGGCGACGACATTGTCTGGACGCCGTGGCTGCGTCCGGGCTTCGAGCTCGGCCTCGCCTTGCAGGAGGTCTCCGCCAAGAACCCGCGGGCCAAGGGCGTGATGCTCGGCCAACACGGCCTGATCAACTGGGCTGATGACGAAAAGGATTGCTACTATCTCTCGCTGGATCTCATCGAGAAAGCTTCCACGTACATCGAGAAAGCTTACAAGAAAAAGGGCGGCGACAAGAAAGCCTTTGGCGGCCAGAAACACGCCACGTTGCCCGAGAAGGTGCGCCGCAAAGTGTTCGCCAAGCTGCTCCCGTGGCTGCGCGGCCAGGTGAGCCAACAGAAACGCTTCATCGGCACCATCCAGGACGACGCCACCATCCTGCGTTTTGTGAATAGCAAAGACGCCGGACGACTGGCCGAACTGGGCACCAGTTGTCCGGACCACTTCCTGCGCACCAAGATCAAGCCGCTCTACGTGCCGCTCAAGGCCGTGAAAAACAAGAAGCTCGACGACGCCTTTGTGGATCAATACGTCGAGACTTTGAAAGCCGAGCTGACCGCCGGCCTCAAGCAATACCGCAAGGATTACGCGACCTATTACAAGAACTGCAAGCGCCCCGGCTCACCAGCCATGCGCGATGCGAACCCCACGGTGATGCTCATCCCCGGTTGCGGGATGATTGCGTGGGGTAAAAACAAAAGCGAAAGCCGCGTGACCGCGGAGTTTTACAACTGCGCCGTGGAAGTGATGCGCGGTGCCGAGGCGATCGATAAATATATCGCCCTCCCGCAACAGGAAGCCTTCGACATCGAATATTGGGCCCTCGAAGAAGCCAAGCTGCAGCGCATGCCTGCCGAGAAGGAACTCGCGCGTCAGGTCATCGTGGTCATCGGCGCCGGCAGCGGCATCGGCCGCGAGGTGGCACATCGCGTGGTGCGCGATGGCGCGCATGTTGTGTGCGTGGACATGAACCTCGCCGCCGCCCAAGCCACCGCCAAGGAAATCACCAACCAATACGGCGTGGGCATCGGCATCGCCGGCAGCGGCATTAGCAACTGCGGACCCGCCATCGGCCTCGCCTGCAACATCACCGACCGCGCCAGCGTGCGCGCCATGCTCGATGACGTCGCCCTCGCCTACGGCGGGTTCGACAGCATCTGTGTCACCGCCGGCGTTTTCTGGCCCAGCGACACCACCGGCCACATTCCGGATGACAAATGGGACTTCACCTTCGGCGTCAACGTCAAAGGCAGCTACATCGTCGGCGACGAAGCCGCCAACACCTGGCGCGAGCAGGGCCTCAACGGCAATCTTATCCTCACCACCAGCGCCAACGCCGTCGTCGCCAAGAAAGGAAGCGTCGCCTACGACACCTCCAAGGCCGCCGCGAACCATCTCGTCCGCGAACTGGCCATCGAACTGGCCCCCACCGTGCGCGTCAACGCCGTGGCTCCGGCCACCGTGGTGCAGGGCAGCAGCATGTTCCCGCGCGACCGCGTCATTGGCTCCCTCGCCAAATACGGAATCAAGTACACCGAAAAAGAAAGCGACGATTCCCTGCGCAGCAAGCTAGCCAAATTCTATGCCAGCCGCACATTGACCAACGACCCGATCACCCCCGAAGACCAGGCCGAAGCGTTTTATCTTCTACTGACAAAACGCCTCAACAAAACCTGCGGCCAAGTCATCAGCGTAGACGGCGGTCTCCACGAGGCGTTTTTGCGGTAAACAACCCCATCAAACACAAAGTTTTTTCCGGACACACCGTCCCCCAAGAAGGGTGTACTCTTCGAGCGCAACAAGGCTCGAATAATACGCAATTCGATTATGGGGATTTGCCGTGGCACTTCAACGCCATTTCCCCCAGCTCTCGGAAAAGAAGCCGACTATAAAGAAAAGCCCGCTGAACTAGGGGGCGTAAATCCGGGCGATAAGGTCTCGCCTATTCGCCGCGGGCTTCAGCGATCACGCGGGCTTTGTCTTCCAAAATTGCCCGGATATCAGAAGCCGGAATTGCAAAGAACTCCACACGATTGGCCTTGGCGATGTTGATACCGATCAGACGTCCTTCCAGATCAAACAACGGGCCGCCCATATCCAGCGGTCCCAAGGAAACCTCATGCTGAATCACCCGCTTGAAGCCTGTGCGGCGCACACTTACCTTGCCGCTCATGCGATCGTTGCGGTTTTTGAGTTCGGAAAATACCTGCTGACGATAGCCCAGTGTAATCTCCAGTTCCATCTCCTTGGAGTTCCGTTTGAGCGTCACCTTGATGGCGGTGCCCGGATCGTGGCTCTTGACCTTCTCAATCATCTTGGATCGCTCAAATACTTCTTCTCCGTCCACGGCAAAAATGACATCACCTTTTTTCACTCCCGCCTTTTCAGCCGGGCCTTCCTTGGCCACCTCGGTAACCTCCACACCGCCAAATCCCTTGCCGTCTTTGCCGCCGAGGATGACCCCGATCACGCCGCCCGCTTTTTCAATTTCGCGTGTTATGGCGCTGCACACGCCGCCCCGCACGCTGGGGCCGGAGGACGAACCGGCCACGCCGGCCACCACCCAGGTGCCGTGGTTTAACGCCGTAATGTCTCCCCATTCATAACCGGGGTCCACCTCGCGGCCCAGATCGAGAAACACGAGGTCATGGGCGATATCACGCGCCAGGATGCGGGTGCGCCCGATGCGTTTGCCCGGGCCTACGATGCGCAGGGTGCCCGGGTCGGCCACATCAATCTCACTGTTTTTGGCAACTACAATGCCGTCACTGGAAACCACCGTGCCCAGCCCGGTAAACTTGGAGCCAGCGTAAATGTTCACCGTACAAGCCTTGGCCACCTCGCCAGCAGCTTCACCAAAAGCGGCGCGCAATTCGGTGCCGTCGGTTCGCAGCTTGGAGGACAGTGTGGCGGCGTTCATCGTCACGGCCGCTCCAAGCAGCAGGGGGAAAAATTGTGTTAATTTCATGGTACAGTGAATGGATTTAACGGGCGCCTAGTTCAACCTCGAGGACTTTTTCTTTGCTATCACGCAGGAGCGTGACCTTAACCTTGGATTTCGGTTTCATTTTACGAATCTCATCAGTTAACGCCTCCGCACCCTTGATCTCGGTGTCGTCAACTTTTTGGATGATGTCGTCTTTTTGAATACCAGCCTTGGCGGCGGGTGAATCTTCGCGCACCTCCAACACGAGTGCGCCTTTTTCATTATCCTCGGTAAACACGCCGAGGAAGGCGCGGTCCGGCAGGGGGTTGCCGCCGATCCGGCCGCCGATCACTTTGCTACTCGTCAGGGTATCCCAATCCGCCTGAAAGGCGGGCATGGCTACGTGCATGTTTTGGTCCGGTCGACTGGAGATGCGACTGTGTATGCCAATCACTAGCCCGTTGAAATCAAACAACGGTCCGCCCGAATCGCCGCCCAGCAACATGCAATCGGTGCGCAGAGTGTCCTTAGTGGCGCTGATGATTCGGCCCACGCGTACGACCGCTCCACGGTCTTTATCCAAGCCGCCGGGGTTGCCCACAGCGATGCACCATTGGCCGATCCCGGGAAGTTCTTCTTTGCTTTTGTCGTATTCGATTACCGGTAGGTCTTTAGGCGGATCGGTGATTTGTACGAGACCGGAATCGGTCTTGCCGTTCATCCCGAGCGCTTTACCCTTGAGCTCGCGGCCGTCGGCGAGAATGATTTTTACGGCCCGGCCAGGTTTTCCGGACACGTGACCAGCCGTCAGCACCAAGCCCTCCTTGCTGACCAACACGCCGCTACCGGAGGAGCCGCCCATCTGCAAGGTCACCGTTGCGGCCATGCATTTGGGCAGCACTTTCTGAACCTGCTTCTGAATCGCCAAGAGGTCGGCGACGGTTTCCGGTGCTTCCTTTTCCCAGGCTGGCACCACGGCGTGCAGAGGCTGGAGCAGCGCCAAGAGCGCGGTGATCGTAACAATGATTTTTGGCATTCTCATCTGTGGTGACGTATTTTATACGTTTTGGTTACAGCTGGCAACCGAAGTGACAGCGTCACCGTGTGAATTTTTTGTCCTAAAACCATTACTTTTTTGCCTTCAAGTGTTTATCGGCGAATTTCAAGTACTGTTCCCAATCAAAATCAGTCACATCATGTTTCCCCGTACGCAGGTGATAGCCGATCGTGCCCATCACAGGCTGATCCACGGCCGGGTGCTTGGTCGCGGGCATTCCGGGCAGTTTGTACAATTGATAAACCGGATCGGCGTGCAGGCCGGATAGGAATTCGCCATGCGGATCGGCCCAGCGATCCTCCACAGCGCTAGCGATGTACACCGGCCGTGGCGCGGCCAACGCGATTAACATGTGTTGATCCACCGGGCAGGCATTTTCGTTGCCGTTGTATTTCTGAAAGTTGTCATTGAACCAATGCGGGAAGCTGGTGTTGATGCGCTTCACCGTTTCGCCAAAAGTGCGACGGGACAAGGCCGCGCCGCCGCAGCCGGAGTTGTTGGAGATCACCAATGCAAACCGGGGATCGCTGGCCCCGGCCCACAGGGAGGTTTTACCCAGCCGCGAGTGGCCCATCACGGCCACACGTTTGGCATCGATCGTTTGGTCGGTCTCCAGATAATCCAGCGCCCGGCTCAAGCCCCAGGCCCAAGTTGCCACGCTGCCCCATTCATCCGGCTTGGGCTTAGGATACAGGGCGTGCACACCGTTTTGCCAACCGTCGTCGAAATCCGGATCAATGTCGCCATAGTAAATGGTCGCCAACGCGTAACCACGTTTGAGAATGTTTTCGACTACCCAACGAGTGGCGGCAACTCCGCGGCCCTGTTCCGTGGCGCGATTGTTGACCGTCTCACCTTTGGTGCGGCCGCGCACCCAGGAATGAGGCAAGCGAATCGCTCGATCGTGATGGATGGTATGGTTGCCACGAAAATTTAACGTCAAAAATGCTGGCACCGCGTGGCGCGCTTTGGCGGGGCGATAAATCAGAATGGTCATACGCGGCCCATCCGCCTTACCCGCAAACCGCACCTCCACCTGTCGCCGATCAGCCAAACCGTTGAGCACCCGCTCGGCCTCTTCCACCACCTGAAAGCTCAGCTTGGCAGGTCGGCCAGGCGCGCGTCCGTACATGTGTTCCTCAAACAAGGCCAATACTTCCGGCCGACGTTTGGCTTCCCAATCCTTCACCGTCTTCACGGTGGCGCCGTTTTGGGTGGTGAGCAGGTCTGGCAAGGTGTAGTGGGGCACCTTCGCTTCATCGTACAAATAACCTTTGGGTTGAGCGAAAATGGACGTCACTAACAGAAGGCTGAAAATCAGCCAAACCAAGGATTTCATGCCGAAACGCTAGAGCCAATTTCCCGCCCGCGCAAGCTTGCGGAATCGGGTGACTCAACGCATATTTTTCGCAGTGAATCGTTGGTCCATCAGTCTGCTGGTCCTGTGGCTGCTCGCTCCCGGCTTGAGCGCACAGCAGTCGGTTCAGTTTACCGTGCTGCCTTTTGTGCAGGCCAATGGTCTGGTGGATGTAAACTTCGCCGGCCGCTGGCAAAACGGCCCCGCCTCGTTCAGTGCCTTGAACACACAGTTCCAGGCCTATCCAGGCGTGCCGATGCAGGTTGGTAGCCATGCTCATTCGCTGCGTACATTCAGCCGGCAAAACGTGCCGTACTTCAGTCGCACCCCGTTTATCGGTGGCCTCTTTCGCAACCGCGCCGACTGGCGTCACCAATCGTTGAGCCGGTTTAACGTCACGGTCACGCCCGTAGATCCGGCGGGCAATCCGATGTTTGATGCGCGCCCGCGCCCGGCTGCGCCGCCCATGATCGGGTTTATCAATCCTGCTTCCCCGCGGTGAGACCCCATTTGTGGCTCGGCAAACGATTGGATTTTCGCTACACCTTTTCGCCATGGGGAGGTGCTTTTTATTGGCCGCCCTCGCCGGCGGTCTGGTGGCGTGTAATTCCGAACCGATTTCCACCGAGCCCACGCGCCCGGCGAATCTGGCTTTGGAAGAGCGTGATGGCCTGTTTTTTAAACCGGGCGCCACGACCCCATTCACCGGCACTCTGGCCCGGCAACACGTCAATGGCGCCCCCAGCCACGAGGCCGTGTACACCAATGGCCTTCGCCTCCTGCAACGTTCATGGTACACCAACGGCGTGCCGCGCACCGAATACCGGTTTCAAGATGGCCACATGGTTGTTCGGCGCGACTGGAATTTCAAAGGCCAGCTCCAAACCTGGAAAAATCTCGAAGTGCTCGCCCACGAACAGTTTTTGCGCGGCGTAAATTATTTCACCAATCAACCCCCCGATTGGCATCAGGCTTATGTGTGGTTTCACATCGCCTCCGCCAACGGCCATCGGAATGCGCGGCAGGCCTTGCGTACGCCGCCGGAAAATTTCTCACCCGAAGCGCTATCCCATGCCCGCAATGAGGCGATGGGGTTGCTCGGGCGCACCAACGAAGTGACCACGCCTGATCCTCCCCAAGCGCCGAAGCCTGTGCCGAAAACAGGCGAAACCGAGAAAGACTGAAACCTCTACACGGGAATTACGTTTAAAAAAGTAAGCCCTCCGATGGAGGAACATGGGGGGGGCATTACAGGTTGGGTAGCCCGTCGGACCTTTGGTGCGGCGGGGTTTTTCAATTCTGTCATATACACCAACGAGCGCAACCGCTAATTCCGTGGCGCACTGCGGCCAGTGCGTTTGAATTCCTCGAGCTTGGTCTTGAGTGTTTGGGCACGCTCGGTTTCTTCGAGGTACAGATTGGTCGTTTCGCCCGGGTCCGTTTTGAGGTTGTACAATTGCCCCGCCGCGCTCGGTGCTTTCTCGGGCAAGGCATACTGTTTCATGCCCCACTCGCCGCTCCGATGGTAGTTGTTGCCGCCGGAGCCCTGATGATCGAGATACTTCCAATCGCCATGGCGGATGGCCAGCGCAAGGCTGATGGTTTGGTGCAAGGTGTATTCACGCACCGGCTCGCGGCCGCCGAGCAGTGCGGGGAGTAGATTAAAACTATCCTCACCGGCATTGTTGGGCAGCTTGAAATCCGTGATCGCAGCGGCGGTGGCAAAAAGGTCGGTCAGGCAAATAGTTTGATCGGCCGTGCGACCGGCGGGGATGCGGCCGGGCCAGCGGGCAATGAACGGCACGCGATGGCCGCCTTCCCATTGATCGCGCTTCACACCACGCCACGGACGAGCCCCATCGTGTTGGTGATCGCGTCGCATGGCGATTGTGGTGGGCACCTCGGGGCCGTTGTCGCTAGAGAAAATAACAAGCGTGTTCTTGGCGAGGTCGTGCTGCTCCAGCGTCTTCATCAGTTCGCCGACGATGTGGTCCATTTCAAAAATGAAATCGCCGTGTGGCCCGGCCTTGGTCTTACCCTTGAACGCGTCACCCGGAAAGGACGGCAGATGCACGGCCTGCATGGAGTGAAAGAGAAAGAAAGGTTTGTCGGGGGAGTCCTTTGAATGTTGCGCGAGGAATTCCTGGCTCTTCTTGAGGAATACGAGGTCGACCTCTTCCAGATCGAAATCCGGCGCGATCATGCCAGGGCGGTTGTCGCGTGAGTACGGATGCTTGGGCAGCGGCCCGCGATCCACAATGCGCGTGGGCGGTACGGGAATTTTATCGCCATCAATATAGGCGTACAGCCAATCGGTCGTCGGACACGAGGCCGTTCCAAAAAACTGTTCGAAGCCGTGATCCAGCGGCCCGCCTTTGATCGGGCGTGCGTAATCCATCCGCTGCACAGCCGGCAACCCGTTTTGGTGAATGGGTTTGCCCTCTTTGTCAAAAGCCGTCAAGCCCACGTGCCATTTGCCGAACATGGCCGTGGCGTAGCCCTGTTGTTTCAACAAACTGGCTAGCGTCATACGGCCGGGATTGATCAGGCACGGCCCGCCCACGCCGGTAAACACTCCGCGATAATTCAGCCGGAACGCCATGCGGCCGGTGAGCACGCTGTAGCGTGTGGGGGTGCAAACTGTCGAGGGACTGTGAGCGTCGGTAAACCGAATGCCCTCCTTCGCTAACCGATCCAGATGCGGAGTGGGCACCTTGGACTGCGCGTTGTAACAGCCGACATCGCCATAGCCGAGGTCGTCAGCAAGGATGAAAAGAATGTTTGGTCTATCTGCAGCAAATGCTGAGAAGCAAAAAACAAAAAATGTCAGAGAAAAGATTTTTATTTTCACTTCAATATCTTCTGAAGGCCCTCAAGGTTTTCCTTTAATGCAATCTCTGTGTCAGTGTCATTCCGGTGATCCAGAATACCAATGGGGCCTGCATAACCGCTCTTGCGAATGGCAGTAATCATCGTTGCCTCATGTTGGCCGCGGCCAAGCTGCAGAATCTTCGGCTCCGCGCCATCGTTCATACCGTTAAGGTTCAGGCAAAGGAGATAAGGTTTCATATGGTGGAGCGACTTTTCCCAGTCGGCAATGTGCCCGTGGCCGTGGTGCAGATTATAGACAATACCAACGTGTTTCGCGTTGTGATGCTTGCGCAAATATTGGCACACCGCCACCAGATTGGCCGGGTCCCCACCCCACCCTCCATGGTTGTAGAGCCCGAGTTCGCAGCCCAGTTCCTTGGTCCGCTGAACCAAGGGCAACATTGTTTGCGCCGCAGCCGCCACCCGAGCCTCCTGACTATCGGCTTGAGGGCTACGTAGGGTATGCCAAATCTGCGGATGGATTTTATGTTTTTCGAACAATCGGAATGCCTCCTCATGCCCTTTCCAAAAGGCAAAAAATTCCAGACCGTGTTTTTTGTACTGTAGAATTTCCTCTTCAAACTCTTTCACGTGCTGCGTTCGCCAATCGTAGGCCACACGCTTGAGGCCTAATTTTTTGAGCATGGCCGCACGCGCGGCAGGCCCGCGTTGCTTAGCGTCAAAAGGCACAATGCACCAAGCGACAAGTTTATCCTTGGCGAAGTTATCGGCCGCATTGGTTCCGACACACAGACCAGCCAGCAGAATGAAGAGTAATTTTTTCATCGATTCATAATGGATTCGATTTCGTCGGCCTCAATCGGAATCTTAGCCATGAGATTTACGGGACCGTCCTCGGTGACGACGATGTCGTCTTCGAGGCGCACGCCAAAGCCTTCGTCCGGCAGATAGATGCCGGGCTCCACGGTGAGCACAGTGCCCGGCTGGAACGGCACGTTCAGGTCACCCACATCGTGCACATCCAAGCCCAATGGATGGCCGAGGCCGTGCATGAAATATTTGCGGCAGGCCGGGTTGTCCGGGTCCTGTTTCTTCACCTGCGCCGGCTTGAGCAGGCCCAGCTTGAGCAGTTCCTCATTGGTGTGCGCCTGCGCTTCCTTTTGCCAATCCTTGTGGAGTTTACCAACAACGGCACCGGCGATGCTCGCGCGTAGTACATTGAGAACAGCGTTATACACTTTCTTTTGGCGGCGAGTGAATTTGCCACTTACAGGAATCGTGCGGGTGAGATCTGCATTGTAATTGGCATAGCTCGAGGCCACATCCATGAGCAGCAACTGACCTTTTTTGCAGACCTGATCATTTTGAAGATAATGAAGCACGCAGTTATTTTTGCCTGCCGCCACAATCGGGGTGTAAGCAAACTTGCCGCGGCGCTTGATGAATTCCCGCGCCAACTCGGCTTCCACCTCGTACTCCGCCACGCCCGGCTTCACAAACCGCAGCGTGCGGCGAAAGCCTTTGGCCGTGATGTCCACTGCCTCCTTCAGCAGCTCGATTTCCAAATCCGTTTTCACCACGCGCAACTCATGCAGCAACGGCGCAAGCCGCCGATAGGTGTGCAACGGGAAATCCGCCTGACACTGCTTGATGAACCGCACATCGCGCGTCTCCATCTCCACGTGCGCGCGCTTGTACTCGTTGCTGTTCAGGTACGCGCTCTCCGCCTCGCACATTAGTGAACGGAAAATCACCGGGAACTCCGAGAGCCATTGCACATTCTTGATGCCCGAGATCTTGCGCGCATCCGGCTTGCTGTGTTTGTAGCCCTCCCAAATCTGCAGATGCTCATTCGGCTCGCGCACAAACAAGATCTCGCGCTGCTTCTCATCCGCCGCATCCGGAAAGAGCACCAGAATACTTTCCTCCTGCTCAATGCCGCTCAGGAAAAACAGATCGGCATTCGGCTGCATCGGCAACGTGCCATCGGCATTGGTTGGCAGCACATCATTGGCATTCACCACCGCCAACGCCTTCGGCGCCATCTGCGCTGTCAGGCGTTTGCGGTTTTCGGAAAAAAGTTTCGATTTGATCGGTTTATGTCGCATGGGAATTGGTGTCAACAGAGTGCGGCAAAGCCAGCCCAGCGGCAACGGTTTTAATCTTTGCCAAACGTCTCCAAATATTGCCCGACGATTTCTTGTAGAGACGGCGGTTTGGGCAAGCCAAGGTTGACGGCGCGGGTGCCATCAACTGCGGTCGGCCACGTGTCAACGATGGCTTGGATACGTGGGTCGAAGGCATCCTCAATCGGCCCGAGCGTTAAGCCGCGTTCAGCCGCTACCTCGGCCAACACAGTCTCAGCCAGCTCCGGCGTTACCTGATGCGCAGGAAGACAGTAGCCACGGTCTTCGCACAGTTTTCCAGGCGGGATTTCGTGCAGCGCAATGAAGCTTTCCACCACGGTGCGAAATCCGGTCATCGGATGCGGTTGATGACGATGCACCGGCAGCGCGCAGGATTCGCCCTTGAGCGGTTCGCGAAACATACCACTCGCCCAGCCGGATGCCGCTGCGTTAGGCCGCCCGGGGCGGATGATCACCGTCGGTAGGCGCACGGCGCGTCCGTCGAAATGCCCCTTACGCACATGATCATTGAGCAGCAGCTCACAGATCGCCTTGGTCATGCCGTAGGTAGTGCGCGGGGTGTGTTTGGTGAAATCGCCCACCGGCGTGGGCATGTCCTCGCCGCCGAAGCTCGCTACGCTGCTGGCAAACACCACACGCGGTTGTCCGGTTGCGGCGCGGGCCGCCTCAAAAATATGCCGGCCGCCATCAAGATTCACCCGCAGCGCATCATCGTACCGCTCCTCGCATTCACCGCTGACCATGGAGGCGAGATGGAAAATGGAAAAACTTTCAGCGCCTCCGATAGCCTCTTCAATCACCGCTTGCTCAGTTATATCACCTTCCATCCGCCGCGCGGGGGCAACAGTTGGGCCTACGCCAAAGCGCGCGTCCAACAGCACCAGTTCCTCGATCGGTTCCGTGTTGCCGGATGCCCCGGTCAATTCCCCACGCGCCAACAGCGCCTCGGCCAGTTCCGATCCCAGAAATCCGCCGCCGCCGGTGATGATAACTTTCATGCGTCCTTCTCTTCTTCCAGTCCGTTGATCGCCTCGAGATGCGTGAGCAGGCCGCTGTGATCCATGTCGCCCTTACCGCTCGCTACCATCGCGGTAAACAGCTCGTTGGTGAGCCGCGTGATCGGTAGATCCAACCCCAGCCGTTCAGCCGCGGCGAGTGCGTTTTTAAGATCCTTCACCTGAAACTTCGCCGGACCGCCCGGCTCGAACTGGCGCTGCACCATGCGTTGCCCGTGCTCACTAAGAATGCGGCTGGAGGCAAACCCGCCCTGCAAAGCTTCACGTACCTGAACCCGATCGGCCCCTCCGCCACCGGCCAAAATAAGCGCCTCACTAACTGCTCCAATCGTAATGGCCACAATTACCTGATTTGCCAACTTAGAGAGCTGCCCACACCCGTTCGGGCCCACGTGTGTTGCGCGGCCCATCGCGGCAAAGACTGGTTCCATCGCAGCAAATGTCTCCGCCGCGCCGCCGGCCATGATGGCCAGTTCACCGGCCGTGGCGCCCTTGGTGCCGCCGCTCACCGGCGCATCCAGATACGCCACGCCGCGGGCCAAGTGCCGCTCGGCATGTTCCATTGCCTCGTCCGCGCCGATCGAGCTCATGTCAATCCGCGTCGCTCCTTCGGCAATGGCCTCGGCCACGCCCTGACCAAACATCAAATCAGATACCGCCGGGCCATCAGACAGCATGGTGATGACTACGTCTGCACTCTTCACTGCAGTAATGGGAGTATCTGCTAAGGTCGCCCCATCAGCTTGTAATGCTTCCGCCTTAACAATCGATCGGTTCCAAACAGATAATTCGAATCCCGCTTTGAGTAGGCAACGGCACATAGGCGCACCCATTAGACCAGTCCCGAGAAAAGCAATTTTTGATTTCATAGCCTCAGCCATTTTTAATAGTGGTTAATCTAATTGTGCCAAGGATGGAGATTACGTATTGAGGCAACTAATCTGGATAATTCCAAAAACGGGTTAGCTTATTTTTCCAGCCCGAGTCTTAAGTAGCCTGACAATAGTCTGGGAAAGTGAGCTAGGCTGACCTCTCCAAAGAGCTCCGATCGTAACAGGAGAGAAATCATCTAGAGGAAGCACGCGCACACCTTTGAGGGATTTTTGACCTGGTAATTCAAGGCTAAGACCTATCCCAAAGCCATTGGCCACGTAGGTTTCAATCAAATCAATCGAATTAAGTTCGATTCCAATCGGCCAGGTAATTTTACGTCGGCTTAGTTCCTTTTGAAATGCACGACAGATTCCCTCATTCTGAGGCAAGCTGATGAGCGTCTGCGCAATACGGTCCTGACCAAGGATATCATCCACGGTCTTGATTTTCATTTTAGTCGGCACTTGCAAGACCATCTTCAGATCGAGCAGTTTTTCCGTTTTGATTTCAGTGGGCGGTTTGGAATCCAAGACGGTAATGCCAAGATCCGCTTCTGAGGTCAATAACCACTGCTCAATTTCAGGCTGAATCCCGACGCGTAAACTTGGGTGTAACCCGGGGAATTCCGCGCTAGCCTTCCCGAGAATATCAGGTAGATGATCCCTGAAGATTGTAGTGGAAGCGGCGATACGGATGGTTTGGGCCACACCTCCCCGAATCTTTTGACTTACTTCCTCGAGCCCTTCAAAGAACGGCGCAATAAACCCATACAATTCTTCACCTGCCGCAGTTAACTCAAAGGACCGACGCTGAAAAGGAGTAATACCCAGATCATTCTCCAACTGAATCACCTGCGCGCTGACCGCCGGTTGCTGGATGCCGTAGGGCATGTTGCGCACGGCACCGGAAATGCCTTCGTGCTTGGCGACGTAATAAAACAGCTCGAGATGGTGGATGTTCATTTTGAATTTGGAGCCGGCGCCTTGTAGGCCGGATTGGGCACGGGCATTTTGGCCTTCATCGATTTCTGCCAGGCCCGCAGCTTGGCGCGGAGTTCGGCGGTCTTTTTCGGTTGGCGCGTGGCGAGGTTCTTCTGTTCGCCGATGTCGTTGGCGAGGTTGTAAAGCTCGACCTTGTCGTGGTGGTAAAACTCGATGAGCTTCCAGTCGCCATCGCGAATGGAGGCGCCGGGTTTCCAGGAGGAACCGTGGTAATGCGGGTAATGCCAGTAGAGCGTGCGGCTGCCGGCGTCATTGCCTCGGAGCTGGCTCAGCAGGCTTTGGCCGTCGGCATGAAGCTTGGGTTGCGCTGGCAATCCAGCGAGATCAAGCATGGTGGGAAAGAAATCCATGCTGACCATCGGCTTGCGCGACACACTGCCAGGTTGAGTGATACCGGGGGCGCGGATGATCGTGGGCTCACGCACGCCACCCTCGTAAAGCCAGCCCTTGCTCGCGCGTAACGGCAGATTGCAGCCAGGACCAAAGCGTTTGCCGCCGCGTGTGCTGAGACCGCCGTTGTCGCTGAAGAAAATGACCACGGTATTTTGGTCGAGCTTTAGTTCATTCAGTTTACCGAGCAACGCGCCGACACTATCATCCACCGCCGCCACCATCGAAGCCAGCGCCGCGTTGTCCTGCCGCATGCGTGTGGAGCCCTCATGCTCTGATTGTGTGGGCGTCTCGCCCTTGAACATTTTTTCGGCCTTGGCGTTGTAATGCTCAATGCGTTTTTTGTACGGCTGAATGGGCGTGTGGATGTTGTAGTAGGACAGGTACAGGAGAAACGGCTTGGCCGCATCGCGTTGCTCAAGAAATTTAATCGACTCTTCGGTGAGTCGTTCGGTGAGGTATTCGCCGGGCTTGTTAGCCTTGAGCGCGGGATTGGTCCACGGCGCGTAGTACCCGCCTGGAGGCGAGCCGCGGTGATGGCCGCCAATGTTGATATCAAAGCCCTGATCTTCCGGCCAATGCCCCTCACTACCGAGATGCCACTTGCCGGCGAAGAAAGTCTGGTAACCGTGCGTCTTCAATTGCTCGGCAATGGTCACCTCCTCGAGTGCGAGGTTGTTTCGATCCTGTGGATGCAGCAGCTTATTGTTGGCGTGATTGCCTTGGCCTGGGATCCAGTCCGTGATGTCCACTCGCACCGGATGCCTCCCGGTCATGATGCTCGCGCGCGTAGGGCTGCACACCGGACACGCCGCGTAGCCCTGTGTGAACCGTATGCCGCTGGCTGCTAGGCGGTCGATATGCGGTGTTTCATGAAATTTGCTTCCGTTGGCGCCGATATCCGCCCAGCCCATGTCATCAACCAGAATGAACAGAAAGTTGGTTTGCTTGGCCGCTCCGGCATTCAGCCAGCCACATAGAAGACAGAGAAACACCGAGACTCGAACGAGGGCTTGCACCCGGGTACCCTACCCGTTCTCCTGCCCGCTGGCAACGACTAGAGAGCTTCAACCTATGGTATAAAGGCGGGTGATGTGCCCCGAGTCGCTTTCCTCGCGATTTAACCGAGTGCTGGTGGTCACATCGTCCACCGTCGCACTGAGCATGTGATCATCTGGAAACTGCGCATCACTTTGCACGACCACCATGCGCTCGTCGCGCAAAGGATAAGGTGCTAGTCCAATTTCTCTTTTTCGTAATCGCTAGGTTTCACCCAGCCAGTGCGGATTTTTTCGCCGCGCTGATATTTCTCGTAGAATTGATCCCACATATCCGATGCAAAACCGTATTTCTCAAATACATCGCCTCGGCCGAACATCCGCGGGTCGCCCTGTTTTTTGAGCTCGGCAAAGAGCTGTTTTTTCAAGGACGCCTTGAGCGCGGCTTGCGCCTTGCTGTCAGCCAGATCCTTAACGCAATCGCGATCAGCCTTCACATTGAACAGTTCTTCCGCGGGTCGTTTGCCAAAATTTAGCTGCCAATACTTATAGTTCCCCTGACGGCGCTGGTTGAGTAATAGCGTTTTGATGGGGCTGGCGTCGGTGTTCAGGTAGCCGGTTTCCGGGTTCCCCACCGGCCAGCGGTCCGGCTCGAAATTGTGAAGGTACAAATGGTCGCCCTTGCGAATGCCGCGGATGGGGTAGCCCTGATTATTCGGCCGACCGACATCGTGACGTTCCTTGCCCAGTAGCACGTGATCTCGTGAGGCAATCACCTGACCGGATTTGGGGGAACCAAAAATATCAAACAAACTCCGGCCGCTCATCGGCTGCATAATCGGCGCGACCTTTCTCACGCCGGCAGCCTGCAAAAAGGTTGGCGCCAAATCGGTGAAATTCACAAAATCAACCACCGTGCGATTGCGGCCCTCGATGCCTTTTGGCCAGCGGATGGCCAGAGGGATGTGGTTCGAGTAATCATACGCCTGCCCTTTGCAGCGTGGAAACGGCATACCGTGATCGCTGGTGGCGACGATCAGAGTGTTGTCCAATTGCCCGGCCTTTTCGAGCGCGGCCAGAATGCGGCCGAGGTGCATATCGTAATGTTCAACTTCCACGGCGTAATCCAGCATGTCCCCGCGTGTCTCGTCATTATCCGGCCAAAAGGAAGGAACATGGTCGATGTCGCTAAATTTTTTGCCCATTCGTAGGCCTACACCCTTTTCATATCCCCGGTGAGGTTCACTGGTTCCAAACCAAAAACACCAAGGCTTTCCCTCTGGAGTGTCGGCAAGAAAATCAGCGAAATTACCTGAGTAATCATTATTGGAAATGGCCCGTGCGGGTGGTTTTAGTTTTTTGGCAGACCACACCTTGCCTGTGATATCTCGCCTCTTACCAGCGGCATCATTGGCAGTGCCAGGGCCCCATCCCTTACCGGTATAACCTGTGATGTAACCATTTGCGGCCAACACCTCCACATAGCTTCCAAACTTTGAAGGAAATATGTTCTGATGATTAGCAGCCTCCTCCAGCTGCCATGAGTAACGACCAGTTAAAATAATGGCGCGAGAGGGGGCGCACTTTGCATTAGGAGTGAAGGCGCGAGTAAAGAGAATGCCTTCACGAGCCACACGATCGAACGCCGGCGTTTTCACCCACTTGCATCCATACGCACCCGCGTGCCCAAAGCCCCAGTCATCGGCAATGGCAAAAAGAATGTTGGGTCGCGGCGCCGCTTTAGCGAACTGAGCCAATAAAAAAACAACCGCTAGGAAACGAAACATGGAACGCATGCGACGTTAATAACGCGCGCGGGTGTATTTGCCAATGCTGCGTTGGGCTACCTAAAGCTCGGGCTCTTTCCATTGCGGGATGCCGCCGGCTTTCATTTGCTGTTCGTACCAAACATGAAACGGGCGAGTCGGAGACATTGGCACGCTTTCATTGACCATCAACGGTCGGGTTTCCTTCCAAAATTTACTGTAAGCGGCTCGCATTTTTGAAGCTACTTCAGGGTTTTTTTCGATAATGTTGGTTGTTTGCCGCGGATCCTTGATCATGTCGAAGAGGGCGTCCTTTGGTGAAATACCCTCCTTGCGTTGCCGTTCGGAAACGCTGATGGCAGTACCTCCGCCCACGAATCGGTAACGGTCACTGCGCACAGCAAAGTTCATCCACTTGAAATCCTCCGGGTTCGCACCCGTTTTCCACCGACCTTTGTGAGTGAAGAGGTATCGATCTTGCAGCGATTTCTTTTCACCCGACAGCAATGGCAAAAAGCTGCGGCCCTCCATCTGGCCCTTCGGCAGGGTCTTAATGCCAGCGATGTCCGCGAAGGTGGGCAACACGTCTATGTGCGCGCTGACTGCGGCGATGTCACGTCCGCTTTTCCATTGACCATCCCAGCGTACGAGGAACGGTACGCGCACGCCGCCTTCATCGGTGCTGCCCTTCAGGCCTTTCATGCCGGCGTTATAAAACGGATAGCCCTTGGCCACCTCCTGACCCACGCGGCCGGAGCCGCCGCCGGTCATACCGTTGTCGCTCATGAAAATCAGGATTGTGTCCTTGAATAAATCCCATTCCTCCAGCTTGCCCATCAGGCGGCCCATGTTTTCGTCGATGTTCTCGATCATGCCGTAAAAGCCCGCTTGCCGGGCGGCAAAGCCGCGATCAGTAAAATATTTTGTGTTTTTCGGCGGCGCAATGAACGGTCCGTGCGGCGCGTTAGTGGTGATATAAGCAAAGAACGGCTCGTCCCCATCCTTCTTGGCCTTGATCCAGCCCATCGCGGCGGTGAAAAAGATGTCGGTACAAAACCCCTTCGTCTTCACGAACGACCCGTTGTACCGCACGACCGGGTCAAAATACTTATTTCCCGGAGCATCGGCACAACTACATTTAAAAGCCTGCCCGATACCACCCGCGCCGTGGATGAACGCCTCATCAAACCCGCGCTTGTGCGGCTGGTACGGATCCTCATCGCCGAGGTGCCACTTACCAAAAATACCGCTCGTGTAGCCGGCCTGCTTGAGCACCTGCGGCAGTGTCGTCACCTTTGTAGTCATACGCTCCCGCTCAAGAATCGTATGAGTTACTCCATTCTTCATTGGATGCCGACCCGTCATCAACGCTGCACGAGTTGGTGCGCAAGTCGGGCTCACCATAAATCGCGTAAAGCGTGTACTGGTATCGTATAAAGCGTCCAAGTGGGGGGTGCGAATCCATGGATGCCCATGACGACCAATCGGTCCGTACCCTTGATCGTCGGTGATAACGAGGATGATGTTCGGCTTTTTCGCCTGAGCTTCATTAGAAGCATAAAGCATGAGGAACAACGCAAAGAGCAAACGGGGAATAGGTGGCATCCCGTTCATTAATAAAAAAAAGCCCGTTTGCCAATCAGCAACCGGGCCTCAGTAAAAAAAGGTTGACTGGCCTGGAAATGCCTGAGGGGGGGCTGCAATATTTTTGGGTAGTTTGCCGGTTAGCGCACGCAAAAATGACGTGATGTCCGCTTGATCCTCTTCGGAAAGCTCTTTACCCAATTGATGGGCCGCCATGCGTTGCACGGCGTCCTCCAGCTTCTCCGATGATCCATCATGGAAGTACGGGCCGGTCTTGGCGATGTTCCGCAGACTCGGCACCTTGAAAAACATTTTGTCCGCATCTTTCTTCGTCAGATCAAACCGCCCCTGATCTTTTTGGTTTGGCCACGGCTTCTGCACACCCAGTTTTTGGTAGGCATTGCCGCCGAGTAAATTGCCCGTGTGACAGGCCACACAACCGACCGACACAAACTTCTTCAGGCCACGTATTTCAGGCTCCTTGAGTGCCTTTTCCTCGCCAGCAAGCAGCTTGTCAAATCGACCGGGTGTCACGAAAAGCCGTTCGTAAGCCCCAATCGCTTTGCCTACGTTATCGTAGGTAATCGCAGGTTTGGATTTTGGAAATGCTTTTGCGAAGAGAGCTTCGTAGCCGTCAATTTTTCCGAGTTTAGCCACAACGGCCTCCGCTGATG
>JAYOSV010000002.1:79925-175696 GCA_038139415.1 Verrucomicrobiales bacterium | reverse complement strand
CGCCATGTTTCGGGACAACTTCGAACCCTTTGCCGCTGACACTCCCGAGCCCATTCGCAACGCCGGACCACGTTAAGCTTCGGCATTTAGCTCTCCTTGTTTATTCTAGCGCTATGAGCACTCTATCAACTTGATCAAGGCAAACTCCGAGCCATCCGCAAACCCCAACTTCTGAGTTTATTCCCCTGTTAGCGGCGTTGAAGTTCTGGTTCATTTGATATTTTACGAGCCAATAACATCCACTTCTAATTCATTGAATTGGATTTGCGGAAATCCGTCGAAAAGTCTAGAATTTATGCTTATGTTCAAACGCAGCGTATGCTCTTTGACCGCCGTTTTCCTGATTGGAAACAGCCTTTCCCTTTTCGCTGACCAAAAAAGCGAAAATCCAACCGGCGACGTTAGCTATTATCACCAGATTCGCCCACTCTTCCAAGCCAACTGCCAGGGGTGTCATCAACCGGCCAAAGATAAAGGTGGGTATGTGATGACCGATTTCAAAAGCCTCCTCGCGGGCGGCGATGATGAGGGGACGGCAATCGTGCCCGGCAAAGTAAATGAGAGCGCTATAGTTGAACAGATTCTGCCGGCCCCAGAAACAGGCAAGGCCCCGATGCCGCGTGGTAAAAAACCCCTGCACTCCGCTGAGATCGAGCTCATCAAAAAATGGATCACCCAAGGCGCTAAGGATGACACGCCTCCAGGCGCCGGCAAGCGTTACACAGCCGACACCCCGCCCGTGTACACCTTGCCTCCAGTGATCACTTCCATCGATTATTCGCCTGACGGCAAACTGCTCGCCGTGGCGGGCTTCCACGAAGTGCTTCTTCACAAGGCCGACGGCTCCGGACTCAAGGCCCGTCTGGTCGGCCTCAGTGAACGAATCGAGTCCGTGCGATTCTCGCCGGACGGCACGCGCCTCGCGGTCACCGGCGGCAAGCCCGGCCGCATGGGCGAAGTACAGGTGTGGAATGTAGAGAAAGAATCCCTTTCTATGTCACACCCGGTGACGTTTGACACCGTCTATGGCGCCAACTGGTCGCCCGACGGCAAGGCCATCGCCTTCGGCTGCGGAGACAACACCGTACGCGCCATTGACGCCAAGACGGGCGAACAGATTTTCTTTCAGGGCGCCCACAACGACTGGGTGCTCGGCACCGCTTACGATGTAGAAGGCAAACACATCATCTCTGTGGGCCGCGACATGACCGCCAAGCTCACTGTCTTTGAGGACTCGCGATTCATTGACAACATTACCTCAATCACGCCGCGCGCCTTGAAAGGCGGCATTGCCGCCATTGATCGGCATCCGCAGCATGAACACATTCTAGTGGGCGGCGCCGATGGGGCCCCGCAGCTTTTCCGTATCTTCCGCCAAACCAAACGGGTAATCGGCGACAACGCCAATCTGCTCCGCACGTTTCCTGTAATGCGCGGACGCGTCTTTGACGTGCGGTTTAATCAAGACGGTACCGCCTTCGCCGCAGGCAGTAGCCTCGATGGCTCTGGCCAGATCATGATCTTCGCCGCCAATGTTCCCAAGGAAGTACCCGCAGACATCAAAGCCATTCAGGCCAAACGCACCCGTGACCGGAACGCCGGTGAGGTGCAGAAACTCGACAAGTTTCTCACCAGCGGCGTAAAGGAACTGGCCAAGCTCGATGTGCCTGAGAGCGGCATCTACGCCATCGCATTCAGCCCCGACGGCAAAACCCTTGCCGCCGCCGGCAGTGACGGCCACATCCGTTTCCTCGACGCCAACACCGGCAAGGAGCTTAACAAACTTCAACCCGCCCCGCTCTCCGAACCCGGCCAGCAAATCGCCCAACCCGGTAACGCTTCGGGCATCAATGAAGGGAATTTCAAAATCGAAACCCTGCCCAAGGGCTTCAAGCTTGAACGACTGATCGTCGAACCACAGGAGATTCAATTAACCGGTGCCAGCGATTACGCGCAACTGCTGGTGACCGCCCAGCTCAACAACGGTGCTCGCGCCGATGTAACCCGCATTGTGAAGCTTAGCACTCAAGGCGATGTTGCCAATACCTCCCTGCGTGGCCAGATCACCCCCAAGAAAGACGGCGCCGGTTTGGTCACCGTTGAGCTGGCCGGCCTCAAGGCCACGGCCAAGGTGTCCGTACAAGGCATCGGCACCAAACGCAAAATTGATTACGTGCGCGACGTCATGCCCGTGCTCTCCAAGCTCGGCTGCAACCAGGGCACCTGCCACGGATCAAAAGACGGCAAGAACGGCTTCAAGCTGTCCCTCCGCGGCTACGACCCTCTTTATGACGTGCGCGCCTTTACCGACGAGCTTGCCAGCCGACGAGTGAATATCGCTTCGCCGAGCGACAGCCTCATGCTCCTAAAAGCCACCGGCGCTGTGCCGCATGAAGGTGGCCAGGTTACTCCGGCCGGTTCCAAGTATTACCGCATCCTGCATGAATGGAACGCCAACGGCGCCAAGCTGGATCTCGACACCAGCCGCGTCACGGCCATCGAGGTGTCCCCGAAAAATCCCGTCATTCAAAATATCGATGGCAAACAACAGGTTCGCATCGTGGCCACCTACGCCAATGGCGAGAAACGTGATGTCACTGCCGAAGCCTTTATTGAGAGTGGCAACACCGATGTAGCCAAAACAGATGATACCGGCCTAATCACCGTTGAACGCCGCGGCGAAGCGGCCATTCTGGCCCGCTTCGAAGGCGCCTATGCTGCAACCACCGTTACCGCCATGGGTGACCGAACCGGCTTCACTTGGAATCAGCCAGAATCTTGGAATGAAATTGACCGATTCACCGCCAATAAATGGGAACGGATGAAGATAGAGCCATCAGGACTCTGTAACGATTCGGATTTCATCCGTCGCATTTACCTGGACCTGACGGGACTCCCCCCAGCCGTGGAAGTGGTTAAAAAATTCCTAGCCGATAAACGCGACACACACACCAAGCGGTCTGAGTTGATTGATCAACTAGTGGGCAATGACGATTACGTAGATCACTGGTCCAACAAGTGGGCAGACCTATTACAGGTAAACCGTAAGTTCCTCGGCACTGAAGGCGCCAAGGGATTTCGGGAATGGATTCGAAATGAGGTAAAAAACAACACACCTTATGATGAGTTTGCCCGTAAAGTCATTACCGCCACGGGATCCAACAAGACTAACCCGGCCGCCAGTTATTATAAAATTCTACGCACTCCAGATGAGATAATGGAAAACACAACCCATCTCTGGCTGGCTACTCGCTTCAACTGCAACAAATGTCATGACCACCCCTTTGAACGCTGGACACAGGACCAATACTACGAAACGGCCGCATTCTTTGCTCAAGTTGGACTTAAGAAGGACGAGAAAAATAGTGGTAAGAACACTATCGGCGGCACGGCTGTTGAAGGCAAAAAACCACTTTATGAGGAGGTTTTTGACAAAGGATCTGGTGACATCAAGCACGAGAGAACTGGAGTAGTTGCCTCACCTAAATTCCCATTCGAAGCAAAATTTGGAAAAAATGAAAAAGCCACCCGGCGGCAGGAGTTGGCCGCTTGGATGACCAGTGCTGATAACCAATATTTTGCTCGAAGCTACGTGAACCGGCTCTGGGGTTACCTACTCGGTGTCGGAATCATCGAACCACTCGACGACATCCGCGCTGGCAACCCACCAAGCAACCCCGAATTGCTCAATTGGCTGACCACCGAGTTCATCAAAAACGGGTTCAATGTGCAACATATGGTCAAGACCATTTGTAAAAGCCGCACCTACCAACTAACCATTGCCACAAATAAATGGAATGAGGACGATACTATCAACTATTCCCACGCACTCCCCCGGCGACTGCCCGCAGAAGTGTTGTTTGATGCCATTTATCTAGCCACCGGAGCACAAACAAAAATTCCCGGTGTACCCGCCGGCACACGTGCTGCCGCCCTACCCGATGTCGGGGTACGTCTACCCGACGGCTTCCTTGGCACCCTTGGCCGTCCCGCCCGCGAAAGTGCTTGTGAATGCGAGCGCATCAATGGTCTTCAGCTTGGCCCCGTGATGGCGCTCATTACCGGCCCCACCGTGGACAACGCCATTAGCGATCCCAACAACGCCATTGCCAAGCTCGTCAAAGAACAGGCCGATGACGCCAAGTTGATTGATGAATTGTACCTCCGCATCCTCAACCGCCCCGCTCGCCCACAGGAAATCACCAAGGCCATCAGCCTGCTGCAATCCATCGAGCCCGAACACAAGGCGTTGCTTGCTGAATTGGCCGGATACCAAAAGGAACTCGCCCCCCTCACTGCCAAGCGTGAAGCCGCCCGCCAAGCCGACATTAAGGAAGCAGAAGCTAAACTCGCCGCCTACAAGGAGGAAGTGGCACCGCGCCAAAAGACAATGGAAGACGAGCGTAATGCTAAAATCGCGGCGGCCGAAAAAGCCCTGAACGATTACCAGCCCACGTTACAGGAGGAATACACTCAGTGGCTTGCCAATCCAGTCAGCAAAACACAATGGACCATGGTGGAAGCGCAATCCGTGAAATCTCAAATAGGCACCGAGCTCAGCAAGGAAGCCGATGGCGTGATCTTTGCCTCCGGCAAAAACGGAAAGGACACTTTTACCATTGTCACCGAAACCGACCTCAAGAACCTCACCGCCATTCGACTTGAGGCACTCACCGATAAGCGCTTACCTAAGAACGGTCCCGGACGATCACCAAACGACGGTAATTTCGTCCTCACCGAACTCGAGGTTTTCTGGGCTCCGAAAGACAAGCCCGACGAGAAAAAGAAACTCAAGCTTGGCGCCGCCAAAGCTACCTTCAGCCAGAATAATTATGCGGTGGCCACGGCGATTGATGGCCGTCTCAACAACAGCAGTAACGGATGGGCTATCTCCCCGCAAATGGGCAAGAATCACATCGCCTCATTTGAAATTGCACAACCCCCCAAACACGATGGCCCCATTCTGTTGACCTTTGTGATGAAGCAAATGTTTCAGGGCAACAATTGGCAAATCGGCAAATTCCGCTGGTCGGTTACCAATAACAAAAAACCAGTCAACTTCGGTCACCCACAAAACATTGCCGAACTACTGGCCATCGAACCAGAGCAACGCGACGACAAACAAAAGAAAGTACTGAACGACTACTACCGCACGCAGGATGCCGGTTTGCAACAACGCACCAAGGCCGTGGCTGAAGCCAAGAAACCGCTACCGACCGATCCGCGCCTGCAAGAGCTCGAGGCCTACCTGGCCTCCACCCAGAAACCGTTAGAGGAGGACCCCAAGCTCACCGCCCTCAAGCGGGCAGTAGATCTCAGCACCAAGCAATTGACCAATAAACGCCTGTACGGCGCACAGGATATCGCTTGGGCTCTGATCAACAATCCGGCCTTTCTGTTCAACCACTAAATCTCGACAAAAACGAAAACAATATTAGCATCTAACAAACGGAGTAAACCATGATTAGACTACCCGGAGAACGCGGCAAAGATCTTTGCGACAATCACCTAGGCATGACCCGGCGCGACATTCTGCGTGTGGGCGGATCCGGCATGCTCGGCCTATCCCTCGGCGGGATGCTCGAGATGGCCGCGCAAGCCAAGGAAACCAAAGTGGGCGGCGGTCCCGGCTGGGGAAAGGCCAAGAGCGTCATCCTACTCTACCTGCAGGGCGGCCCAAGCCACATCGACCTCTGGGACCCCAAGCCCGACGCGCCGACCAACGTCCGCTCCATCTTTAAGCCCATCAAGACCAAGCTGCCCGGGGTCAATTTCACCGAGCTCCTGCCTAATCTGGCTAAGGTGAACGACAAATTTACCATGATGCGTTCGGTGAGCTACACGCCCAACGGCCTGTTCAATCACACCGCCGCAATCTACCAGATGATGACTGGTTACACCACTGACAAGGTGAGCGCGTCCGGTCAGCTGGAACCACCCAGCCCGAAGGATTTCCCAAACTTTGGCTCGAACATCATCCGCCTCAAACCACAGGAAGAACCCATGCTCCCCTTCGTGATGCTGCCGCGTCCATTGCAAGAGAGTAACGTGGTCGGCAAAGGCGGCACAGCCGGATTCCTCGGCAAGGCGTTCGATCCCTACACGCTCTATCCCACCGGCGACGACATGGACATGAACAAGATGAGCCGCATCAAGATTGACGATCTTCAGATGCGCCCGGAAGTGTTCAGTCACCGTCTCCGCCGCCGCGCCCGTCTACGGGACGCCGTCAACGAAGCCATGCCCGACATCGACAAGGCCGTGGCAAAGTTCAACCTGAACCAATATTACGATCAGGCCCTAAACCTGATTGTGAGCGGCCGCGCCCGCAACGCGTTTGACCTGAAACAGGAAAAAGCCAAGACCAAGGAATTGTACGGCAACAATACCTTCGGCCAAAGCTGTCTGCTGGCCCGGCGCTTGGTGGAAGCCGGCACCCGCGTGGTGGAAGTCGTCTGGCCCAAGGTGGCCAACAGCAACAACCACTCCTGGGACGTTCATCAGGGCTTGCCCAAGCGCATGAAGGATCAGTCCGCGCCCATGCTCGACAAGGCGTTGTCCGGCCTCTTCACCGATCTTGATGAACGCGGCATGCTTGATGACACCCTCGTGTTGTGCATTGGCGAGTTCGGCCGGAGTCCGCAACTGGGTCTGTCCACAAGCGGCAACAACAACAGCGCCGACGGTCGGGATCACTGGCCTTACTGCTACACCGGAGTGATCGGCGGCGCCGGCATCAAACGCGGGAATGTGTTTGGCAAATCCGACAAGACCGGCAGCGCGCCGGATGCGAATCCCATTCATCCCACCGAACTGCTGGCCACCATCTACCACGCGTTCGGCATTCATCCGAATACGATCGTCTACAACCACCTCAACCAACCGCGCGAGCTGGTCAAGGCGGAGGCCCAAACCAAGCTGTTTGGTTAAAAGAAAATCAGAAAACTCATTTCAAGCCCGGCACTCCGCCGGGCTTTTTTAATGGTTTCTCCGTGGGATGCAACCGCCCACACCCTGATATTTCGTAGCCAATTCGAGACAACCGCCCGTGGCAAGTTGCCCCACACAGCCCCGATAAATCTCCTGCCAAGGTGTCTGATGTTCCAGCTTCGGTGGAGTGTACACCGTCCGGCGCTGAGCCAACTCCGCATCGCTCACCTGCAGCTCAACCGAACAGCTATTCAGATCCACACTGATTGTGTCCCCCGTTTCCAGCAACGCCAGATTACCGCCCACGGCGGACTCGGGTGACACATTCAAGATGCTCGGACTCGCCGCCGTGCCACTTTGCCGTCCATCGCCCATAGTTGGTAGTAGATCAACCCCGTGTTTGATCAGCGCAGCCGGCGGCTGCATGTTCACCACTTCCGCCGAGCCGGGGTACCCCACCGGCCCGCAACCACGAATAGCCAGCAGACATGAGGCGTCAATTCCCAATGCCGGATCATCAATGCGGGCGTGATAATCCTCCGGCCCCTCAAACACAATACAACGGGCGGTAAACGAGTTCTCCTTCCCCGGCGTGGACAAATATTGCTCCCGAAACGCATCACTGATCACACAGGTTTTAATGAGACCGCCCTCGAATAAATTGCCGGACAAGACCAGAAACCCAGCCTTCTCACGAAGTGGCGCTTCGTACGAACGGATCACAGTTCGATCCGGCTCAGGAACGGCCTTCAAATCTTCACCAATCGTTTGCCCAGCCACAGATAAGCAATCGCCGTGGAGTTTGCCCGCGGCCAGCAACTCCCGCATCACTGCCGGCACGCCACCGGCGCGGTGAAATGATTCGCCCAAATAGCTCCCCGCCGGCTGGCAATTCACTAATAAGGGAATATCGTATCCGATCTCCTGCCAATCCTGGAGCTCCAGCGACACCCCCGCATGACGCGCAATGGCCGTGAGATGAATCGGACAATTCGTCGACCCGCCGAGCGCGGTGTTGACGACGATCGCGTTCTCAAACGCATTGCGCGTGAGAATCCGGGATGGCTTCAAATCCTCCTGAACCATCTCGACAATCCGGCGCCCGGTGCGATGACTCATTTGTAACCGCTCCCGATATGGCGCAGGGATCGACGCGCAACCGGGCAACGACATGCCCAGTGCCTCAGCCAGACTATTCATCGAAAGCGCGGTACCCATAGTATTACAGTGACCGACACTTGGCGAGGAGGCCGCCACAGATTCGATGAATTCCTCGTACGAAATTTTCCCTTCCGCCAAAGCCTTGCGGCCTTCCCACACCATCGTGCCGGAACCGGCCCGTTCGTCTTCGTGCCAGCCATCGAGCATCGGGCCACCACTCAGGACAATCGACGGAATATCCACTGTCGCCGCGGCCATCAAACAGGCCGGCGTGGTCTTATCGCAGCCGGTAGTCAGGATCACGCCATCAAAGGGGTAACCATGCAGAATTTCAACCAGACCGAGATACGCCAAATTCCGATCCAGTGCCGCCGTCGGCCGTCGGCAACTTTCCTGGATCGGATGCACGGGAAACTCGATCGGAATTCCACCGGCATCGCGCACTCCTTCCTTGGCGCGTTTCACTGTTTCCAGATGCCCCCGGTTACACGGCGTCAGGTCACTGCCGATTTGAGCAATCCCGATGATCGGCCGTCCGGATTGCAGTTCCTCCCGCGTCAGTCCATAGTTCAAATACCTCTCCACATAAATCGCGGTCATGCCCGGATCGTCGAGATCATTAAACCAATTTTCACTACGGAGTTTCTTGCGTTCACCTTCCACGCCGCAACGCTAGTCCATCCGCCGTATGCTGTCAGTCGCAATGGTCTTGCCTGGGTGGAACTTCTTGGCCAGAGTGCCGCCCATGTTTTCACTTGAAGGCAAAAACGCAGTGGTCACCGGTGGCGGGTCGGGCATCGGGCTGGCTATTTCCAAGGTATTCGCCCAACAGGGCGCGCACGTTAATATTCTGGAGGTCAACGCCGAAGCCGGCGAGGCGGCCGTCCAGGAGATTACCGAGGCCGGTGGTACCGCCACAGCCCGCACTGGTGATGTAACCGATCAGGCCGGTGTGAAAGCGGTCTTTGATGCCATGGCCGATGATGCGCCGATTGATTGCCTGATCAACAATGCCGGCATCGCGCATGTGGGCAATGTGCTGAACACTTCCGAGGAAGATTTCGACCGCGTGCTCAGCGTCAACGTGAAGGGTGTCTACAACTGCCTGCAGGCGGGCGTCTCCCACATGAAAGGGCGTGGCGGCTCCATCGTGAATATTGCGTCAACCGTGAGCGTGATGGCGATCGACGATCGATTTGCCTATTCCACCAGCAAAGGTGCCGTGCTCTCCATGACCTACGCCGTGGCCCGGGATTTTCTGGACGACAAGATTCGCTGCAACGCCATTCTTCCCGCACGTATCCACACCCCGTTCGTGGACGGATTCATTTCGAAAAATTACCCCGACAACATTGATGAGATGTTTGAAAAGCTCTCCGAGGCCCAACCAATTGGCCGCATGGGCAAGCCCGAGGAAGTAGCCGCCATGGCGGTGTTCCTCTGCAGCAACGAAGCCTCCTTTATCACCGGTTGCCCCTACCCTGTGGATGGCGGCACCCTCTACATTCGTTAACGACATACCATGAAACTGATTCGAGTTGGCACCCCCGGCAAAGAAAAACCCGGAGTACTAAGTGAAGACGGCACGCGCGTAGACGTCAGCGCTTTTGGCGAGGACTTTGGCGATTCCTTTTTCGGCACGGACGGCCCTGCGCGACTGACGCAATGGCTGGAAACGCAAACGAACCTACCCACCTTTGGGGCTGAGGAACGTCTTGGACCGCCCTGTGTCCGCCCCAGTAAACTCATTTGCATCGGGCTCAACTACAAGAAACACGCCGAGGAAGGAGGCATGGAGCTTCCGCCCGAGCCGGTCATTTTCTTCAAGGCCACCAGCGCCATCGTCGGCCCGGATGATAATGTGGTGATTCCCCGCAATAGCGAGAAGACCGACTGGGAAGTGGAGCTGGCCTTTGTGATTGGCAAAACCGCCAGCTACGTCGAAGAAGCCAATGCGCTCGATCACGTCGCCGGTTATTTGCTCCACAATGATTACAGCGAACGCGCCTTCCAGTTGGAGCGCAGCGGCCAATGGGTAAAGGGCAAGAGCTGCGACACCTTCGCCCCACTCGGCCCCTTCATCGCCACCAATGACGAAGTACCCGATCCGCAGACATTGGATCTCTGGCTCAAGGTGAACGGCGAAAAGCTGCAGGACAGCAACACGGCCGACATGGCCTTCCCGGTTCGGCATCTGGTGCATTACCTGAGCCAATTCATGACCCTGCTACCCGGCGATGTCATCAGCACCGGCACGCCCAGCGGCGTTGGCCTCGGCTTCAACCCGCCCAGATACCTACAGCCCGGAGACCATGTTGAGCTAGGCATTACTGGGCTCGGTGAGCAACACCAGACCGCGGTTTCTTACGTTTAATCAAAAAAAGAAAAACTCATTCTTGCACTGACTCGCCGCTTGTGAAAAGTTTCACAAGCACATGATGGTGCATCCCAGACAATGGATCATTTGAAATTACATATTCCCGGCCCAGTGGAGGTCAGTGACGCAACCTGGAAAGCGATGAGTACCCCGATGATTGGCCATCGCAGCTCCAATTTCCAGGATCTGTATGGCAAAATCCAGCCGCAACTACAGCAACTGCTCGGCACGGAACGGCTGGTTTATCTCAGCACTTCTTCAGCCTGGGGAATCATGGAGGGCGCGATTCGGAATTTGGTTCAGCGGAAACTGTTATGCTGCATGTGCGGCGCTTTCTCAGACAAATGGCTGGATGTGGCCAAGCGCTGCGATCTGGTAGCCGAAGGGCTGCAGGTTGATTGGGGATCCCCGATCCTGCCTGAGGCAATTGATGCCAAGCTGGCGTCCGGCGAGTTTGATACCGTCACCCTCGTTCACAACGAAACTTCCACTGGCGTGATGAACCCGCTGGAAGACATTGCCAAGCTGAAGGAAAAATATCCCGAAGTGATGTTCATTGTGGATAGCGTTAGTTCCATGACAGCCGCGCCGCTGA
Organism: Verrucomicrobiales bacterium; assembly: GCA_038139415.1. GTDB lineage: Bacteria > Verrucomicrobiota > Verrucomicrobiia > Limisphaerales > UBA1100 > UBA1100. The sequence continues at coordinate 164,633 of JAYOSV010000002.1, read as the reverse complement.
ACTTCGACGCTCTCGGCATTGACGTCCTGCTGGCCGGCACCCAAAAAGCTTGGGCTCTGCCGCCAGGCTTGTCCGTGTTTGTTGTGTCCGAAGCTGCCATGAAGCGCGCCGCGCGAGGTGAGTCCCGCGGCTACTACTTTGACTTCCACGAGTTCCAAAAGAACGCCGAAAAGAATATGACCCCCAGCACGCCGAGCATTCCGCACATCAACGGGCTGTCGGCCAAGCTGGATGAGTTTATGGCTGAAGGGCTGGAAAACCGCTACGCGCGTCATCGGAAGACCAACCAGATGAGCCGCGACTGGGCGGCCAAGCATGGCTTCATCCTGTTCCCCGAGGCGGGTTATGAATCACTCTCTCTCACCTGCATCAATAACGGAGCCAAGGAAGGCGGCACCGTGGTGGATGTGCCGAAACTGCAGGGGTTGATGAAGGAAAAAGGCATCCTCATCGACGGCGGCTACGGCAAGCTCAAGGGCAAAGCGTTTCGCCTCTCTAATATGGGAGATGAAACCGAGGAGACCATGGGCGATCTGTTCGCCAAGCTGGACGTCTCGATGGAAGCGTTGGACTAAGGCGCAACCGAGAGTTTTTCATCGCTATATTCACCCGCCATCAGCACGCCCTGCTCCTTGTAGGGCTTGAGCATGAAATGAGTGACCGTGGAAATGACGCCCTGAATGGTCGCCAGTTTTTCGGAAACAAATGACGATACCGCCTTGAGGTCTCGGCCTTCCACCACCACCATTAAATCGTACCCCCCGCTCATGAGGTAGCAGCTACGCACCTCATCGAACTTCGCGATCCGGGCGGCCAATCGGTCAAAACCGCCTTCGCGTTCGGGCGTAATCTTTACTTCGATCACCGCGCGCACCAAGTCCACCTTCAGCTTGTCCTCGTTAAGGACCGTGCGATAGCCAAGAATTACGCCCTCTGATTCTAGGGATTTGATCTGGGATTCTACCTCACCCTCCTCGCGCCCAAGGCGGCCAGCGATTTGGGCGGGGGTAAGGGAAGCGTCATCACGCAGCAGCTTCAGTAGATCGTCCATGTCACAAAGCTAACGAGGGTGACCAGACGGAGCCACGCTTTTTTATTCAGAGGAATTAGAGCGAGATGGTGGCCGACCAGCCCGCCTGCCCGAATTGCTCGTGATACTTGGCCCGTAAGGTCTCAGCCGCCGGCCGATCTGTGGTGAGGGCAAAGGTCGCTGAGCCACTGCCCGACATCAACGCCACCAATGCCCCCTCTTTTAGCAGAAACGCCTTCAGCAACGGCAACACCCGATGTTTTTGAAACACCGGCACCTCGAGTGAATTGTAAAAGCCGGTCAGTTCACCGGCATTTAAAGCTTGTTGCAAGCTGATCATTCGGCCGGCTTCGCCATATCCATTCGGCAATTCGGCAAATGCTCGATACGCCCAAGGCGTGCTAACGCCGAAACCGGGATGGATCAGCAGTAAACCCTTCCCTGCCAGTGCAGGAAAGTTTTCCACCGGCTGCACCACTTCGCCCCGTCCGGTGGCCAAAACGGGGCCATCCTGTAAAAAGAACGGCACATCGGAGCCCAACCCTGCGGCCAATTCTTGCAGAGTCTCCGCGTTGAGCGGCGACTCAAACAGTTCATTGAGCCCGCGCAAGGTGAATGCCGCATTGCTGCTGCCCGCTCCAATACCGGCGGCGAGAGGGAGATTTTTTTGCAAATGAATCCGCACGCCCTCCACTTCGGCCTTACTTAGAAACGCAGTTGCCGCTCGGTGGACCAGATTGGAGGCATCCATTGGGAGGCGCGAATCATTGCAGCTCAGCTCCAGTCCTTTCTCCGTTCGTTCCAGCTGCAGTTCATCACATAACGGCACCGGTTGCATGATGGTTTCTAGCTCATGAAAACCGTCCTCGCGACGGCCGAGAATGTTGAGCAGCAGATTGACCTTGCAGTGGGATTTAAGGACGAGGCTCATAGCCGACCTTATTCTTCATCCTCCTCTTCGGCCGCCTCTTTCTTGTGCCAGAACCAGGCGATGAGGGTGCTCAATTCATAGAGCAACTGTAGCGGCACGGCCACAAGGCTGAGTGTGAAGGGATCGCCGGTGGGCGTGATCACAGCAGCTAGGATGAGATTAACGACCACCGCGTACATGCGGAATTCCGAGAGTTTCTTATAATCCAAGATGCCCACCCTCACCAGAAACAACAGGATAACCGGCATCTGGAATGCCAGCCCCATGCCGACCATGAATTTGCAGACAAAGCTGATGTATTCCTCGGCCTGCCATTCGTCTGCCCCAAATCCGAGCATATTGGCAAACCCAACCGAGGCCCAGAGGGCGACCTTCATGATAATAAGGTAGCAGAACACCACGCCCAACATAAAGAGGCCGGCACCAAAACTGGACAATTTGAAGAGCCATTGCTTCTCGTTAATCCGCAAAGCCGGCAATACGAACTGGGCCAGGAAATAGATAACGAACGGCATGGATATCGTGAGCCCGCCGTACAGGCCAATTTTCAGTGCAATAAAGAATGATTTCAATGGACCGTACGCCTTGAGCTGGACCTCCCACGGCACGCGATCGGTGCCGTTAGTGTCCACGTGCAACTGCATAGAATATTTCGTTCCATTGACATCCAAACTACCAGGACTAGGAATCAGGCGTAGAGCTGTGATCACCTCGGTTTGATTAGCGTCTTTGACCAGCAATCCCTCCTCCACCCATTCTTTGAGATCAGATTCTCGAATGTGAAAGGCAACTCCATCCCCCAGTTTAACGGGGATCATGCGTTTATCAGGGTTGGAATTTACCTGCTGGATTTGCTGAGCACTATTTAGCGGGTAGGTGAGAAACTTGACAATGTAGGGAGAGCCGATCAGCGCGATGAGCATGCCCACCACGATGGCTACTACGACTTTCATGACCGTCCAACGAAGGTCTTCCAAGTGGTCGAGGAACGGCTTTATCGGACCTCCAAACCCTTCCTCTTCAGAATCTCCCTCATCATCAACATAGCCCGCGCCATGTCCATAGCCGTAGTCACCATGATCATCCTCATGACCATGGTAGTCATGGTCATACTGGTACTCATGTTCCTCATGGTGCTCATGATGATAGTCATCATGTTCATGATGGTATTCATCGTGATATGGATCGTCGTGATCCGGACCGAGCTCACCAGCGATATGAGGATCATCGCCGGATTCAGCTTCTGAAGATTCTTCAATGGTCGCCGGATCCTCTACCTGATCGTCCCGCGACTCTTCATCAAGTTCCTTTTCTGCAGACTCAGGTTCTGCAGACTCAGGTTCTGCCTCACCGGATTCCGAAACCTCGCCTTTCGAATTATCTAAACCCGACTTCGGGAAATCTGCCTTCGGAAAGTTTGACTCGGAAGCTGAGTCCTTTGAATCGCCTCCAAACGGCAATTCACCCTGATCATCGGTGGAATCCGGTGTCTCAGGTGAATCGTCTGGGCGGGGACTATTTTCCTCAGGCGAATCGCCTTCTGGAGGAGAATCCCCGGGATAATCTTCGGGGTCCTTGGGCATGGGGCGACAGGGAAATTAGGCCTTGGACTCGGAGGAATCCTTCGTCTCCTCGACTTCCGCCTTGGCCGGCTTTGCCTCGCTGGAGTCGGTCTTCTCTTCCTTTTCGTGGCGAGCCTGCTCGCGTTCGTAATCTTGGCGCTCCGATTCCCGGTCCATCTCGTAGCTAATTTCGCTCGAGGCTTTCTTGAATTCGCGGATGCCCTTGCCGAGGCCCTTGGCCAACTCAGGGAGTTTCTTGGCGCCAAAGAGCAGGAGAACGGCCAGAAGGATAATGACCCATTCCCAACCTTGAATAAATGCCAGCATGTACGTGTTCATTGGTGAAAAGACGTGGGAGGACCCTAACTTTATTCACAGTCTATTGAAAAGCAAAAAAAGCCCCGGTCGCCCGGGGCTTCGCCAAGGGGGACTTGGCGGGTGGATTAATTAGCTGGTCGCAAGAGGACAAATTCGCCCCGGCGATTCTGAGTAAAAGCGGCCTCGGTGAGGCCATCCATGAGTGGCACTTTCTCCCCATAGCTCGTGGTACGCAGACGATCCTGACTGATGCCTAGCCGAAGTAGTTCATCCAAAACAGCCAAAGCTCGGCGTTCGCCTAGCGATACGTTGTAATCTTCCGTACCCCGTTCGTCGCAGTGGCCCTCAATCAAGAGCTTATGAGTGGGGTTTTGGATCAGATGTTGAGCCACTAATTCCACCTTCGGCAGATCGCTCGGCCGAACCGCGGTGCTGTCGTAGTCAAATTGCACCATCTGAGCGAGGAACATGTCTCGGTCCTCTAGTTCGTTTCCACTAAAGCCATTGCCCAGTGCTTGATTCAGTGGGTCCTGCGGAATCTCCACAATAGTGGTTCCGCCGCCAGTCGGATTACCTCCAGTCAGAGGATTTCCTCCAGGCAGCGGATTTCCTCCGCCCAAAGGTTGGGCCGGTCCCGGCACAGTAACGGTCTTCACAATTGGAGTCATGGTGGGAATTTTGGTGAGCCCCACTGGTTTCTGGCTTTTGCAGCCCACGCTCAGCAACAGGCCCAACGCCAGTGCTGATAGATTATAGATAGTTCCTCGCATCTCCTTGTTTCTCCCTGATCCTCCTAGGATCCTGAATCGTCATGTTCTCACAACGCACCCCAATTCTGCGCCCCGCAGCAGCGTCGGTCAAGCCGCGCGCACCGCTTGTTATTAACCCACCGTGAGCAACCTCCCGTTTTGCAAGATCACCTCCCGGCTGTTCTGCCGGGACGGGGACCGGCCAAATCAAGGCTTCCTAGAGGCCTTTAGTTTTGCGGCAACTCCACCACGCCGGTCATCGGCATGAAGAGCACAAACTCGCCTCGTCGGTTTTCTGCGCGAGCCGCCTTACTGTCGGTCTCGGACAAAGGCACTTTCTCGCCCAAGCTCTGGGTTCCCAGTCGGTCAGCCGACACGCCCAAGCGCACGAGTTCTTCAGCCACCGTCAGCGCCCGTCGTTCGCCCAAGGAGAGATTGTACTCCTCGGTGCCTCGTTCGTCGCAATGGCCTTCCACAAGCATCATGTGCTGCGGGTTTTGGATCAGGTGCTGCGCCACTTGGGCTACAAGATCCCTGTCCCCCGGCCGTAACTCGGAGCTGTCATAATCAAAATGCACACGCTCAAAAATATCGCGTTGCTCCTGGAAATTTTCCGGGATGGTTAGGGGTGTATTGGGATCCCCATTATCTGTACCGGTGGTCTTGGGGCCATTGCCATTCGGGTTCCCTCCGGGCAGCCCCCCGTTGTCATTTCCATTTCCGGGCCCTGTGTTGGGGTTCCCACCGCCAGGGTTATTTCCTGAACCGGCAAAACTGGGGATACTGGTCAGTCCGGCATTGTCGTTGGATTTACAGCCCATGCCGACAATTCCCAATAGGGCGGCGCAAGCTACAGCCTTGATGTATAATTCTCCACGCATTGATTTGACTCCTTGTTCTTTCCAGCCCTCCTTGGGCCGGATGATCGCAAACGATCGGGGGTTTAGTTGCCCCATGCCGGCTGTGATGCACTGCCGACAAAGGCTGGGAGGATTTTCACCTGTTTTGTGGGCACGTCAACAATTGCCAACTGCCTCTTATTCACACCCCTGCGAGTAAAGATGAGGTTGCGACTGTTCGGCGCCCAAGTCGGCGCCTCCCCCGCAGCCACCACCGTGGCGGCTCCGCCTTGGGCCGGGACCACGCAAACATTGAACCCGCCCATCGCTGCGGTGAAGGCAATGGATTTCCCGTCGGGCGACCAATTGGGCTCGGAAGGATTCAGTACGCCACTGGTCGGAATGCGAATCATGTTACCCCCCTGAGCCGCCACTTTCACCAACATGCGTTTACCGTTGGCGCGCGTTGCAAAGCAAAGCCATTGGCCATCCGGCGACCAGGTGACCCCGTTCTCCTCTTCGCGAGTCACACACATACGCCGAAGGTTTTGGCCCTTGAGATCCTCCATGAACTTCCAGCCTGGTGGCGCCACATACACATCCGGACTGCCTCCGCGACTGAGGATCATTGCCAAAAACCCTTGAGGGGACAATGCCCCGCCGGTGTTCAACCCGCGATAACGCGCCATCACTTCGCGTTCACCGGTTTTCATATTTTGCCGAATGACTGTGGTATTTTCTATCCCCCCTCGTTTCAGCCAAGTGGTGTAAAACACCTTACTGTGATCCGGCGACCAACGTGGTGCGCTCACCAACGTCTTGTCATTCGTAAGCGCCACCGGCTTGTGGCCGTCGTAGTCGGACAGGAAAACCTCTTCAGCACGCGGGCCGGTTTTCATTTTGAACAGCACGCGCGTACTCGCGATTCCAGGCAATCCCGTGAGCGCCTGAATCACATCGTTACTCAAGGCATGCGCCTGGTCGCGGAGATTCCCTCCGCTGTAGCGGCGATTGAAACCGGGGTTTCCCGCTTTGTCAGTGAGAGCCCCTACCACGCTACCATCGGCTTTACCCCGGACCAAAAAGGCGGCATCGGCTGAAGGCACTACCTTGCACCCCATGACCTCCAGATCGAATTTCAAGACGCTGGCCACTTCCCCAGTGAAGCCCTCCAGAGCAACTGGAATCAGTTTATTGCGGGCCTCGCCAACGACCTGAAGATTACCCCCGTCGGGAGCCGCCCCGGCGTGCAGTTGAATACTCGAAAGTTCTAGTACTCCGAACGCCAGCAAACACCAAACCATTCTCATCATATCATCCTTGAATCCGGGGCGTGAAGTCCAAGGTAAAAGTGCGCTTGGAATCATTCGAGCCCGAGGGGAAAGGCTTGCCAATGCTGCGCACGCGGTCAAGCGCACTTTGTACAGAACGATCCAATGCCGCATCCCCTGTCTTGCGAACAACCCGCGCACTGAGCACCTTGCCGGTTCGATCTACAGTCACAGAGACCACGGCCACCCGCGAACGTGCCAGTGTTTTTGGAATTAACGGCTCCCATGTTCGCCGATAAACCGACACCACATACTGAGCATAGGAGGTAAATGCTGCCGCATTCGCGCCGGAGACATTCACCTTGATACCGGCCGACAATTGTGTGCGGAGATTTTTCACCGTCTTCCTCAATCCTTCGGTATTGACCGACGGACGTATGGGCGGAGCCACTGGTGACCGCGATGTGCTGCCTCCGCCATTCACCGTTTTGGTACTGGCATTAATCTTGATCGGCGGCCGCTTCTTAGCGGGGGTGCTCTTGGGCGGGGTGGTTTTCTTGGTGGGCGACGCCTTTTTGGATAATGGCTTGGGCGGGGTAGGCGTTGGCACTGGCGCCACTTTATTCGGCGGCCGTGGCGTGGGCGGTTCGGGGGCCCGATTCCGTTGAACTGGCGGCTGCGGCGGCGTAGGAGTCACCCGGGGCTGCACTGGTGCCGATTGCGGGTTCAGTAGATTATCCAATACCTCCGGCGCAATCATGCTTAGCGTTGGGGCCACCTTTTCCGGTTTGGTAATGAAAAATGCCGCAACCGCGATCAACAACGCCGCCACCAGCACATGCAAACCAACGGAAAGGAATATGCATTTCTTAAGCAATCGAGTCATCGTTCATCCTCCTTGGTGCGCAGTGAAAATTTGGTCAGACCATTCTTTTGGCAGACATCAATCACCGCATACAAATCCTTGTTAAACCCGTGCTGATCGGCGCGGATGTAGACCACCGTTTCCGGGTTGCCCGCGTGGGCTACCTTGAGCGCCGTCTCGAGCTGATCCAACGTCATCGGTTTGCGATCCAGTAGATATTGGCCATCACGGCTGACTTCCACCGTACGTACATCATCGCGCTTAACCGACGCATCCGACGCACCTCCCTCAGGCAACTCAAGCTTCATCCCTTGCTCCAACAACGGTGTGGCGATCACAAAAATAATGAGCAACACAAACGCTAGATCCAGCATTGGCGTCACATTCAGGTCACTCAAGGTGACCAACTGGTTTCTCTTCGAAAAGCGCCTCACGATTCCACCTCCGTATCCGGTGGCAACAAATCGGGCTGATCGTTTTCCTTTGGCTCCTGAAACACTTGCGTTTCCTCCGCGGCCTTGGGTTTAAGCTTGGGTTGCGGTTTGACTTGTGGGGCCGGGGTTTGAATGGGATCCAGCTCCGGCTCGGCCGATTGCTTTTCCATGACGGCTTGAGGTTCCCGTGCATTGACCGGCACTTCCTGCAGGTATTCCGCCTCGATTTTGGCGCTTAATTCCTGAGCAAAATTATCCATTTCCACGGTCGCCACCCGCAGATTATGCACCAGCCAGTTGTAACCGAACATAGACGGGATCGCCACCATCAGACCTGCCACCGTAGTGGCCAAGGCCGCTGCCACACCTGGAGCCACCGTGGTGAGTGAGGCGTTGCCTTCCTGTGCCGCTGCACTGAACACTTCCATCACACCCCAAACCGTGCCCAACAACCCCATGAAAGGCGCGCCACTCACCGCAATGGCGAGCAGAATAATACCAGACTCCAACGCCACCGATTCGCGCGCCACAGTGCTCTCGATTAGGCCCTTGATATGTTCCACTGATTTCAAAGAAACGTAACGGTGCCGGTTGCCCTCCTTGTCGCGCAGCCGCTCCTCCAGGGCAATACAGCCCTCCTGATAGACGTTGAAAAGTGGACAACCCTCCGCCGAAATTCGCCGCTCATACATTGCCAGCACACGCGATTGGCTTCGAAACTCCTGATCGAAGTAGCGGTTGTACTTGCGCGCGCGTCGCAGCTGCAGCGCCTTGAATGCCATCACGCCCCAGGCACAGGTGGAAAACAGAACTAGGATGACGATGATCGCCAACCCGGGTCCTTCCAACTGTTCCCAGACAAACAAATACGTGGGCTGCGTTTCAGCCGGAGCTGACGCGGCCGCTGCCAAAAATGGTGCGTTTAACATGCCTTACCTCCTGAAAGGCAACTCTCCTTGAGCTGTTTTTAGTACCAAGAAACCCTGTTTTTGTCAACTTTTCGGGTTTTTTTGGTTTCTTCGAAAGAGTCACCCAACAGTCCGGAGAGTCAAATGGACGATATCCACACTTGTGAATCAAACTAGGCGGAAAACTGAGCAGCTCAAGGGTGGCAATACAAATTCCGCCGACCACGGTTGATCATGCCAAGGCACCTCCTTCGAATGCACGCCCCCGCCGTTGCCTTGGTTTGTGCCGCCATAGAATTCCGAATCGCTATTTAGCACCTCGCGCCATTCGCCCGCTTGAGGCAAGCCTATGCGGTAAGGCTCCCGCGCCAAGGGCGTCAGGTTCAGCACTACCAACACGCATCGATCGGACTCAGGTGTCTGCCGCACAAAGGTCGCCACACTGTTTAGGTGATCCTTACAATCCACCCAAAAAAATCCGCGCTCGGAATAATCCCCAGCCCACAGCGCCGGTTCATCGCGGTACAGGTGATTCAAATCACTCACCCACTGCTGCAAACAGGTGGGTAAATTACCCGACTCCAGACTGCTCCAATCAATCTCTCCATCCGCATTCCACTCCGTGCGCTGACCAAATTCGCCCCCCATAAAGAGTAATGGTTTCCCCGTAAACAACCATTGATACCCCAGCAATACCTTAAGGTTAGCGAACTGCTGCCACTCGTCGCCGGGCATGCGCCCCAGCAATGAGCGTTTCTCATGCACTACTTCGTCATGTGATAACGGCAACACGTAATGTTCTTGTTCACGATAGGACGAAGCAAACGTCAACTGATCCTGGTGCCAGGGGCGATGAACCGGATCGCGCTGAAAATAACCCAGCGTGTCATGCATCCAACCCATGTCCCACTTGAAGGTGAAGCCCAGCCCTCCGGTCGCCCCATCCTGAGTCACACCCGGCCAAGCAGTAGATTCCTCGGCGATCGTGGCTACTCCGGGAAATTCGGATTGCACGACATGGTTTGCGTGCCGCAATAAATCGATTGCCTCCAGATTCTCATTACCTCCCTGCGCATTCGGCGTCCATTGACCCTCTTCACGGGAATAGTCCAGGTAGAGCATCGAGGCCACTGCGTCCACGCGCAATCCATCTACATGAAACTGATCACACCAAAACCGGGCATTGGCGGTCAGGAAATTGCGAACTTCCGGCCGGCCATAATTGAACACCGCAGTTCCCCAATCCGGGTGTTCCCCTTGTTGCGGATCGGAGTATTCATACAACGGCGTCCCATCAAAATCGGCCAACGCCCAGTCGTCCTTGGGGAAATGAGCCGGCACCCAATCCACAATCACTGCAATACCGGCCTCGTGCAATGTATTGACTAGGATTTGAAATTTCTCCGGCGTCCCATATCGGCTACTAGGCGCGTAAAAGCCCGTAACCTGATAGCCCCACGAGGGATAGTATGCATGCTCGGCTACCGGCATGAACTCGACATGGGTAAAGCCCATTTTCCGGACGTAATCCACCAACTTGTCCGCCAGCTTTCGGTAACTAAAGGATTCTCCTCTGCTTTTTTTCCGCCAAGATCCGAGGTGCAATTCATAGATACTCATTGGCTCCCGACGGGGATCGCGATCAGAACGCCGTTTTATCCAAGAATCATCCCCCCAAGCAAACCGACTGTTGTCCCAGACAATCGATGCGGTTTTTGGGGCGATTTCAAAAAAGAACCCGAACGGATCGGTCTTCTCCAGCACACGCCCATCTTGTGTGAGGATCTGAAATTTGTAATGGCTCCCCACCCCGCATCCGGGCGCAAACAACTCCCACACCCCGGATTTGCCCAGCACCCGCATGGGATGATGCCGGGCATCCCACCCGTTGAAATCCCCCACCACGCTCACCCGTTTGGCGTTGGGAGCCCACACTGCGAAGCTGGTGCCACTAACGCCATCAATCGTCCGAGGATGCGCTCCCAGTTTTTCATAAATCCGCCGTTCATCGCCCTGCCCAAAGAGAAATAAATCGTCTTGACTGATGGTCGGCAGAAAGGAAAACGGATCCCGGGTACGCCACTGCTCACCGCTCCCCCAGGTAATAGCGAGGTCGTAGGGAAACAATTCAGTTTCCTCCTCCGCCACGCCTTCAAACAAATCCGAATCTCCCACACGCCGCAACGGGATCACGGGTTTGTTCACTTGATCCGCTGGCACCGCCACCACTCCCTTGGCCAAGGGCAGAAACGCTCGCACCACCACCCCGCCATCGGTGAGCCGGTGCATGCCTAATAAATCATGAGGCGACGTATGCGTGCCGCCAGTGATGGCCTCAAACTCAATGTCGGACAGAATCATTGCCCATCAGTAAGCTTGGGTGGATCGTCGGGCCGCGGCTCGTCATCCACTTCCACGACCTGCACGGTTGGCGGCTCCCCCTGCAATTGCGCTTCCGAATCGCGCAGCCCCCATAGAGACTTGATCAGAAAGAGCATGAATCCCAACACGCCTGCGTCATCAATCACGCCAAACGGCCCCAGCGCAATTTCCGGCAGTAAATCCAAGGGGCTCAATATGTAAATGCAGCAACAGACAATCCCGATAATTAACCACGTTTTCTTATTCATTACAGAATCCCATTCAACTGCTCGCCCAATTGATCCGGTGTGCCCTCGTTCCACAGAACATGGTCGGCTAGATCCATCTTTTGGGCAATGTCCATTTGCGCCGCAATGCGAGCAGCGATTTGGGCGTCACTCCAATTCCGCCCTCGCAACCGAGACCGCTGAGTGCTGGCCGTGCTAGCCACGCAAAGTACGGCATCAAATGAATCCTGCAGGCCAACCTCAAACAACAACGGAATCACCACCACCCCAACCGGTCGTTTTTGTTCGCGCCATTGTTCAATCCGATTTTCCCAGACAGCACGAACACGGGGATGGATAATGAGTTCGAGCTGTCTCCGCGCGGCTTGATCCTGAAAAACCGTGGAAGCCATCTTGTCGCGATCCAGCGAACCATCCGGCTTTAGGAATTCCTCCCCAAACTCATCTGCAATCTCGGCCAAGCCCTCCGTGCCGGGCTGCACGGCTTCACGCGCCAAATCATCCGAATCCACCACCGGCAAGCCGGCCTTTTTCAGTAGTCGCGCCGCCGTGGATTTACCCATCCCCACGCCGCCCGTCAGGCCGAGGACACGGGTGCTCATTGGGTGAGTCCGAGATTCCCCGCCACGGCGAGCGTGGCGCGGGATTTGTTGAGCGTATAAAAGTGAAGCCCTTCTACGCCGTTCTCGATCAAGTCCGCACATTGACGGGTGGCGTACTCGATCCCAAAGGTGCTGACCGCCTCGTCGTCATCACCCAGCTCATCCAGGCGCGCAGTAATCTCCGGTGTGAGTTTGGAGCCGCACAATTCAGTGAAGCGCTGAATCTGGCGGGCGCTCAATATCGGGATGATCCCCGCCACGATCGGCTGGTTCATGCCCCGTTCACGGAGGTAATCCCGAAAGGCATAAAAATCTGCGTTATCAAAAAAGAGCTGGGTGATCACAAAATCGGCCCCGCTATCCACCTTGGCTTTCAGGCGATCACAATCCACTTCGCGTCCTTCTGTGCAGGCAATGTGTCCTTCCGGAAAGCCCGCCACGCCGATACTAAACTCATTCCGGGTATGAATGTGTTCCACCAATTCGTAGGAGTATTCGAAACCGCCTTCGGGCTTGGTAAAGACTTCTCCGGCCGGTGGGTCACCGCGCAGGGCGAGAATATTGTCGATGCCCCGCTGCTTCGCTTCATCCAATACCGAGCCGATATCCGCCCGCGTGCTGCCCACGCAGGTGAGGTGCGCCATGGTTGGCACCTGATGTTGCTGCTGGATAGCATCCACGATCCCCAGCGTCTTTTCGCGGGTACTACCGCCGGCACCGTAGGTAACCGAAAAAAATGCCGGATTAACGGCCTTGAGCCGCGGAACAATTTTCTCCACCAGCGCCTGCTCACCTTGAGGGGTTTTGGCCGGGAAAAATTCGCAGGAAATTGCTGGGCGCCCTGCCTCGGCCGCTTCATGAAGAATATCGCGAATGAATCGCATCGGCCTGATGCTGCACCAAAGCCGCGCGGTATTCAAGACGCGTCAACCGCCGATCGCACTCATTGTACGGTCAGGCTGCTGAAATTGCGCCTGCCCGATCCGATGCCCCGCCTCCTTGCGCAGCACAACCGCCTGCAACCATTCAGCCAGGTCCGCGTCACCAGCGCCCTCCCGTATCTGTTTTTTGAGGTTATGTTCCTGGAGGCTAAATAAACAAGTACGCACATGGCCATCGGAGGTCATTCGAATGCGATTGCACTGCCCACAAAATGGCTCACTTACCGGCATGATCAACCCCACCTCGCCGGCACCTTCTCGGAACCTCCAGCGCTTTGCGGTTGCCGCCGCGTGCTCGTCATCCAGCGGCTCCAGCTCGAACGCCTCCTGCAACTGCGCCAAGATCTCCCGGCCGGTTACCACATGATCCGCCTGCCATGCCCGGCCAGAATCGAGCGGCATAAATTCGATGAACCGCATCACCAACCCGCGTTTCCGGGCAAAGTCGGCCATGGCCGGCACCTCATGATCGTTCAGGCCACGGATTACCACGGCATTCACCTTCACCGGATTCATCCCCAGTTGCTGAGCCAAATCAATCGCGCCAAGCAATTCCTCCAAACCATCCCGGCCGGTCATTTTTTTAAAATTACCGGTCTCCAATGAATCCAGACTGAAAGTCACCCGACGCAGACCCGCATCGCGAAGGGCCTGCGCATGTTTTGCGAAGAGAAACCCATTGGTGGTCAATGCCAGATCTTCAATGCCCGGCAAGGCCGCAATGTATTCCACTAGGTGCGGCACATCCCGGCGCAAGAGCGGTTCACCTCCGGTCAGACGGATTTTGCTTATCCCCAAACCGGAAGCCACCCGCACAACCCGGGTAATCTCCTCATAGGTCAGGAAATGGGAACGCGGCTTCCACTCGTGCTGAATGGGCCGAGGCGCACCAGAAGAAGTGCGTTTATAAAAATCCGCTGCCTCTTCCGTCTCAGGGAGACAGTAGAGGCAGCGGAAATTGCAGCGATCGGTAATGCTAATGCGCAGGTCGCGAATCTCTCGGCCATGCGCATCAATCAATCGTGTCACGGGCTGATTCTGCACCGCGACTGGTGAGAGCGCAACCGCATTACTCCTCCGATGAGGTCGGAGCCGGTGTTTCAGCCGGCGGCACCGGGGCTGGAGCAGCAGGCGTTTCCGGGGCCGGCTCGCCTTCAGGAGCCGCTTCGGCCTCCGGTTCAATCACTTTCCCATTAATGATCACGCGCCCATCGCTGGTAAGCTCCACTGAAACGTTTTCGTTTTGTGGCTCTTCAGCAGACACTGGTTGTTCGCCGTTTTTCCCTGCACGCAAGGCGGCTTGTTTCTGGGCCACGGTTTGGCGCTTGGCGTAAATACCAATCCCGCGTCGCATCCAGTCCATACGTTTGGCAACAGCAATATCGGATTTGATGCGCTTCACTTGAGCGGAGAGGAACTCCAGATCGTTCATCTGTTTTACCAACTCAGCCTTCTCATCCTGAAGCCGCAGAAGTTCGCCTTCCAAGAAGGTACGATCACCCTCGGAATCATCCAGCTTTTGATTGGTCTCAGCGATTTCCGTGTTGAGATTGGCAATCTTCACTTCCAACGCGCCTTTCTCCTGATTGAGCGTGTCGTTCTTGGTCTCCAGAGCCGCAATCAATTCAACGCGTTGCTTGGTCTCGTCGGCCACCTTGGTTTGGAATTCTTTCAGTTCCGTGGTTTGGGCCTTAAGGTCTGCAGCCGTTTTCGCCAGCTCTTTCTCGGCCTCCATCTTGGCCGTGTTCACTTCCTGCAGCTTGGTTTCCACAGCACCCAAATCCTGAGCGTGCTGCAGATTCAGTGTATCTATTTCAGCGGTCTTCTGGGTGAGATTCATATCCAGTTGCGTCACCTTAGTCTTTTCTGCTTCAACCTCGGCATTTAGTTCCACGATACGCTTGTCCTGAGTCTGAACCGACTCTTCCAACGTTTGCCGTTTGGTATCTAGTTGATCGCGTTGGGTGCGATAATCGTCCCGCTCGACGCGAATGGAGTCGCGCTCTTTTTGGATCGTGTTTCGTTCGGCCTCCAGCTTGGCAAGGTCGGCGAGTTTACTTTGATTGCTGACGATAGTGAAAATACCGATTCCTGCGGTAATCGCCGCCAGCATCACAATGGCGATAGATTTTTTGTCCTTCATGGTGGGGCCTCATCTTGCCATTAGACTAATGCGTGACACGCGAAACTTATTGGGTCCGTGTCAACAGATTGCTGTTAGATTACTCACAGGCTGTGCGCAACTCTGCTTTTTGTATTGGCCCAGAGAACGCTTCCCGCCACACTCGCCACGTGGACAACATGGATCACCCCCAACAACGCATGCCGGAGACGGCCGACGAAATTGCTGCTGCCGTTTTCAGCGAATGCCTGATCACTTTGGTACGCACCGCAGCCATGCTGCTGGGAAAGGTCACCGCCCCTGCTACCGGTGAACCGGTCAAAGATCTCGTCCGTGTGCAGTTGGTGATTCAACAGCTTGAGTTACTCGAGAAGAATGCCGCCAAGCTCAGCCTAGACGAGCAGCAACTTCTTAAGCAAAGCCTCCAGGAATTACGCATGGCCTATGTGAGTGCCGCCGGCCAGCGCCCTGAAGACGCCTTGAAGGAAGAGGAAACACCGGCTACTGAATCGACTGATACTCCGGAAGCAGATTCGACCTCGCCAGCTCCCAACGCTGAAACCACTACTTCGGAGCAACCCGAAGAAGATGAGGATGACGACGAGGACGAAGGTACTCGTAAACGGTTCGTTAAAAAATACGACTAACAACTACCGAGTTAGTCCAAAAAAGTTTTCACCCGAGCCTGCCCCAATAGGAGTTTCACGTAGACCGGCAACTTTTCGTTAATTTTCTTTTGATACAAATGCTCCCGGATTTCGGCGCGCACTTCGCCAATTTTCTTTGCGCCAGCCGGCTCGAGTTTCATCACGCGGATGATGTGGAAGCCGGTTTCAGATTCCACTAGCTCCGGCACATTGATACGCATCGAAAACACCCGCTCCGCAATCTTGGGATCGGACACTGACCGGTAGAGTCGAAATTTACCGCCATCATTCTTGGTCGCCAAATCTTCGGAAAACTCCTTGGCCAACTGAGGGAAATTCACGCCGGCCACGGCCTTAGCCTGCACCTTGGCGGCTGTCGCCTGCTTGGCTGCGCGTTCATCAGGGTTCAAACGCCGGCCCGTGGCCAAGTCCACCTTTGCCAGCAGCACGTGCTCCACCTCGGCGTACTCAGGCGTTTTCCATAGAGCGAGATTTTCGTTATAGAATTCCAACACCTCCACTTCCTTCACCATGGTCTGTGGCTTGAGTTCGCGCTTGAGCACTTCCTGCGTCAAGGCCTGTTCCTGAAGAAATAATCGGTACGCATTGGTGCTCATCCCCATGCCCTCGATCTTGAGACTAAAGGCAGTAGCGGAGGCGAATTGCTCGCGTAGTATGGTGTAATTATCCTTCGCCTGAATATACGCCTGGGCGCGATCTGCAGGATTCGCGCGAAGCGAGGTCACTTTGGCTAAGATAAGTTCTTCAAGGAGTTGTTTCTTAAAAAACGGCTCCATTGCCAAGGGCACGTCCACTCCATTGACCGCCCGGGATAGGACGAAGCGACGAAAAGCCCCGTCCAATTCATCCTGCGTGATGTTAAACCCCAAACCACTGGCCACCACTTTAGTGGCCCCTGTAGCGGGCTCAATGAGAAATACGCTGCACAAAAGTGCTAACCACAGGCGTCCGTGCCATTTCATGATTCGATTTTAAAACGAATTAAAGCGAAATCACCTTTACGTTGGTGATCTCTGAATCTTGGGCCACGTTGTCCAGCAAGGCTGCTGGGGGGGCGTGGTCCAGATTCAGCAGCATCAGTGCCTCGCCGCCCTCCTCCTCACGGTTCAGGCTCATATTGGCGATGTTCACCTGATGCTCGCCCATCAGTGATCCAATGTAGCCCACCATCCCGGGTTTGTCGACGTTATTCATGAGGAACAATACTCCGTCTGCGGCGGCTTCCACGTTGCGTCCGTTGATGCGCACGATGCGTGATTGACCGCCAAAAAAGGTGCCACCGGCGGACACCACACTCCCGTCTTCGGCCGTGGCTTCCACATGCATCCACTCTGCGTAATCCGGCCCTTCATGGGCCTTTACTTCCTCTACCATGATGCCCAGTGAACTAGCCATGGCGCGGACGTTAACTTGATTGGCCTCGTTGCCGCCGGCGGATTCCAGGAAGCCCTTGATCACAAACCGCGTTACCGGATCGGCCGGCACTTCGGCTGCTTTGCCGCCGTAGGTAATCTTCAATTGCTTGTTCCGTTGGGAACCCAGTTGGGCCACCAGTTTACCGAGCTTCTCGCCCAGATCGAGATACGGTTTCACTGCCTCATAAGCCTTGGCGTCGAGGCTAGGCATGTTCACCGCATTGCGCACGGCGCCGTTGATGAGAAAATCAGTAATCGCTTCGGCGACTTCAATACCCACACTTTCCTGCGCCTCTTTAGTGCTCGCGCCAAGGTGAGGGGTCATCACGATATTGGGCTCGGTGCGCAATGGTGAATCTTCAGGGCACGGCTCGGTCTCGTAAACGTCCAGTGCGCACCCGCCCACTTTGCCGCTCTGCACGGCTGCTACGATGTCGGTTTCGTTGATGATCCCGCCGCGGGCGCAGTTCACGAGAAACACGCCGTCTTTCATCCGGGCAATGCTCTCGGCATTGATCATGTCTCGCGTCTGGTCGGTCAACGGCATATGCACGGTGATAAAATCCGAGCGCTCCATGAGCTCATCGAGCTCCAATAATTCTACCTGCAATTCCCGGGCCTTGCTCAGGGACAGAAAGGGATCATACGCCAACACGCGCATGCCAAAGGCAATTGCCCGGCGGGCCACTTGGCCTCCGATCCGGCCCATGCCGCAAATACCGAGAGTCTTGCCGCTCAGCTCCGTGCCGCCATACTTTTTGCGATCCCATTTTCCGCCTTTCATGGAGAGATGCGCCTGTGGAATGTTCCGGGCAAGCGCCATCATCATGGAGAAGGTCAACTCAGCGGTGGAGATGGTGTTGCCCGCGGGCGTGTTCATCACCACGATCCCCCTGGAGGTGGCGTAATCCACATCCACATTATCAACGCCCACACCGGCCCGCCCCACGGCGCGGAGCTTGGGGGCCTTGTCCATTACCTCCGGCGTGATCTTGGTGGCAGACCGCACCACGATAGCCTCGGCAGTGGCAAGGAGTTCATCGGTGAGACCACCGTCCACCACGGTGACCTGAAGTTCCGGGCTGGCTTCCATTGTGGCCACGCCCTTGGGGGAAACATTATCGCAAACTAGTACTCGCATCGGCGGGCGCAGTCTAGGGACGGGCTGGTGCAGTGTCAAACCACGTGCGCAATTCCTGGCCCAAACGTTCCACCGGAAGTCCCACCACGTTGGTCAGCGAACCCTGCACTGCTTCCACGATCCATTCGCCCTTCTCCTGCACAGCGTAAGCGCCGGCCTTGTCGAGCACTGGCACAGCCTTGAGGTAGGCATTAATCTGCCGTGCGGAGAGT
Source organism: Verrucomicrobiales bacterium (assembly GCA_038139415.1). Taxonomy (GTDB): domain Bacteria; phylum Verrucomicrobiota; class Verrucomicrobiia; order Limisphaerales; family UBA1100; genus UBA1100. Next base: position 146,016 of record JAYOSV010000002.1, on the reverse strand, counting down.
TCCCGAAAACGCACACGCGTGGTTACAGAAAACACTCGGCGCCGTTTCCCCTGCACCAGTGCGCAGGCAGTCGTCACCTGATGGGTCTGTCCGCTTAACTGCCTCAACATACGCCGCGCCTCCGCCATGCTGGCCGGCTTACCCAGCAGAGTATCGCCCAAATGTACCAGTGTATCCGCCCCCAAAACCGTCTCTCGGGGATGCGTCATCGCCACAGCACGAGTCTTGGTCAGGGCGTTTCGGCGACAAATAGCCCGGGCCGCACGACCTTGACCGTGCTCCTCTTCCACCTCGGCAGTAACGACGCGAAACTTGATTCCCATTTGCTCGAGCAATTCCCGCCGACGCGGCGAGCCGGAGGCCAAGATAATCCGATTCACGCCAAAGCCTCCCGAAATACCGCAAGTTTCCGGTCAAAACCCAATGCCTCCAACACCGGTGTGGCACAGGTAAAATCCATTTCCGGTTCCAGCTCAATCCAGGATTTGCACCCACCGTATGACTCCAGCATCGGCAAATCCAGCGGCTCCGCCAATTGCCGTACTCGAACGGCCATCGCGTAAATCCCCTGATCACGGCCCCAATCAAATCGCTCGGCAATCACCTCGTCTCGCCAAATATGTTGCCCTGCCAATCGCTGGGCCGCCGACAGCGATTCCAGCCGACGGGTCTCCACAACCTCTGCGGCATACTGGATTCGCAATATGTCGTCGGAAGGGAACGTCATTGCCCCGAATCGCCCGGCAACCTCCGGCACCACGCCTTCGGCCTGTTGATGGAAGCGCGTGGGAAATAGCCAGAACCGCTCATGCTCAGCCCGAAATCCGCTCCGTCCTTCGGCGATGCCGCCCTTGCGCAGGATCACAATTTGCTCCCCCAGCCCCAGCGCCTTCACTATCACGGCCCATTCCTTGAAGGCTGTCTGCACCATATCCACGCGCGGAGTCTAGGTCGCCAGCCGAAAAAGTCGAGTCAGGCAGGCTTGCTTCCTGAGAGTGTTTTCCGTATACCAACGCTTCAACGCACCTGGCCTCATGAGTTCCGACACCTCTTCCGCAAAGCCGCTTTCGAGCGGGCTCAACTTCCAACTCTCCACCATGATGTTTCTCCAGTACGCCATCTGGGGAGCCTGGCTACCTTTACTCTGGACGTTCCTATCCGGCCACCGCGGTTTCACGCCCGCGGAAATCGGCAACATGTTTGCCATTGGCGCAGTGGGCGCCATCGTGGCTCCGTTCATTGCCGGACAAATTGCCGACCGCTGGTTCAACACGGAAAAATTCCTCGGCATCAGCCATATCCTCGGCGGCATTCTAGTGTGGCAACTGGCCTCACTGGAAACCTACAATAGCTTCCTGATCTTTTCCCTGCTCTACTCACTCATTTATTCGCCCACGCTTTCCCTAACCAATTCACTAGCATTCCACCACCTGCCCGATCGCGACCGCGATTTCGGAAAGATCCGAGTTTGGGGCACCATCGGCTGGATTGTGGTGGGCATCGGCATCGGCCAATGGCTGCTTGCAAACTGGTCCCCCGACAGCAAGGAACCCGCCAAGGGAATCACTGTTGAAGCCATCTACGACGATCCAACCACCAATATTGCAAAAGCGATCGAAGCAAACCCCTCGCAGTTGACCGGTATTTTGAGCACCAATTTAATTCAGAGTGCGGAACACTCGGCATGGATCGACGTGTTAACCAAAAAGAAAATCGACATCCCAAGACACACTGTGGATGAGGAAGAGAAAACCGATTTTGGTGCCGTTCAAACGCTCATCGAAAAAGAAAACCAAGACGATGTGAGGACGGCGGTTCTAGACCAAGTTGGCAAAGACATCAAAGGCCGGACCCAAGCCGCCGGCATGGCTGATGCCTTTAAACTGAGTGGCCTGTTGGGCATTGTAATGGGTGTTTTCTGTTTCTTCCTACCCTCCACGCCGCCGGCTAAGGAGGAAAAGAAGAACGCGATTGGCAGCGCGCTGGACGCGATCCGCCTACAACCGCTGCTCACGCTCTTCCTGATCGCTGTTCCCATCAGCTGCGTTCACCAGTTTTACTTTGTGCACACAGCCCCGTTCCTCGGCCAATTCCAGAATCAAGCTGAAGGCTTCATTGATATCGTCAATAAAATCGTCGGAGTCGGCGGTGGCGGATTGATGACCATCGGTCAAATGGCCGAGATCGGCGTACTGGCGCTGATCCCCTTGTTCGCTAAAAAGTGTTCCCGCAAAGCCCTTCTCTGTGTCGGCATCGCGGCGTATGCATTGAGAATGTTCCTATTCGCATACGGCCCGAATTTCCCGGAGACAGCTCAATTACCCGCCATCATTCTGGGTATTGCAATGCACGGCCTGTGCTTTGGCTGCTTCATCTTTGTGGCCTTCATGGTGGTGGATGAGGAATGTGCCGCCGATGTCCGTGCCAGCGCCCAAAGCCTGTTTAATCTCGTGATCGTCGGCATCGGTATCATTGTCGGCAGCAAAGTCGCGGGGTATGTGGCCGAGATTTCCACCGTCAACGAGGTGATGGATTACCAGAAACTCTTCAGTGTTCCAATGTGGGCGGCGCTGGTATGTCTGTTGATTATGCAGTTGTGTTATCCCAACAAAGCGCCCGCCACCGCTGCAGATGGCCCTTCTGATACGGATTCGGATTCAGATGTAGCCCCGAATAACGACAACGATCAGACCATCTAAGTAAAGCGCGAAAAAATCCCTTGCACCCGAGGGTTTTTTGCCTAGAATCCGCCCCTCACCAAGTTACGATTTGGTGAACGACTTTGACGCGGGATGGAGCAGCCCGGTAGCTCGTCAGGCTCATAACCTGAAGGTCGTCGGTTCAAATCCGGCTCCCGCAACCAATTAAAAACCCGGCCTCGGCCGGGTTTTTTTGTGGCTACATGGATGGCCGCATGAAGAAGTGATTTGCCCAGGGAAGCTAACCTTGAATGGCCGCCAACACTTCGGCTGCGTGTTCTTCGGGTTTTACCTTGGGCCAAATTTTCTGAATCTTGCCCTGCGGATCGATCAAGAAGCTGATACGATGGATTCCCTCGTATTCCTTGCCCATGAATTTCTTTGGGCCCCAAGCCCCGTACGCGTTCACGATCGTTTGATCTTCGTCAGACAACAGCAGGAAAGGTAGGTCGAACTTGGAAATAAATTTGTCGTGCTTAGCCACGGAATCACAGCTGACCCCCAGAACCACGGCTTCGGCCTTTTCGAATTGAGCGTGTTCATCCCGGAACGCACAGGCTTCCTTCGTGCAGCCAGGCGTGTCGTCTTTGGGATAAAAGAACAGAACCACATGACGGCCCAGAAATTCGTTGAGCGACACCGTGCCGCCGCCGCTGGTTTGCGCAGTGAACGCCGGCGCCTTATCGCCTTCCTTCAATGTTATGTTAGGACTGAATGCCATATGCGTGAACATCTAATGACTGCACCCAACTGTCAAGTCGGTCACTCCTGTTCATCCTCCGGCTGTGCCGCCGGGTGTTCTGAGAATTGGCGAATCCCTTCGCGCACATATAAGACGCCCGTGATTACCGTTGTCACGGCCACCGCGGCGGCTAGAGCCACGGTACCTATTCCAGGCAATTTACAGAGCACCCAGCCAATCAGCACCATCTGAAGCACTGCCGAGGTCTTACTCATGAATAACGGCTTCACCTCTACGTTGCCCAACACAGCGAACAGTAGCGCGCTACCGGTCACCACGATGGCATCGCGGCCGATAACCACGCCGGTGAGCCAAAGCGGGATGCGTTGTTCAAAAGGGTTGGATTCAAATTCAATGCTGAGCACGATCAATCCAGAGAACATTAGGAGTTTGTCCGCCAATGGGTCGAGGTAGGAGCCCAATTGCGTGGCCTGCCCCCGATGCCGGGCCAGATAACCATCCACACCGTCACTGATCGTGGCCACCAGAAATGCCGCCATGGCCAGATACCGATGAAGTTCGTCGCCTGTGCGAAAGTAGTAGAGCAGTTGGACGACGAAGAACGGAACGAGAACAATCCGGCCGAGGGTGATTTGATTCGCAGTCGTCATGTTCGTCCTTGCGCATTGGAGGAAATCCCACGCAAAAAATCAATTCATCGCCGCCAACGCCTTGTCGAATCTTGCCAAAACCTTATCCCGCCCCAGCACCGCCATCAGGTCGTAGAGACTGGGGCCCACTTTCACTCCCGTACAGGCGCAGCGCGCGGGCATCACGAGTACGCGCACTTTCACCTCCAATTCCTCCGCCAGGGCTTTCAGCGCCGCTTCCAAGGGCTCCGGCGTGAAGTCCTCAACGCCCGAAAACACCTCGCGCAGCCGCGCAAACGGTTCCTTGTTGTCTGGGGCAAAGGCCTTGACGGCCATGTTTTCGTCGTAATCGAACTCGTCGGTGAAATAGAAACTACAGAATGTCGGCAGATCCTCAACCTGCTTCACCTTGTCTCGGCAGGTGCTCAAGGCGGCCGCAATGTAGTCCTCACTGGCGCCTCCGAAATCTACCCCGGCGACCACAGCCCGTTCGCGGTAATCGGCCATCGGCAAGCCACGTAAGTGCTCGTAATTCATCCACTGCAGTTTCTCCAAATCAAACCGCGCATTAGCCCGATTGATTTGCGGCAGATCAAAACGCTCGATGATTTCGCTTAACGGCATCACCTGAGAATCGTCCTTGGGCGACCAACCGAGCAGGCTCAGATAATTGGTCACCGCACTGGGCACGTAGCCGGCCTGTTGCCAGCCCTCCAATGAGGCGCCTTCGTCGCGCTTGCTCATCTTGCTACCGTTGGCATTAAGGATCAGCGGGATATGCGCGAACTGCGGCGGCTCCACGTCGAACGCGCGAAACAGTGCGATATGCTTGGCTGTGTTGGATAGATGATCTTCCCCACGAATCACGTGTGTGATGCCCATCTCGATGTCGTCCACCACGTTAACCAAATGAAACACCGGTTTGCCGTCTGAACGCACGATCACGAAATCGGGCTGTTCCTGTTCGCGATCGGTCAATTCCCGCACCACATCGCCACAGATCACATCCGGGATGGTCACCGCTTCGCGTTGCATGCGAAACCGAATGGCGCCCTCATCCTCGTAGGCAAGCCCCTTGGCCATCAGCTCCTCCACGCGTCGCGCATAGATCTCCGCGCGCTGGGATTGATAATACGGCCCACGATCACCCACGCTGTCGCCGGTCGGATCGTTACTCGCCGGGCCTTCATCCCAATCCAATCCCAGCCAGCGGAGCCCTTCGAGAATCACATTGATTGCCTCTGGCGTGTTGCGCTCTTCATCCGTGTCCTCAACGCGCAGCACAAATTTCCCGCCTGTATGGCGGGCATACAACCAATTAAATAACGCCGTGCGGGCACCACCAATGTGCAGGTAGCCCGTGGGACTGGGCGCAAAACGTACTCGGACACTCATGCACGCGGAGGATAACGGGCTAGCTTTTCCAAAACAACACAAAGCGCCTCTAACCGCGGCATCGCCGCGCCCGCGGACTGCGCCCGCCGTAGTGGCTCCAAAAATAACCCCTCCAGCTCCATCGGCCGGCCGAATTCAAAATCGATGACGGTGGAGGCGCGATATGCCCCCATGGCGCGGGTATTGGTCACCATACGATCAGCCAATTCCGGAGGCAGGACAATCTTTTGAGCGGCAGCGGCCACAATTATTTCCTGCATCAACGCTCGCACCTCCCCTTCCCAACGCGGGTCAGCCAATAACTGATCCGTCGGCCACGGCGAGCCCAAATCTTCCGGTAGAATTCCCGATTGCAGCCCATCCCAGCCAGCGGACGCGGCGACGCCTAGGCCATTAAACGGGATGTTCCACATCAATTTACCCCACAAACCTTCATCCAGTCGATCAACCACCTCACAGGGCACCTTAGCCTTTTGAAACAAATCCGCAATCGCCTGCGTACGCGGCAACGCGGTCCGGCCGAATTCGCCCAGCACAATTTTGCCAAACCCCTGATGCGCCACTACTCCGGGGGCAGTGCGATTCAGGCACACAAAACACAAACCAGCCAAAATCTGTTCCGGATTAAAGAGCGTCGCCAATTGCTCGCAATTGCCCAAACCGTTTTGCAGACAGGCGATGGCTGTATCCGGCCCAATTAATGGCCCGATCAATTGCTGATAGCGATCGTTGGCAGTGGTTTTCAGGCAAACCAGAACAAGGTCACATTCGCCGATCGATTCAGGCTGGTGATGGCAATGCGGCCGCACAGTGATGGATTCACCATCGCTCTCGATCCGAATACCGTTGCCTCGTACCATATCGTAATCGCTGCGCAACAGCAGATGCACCTCGGCACCAGCGCTGCACAACAGGCCACCGTAGTAGCCTCCCAACGCGCCCACACCAACCACACCGACCTTCATGAGGTTACTCTACAGAAAATGGAGTCACAAAAAAAGGCGCCCCTTGCGGGACGCCCGTGAGAATTCGTTTCAGTTAGCCGAGGATTTCTTCCTTGGCGGCTTTCAGGAACGTGAACTTCAGTTTGGTCTTGGCCGGCACATCGATCTCCTTACCTTCGTTCGGGCCGAAGCGCATGATCATTTTGCGGGCCTTGGTTTGCCGCACGCTCACTTTGCCCACTCCGGGAATCGTGAAGCCATCTTTCGCATTGTCGTAAGCCAAGCTCGCCACCGTATCCAGCGCGGTTTTGGCCTGCGCCTTGGAAATGTCGGCAGCCTCAGCCACGGCAGCAATCGTTTGGGTTTTCGTCAGTTTCGCCATTTGTTTTTCTCCTTTGGTTAAGATTTGTCGCCCTGCGACTGCCCGCAGTAAACGGATGTTTCGCCCCAATCAGCAAGTGAAAAACTGGGCTTCTCACCAAAAGATATTCTCAAATAACTCTGTTTTTTCAGCACAAGCTTGACTTGACAGTCTGCACGGAGAACATCCCCGCCGATTCTGACGTCATGGAAAAAGCCCCTGAAATAATCACGCTAGGCATGTTGCAGCACGCGTGCAACGCTGATCCGGCGCATAATTTAGATTATACGCTGAATGCCGCGAAAAACGCCGCTCAAGCCGGAGCCCAGATCATTTGCACGCAGGAACTCTTTGCCTCCCAGTACTTTTGCCAATCGGAGAGTCACGAGAATTTTGATCTCGCAGAGCCGATTCCCGGTCCGAAAACCGAGGCATTTCAGGAATTGGCCCGTGCCGAAGGCGTGGTGATTCTCGCTTCTCTATTCGAGAAACGCGCCGCTGGGCTGTACCATAATTCTGCCGCCATCATTGATGCCGACGGCACCTTGCTCGGCACTTACAGGAAAATGCACATCCCGGATGATCCTCTGTATTACGAGAAATTTTACTTCACCCCCGGCGATCAGGGCTTCTGCGCGTGGGACACAGCATACGGCCGCATTGGCGTATTGATCTGCTGGGATCAATGGTTCCCGGAGGCCGCCCGGCTCACCGCTCTGGCTGGGGCTGAGCTCATTCTTTACCCCACAGCCATCGGCTGGCATCCCGCTGAAAAAGTCGCCGAAGGCAAGGCCCAGCACGCTGCCTGGCAAACCATCCAACGCAGCCACGCCATTGCCAACGGCTGTTATGTTGCCGCAATTAACCGCGTGGGCCATGAATCGCCGGACGGCGGTGAGGGGCTGGAATTTTGGGGACAAAGCTTTGCCTGCAATCCGAGCGGCGAAATCATCGCCCAAGGCAGCGTTGATCAAAACGAAACGCTGCTGGTGGAAATAGACCGTGCCAGAGTCAACGAAGCCCGAACCCATTGGCCATTCCTGCGAGACCGCAGGATCGACGCATACGACGCCATCACCCGTCGATTCTTAGATTCATGAGCTACCGCGGCCGACTAGCCCCCACACCCACCGGCTACCTACATCTGGGGCACGCCCGTACTTTTTGGATCGCCCAAGAGCGTGCCCAAGCCGTCGGCGGCACGCTACTATATCGCAATGAAAATTTAGACACTGCCCGTTGCAAACCAGAATATACCGAGGCCGCCATGGAAGATTGTCAATGGATCGGCCTTAACTGGAAAGGCGATATCGTACATCAATCCGATCGGCTGGAACTGTATCGGAAGGCTTTCCAGCAGCTCAAACAATCGGGTTACTTATTTCCCTGCACCTGCACCCGGCGCGACCTTGAAAACGCCGTAGCCGCACCGCACAGCGAAGGCCGCGAAACCCTGTACCCCGGAACGTGCCGGACACAATCCAAATCGCCCGAGGAGAACTGTAACTGGCGTTTCCGCGTGCCCGACGGGGAGTCCATCACATTCGAGGACGCACATTACGGCCCGCAACAGTTTGTGGCCGGACACGATTTCGGGGATTTCCCGGTATGGCAGAAGAACGGCATCCCCTCCTACCAACTCGCCGTCGTGGTGGACGACGCCGCTCAGCTAATTACCGAGGTCGTTCGTGGCGCCGATCTGCTCATCTCCACAGCACGCCAGCTCCTGCTCTACCGTGCCCTCGACCTCACTGCCCCGGCATTTTATCATTGCGACCTGATGCTTGATGCTGACGGCAACCGCCTTGCCAAACGCAACCACGCCCTCAGTTTGCGTGAATTTCGTGAGCAAGGAGATACCCCCGAAGAATTGCGAAGTCGCTGGGCTTAATCCCCGCCTTCGTTACTGAGCGCGTGTCCGGGAATCGTGCACGCAGGAGGATTCGTCAATCCCGTAACCACATAAATACCACCGCTTGGACAATTTGTGGAAACACCTTCAGCCAAATACTCAACTATTTCAGCAAACGTCACTGGCGCATCCATCGACTTGGCATTATCCAATTGCCATAAACGCATCGCCTTATCAATTTCACGCAGGTTTTTAACACACTTTTGAATACTGAGATCCTGTTTCTCAGAAACGGTGTATGGAATTAAAACAGCCGCCCCCACTACCAAAACCGCAAGAATCAACAGACCATCCACAATTCCAAACGCACGCTGCGAACTCGAGATCATGCTAACTAGTAACCCACGGGTTCTTCCTCTTCGCTGTCTACTCTGGCATGTTCTCTGACGGAACAGACCGGTTTTTCATTATAAGTTGAAAATTCGTAAGTTCCCCCGCCAGGACATTTTGGGATCCCTTCTTCGAACATTTGGGCCAACGCTTCATCAGAAACCTCTTCATCGCCACTCAACCGTTTTTTTAACAAATACGTTTCCATCGCCAGCTTGATTTTATCTAGATTCGCCTGACAAGCCGTCGCTTGAACATCTTTTCTCGCGTTCAAAAGATTAGGTATCGCGATTGCTGCCAGCAACCCGATGATCGCCACCACGACCATAATTTCCACCAATGTGAACCCTCGTTGTTTGCCTGATTGAATTTTCATATCCCCTTTCAAGTTTCCTAGCATATACGCCCCAACGGATCAACTCGTTACAGCAATCTCCCGTCCGGCACACAAGCCGGACACGCCTCCACCCAGTGGCCCGGGGAGATTTCGCGGAACGGTGACTGGACCAACAGCGTCTCGGGAGCATGCTCAATCCCGCTACGAGGCGCGAACCGACAGCCTTCGGGCGGGTCTATCGGCGACGGCACATCTCCCTCTAGAATCACCCGATCCGGCTCATGCGTCGGATCGGGCACAGGAATCGCTGAAATCAATGCCTTGGTATACGGATGAATCGGGTTGACGTAGATCTCCGCCGCCGGTGCCAATTCCACAATTCGCCCGAGATACATCACCGCAATCCGGTCACTGATGTGCTTAACCACCGCCAAGTCATGCGAAATGAAGAGATAACTCAGTCCCATCTCCCGCTGTAGTTCCATCAGTAAATTAAGTACCTGACTTTGGATCGACACATCCAACGCACTCACCGGCTCATCACAAATCAGCAATTTCGGCTTTAAAGCCAATGCTCGCGCGATACCGATGCGTTGCCGCTGCCCACCGGAGAATTCGAATGGAAACCGGTTCATTGCGGATTCCGACAAGCCCACCTTAGTCAGCAATTCCGCCACCCATTCCCGCCTCTCCTTGCGAGTACCCATCCCGTGGATCACAAACGGTTCCTCCACAATCGTTCCGATGGTATGTCGCGGATTCAGAGACTCATACGGATCCTGAAAAATCATTTGTATCTCGCGCCGATAAGGTTTCAATTGGCCTCGTGACATTGGGGCTAAATCAACCCCCTCAAAACGGATAGCTCCCTCAGTAGGCTCATAAAGTCGTGCAATCGTTTTACCAAACGTACTCTTACCACAACCGCTCTCTCCAACCAATCCGAGGGTTTCTCCATGCTCTATGGATAGACTGACCCCGTCCACAGCCTTACATGAAGCCAATGCACGCCGGAATACTCCGCCCTTAACCGGAAAATGCATCCGGAGGTCTTCCGTTTTTAAAATGGGGGTCGACGTATCCATCACGTACATACCGGACAAGCTTCCACCCAATGACCGGATGAAATTTCTACAAAGTCCGGTCTTACTTCTAGATGATGCGGTTCATAATCCCTCTCACTTCGAGGACAGAAACGGCAACCGGGCCGGAGTTCATTCAAGGCCGGCACCATGCCATCGATAGTAGTGAGTCGCGACTTTGGAACCCCATTGAGTCGCGGAATGGAACTTAGCAAACCCTGCGTATAGGCATGTCGCGGATTGGCAAATAACTCCTTAGCATCTCCCCGCTCCACCACGCGCCCGGCGTACATAACACACACCTCATCACAAGTTTCGGCAATCACACCCAGATCATGTGTAATGAGGATAATGGACATCCCAAGGTCACGCTGCAGTGATTTCATCAAACCCAGAATCTGCGCCTGAATCGTCACATCGAGTGCCGTGGTCGGCTCATCGGCAATGACCAGTTCAGGGCCACACGCCAATGCAATGGCGATCACCACACGCTGCCGCATACCGCCGGACAGTTGATGCGGATATTCGGTGGCACGTATTTCCGGTGACGGAATACCCACCTTATCGAGCATCTCCACCGCCCGATTCCATGCAACGTCCGGATCGAGTTCATTGTGCTGGGTGAGCACTTCACAGATTTGTTTACCAATAGTATGCACGGGATTCAGGGCCGTCATTGGTTCCTGAAAAATCATACTGATCCGGTTCCCGCGAATAGACCGCATGTCATCACGTGGCAAGGTAGCGAGGTTCACCCCATCAAACTGCACGTTGCCCTGAAGAATCTTCCCCATCGGCTGCGGCAGCAACCGCATGATGCTCATGGCGGTGACGCTCTTGCCGCAACCGCTTTCTCCCACAATCCCCAACGTACGACCGCGCCGAACATCAAAGCTCACGCCATCCACCGCGGTCAATTGACCGGCATCGGTGTCGAACGCCGTGACGAGGTTGCGCACCTCCAGCACGTTATCTGATGCGGCGTCGGACACGTTAATCGAGCTTATACTTATCGAATACCCGAATCGACGCAGCCCCGGAAGCTTTGTCATCCTCCATCGCCTTGAGCGTACGGGCCTTTTCGTCCGAATCGATCCAGTGGATGTGGAATTCGAACGGCTCGCGACTCTCGCGCACGTTGTAATCCTTGGGATATTTCACCCAACGCCATTGGCCCACGCGATACCACGGGCGGACCCAACCGGGCACATAAGCGCCGTGGTCGTGAATTTTCTGGATCAACTTGTGCGACAATTGCGTGATCTCCTTAAGGTCTTCGCTTTCCCGATAGCGTTCGATCAACCCGTCAATTTCTTGATCGGCCATAAGGGTAAAGCTGTTGGTTACCGGCTTGGGCGTCAGGCCCGGCTTGAGTTTGCCATTGGTATCGTAGCGATCTGCCTTGTCTTCCTTGTAGGCGTTGTCCGAGTGGTAGGGTTCCCAGAAGCGAGGGTACATCTCCACGGAGGTGTTCAGCGCACCCAGCATCATCTCGTGCTTTTTCTCACTGATTTTTTTCCAGGCCGCCGTGCGTTCCATAACCTCCACTTGCAGCTCCACTCCAGCCTTCTTGGCTTCCTCCTTGAGAACGGTCATCACGCCGGCTTCATCCAGTCGCTTGTATGGCGTGGTAAAGACAAACGACAGTCGTTTGCCGGCGGGCGTTCTTAGGATGCCGTCAGACCCCAGCTCGGTGTAGCCGGCCTTGGCGAACTGTTCCTTAGCTTTTTCCACCGAGAATGCGCGAGCCTTGAGGTTTGGGTGACTACGAGGTCCGTAACCATCGGCCACCGTCCGCATTCGTTCGTAGTCGTTACGGAAACATTTCTCGATGACGGCAGAAAAGTTTAGGGCATAGTTCATACCCACCCGAATATCCTGATTCGATAAAACCGGATGATTTGAATTCAACCGCACCGCCCAAGTCGGCCGGGGTACATCGTTGTGAAATTGAATCTTCTCCACATGCCCGTTCTTCACGAGCTCGTGGTCGTCCGGCAATTTCTCATACCAATATTCCGGCAAGGCCAAACCGTGCCAGTCGAGGTCGCCTTTCAGGAACAATTCAAACACCTTGGCCGGCTCCCGTACCACGGTCACCTTAATGGCATCGGGGTTAAACCGGTTCCGGAAAAAGCGCTTCTTGTCCGCCCACCAACCAGGCACGCGGGTGAGCGTGACGGATTCGCCGGACTTCACATTATCTGTTTTCACCTCATAAGCGCCCAATGTCGGTTCAAATTTGAACTGAAAATCCTCCACATATTGTTCGTCCAACTCGCCATAAAAATGTTCCGGCACCGGCCGCAAGCCGGCGATCTTTTCAATAACATCCGGCTTGGCCTTATAAAAACGAATCGAAAGCGTCTGCTCATCATAGATCGTCACGTTTTCAAATTTCTCATCACTGAAATAGTCATTATACCATGGCGCTTGAATGTGTTTACTGCGCATCATGTAGAGACCAAAGAAGAAGTCCGTCACTTTGAGCGGCTTGCCATCCGAATAACGCGCATCAGGATCGATCCGGAAAAACACCGTGCGCCCGTCTGGCCCATAGGCCCATTCCTTTGCCAGGCCAGGATAATACCCATCGCCATTCGGGTGCGGCATCACCAGATACACCGCGTTGTAATCGAGCATATAACTCCGAAACGCCCCATTGGCGTCCGGCCCCACAAACCGAAGTGTGCGCGGGTAGTCCGACGTGTATTCCATGAATGTGCCTCCCCGCTTGGCCTCGGGACTGGCAAACTCCTCCAACTCAGCTCCCGTCACCCATTCCAGTCCCGACGGCAAATCGCCGGGTTGAGCCACTGTGAAACCATCGGGATTGGCCTCGTAAAACTCCATCACATCTGGCGCGCTCTTCAGCGTCACGGCGCGGCCCACGGGTGGCGTGGGCACAACCGGCCCCGTTTGACCTTTTCCTCCATTGGCCAACGTCACGTTTTGCCGCTTCAATTCCGCGGCAAATTCCTGCGCAAAAACCTGCGCCATTTGCCGCACATGATCTTCACTCATCGCCGCAGCCGCCGCCGGTTTGTCGTCGCCTGTGGAGGCCGGTTTCTTCAACTGCTTTTGATTGCACCCCCCCGCCCAAATCAAGGCGGCGGCCAGAAGGAATCCTGTCAGTTTTGTTTTCATGTTATTCGTAGGTTGTAAATTTCTTGGGATCAAAGGCTTCCCGCACGGCTTCGCCGATAAACGTCACCAGCGTCAACACCATGACCATCGCTGTAAAGGCGGACAACACGATCCACGGTGCATGCAGGTTCGCCACGCCTTGTTGCAACATCCGCCCCCAACTGGGCGTACCGGACGGCAGACCAAACCCGAGGTAATCCAGTGCCGTGATCGATATGATCGCGGTGGCGACGGTGAATGGCATGAATGTCACTATCGTGGAAATTGTGTTGGGCAGCAAGTGATTAAAGATGATGCGCGGAGTGCTGGCGCCAAGCATCTGCGCGGCCGCCACATAGTCACGTGATTTTTCACGCAGAATGGATGTCCGCATATAATACGTCATGCTCGTCCAGCTAAAAAGCACCATGATGATCAGTAGCACCAAAATCTTGAACCATGCGGGTAATTTAAACGGCAGGTCACTGACAGCCGCCACCGCAATGATAACCATGTAAAGGAACGGGATATTCTGCCAGACTTCCACGGCCCGTTGACCCAGCAAATCCACCCAACTCCCGTAGTACCCCATCAGGCAACCGATCACGACGCCGATCAAATACACCACCAAGGTAAACATCAGCGCAAAGATCAAAGTAATGCGAAACCCGTAAAACAAGCGGGCAAAAATATCCTGCCCGATCGGATCCGTTCCCATAAAATGGCGCGCCTCGAAATTAGGCGGCGACGGATGCTGCGTACCGTCGCCTATCCGGCGCGTTTCCTCCGGACTATACGGCACCAACGGCATCACCACAGTCCCTTTGCCGGCAGACTGAAAGTGCGCCTTTAACTCACGGTAATTCACTTCGTAACTGTATTCCTGACCCTCCGCATCCGTCTCCATCCCAAAATCCACGCCCGTGTGTGATGCGGCAAACGGGAGGGCCGGAAAATAGGTCTGCCCTTCATGCACCACAACCAGAGCCCGGTTGTTGACGAAAAACTGACCCAACAGGGAAATTGAAAACGCGCCCGCTAACAGGATCAATGACCAGTATCCACGTTTGATTCCATAAAACCGTTTTAGCTTGCGCAACGTCTGTGGATTAAACCGCAAGGTAGCGCACAATCCACCTCCCAATAACGCGCCCGCAGCCCCGACATACAGGAATCCTTGTTTCACACCATTGATAAACCCCGCTCCGACCTCAGCGCTGCTCAGGAAAAATTGTCCATAAAGCCCACCCAGCAAACCGCCCAATAATCCACCGACTGCAAAGCCTACCATCAGCCCTACCAAAACCCACACGACTACCTCCCAAATGGGGCGTGCGGGGGGAGAAGTACTGGCATTATCCTCAATCATCAGTTGAATCGAACCCGCGGATCCACCAAGGCCACGAGAATATCCGAGATGATATTCCCCAGGAGCATCAAGGTGGCGGATAATAAAAAGATCCCCATTACCACAGGAATATCACGGTCCAAGACGGACTTAAATCCCAACAGCCCAAAGCCATTGATATCAAATATGGTTTCAATCAGAAAACTGCCGGCTACAAACAACGTGATCTGATGTCCAATGTTAGTCGCCAATGGAATTAAAGAATTGCGCAAGGCATGTCGTCGTACGGCCTGTGAAAACGGCACCCCTTTCGCGATGGCTGTGCGCATGTAATCTGAAGAGAGGTTGTCCATGAGATGGTTTTTCATGAGCATGGTCACAAACGCAAAGCTGCCGACGAGGTAACACAACAATGGCAACACCGCATGCCACGCCAGATCCAAGGCCCGTCCCGCCGGGCTTGTATGGCGATGCAATTCCACCTTCGCCGCATTGGCCTGCAGCGTCACAGGTTTACCGCCTGATTTGGGCAGCAGCTCAAAGGTGTCAGTATCCTTTACCGCCACCACATAAGCCGCCTCCTTCTCCAACACCGGCTCGGCCGCCGGCACCGTTCCTTCCAGCCAAACCTCCTGCCCATCCCGAAGACCGTGCCGTTCGGCAGTCCATTCACTGGTTCCGGCCATCACACTGACATTTTCGATTGGCGTACTCTCGTAATTGGGTCCGGTAAAACCGCCCGTGGGAAACCATTCCCAGCGCGCCGCCAGAAACACCATCATCAAGGCTCCCAACACATAGCCCGGAACGGCATAACCCATAAAGATAAACACCGACGATCCGTTGTCGAACCAGGTATTGTGCTTCATCGCCTTAGCAATCCCCAACGGCACACATACGAGAAAGGTGAAAAAGAACGTCAGCAATCCGTAGAATGTAGAGACTGGAAGACGCTCCAACATGACATCCAAGACCGGCTCCCCATGCCGGAAGGATTTACCCAGATCACCCTGCAGCACTCCGGCATATCGTGTGCGATATAGCTCCGCACGCGGAACGTTTGGCGTTTCTTCTCCCGATTCCACCAGCCGCACTTTCCAATCGACCATTGTTTCATCGGCGTTGACGATTTGTGGCTGGCTATCGATCAACTGAACCAACACCCGTTCCCTAGCCCGTTCAATGGAGGCTGACTCGGCTTCCGCCTCCCACCCGTCAATCCGGCCATCTCGGTTTGTGTCCAGTTGATCAAATTTCACATAACCGACCACACTCTCGGGCACTTCAGTCGTCTGCACAAAACCGTCTCCATTCCAATCCAGTGCAGCCACATGAAAGGCCGGCACCCGCATACGAACTGTAAGCTCGGTTTTATCATCCACAAAATCGACATCTCGCCGATTAAGTTCCCGTGGCATCAAACCCAGCCAAATCAGATAAGCTTCATGGATCGGTTTATCGTACCCATAGAGCTCCTTCATTTGTTCGAGTTGCTCTTCGCTAAGCGCAGCGCCTTCGGAACGGCCGCCGCCGCCTTCCATGGAAACCATCTGCGCCTCCATCATCGCCTGTTCCATGGGACCGCCGGGAGCGATGCGGGTCACCCCGAAGACGATCATGGTGATCACCAACAGCGTGGGAATGAGCAGCAGAAAGCGCCTGATGAAATAGTCCCGCATACCTCGTCGCAAGCGATAGCGTGGCCAAAGCCCTCACGCTTGGCCAGCCAAAACGAATCAATCGCATGGACATAACGCGGACTTTTGCGCACTCTCGGCGGCGATGACACACCTCACGCTTGGCCATTCCCCCGATCCGGACGATGCCTTTATGTTTTAT
Source organism: Verrucomicrobiales bacterium (assembly GCA_038139415.1). Taxonomy (GTDB): domain Bacteria; phylum Verrucomicrobiota; class Verrucomicrobiia; order Limisphaerales; family UBA1100; genus UBA1100. Next base: position 129,311 of record JAYOSV010000002.1, on the reverse strand, counting down.
GCGCTGGCGAAGAATCTGATTGATCCGCGCGGGTATGCCTTTGAACACATTTTGCAGGATATCCAGACGCTCAACGAGCGCGCCACGCGCGGCGAGCTGGATATCAGCGCCATCAGCATTCACGCCTACGCTTATGTGAGCGATCAGTACGCCCTGTTACCCAGCGGGGCGAGTATGGGCGACGGATACGGCCCGATGCTGGTAGCCAAGGAGCATTATTCGAAAGAGGAAATCGCCGGCAAAAAGATTGCCGTGCCCGGTGAAATGACCAGTGCGTTTCTGGCGCTGCAGTTGTGGCTCGGCCGGCCGAAAACGGAGCTTGATTATGTGGTGGTGCCGTTTGATGAGATCTTTGCCACGGTCAAGGCTGGGCAAGCCGATGTGGGCCTGATCATTCATGAAGGCCAATTAACTTTTGAAAATGAAGGGCTCGTGTGCTGCATGAATCTCGGCGTGTGGTGGGGCGAGGAAAATGACGGCCTCCCCCTGCCCCTCGGCGGCAATGTGATCCACAAACGCATCGCTGAGGCGGAGCGCAAGGTCGTGAGTGATCTGCTTACCGAGAGTATTCAGTACAGTCTCGACCATCGGCCTGAGGCCGTGGAGCACGCGCTCCAGTACGCGCGCGATATGGGCGTGGAATTGGCGGATCAATTCGTGGGCATGTACGTAAACCATTGGACTCTCGATTACGGCGACAAGGGGCGCGACACCATCACGCGTTTCCTCGACCGCGCCCATGAAGCCAGCTTGATCCCCCACCGGCAGGAACTGGAATTTGTGGCATGATGAAATACCGACGATTCGGAAAAACAGATTTAGAGATGCCCGTGTTCTCTTGTGGAGGCATGCGTTATCAGCACAAGTGGAGCGACATCGAATGGAGCGAGGTGCCCGATGAAGGCCAGAAAAACCTCGAGGCCACAATCCATCGCTCGGTGGAATTGGGAATCAACCACATCGAAACGGCGCGTGGCTACGGCAGCTCCGAGATGCAGCTGGGCCCCGTGCTCAAGCAGTTCCCGCGGGAGAAACTGATCGTGCAAACCAAGGTGGCGCCCTTTGCCACGACCAAGGAATTCCTCGATACCTTCAACACCTCGATGGATTACCTGCAGCTGGACTACGTGGAATTGCTTTCGCTGCACGGAATCAACAATCAAGAACTGCTCGACTGGTCATTGGGCGAGAACGGCTGCCTGGCCGCCGCGCGCCAGCTGCAAAAGGAAGGCCGCTGCCGGCACGTCGGTTTCTCCACCCACGCCACCACGGATATCATCCTGAAAGCCATCGAGAGTGACGGATTCGATTATGTCAACCTCCACTGGTATTTCGTCAACGACCTCAACTGGTCAGCGGTAGAAGCCGCCGCCGCGCGCGACATGGGCGTGTTTATCATCAGCCCCAACGACAAGGGCGGCAAACTCTACGCCCCACCGCCCAAACTCACCGAGCTATGCGCCCCGCTACATCCCATGCAGTTTAACGCACTCTACTGCCTGAACCGCCCCGAAGTGCATACCCTCAGCTGCGGCGCGGCACAGCCCAGCGATTTCGAGTGCCACCTTGAGACGCTCAAGCACTACGACAATATTGCCCCCAACATCACCGAGATCGAGCAACGGCTCCGGCAGGAAATGGACACCGTGCTCGGCGCCGACTGGTGCGCCCGCTGGCCCGAAGGTTTACCGCACTACGTGGATGTGCCCGGCAACGTAAACATCTCCGAGATCCTACGCCTATGGACTTACGCCAAGAGCCTCGACCTCGTGGACTGGGGCAAAATGCGCTACAACCTCCTCGGCCAAGCCGATCACTGGTTCCCCGGCGAACATGTTGCCAAGTTGGATATGGAGGCGGTTAAGGGCGTACTCGGCAACAGCCCCTTTGCCGAACGGATTCCAGGAATCCTTCAGGAAGCCCACTCCATGCTCCTCGATCAGGAACAGAAGCGGTTAAGTGAGTCGGAAGATTGAGGCGCTCTATTTGTCCTTATTGCCCCCGCTGCCTTTCTTGGGGTCGCTTAGGTTGAGCTGGCGCAAGACTTCTTCCGTCAGATCATTTTCGCCATCAGTAAAAATCACAATCGGCGCAATGGCCGCTGATCGGGCAGCCTCATCAAGCACGAGGTTAAGTTTTCGCTTTTTGGCCTCGGTTGAAACGATTTGCTGTATCTCCTCCATTATTTGTTCGCGCTCCTTGCGCATATCCAACTCTAGATCCTTTCGAGTACGCTCACGAAACCCCTGAATGGCATCCTGCATTTGCTGCAGTTCCTTTTGCTTGGTCTGCACTTGTTGCTGACGGTTAGAGCGTTCGGCAGCCGCCAGCCGAGGATCCTGCATGGCTTTAATCATGTTCCCTAGCACAGTACCTTCTTTACGAAGCGATTCCTCCAGTTTTTTGATGCGATCGAGCGCTTCTTCCTGTTTGCTTTTCAGCTTTTTGTTTTCAACATCGGTCCTCCAATAACCGTTATAAACTTTCTCCAAACTGATCACCCCGATGGCCGTAGCCGCATTCAAGGTGTAACCAAGGTTCAGGCCTACGGCCAAAAACAGCATCATCAATACACGTTTCATAATCGTTCTCCTAGAAGCTTGTGGTATAGCCCATATTCACTTGGAACTGGCCACCACCATCGTTATACCCGTCTGTCGTCAGCGGTATGGCGTAATCCAATCTAATTGGGCCAAGGAATGGAATATTCAACCGGACACCAATGCCCACGTCATCGTTATAGCCACTGAAGCTGAAATCGTAGGCATCCTTGTTCACAACACCGATGTCATAAAAGGCGGCCAGTCGGGCCATTTCGATGGGCGTGGGGACGCCGTACTCCACGGTGGCGTGCATCATGGTATTACCGCCAATGTAATCTCCGGCTGTGCCCCGCGGGCCCACCTCGCGGAAATCATAGCCCCGCAGGTTCCGTGAACCACCCAATGAGTGGCGGTACAAATAGGGCACTGTTTGCCCTCCAGTCATATTGTCCACGGTGGCGGCTTGACTGAGTACTTCAAGGGTATGCCCTTCGCGCAAACCCTTGAAGTACCACCCACTCTTGAGATGGACGCCGTAAAATTCCTTTTCACTACCCAGCGCGCCCGGGGCGAAATCAACATCGATGGAGGAGCGCTGCCCCTTGGTGGGAATGATGCCGCCACCGCGAGTATCCAATGTGAGCCCCACGCCAATTTTGGAAATCAAGTCGTGCCCGCGTTCGTCCAATAATTCCTGAGAAGCCGTGCTTTTCATATCCACCATCCCGATGCTCTCAACCGTGTAGTTCACACGCCCCCGGAAGTAGTCGTTACCAAACATCGCCCGCTCCAGGCCAAGTCGCATGCCGGATTCCTCAACATCAAACTTATCGTGGAAGTACTCCAACTCCCGAGTGTAAAGATTTGTGGTGAAACGCAGTTTTTTGCCCATCAGCCACGGCTCCTCGAAATCGAGTTCGTAGTTGTTAAAGCGGCCGCCGGCAGTGGTGCGCAAACGAACCTTCTGACCGCCGCCCTGCCAGAAGTACGGTCGGCGCCAGCGCATGATGTCGAAGTTTTCCTGCGCAACAATCACATGGGCAAAGGCGCCGTAGTCTGTGCTGAATCCGCCTCCAATCTGAAACCGGCCCGTATTACTTTCCTTCACGGAAACCACCAGGTTTTCCACCGTAGAGCCGCGTTCCCGGTCGCTGTATTCCGGTGTAGCACGCACACTTTCAAATAACCGAAGTCCCTCAATCCGGCTGCGACTGTTCTCCATCTTCCCAAGGTCGAACGGTTCTCCGGGTGAAATCGCCAGCTCGCGGCGAATCACAAAGTCCTTAGTCTTCTCGTTCCCCTCAATCTTCACCAAGCCCACAATTACTTGATCACGCTCCCATTTTTGAACTCCGTCTTCTTCAAAAAAATGATCTCCCTCAATCACCTGAAAAATCAAATCAATGGTGTTATTGGTCAGGTTGGGAGATTGCTTAACCGAAGCACTCGCATCGATGTAGGCACGATGCCCATAGGCATCCTCAATGATTTCCAAATCGGAATCTTCCCGCTCATCCACCCGCAAGGCCGCCGGACGAAACACTTCCCCTGGACGCAAGGCCAACATGCTTCTCAGCACATCAACACTGATCACAGGTTTAAAATCCGGGAACACGGCGAGATCCACCGCTTGGAACTCCCCATCCACCTGTCGGCCATGCTGAATGGTCACATTGCCGACCAAATACTGCGGGCCTTCATCAACAGTGAACACGAACGCAACCCGATCCACTTCATCTAGATAATCTTCAAAGTCATCCTCGGCATCATCCAAAGCGTCCTCCGCATCGTCCAAGCGGTCTTCGGCCTCTTCAACCAGGCGATCCAGCTCGCGCTCTTCATCATCCGCCCCAGAATTTTCCAGCCGGCGCTCGGCGTCATCCAAATCCTCCACGGTCTGCGCATGGCTGGCCCGGGCTTGAAACAGCTTCGTCCGAAGCGCCTCATATTCCGGCGACGCCAGCACTTTGTCCGCACCATGCCCAATGAAAACCTTGACGTCCAAATAGCCTTCATCGCGGTAAAAAATTTCAAGCTTTTCGATATCTTCCTCGTACTCATTCGGCAACAAGCGACCATCATCCACGATCCATGAAACCGGGTTATACCAATTGCGGCGCTGCCGGACTTTAACGTTTTTGCGAAGCTCCTTGTGAGTGAAGCTCAATTCCGTGTCATTCGATGACTCGAAATTCAATTCACCACGCTCCACCCGGAACTTCTCTCCTTCGCTGATAATATACCGCACCGAGCCGCCCACACGCTGGCCCTTTACCTTGATGGGGTAATAGCCTTGCTTGCGGTACTCCTCCTCAATCACTTTCTCATCGGCATGCATTCGGGAGGAATTGAATTGCTGCCCTCGGATCATTTGAAGCTTTTTCAGGAGTTTACTCTCCTTGATCGCGAGATATTCCGCATCCATCAAATCTGCCAAAGCCGGATTCCCAATCGGGTCCTTCGGGCGCAACTGTCGACGGAGTAAATGCAGATTCACGTCCGTTACCAAAGGAAAGGCACGCACCTTGAAAGTGAGTTTGATTCCCTCGTCCCCCACCAGTTCCGTAGCCACCTGCACATCCTCAAACCGGCCGGTTTTCATCAGAGCCACCACGTCCTCATTAGTACGGCCTTCCAAGTACACATCGCCAGGCTTTAGCCGAATATTGGTTTGCACATAGCGCTCGGTCACATTGCCGATGCCGGTGACATCCACAGTGATTTCGGTGATGTTTCGCTGAGCGAACAACGAAGTGCCCGCCACGATGGCGAGCAGGCTAATCCAATGAACCAGTTTCTCTCTAATCATTCGGCACATCTCCGGGATCAACCCGACTGGCGCTCTCGAAGCGCGTGTAAGACTTGAGGAAGACCATGGGCACATCCCCAGTGGGGCCATTGCGCTGCTTGGCCAAAAGCAGATTCACTGGCACCCCTTCAGTTTCATCCGGCGGACCTCCTTCCCCATCTTCGGAGTACGCCTTGTAAAGCAATCCCACCAAATCGGCATCCTGCTCAATGGAGCCGGATTCGCGGAGATCTGAGAGCCGCGGTTTGCGATTCTTATCTTTCTCCATTTCGCGGTTCAGCTGACAAAGCACAATCACCGGCACGCCCAGCTCCTTGGCTAGGCCCTTGATGCCGCTGGAAATCTCTGCCACTTCCTGCTGGCGGTTATCCGACGCCCGGCGCGAAGTAGAGTGAAGGAGCTGCAGATAGTCAATCACAATGAGTTTTATCCCATACTGGGAATGCATTCGACGCGCCTTGGCTCGCAATTGCAAAATAGACAACCCCGGCGTGTCATCAATATACAACGGGGCCTTGTGCAGTTTGCCTGCGGTCTGGGTGATCCGCTGGAAATCATTGGCGTTAAGCAGTCCATCCCGAAGGTTTTTGAAATTCAGTCGCGCATTGGAACAAATCATCCGAGTGACCAGTGATTCCGCGGTCATCTCCAGACTAAACACCCCAACCGGAATGTTTTCACTGAGCGTGACATGCTCCACTATGTTCATTGCCAACGAGGTTTTCCCCATGGAAGGCCGCGCGGCAATAACAATCATCTCCGCCTCGTGCAATCCGTCGGTCATTTTATCAAAATCAATGAAGCCGGTGGACAGGCCGGACAAACCGCCGCCGCGTTCGTGAAAATCCTGAATGCGAGAGATTGCCTGACCGACCAATTCCTTCATCGTGGAAGCGGCTTCCCCGGCACGCTCCTCGTTAATCCTCTGAATCTTACCCTCCACCTCATCGAGCAAGCGCGCTACTTCCCCTTCATGCTCATACGCCTCGCGCACAATCTCAGTGCAGGTGCGCACGGTCTTTCGCAGTAGATATTTTTCCCAAACAATATTGAAGTAATACTCCAGATTCGCCGCCGACGGCACCGCGTTCATGAGCGTGGAGAGATAGGCCACGCCTCCCACTGACTCGAGCTGTTTTTTGTCAGTCAGAAATTGTTTAAGCGTGATAATATCGATCGCCTGCTTCGCCTCGTGAAGATCCAGCATCGATTCAAAAATCACCTGGTGTTTCAGCTCATAAAAAAACGTCGTAGCGTTATGCGCATACGATCCGTATTGGCCGCGTTCGCGCTTGGGCAAATCCAGTTGACGCGGCTCCTTCAGCTTCTCCAAACAAAAAGTGAGCCCTTCATCGGAATCCAGAAGCAGACAACCCAGCACTCCTTGCTCGGCTTCAATGGAATGCGGTGGGGCCCGGTCCACATCGGCTTGCGGACGCGCGGACGTCGTCCGACGTGGGGACTGCACCAGATCTTCCATTGGCGACTCAGGTAACGGCTCTTCAGTGGCGTCGATCATCGGCGTCGAACGAACAGACTAGCATCTGCCCCCCTTTTAGAAGCAACGTCGAGTTACTGGCAACGCACTACCCCTTGTTCACAAACCATTCGCAGCCAAGGCTCCCACAAAAAAAACGAGGCCTAAGAAGGCCCCGCCTGAAATAATTTCAACTTCTGATTTATTCCGCAGCCACCGCTCCCGCGGGCTCACTCTCGTCCACCTCAATTGGGTTTTCGCTTTCCACGAACACCTTCAGCTCGGCCTCGATTTCCGCGTGTAGGTTCAGCTTCACATCATACTCGCCAACCGCCTTGATGGCTTTAGGCAGGTTCACGCGCTTCTTCTCCAGCTCCACATCGAACTGATTGCGTAGCTCATCGCAGATTGTGCCGGAAGTCACAGAACCAAACATTTTTCCGTTTTCACCAGTCTTCACCAGAATGTGCAGACGCAAACTCTTGAGCGACTCGTGCAGATCCTTCATGTGTTCCAGCTCGGACGCCTCGCGTTCAGCCCGACGTGCCTTCAACGAATCCAAATAGCGTTGATTCGCGATGTTGGCGGGAACTGCCTTGCCTTGCGGTAGGAGAAAATTTCGCGCGTAGCCGGGGGCCACCTTCACTTGGTCGCCCTCGTTGGCGTTCAAGCTTACTACCGGTTCGGTCAGAATTACCTCAATTGCTTTCTTAGACATAATTGTGTTCAGTTAAGTGGATTAAAATTAAAACGGCACATCGTCGTCTTCGGCAAACCCGCCGCCACCGGCCGCCGGAGCCGCACCGCCCGATGCAGGAGCGCCGCCGCCACCGAAATTACCTCCCCCACTCCCTGCATTGCCGCCGCCTTCGCCGCGGGAATCGAGAAATTGAAAGTTTTCGAGGGTCACCCCCATTTTACTGCGCTTCTGCCCGGTCTGCTTGTCTTCCCATTGGTCCAACTTCAGTCGGCCCTCAACCATTATTGGCCGTCCCTTTTTCAGGTATTGGCCGATAGTCTCGGCCTGACGGCCGAAGGCATCCACATCCACAAAGGTGGTTTCTTCCTGTTGCTGACCGTCCTGATTACGCCAGTGACGGTTGATAGCCATGCCGAGTTTTGCGATGGCGGTCCCGCTTGAAGTGTAACGCACTTCCGGATCGCGGGTCAGGTTACCCATCAGGATCACTTTATTGTAGTTCGGCATGGCGACAAAGGGTTTGGGTTAGGCTGCGACCGGATCGACCAGAGTGATTTGGGTGCGGAACACCTCTTTGCGTTTACGAAGGGCTAACCTGAAACCTTCTAGCGCACTGGCTTCCAGTTCGAAGTGGAGGCTCATGTAAAAGCCGCCACTGTGCTTCTTGTCAGCCACGCGGGCAAACGAGCGCCGGTCGAGCTTCTGCTCATTGGTCACTTTACCACCGGCTTCCTTGATCAGTTCGCCAATGGCCTTAATAATGTCGTCCACGGTGGCACCGCTGGTGTCCGTGTCGAGGATGAACAAGCCTTCGTATTGTTTCACGTTGTTTCTTTCTCAGTTGTCTCGTCTGGGAGATCTATTTTTCCGTTAAATTCATTCATCGCCATGGCGATGTCCTGCTGTAACCAGCATTCCACCTGTTTGCGAACGCGCTGGAGCACGCGCTCCAAGCATCCTGTTTCACCCGCCGCAAACCGGCCCAGCACATGCGCACTCATATCGCGCCCGGCGGACGGACGCCCTATCCCTATCCGCAAACGCGGATAATCCGCAGTGCCCAAATGCTGCTCCACTGAGCTGAGTCCGTTGTGGCCGCCGGTTCCACCACCGGCCCGCAAACGGATTTGCCCAAATGGCTGTTCGGTGTCGTCCACAATCACCAGCACTCGGGTGGGGGTGATTTTATAATAATCACCCACAGCCCCAACTGCTTCGCCGCTGAGGTTCATGAACGTCTGCGGCTGGCAGAGGTGAATGGTCTTGCTATTCACCGCAGCCCGGCTCATGCGGGCCTTAAATTTTTTCTCTTCAGACCACGTTCCGCCCCAAGCCAAGGCCAGTTCTTCCAAGACACGAAACCCGATGTTGTGTCGGGTGTGGTCGTACTTCGCTCCCGGATTCCCAAGACCAGCAATGAGATGAGCCTCGGCCATGGCTCATCCTAGCGGCACTATTCGGCCGCGGCCTCTCCTTCACCTTCGGCGTCACCCTCAGCCGCGGCTTCCTCATCATTGGCCTTGTCCTTGCCAGATACGCGGGGTTTGGAGATGGAAATCACAGGATTGCTCGCATTGCCTAACAGCTCTACACCATCGGCCGTGGCCACATCGCTCACGTGAAGAGTTTGGCCAATGTCAAGAGCGGCAACGTCCACTTCAATGGATTCAGGAAGCGAGGACGGGGTACCCTTCACTTTAATATAACGGAGCACGTGCTCCAAAGTGCCGCCACCGGTCTTCACGCCAACCGCTTCACCCACAGGCACGGTCGGCAGGGTAACGATCACGCTTTGGTCGGGCTTCACTTCCCGGAAATCCACATGGAGCGGTTTGCGGCTCACAGGATGATGCTGCACTTCCTGCACAAGAGCCAAACGGCTGGCATCGCCCACCTTCAAATTCAACAACACGGTGTCGGAGGAGGCGCTATCCATAACGCGCCCAAAGGTTTTTTCATCCACTTCCACCAGTGAATTTTTTTCTTCGCCACCACCGTAGACGACGCCCGGAATTCGACCGGCCTCGCGGGAGGCCTTGTTCCGGTTGCGCTTTTTGGTTTCGCGTGGCTGTGCTTCTAATTCGACTGCGTTCATTATCCTATTCGTATCCCGTCAAACTCAAACAGCGAGGTCACCGAGGAATTCGTGTGAATTCGCTTGATCGCCTCACCCAACAAACCCGCCACCGAGCAGGTGGTGAATTTCACCCCTTCGATTGGGGGGCGGGGAACAGTATCAGTCGTAATTAGTTCGTCAATGTTAGATTTGCGCAATCTTTTGATTCCCAAATCATTCAAAACTGCGTGGGAAACCACCGCAATGATGCGTTTGGCGCCCCGGCGCCGTAGAATTTTGGCTGCGGAAACCAGTGTTCCAGCCGTTTCAGTGAGGTCATCCACCAAAACGACGGTTTTATCCCGAACCTTGCCGATGACCGATACGGTCTCGATTTCGGTGTCACTCATACGCCGTTTGGCCACGATGGCCAGATCGGCGTGCAACAGCTGGGAATAGGCGTGCGCCATCTTAATGCCGCCAACATCCGGGCTGACGACAGCGATTTGTTCGCCCAAATCCATGGTCTTGAGATAATCGAACATCACCGGAGCCGCATAAAGATGGTCCACCGGAATATCGAAGAAGCCTTGGATCTGTTGGGCATGTAGATCGACCGTGAGCACCCGATTGGCGCCGGCGCTGACCAGCAGGTTTGCCACCAGCTTGGCGCTAATAGGAACACGCGGCTGGTCTTTACGATCCTGCCGGGCGTAGCCGTAGAAAGGCAGCACGGCGGTGATCCGATTAGCACTGGCGCGGCGAAGGGCATCAATCATGATGAATAGCTCCATCATATTCTGATTCACCGGCGGGCACGTGCTCTGCACGACATAGGTGTCCTCTCCACGGACGTTTTCCTCAATGCGAGCGAAGGTCTCGCCGTTTGGGAAGTCACGCAGTAGCACCTTACCTAAGGGCACATCAATAGATTCACAAATGGCCTCAGCCAATGCTCGGTTGGATCTGCCCGCAAAGATTTTCACCGTCGGTTTATTTATGGGTTCGGGTCTGCGTGTGGGAACGGCCCTTTCCTAGCCCTCCCACATCGAAGCCACCAGTAAAAAATTGTCCTACGCAAAAATTGTTAGACCGCCGGCAAATCCTGATTCGCCTCACCGTCAGCCGTCTGTTGCGTCCGGAAATCTTCGTAGGCCTTTTTGTACTCAGGATATTTGTTACCGAGAATGGCCGTGGCGAGCAAAGCCGCGTTTTTCGCACCAGGCTTGCCGACCGCCAGAGTGCCGACCGGCACGCCGCCGGGCATTTGCACCATAGATAGTAGCGAATCCAAGCCTTCCGTGCTCCAGGCCTTCATCGGCACCGCCAGCACCGGCACCGAAGTAATGGCTGCGGTCACGCCGGCCAAATGGGCCGCGCCGCCGGCAGCAGCAATGATGACCTCCATGCCGTTTTCGGTTGAGGCATTCACCCAACGATGTAACAGCTCCGGGGTACGGTGCGCCGAAATGACCTTGGCCTCGTACGGCACGCCGAGGTCTTTAAGTTGCTTTGCACAGTTCTCCATCACGGACCAGTCTGAGTGACTGCCCATGATCACGCCAACCAGGGGTTTGGTTTCCTCGCTCATGATTCGGGCGGGAACCTACCGAAGGCCACCAATGGCTTCAACCACCAGTCATCAACAGCTTATCCACCCACCCCAATGGTCAGTGCTGGAGCAACCGTCTTGATCTGACCAGCCTGCAGATTGAAGAGCTGCGTCAGCAGCATGAATGTGCTCTTGCTCTCCAGATCATTGTCCGCAATGTAAAACCACGCTCCACGATACGGCACGGCCACAAACGCATTGGCCGGACGGCTTGTGGAAGAGCGCACCCGAAAGAGTCCTCCGGTCACTTCGTTCCAGTCAAAGACTTTGCCTTCGGCCGATTGCGTCTGAGTGACCAATCCAGCAGCCTGATGCGGCGGCGGCACTTCGGCGTTGTGCGAGAGATAAAAAAGAATCCCCATCATCGAGCGCGTGCGTACAGCTAAGCCGTCCTTCGGACGGTTCAGGAAGTCATTGGTCAACCTCAGCTGATCGCCCGCGCCCTGCACGCCAAGCAATTCCTTGAGCCGCGCCACGCTATCGGTCGGGGCCCCGGGCTTAAGCTGCAACACCAGATCGTGTCCCTCCTTCATATGCCCGTCTGCATCCGGCTCACATGTTGCTGCACCCAGTTCCAGGGCATCGGCCACCTGCAGTTCACGCAAGATCTCCGTCATCTCAGCAAACTGCTCGAAGCGCGGCTCGCGAGTCGGCGTGGGGCCCGAGGCATTACTAGCGTTGTCCAGTCCGTTCGCACGTTCCACGCACACGCTAACCACCCGCTGCACGCTCCAGCCGCTTTGTGTCAGGATCAACACGGCCTCCAGCGGCACGGGTGACAGGATTTGTTTTAGAAATTGATCCCCACTGAGGGGCGAATACGAAATGGTCGGCGTTTCCTTATACGTGATGCCGGCCGAGGGGGTCAGCGTGTCGCCACCGCGAATTAGCTTCACACTCGCACTGACGTCGCTCTCCACCGACTGCTGTGTGGTCACGCTTGCCACGCCAAGGAAGTACGGGTTGTCACGATATTTCAACCGCACGAGATTCAGCAGAAACTGCTCGTCGAGACTGCGCGAGATGGCGTGGTTATATTGCGGATGCGTTTGCTGCAGCGAAGTCGGCCCCACTGCACGGCAGCCCATAGCCACGCACAACACGACCGCCAATAAAACGGATTTGATCTGGATCATAATGGGTTCGCCCTCCCTAACGAAATCAGGGTGAAGGCTTACCAGCATTCTCCAAAGCATCCAAGACAATTTGAGGTGTCAACATCACCGGCAATACCTCCGGTTTATCCTCACCCGGTGAATAAACCAGCACCAACGGAACGCCCGAGCGGCGGTGGTCATGCAGCACCTTGGTGATGCGCGGATCCTTGTTGGTGTAATCGCCCGTCATTGCCACGACGCCCTTTTCCTTCAACATGGCGCGTACGGATTCAATCTCGATGGAGGTCCGCTTGTTTGCCTTACAGGTAATGCACCAGTCCGCCGTGAAATCAATCAGCACCGGTTTACCCGCGGCCCGTGCCTCCTGCTCGGCTTCCGGGCTCCAAGCCGCCCATTTGATGGAATCATCCCGTGTCTGGCGCCAGTCTAATCCCCATTCCATCGCCAAACCGTATCCGGAAAACAACAACACGCCGCAAGCCACCAGCGGCCTGAGACTCATTGAGGCCGCGCGTTGCTTGAATTCCCCAAACACCCACGCTGCCAGCGCCACAAACACCAATAGCACTCCCAGCCATAACACACCGGCCTTACCGAACATCGGTCCGGTGAAGGAGAGAATCCAAACACCGGCCGCCAACATCGGGAAGCCCATGATCATTTTAAACTGCACCATCCATTCGCCCGGTTTTGGCAGAAACCTCAGCCAATCAGGCCGGAAGCTCAGGATCACATAGGGGGAGGCCAAGCCAAACGCCACGGCGCTCATCGCCGCAATAATCGTCCCCTGCCCCTGCGTCAATGCCACGCCCATTGCACCCGCCAGAAACGGTGCCGTGCACGGGGTGGCCAACGCGGTGGCCAGCACGCCATTAAAAAAGGCTCCCATAAATCCTTCCCGGCTGGATAACTCGCTAGCCTTAGTCATCGTGCTGCCGCCCAAGGCCACTTCAAACACTCCAAACAAGTTTAGCGCCACAAGCACCACCACGAGCAACAGCACCAGATTGAAGTACGGGCTTTGCATCTGCATTCCCCACGACGCCATTTGCGTGGAGTTCTTAGCTGAAATCAACACGCCGGCCAGTGCCAGAAATGATGCCCACACACCCAGCGCATACGTCAGCCCCAGCTTGCGTACACGCTCAGGCGATTCCTGACTTTGCTGAACGAATCCAAGGATCTTCAAGGAAATCACTGGCAGCACGCAGGGCATGATGTTCAAGATTAGTCCGCCCAAAAACGCGCCGCCCAAAATTAACCAGATCGATTGAATCGGCTCCGCAGTCACCGTACTGCCCGCCGTTTCCTCGCCGTCCCCGATCTGCACTTCGGTCCGATATCCCTGCACCGCTCCATCCAGTTCCACACGCAACACCCCGGAGATTACTGCGGGCCATTCGCCTTGCTTGCTCTCCACTGTTTTCCGGATCAACGTGTTCTCCGCCTCAATGACCTGCACGGAGTCATGGGAAATCTTCCACGCCTTGCTCTCAGTAGCGTCCGGGATAAACGCCACCACGGCGCCTTTGCCAAATGGCGCCTCAATGGCAATCTCGCGCTTGCCTTCCACGGGTTTGCCTCTCCAACGGGCCGAGATCGCCGGCAACGCTTTAGCGTCGGGCAGCTTCTTTCGCCAGGTCTCAAACAAATCCGCATTCAGCCCCGACTCGGCGTTCTTACCCACAACCAGAGTCGCCGACACTTGTTTATCACCGGGCAGACATGACTCCTCGCACTCCAGCCATTCCACTTTGCCTTTAAGCTCATATTCGCCCGGCTTTACATCGGCAGAAAGCTTCAAGGGAATCATCAACAAGACGTCGTGATGGTAGGCGTAGGTGAACATCCCCAGCCATTCCACCTTCTCCGGCACCGGCCATTGAATCGCGCCGGCGGTGATGCCTTCCGGAAGGTTCTCCCAAGTCATTTTGGTGGAATCGCCGCTATCACCGGGGTTGTTCCAATAGGTATGCCATTTCTCGGGCATACGAAGATGCAGGCCTACCGTCACGATGGTGCCCGGCTTGACTTCAGCCAGTTCCACCAACAAATCAACCTTAGTCTTGGCCGAGAAATCATCGTCCGGCGGCCCCAGCAAGGTGCCAAGCGCGTCCTGCGCATGGAGAACGCCAGCGGTCAGAATCAGAAATGAAAGCAGGAAGCGTTTCATCGGCGGAAAGCTTCCCAAAAAAGATTGCGTTTTGAAATGCTTTATTCATACGGCACTCTGCCTTAAAATCGCCACGTGCTTGCAGGTAAACGCAAAACCGAATCCAGTAGCGACGTCAAATACCGTACGGGCGACGAGCGTCTGGTGAAGCTGACCTCCAGCGCGGCGGATAAAGTAACCGCCCTACTCCAGCGCCAAGGCCGCCCTGATGGCGTTCTGCGCGTGGCGGTGATGGGCGGCGGCTGCAGCGGTCTGCAGTACAAAATGGATTTGCAGGATAGCCCAGCCAATCGCGACATTCTCGTGGAGAGCCGGGGCGTGCGCGTGGTGGTGGACCCCAAGAGCGCGCTGTATGTCACCGGTAGCGAGCTGGATTATCAAAGCGGTCTGGAGGAATCGGGTTTTAAGGTCAACAATCCCAACGCCGCCACCTCCTGTTCCTGCGGCGAAAGTTTCAGCGCATGACCGACGCCTTCGCGCTGCTGGAGTTGCCGCGCCAACCATGGCTGGAACCGGACGCGCTCAAGCAAGCCTTTCTAATACGCTCAACTGCCACGCATCCGGACAAATTTATGGACCCGGCCGAGAAGGATTCGGCCCAGGCCCGGTTTGCCGAATTGAATCTGGCGCACGACACCTTACGCGATTCCAAGCGCCGCCTGCAGCATTTACTGACCTTGGAGCGCGGTCAGAAACCGGAGGAGGTCCACGATATCTTGCCCGAGACCGCCGATCTCTTTCTTGAAGTCGGCCAGCTCCTGAGGCCCATCGACACCTTTCTCGCCAAACGAGAGGCTGAGACATCCCCACTCCTGAAGGCCCAATCCTTTCCTCAAGCCCTGGATTGGCTGGAAAAAACCAACGCCTTGCTCAGTCGCATTCAACAGGAATTACAGGCTCTCGACGCAGCAGCACGCGGGCTCAATGCCCAGTGGGATTGCGAGACCCTTGAGAAACTCTTTCACCAATACAGTTACTTGCAAAAATGGCAGGCCCAGCTCAATGACCGGGCCGTTCGGTTGGGACTGTAAATTGTGTGCAATTTGGTTGAATCCCTCCACGATTCAACGTATCCAATCACCAACCTTTGACCATGCGCACGACTTTCATTCTCCTGACGTGGACCCTAGGCCTACAAACTCTCTCTGCCCTCGATTGGCCGCAATGGCGCGGCCCAAACCGTGACGGGGTCAGCAAGGAAACGGGTCTACTAAAAAGCTGGCCGGCAGCCGGACCAGCGCGCGCTTGGATCTTCAGCAATGCCGGCACCGGTTATTCCAGTTTCTCCATCGCCAACGGCAAGCTTTACACCATGGGCTCCCGCCGAGGCACTGAGCAGCTCATCTGTCTGGATGCCCGCACCGGCCGAGAACAATGGGCCGCCAACATCGGGCCCGAGCTCAAAAACAACTGGGGCGGCGGCCCGCGAGGCACGCCCTCGGTGGATGGCTCCCGCATTTACGCCATGGGCGGTCAGGGCAATCTGATCTGCACCGATCTCAATGGCCGCATCCAATGGCAGACCAGCATGAACCGGCTCGGCGGCAAGACGCCCGGCTGGGGTTACACCGAGAGCGTGTTGGTCGATGGCAACCTCGTGATTGCCACCCCCGGCGGTAGTCAGGGCGCCGTGGCTGCATTCAACAAACAAACCGGCCAAGTCGCTTGGCGCAGTGAACAGTTTAAGGATGGCGCCCAATATTCCTCGGTCATCGCCGTCAATCACAACGGCGCCCGCCAGTACATCCAGTTGACCCAACAAAACGTGGTTGGCCTCGACGCCCGCAACGGCAATGTGCTCTGGAAGTCCTCTTGGCCCGGCCGCACCGCGGTGGTGCCCACACCCATTTTCAGCAATGGCAATGTCTACATTAGCAGCGGCTACGGCGTTGGCTGCAAGGTGGTGAATATCGGCGCCAGCAATCGTGTGCGCGATGTCTGGCAAAACAAGGTGATGCAAAACCACCACGGCGGCGTGATCCAACTCGGCCAGCATGTGTACGGTTTCGGAGACGGCCGCGGATTGGTCTGCCAGAAACTGTCTGACGGCGAAGAGGTCTGGACCGGCGACCGATCCCTGCGAAAAGGCGCCATCACCATCGCCGATGACATGATCATTGCCGTAAACGAATCGGACGGCACGGTGGCCCTCGTGCCAGCCAACCCGGCCGCCTTCCGAGTCGCCGGCAAATTTCGCCTGCAACCACAGTCCAGCATCCGCAGCCGCAGCGGCAAGGTGTGGACCCACCCGGTGGTCGCCAATGGTCGCTTGTATTTGCGTGATCAGGAACACATCTACTGCCACGTCGTCGGCAGCAACGGTCTTGGCGGCTCCGTGGGCAAAACCCGCCCTTGGACGGCCAGCGTGAACGACACCTCCATTGACACCATTTATAAGGGCAAAACCAAAGCCGTTGTGGAACAAGTCTTCGGCAAGGCTGACAAGACTCAGGGCGGCTGGCTCGGCTACACGGGCATGAATGTGAAAGGCCCCAAAGGCGAAGCCTACACCACTGTCTGGTTCGGCATCGCCAACGACATTGTGCAACAAATACGGTTCGATAAATAACCCTCACCCATTTAACAAAACAAATATGCGTATTCTCACAACCTCTCTAGTGCTGGGCTTGACGCTCAGCGTATTTGCCGCCGACTGGCCCCAATGGCGTGGGCCGAATCGCGACGGCGTGAATCTCGAAAAAGGCCTGGCGGCCGAATGGCCGGAAGGCGGTCCCAAACTGCTATACAAGGCCACCGGCGTTGGTGCCGGTTTTTCCAGCGTCGTGATTGCCGACGACACCGTGTACACCCTCGGCGATCTGGAAGATGCCTGCTACCTGTTCGCTCTAGATCTTAAGGGCAAACACAAGTGGAAGAGCCGCATCGGCGAACCGAAGGGCCACCGCGGCTATCCCGGCCCGCGTTCCACTCCTACCGTTGCCAATGGCCACGTGTACGCGCTCGGCCAACAGGGTGATCTCGTGTGCGTGAGCACCGAAGGCAAGGAAGTCTGGCGCGTCAACATCCAGAACGATTACGAAGGCCGCATGATGAGCGGCTGGCGCTGGAGTGAATCTCCGCTGGTGGACGACGGCAAAGTGGTCGTGACCCCCGGCGGCGACAAGGGCGCCGTGCTTGCGCTGGACGCCAAGACCGGCAAACAAGCATGGCGCTGCGAAGGCCTCACCGATCCGGCCGGTTATTCCTCGCTGATCATCCGCGAAATTGGCGACATCAAGCAGTACATCCAGCTCACCGGCAAAAGCGTGGCGGGCATTGATGCCGGCAACGGCAAATTGCTCTGGCGCGCCGATCGACCCGGCAAGACCGCGGTGATTTCCACGCCCATATACGACAAAGGCACCCTATTCGTCACCAGCGCCTACGGCGTGGGCTGTAACGGGTTCAAGGTCGAGTATAAGAACAACCAGTTTGTCGCCAACGAAATCTACAAGCACGTGGGCGGCGCCGGCATGGCGAACCATCACGGTGGTGCCATCCGCGTAGGCGACTACGTCTACGGCTCCAACAGCGGCCAGCTTTCCTGCCTGCGCCTGTCTGACGGCGAGGTGATGTGGAATGAACGTAGCGCCGGCAAGGGTGCCATCATTGTGGCCGACAACAAGATCATCCTTCGCACCGAGCGCGGGCCGGTTTCCCTCGTGAAACTGAGCCCCACCGGCTACGAAGAAGTGAGCCGCTTTGATCAACCGGAACGCACCCGCGCCCGGGCTTGGGCTCATCCGGTGGTACTGGACGGCAAACTCTACCTGCGCGATCAGGACAACATGTTTGTCTACGACATTAGCCGCTAGAACATTGCGGCAACGAAAACTCTCACGGTCGGCGGCAACGCCGGCCGTTTTCTTTTAATCCAGCATCTCCCGCATCGCGGCGAACATATCGCGACCTTCATTGAGGCTCACCGGTTCGCTGTCGATCAATTCATCGCACAACTCCTCCGGCACTTCCTTCAGGAAACTCGAAGGATGACAGAGCACCTTGCTGCCGTATTTCATCCGGCTCCGGCAATGCGTGATGGTCAATGTCTGCATGGCGCGCGTGATGGCCACGTAAAACAGACGTCGTTCCTCATCCTGCGTGCCCTCCACCGCCGACCGCGAATGCGGCAGCAAACCTTCCTCCACGCCCACGAGAAACACATGCGGATACTCCAGCCCCTTGCAACTGTGCGTGGTGATCAACGTCACCATGTCCCCCTTCTCTTCCCGATCCTCCTCTCGCTCGGCGTCCAGCGTGATGTCGTCCAGAAACTTAACCAACCGGTTGGAGGGAATAAGTGTCTCCCCTTTGTTATCCATAGTGCGCGTCAGTTCGCGCAGATTACGCATGCGGTTCTCGGCATTCTCCGGATTCTTCTCCCCCTTCTTCAACTCGCGCCCGTAATCAATGTCATCTAGGAATTGATCCGCCCAAGCCGATAGCTGGAGATTCTCCGCCTTCAACGGCTCGCGAAACTCCTCCACCAAGGTCACAAATTCCTCGATCGATTTGCGCGTGCGCGGCTGAAACTCGTGAATCACCAAGTCATTTTTCATCGCCTGCCACACCGAACATTCGCGTTCCTGACTTGCCGCCAGCAGACGTTCCATGGTCACGTCACTCAGGCCGCGCGCCGGCACATTGGCAATACGCAACAGGCTGGCGTCGTCGTTTGGATTAACCATGGTTTTCATGTAGGCGAGAAAATCCCGTATCTCGCGCCGATCAAAAAAGCTCTGGCCGCCGATCAGATTATATCGCACCTGCGCCTTGCGCAGCGCCGTCTCCAGCGGCCGGGCCTGGATGTTCGTGCGAAAGAGAATGGCGTGTTCCTTCCAAGGAATCCGTTTGCCCATACGGTTGAATTCAATCTCCCCCACAATCGCCTCGGCCTCCTGTTCCTCATCCTCAAACGACTGCAGCCGAATCATTTCGCCCTGACCCTTGGCGCTCCACAACTGCTTGGGCCGGCGTTGGGGATTATTCTTAATGACCGCGTTGGCTGCATCGAGAATCACCCGGGTGGAGCGGTAATTCTGTTCCAACTTAATGACTTTGATCTCCGGATAATCCTTCTCCAAATCGAGAATATTGGAAATCTCCGCCCCGCGCCAGCCGTAGATGCTTTGGTCGTCATCGCCCACCACGCACACATTCCGGTGTTCCTTGGCGAGCAGATGCATCAACTCGTACTGGGCGGCGTTGGTGTCCTGATACTCATCCACCGTCACATACTGATAGCGTTGCCGGCATTCCTCCAGAGCGTCTGGATGTTCCTGAAATAGCTTCAAGGTAAGCACTAGCAGGTCATCGAAATCCACCGCGTTGGCGGCCTTGAGGGCAGTGTCATAGCGACTGCGAATATGATCTGCCATAGCCACCGCCTCTTCGCTGCCGAAAATCTTTCCGGCCCCGCGGGAGCCGGCATTCTTCAGGCGGCTGAGCAGGCCATGCAGTTCCCGCGGATCCGCCTTCACGTCCTTGCCGGAAATAGCGCTCAGGATTTTTTTAACCACCCCTAACTGTTCGCTTTCATTATAGATCACGAAATTGCGTTTGTACCCCAGCTTGGTGATGTGCCGGCGCAGAATCCGAACGCACAGGGAATGAAAAGTACACACCGTCGGCTTCAGCGGCTTGCCGTCATCGCGCGTGGGCCCTTTGGGGATGAGCTTATTGACGCGCTGCAACATCTCGCGCGCGGCTTTATTGGTGAAGGTGACCGCCAGAATGTTCTCCGGCGAGATACCCTGATCAACCATGTGCGCCACCCGATGCGTCACCGTGTTGGTCTTTCCGGTACCGGCCCCGGCAAGAATCAACACCGGCCCGCGAATGGTCTCCGCGGCGATGCGTTGTTCTGGATTCAGGCGACTCAGGTTGGCCATGGGCGGGGGTTGTTAACCCAAGACCCCTGTTTGTTCCAATGGGAAATTAGTCACAGACGATTAACCCTGCCGCTCCATGTCTTCCGCCAGAAACTGTGCGACGTCTTTGAATTTCGGCACGTTATCCGGATTGACCTCCATGAGAAGTTTGTGGGCCTCCAGACTGGCCTCGGTCAGCGCGCGCTTGTCGGCCTGCGTGCTGTCAGCGGTCTCCAGACGGCCATCAAAGGGATTGGCACCCTGCCCGACGGACATGAGATCCAACACGCCCAAATTCTCTAACAGATCAGTCACCCGCTCACAGGGATTGAGCAGCTCAATACGGTCCAGTTTGCCCGTAAGCCCGACCAGAATTCCTAGAAAGGTGCTGTCCATATTCGGGCACGCCGCGAGATCGAGCAGCAACACGCGCCCGCCCGCGTCGCAGCATTGGGTGGCCACGGATTTGAAATCCACGCTCACGGCGAAATTCGCCGGGCCTTCCACGCGTACGCAGGCCACAGACTCGGTCACGGCCACCTGAAGCTGGGTGGTCATCACGCGGCTTCTGCCTCCCGAATCAGAATTTGAGTCAGTGCCTGCTGCAACACAAAGGATTCATCCAGTGAACTGGACACCAGTCGCCGGTTGCATTGCATTAGCAGGTCCAGCGCCCGTATCAGTTCTCCGCGCGAATAATTTCGGGCCTGATTGGTGGCGCTAAACAGGACATACGGGTGCAATGCCAGTGGACTGATCCGGCGATCATCCGCGAACGCATCCGCCGGCAGGTTGTCCAACTGCGATTTAAACTGCGGATAATTCCGAGCTGGCTTCACCCAGCCCGCATCCAGCAATTCGCGCGCGAACAACAGTGAACGCACTTTGCTGACCAGGCCGGCCACGAGGCCGATCACCGATTTCTTGCGATCCGTCTTGGCCGCCCACAAATCCTCGTCCAAACGCCGAAGCACCTTAGGTAGATTCCGTTCCCCCACCGCGTCGCCCAACGCAAAGGCCTTGGCTAGTTTGCCTTGCGTGACAATCGCCCGGACATCCTCCGACGTGATCTCGGCGCGGTCGCCCACGAAAATTGAAAGTTTCTCGCATTCACTAGCCAAGGCGCGCGTGTCCGGCCCGACCATTTGGGCCAGCTCCGTCACGGACCGGTAATCCGGTTTCTTTTTCAAAGCCTTGAGTTTTGCGCCGATCAACTGCTCGGCTTTGGCCTGCCATTCCTTGTCGTCCACGCTCAAGGCCGCAAACTCCTCAGTGTGCCCGAGCTTTGAAACGGTTTTATAAAACGTCTTACGCTTGTCAGCCTTTGCGCCGCTGATCACTAACCGCACACCGGCCCAGTCGAAGGTCTTTAGCTTGGCCGTAATATCGCCCAGACCGGAGCTGACGTCATTGGCCTTGGCAGTCCGGTCGTCCCCGAGGAAATTGCAGTCCTTGAACCAGACAATTTTGCCGCCGCCGAAAAACGGCAGGGTGTCAATGGCTTCATGCAGTCGCCCGAGCGCCTTTACGGCCTCCCCGGCGTTGGCGGAATGCGCCTCGATGATCTCGTTATCCTCGCCCCCTTCCGCTTCGCACCAGCCGTGGTAAATCTGTCGTGCACGCTGGGCCACGGCAAAATCGTCATCGCCTTGCACGAATGCCAGAGGCCCTTCCGGCAGCGCCTTACTCATCGTCGGAGTCGGACTCCTCTTCCCGGCTTTGATTGATTTGGTCCAGAACCTCGCTCATGTCCTCCAACTCCGCAAAGAGCGTGTTGCTGACGTACACGGGAATTTTATGAGACGCGGCAATGGCCAGGCAATCACTGGGACGCGCATCGAGCTCCACGATCTTGGTGCCCAATTCGTTTTCCATCTTGAGAATCATGCGCGCGAAGTAGGTGGAATTCTTGAGTTCCGTCACCACCACGCGCTCCACCTCGATGCCGAAGCCCTGAAAGACATTCGACATGAGATCATGTGTGAGGGGACGTTCCTTGGGGGCATCACTCAGAAAATTGCCGATCACCTGCGCCATGGCGGCCTCCACCTGAATGATGAAAACCTTCTCCTCGTTCCCAAGAAAAATCGCGGCACCACTGTGGGCCGGCAGGATACCGCGAATCTGAACCAGCGTGACCTCTGCGTTCACGTCCCGAATCTACGCCGCGCCCGCTCGATTGACAAGTCCTTGTACACTGCGGCAGAATTCGTCCGGTGAATTTTCAGGATAAAATCCACACCGCAGATTCCCTGCCCGCCTGGCGCGAGGCACTCCGCGCTCAAGGCATACCGTTGGCCGCCACCAACGGCTGTTTTGATATTCTGCATGCCGGCCATGTGAATTACCTGCAGGCCGCGCGCAATGAAGCCGGTGCCCTGATGGTAGGCTTAAACAGTGACCGTTCCGTCAGCGAGCTCAAGGGCCCCGATCGCCCTATCCATTCCGAAGCCGACCGCGCCGCCGTGATCGCCGCCCTCGAAGCCGTGGATGCGGTATTCATTTTCGACGAACTCCGCGCGACCACTTTTCTAGAACTGGCCCAACCCGATGTTTATGTAAAAGGCGGCGATTATGAGGTAGAAGATCTGCCCGCCGAGGAACGAGCCGTGATCGCCGCGCAGGGCGGCCGCATCACCGTGCTTGGCCATGTGCCCGGCAAATCCTCCAGTGATATCGCCCGGCGGATTCTTGCCGACTGACACTTCCGCCTTGCCAAACCCTCCCTCCCTCTGGCAGGTTCGGCCATGGCGGCTGAGCAGAAACCTTCGGATACCGATTCCCAGTTTTATTTACCCGCGGACACCTTCTTCCTGCGGCATGCCGATATCGGACTGACCTACGACGACGTCACCCTCGCGACACTTTATTCCAATACCCTACCGCGCGACACCGTGCTGGACACCTCACTTGCCGAGGGATTGGAGCTGCACCTACCCATTGTCTCCGCCGACATGGATACCGTCACCGAACACCGCATGGCCATTGCCATGGCGCTTAACGGCGGCCTCGGTCTCATTCATTACAACATGACCGAGAAACAGCAGCTCAAGGAAGTGAGCCGTGTTAAAAACCATGTGCACGGATTGATCCAAGAACCCATCACCGTCACGCCGGACCTGAGCGTGGGTGATGTCCTCAAGATCATTGAAGACCGCCGGTACACTTTCAGCACCTTTCCTGTCGTAAATGAAAGCGGCCTTCTGTCCGGCCTACTATCCGGCAGTGTAGTAAAGCCGCGCTACGCCGACCGCCGCGTCGCCGAGGCCGCCATCCCCCGTGACAAGGTTCATACCATTAATCAAAAAGATCTCGACCCGGATCCCATCGAGGTGGCCGACTGCTTTTTCACCGACCATCCCGGCATCAACAAGCTGTTGGTGGTCGATGATGACGACCACCTGCACGGTCTGTTTACCTTGAGCGATGTGGAACGCATCACTCAGGAAGCCTCTGCGCAATTCAAACCGGCGCGGGACGGCCTGTTCCAACTCCTATGCGGCGCGGCCATATCCGCCACACGCACCAAGAACGGCGATCTGGATCAGAATCGCATTGTAAACCATGTCGGCGCCCTCGTAGATCGCGGCGTTGATGTAGCCGCCGTGTCCACCGCCCACGGTCACAGCGCCGGAGTAGGCGACACAGTCCGTCTCATTCGAGACGCTTTCCCCGCCCTGCCCATTATCGCTGGCAATGTCACCAGCGGAGCCGGCGTGGAATACCTAGCCGCGGCTGGGGCTAACAGTATCAAGATTGGCCAGGGCCCCGGCTCCATCTGCACCACACGCGTGGTTGCTGGCGTGGGCATCCCGCAACTGACGGCCTTGTACACCGCCGCCCAAAGCGCCCGCTCGAAAGGCGTCACCATCCTCGCCGATGGCGGCATCACCAAGAGCGGCGACATCGTCAAGGCGCTCACCCTCGCCAACGGCATCATCTGCGGCGGTCTCCTGGCCGGCTGTCAGGAATCGCCAGGCGACATCGTTGAGATCAGCGGAAAACGCTACAAACAATATCGCGGCATGGGCAGTCTCGCCGCCATGAAAGCCGGCAGCGCCGCCCGGTACGGGCATTCCAATAAGGACACAACCCGCAAAGCCACCGCCGAAGGGGTCGAAGCGCTAAAGGAAGTTTCCGGTTCCGCCGACCAAACCCTCCAGCAACTCGCCGGCGGTATCCAAAGCGGCATGGGATATTTGGGGGCATCGAATCTGGAAGCGCTTCGAAGCCAAGCCCGTTACATCCGTCTTAGTCCCGCCGGCTTGCATGAAAGCAAGCCACACGACGTCATCGAGGTGAAAGCCACTCAGGCTTAAAACTGCACGGAATTATTCATCCGCCCACATTCCGGGCATAACGAGCGCTCCACATCAGCGTCATCCGTGTAGACATAGTCGCAATCCTCACACCGGAAAACCTGATCCCCACTGGATTCAACAGTAAAATCCGATTCCGGACGACGCGTGTAAAACGCTACCACCGCCCAACCTGCCAACAGCATGAACAAAAACGCAAAGATCAATTCCGAAGGAGTCATCGCGGGAAACGCTCCGTCACATTGGTCACTGAAGCCGAGTCTGTGTGCCATTGAAACACCAGTTCCCCAGAAGCGTACGCCGTGGTGTTGGGGGCCGCGTTAAACCGGATTTTCTTAAGCGCCAATTCCATTGCCATTGTATCGGCCGGGGCGTGCCCGGATTCAGCCAGCAACACGCCGTTCATGACGCGCCCCATGGAATCCACCACCACCTGCACACGGGTCGGCCGCAGAAAAGAGTCGTGCTTCCACGCTGCTTTCAAATCAACCGTCTTCACCAACGTGCGCTCGGCCAGCCCTCCCCGTAAAACCAATCGGCTCCTTTCTTCCTGACGCAATGGCGGCACGCTGATGCGCGTGAGCTTCGGCACTGGTTTTTCAAACGAACGAAATTCCGGCATGGGATCTTTTTCCAAGGCTTCCAGAATGATTGTCTCGACCACGTTACTCTCCGGTGACAATGGGATTTCCGGCGGCGTCCAGCGGGCGAACTCATGTTGTAAAGGGGTGGGGTTTAGCCATACGGCGGAAAAACCGTTTGTGCGCGGTAGCCCCAAAGACATTGGGTCTTCGATGGCCAGAGTCTCCACCAGCTCAAGATCCACCTGCACTAATGACGCTTCATTACGCTCGCCTTCGTCCCTCCCACCGGAAGAGACCCACCACAAGAATACGGCCTGCAACCCGAACACCACCGCCACCCACCAACCCCATTGAGGGGATTCGCTGGAGCCGGCCTCACTCATTCAAACAACCTTGGCCTCGCTGCCAACCAAGTTTGGCGTACGCCCACGGCTTGCGCGGCGTCCGCCAAGCGCGTGATTCTCTCATAGGAAACGGACTTGTCCGCCTTTAAAACCAACAACAAGCCGCTCCCCCCCGCTCGTTTCGCCAGTTGCTCCAATTCCTTTTCCAATTCCGGCAACTCTATTTGGTGATTCCGAAAATACAAACGCGCCTGATGATCCATCGCCACGACGGTAGAATGAGAAAACCCCTTGGGTATTCCCGAGCCGCCTTCAGGCAACCGCACTAGCGAAGCGCCTTCGGTAAGCAATAATGCCGAGTTGGACAGCAAGTAAAATAGTAACATGAACATCACACCCGCCAGCGCCACTGCTGAAGGGGCATCGCA
This sequence comes from Verrucomicrobiales bacterium, assembly GCA_038139415.1. Lineage (GTDB taxonomy): Bacteria > Verrucomicrobiota > Verrucomicrobiia > Limisphaerales > UBA1100 > UBA1100. Next base: position 103,278 of record JAYOSV010000002.1, on the reverse strand, counting down.
AAGGAATTGATGACCGCGCTTAAACTTCATGCTTCCTCAAATAATTCCGGACCTGACTCCTCCTCTTCAACCTTCTTCGGCAAAGACGTTTTGCGTCGACTCCGACGAGTCGGCCGTTCCAGTTCACTCACCATGCGCAAGGCGCGCAAGCCGGCCTTTTCCATATCGATCACGATACTGCCCACCACCGCCACCAGATGGTTATACCCCACAAAGCACGGCACTCCCACCGCCAGCCCCAGAGCCAGCGGCATCATCGCCTTAGCAAAATGAGCGTGATGATCAGTGATCACCGTTTCGCCCGTTTCCATAAACCCCAGCACGGAGCCCAACAACCCCAACAATGGAGCGACCTGGCCGAGTGTCGCCAAGACCCCCAGTCTTTGTTCCAAGCGCGCCACCTCCTCACTGCCTTGTTGCTCCAGAATTTCCTTCACCTCTTCACGCGCCAGTTGGTGATTTTCCAAAACCGTCTTCACCACGCGCGCCGTCGGGCTAGGGGTGGCGTCACAGATGCCAATGGCTTCCACGAGGTTGTTTTGGCTGAGAACGTTTTTTAAGCCTCCCAGCAGCGCCGTGGTGTTAATCTGCACCCGGTGATAGGTAAGGCGGCGTTCCACGAACACCACCACCCCTAACGCGCTGGCGGCCAACAACACCCACACCATCGGCCCACCCTGCAGCAATGTCGCAGCTAGCATTCCCGTTTATAAAACAAGCCCACGCCGCGGTCACGCTCAAAGCCTGCCAATAAGGCCGAATAACTTCCCCTTGCCGCTGCCTCCCACCCCTTCGCATCCTCGCCCATGGACCAGCCAGACCAACTTCGCGAATTGTTTCGCATGCAAAAATCCCTGAATGAACGCATCGGTGTGCATACTGACGCCATGACCGATGAACAGAAAACCGAGTGGGTACTCAACTACTCCCGCGCCATGACTCAGGAGATCGCCGAACTCACCGACAGTGTGCCGTGGAAATGGTGGGCCAAGTACCAGAAGCTCGATGAGCAAAATGCCCGTGTTGAGGTGGTGGACCTGTTTCATTTCCTGATCAGTCTGGCGCAAGTGTTAGGCATGAGCGCGGATGATGTGTTTGAAGCCTACCTGAAGAAAAACGAGGTCAACTTCCAGCGGCAAGACAGCGGCTACACGGAGAAGGACGAAAACGACTCCAAACACATTTGATACGCCATGCCCGCCGCCACGTCACCGCCCGAACACCTGCGTCAGGAGGTGCAAAGCGTGCTGATCAGTGAAGCAGAAATTGCCAGGCGCGTGCGTGAATTGGCCACGGAAATTGAGCGGGACTATACCGACAAAGAACTCTTGATGGTGGCACTCCTCACCGGCACCGTCCCTTTTCTGGCGGATCTCATGCGCCACGTCACGCTGCCGTTGCGGCTGGATTTCATGGGCGTGTCCAGTTACGGCGACGACACCGCACCGGGCGAATTGGTCTTTACCAAAGAACTGCGCCTCGAAGCGCGCGACCGCGATGTGCTGTTGGTGGATGACATCCTTGATACCGGCCAAACCCTCCATGCCGTGCTTGATAAATTAACCGACCTGCAACCACGCAGCCTCAAGACCTGTGTGTTACTGGAGAAAACCTCACGCCGGCGGGAATCGGTCACGGCTGACTATGTCGGCTTCGAGGTGCCTGATGAATTTGTCGTCGGCTACGGCTTGGACTACGCCGAACGCTATCGCAATCTGCCGTTCATCGGCGTGCTCAAACCCGAAGTGTACGCATGACCGTCACTGTTCAATTTTGGTCCTACTTCAAGGATCACACCCAATGCGCCTCAACCTCACTGGAACTCCCTGATGGCGCGACTTTAGGCGACGCGCATTCTGCGGTGATCGCGCGATTCCCTGTGCTCGGAGACATGAGACATAGTACGCTCAAAGCCGTCGGAGTGGATTATCAATCGGAAGAATTCCCGCTCAACGACGGCGATGAAATATCCCTCTTCCCCCCCGTACAAGGCGGATGAAAACGCAACTCACGCTCACGCCTGATCCGATTGACGAACTAGCGCTCATCGCCGAGCGCGAGATGAGCGATGGCATGGGCGCCGCGCTAGTATTCCACGGCGTCGTGCGCGCAAAGGAAGATGAAGCGACCATTACGGCCATTGATTACGAGGCGTTTGATGACATGGCCTGCCATCAGTTTGAATTGATCTTCGAGGAGATCGATCGCCAATGGCCGATTGAATCAGTGCGCGTGGTGCATCGTTTGGGCGTGGTGCCGGTCAATGAACCCTCGCTTTGGGTGGAGATCATCGCACCCCACCGCGCGGAGAGTTTCGAGGCCTGTCAGTTTCTGATCAACACAATGAAAGAGCGCGTGCCGATTTGGAAACGGCCCGTGGGAAAGACGAGCTCCTCCTCGCCCAAAGCCGTTTAAAAAGCAATCTTAAGCCAGCTCAATGCCTACGGGGCAATGATCCGACCCCATGACATCTGGTAAAATAAAGGCGCGCTTCAACCGCGGTCGGAGGCATTCTGAAATCAAAAAATAATCAATCCGCCAACCGATGTTGCGTTCTCGGGCATTGAGTCGATTGCTCCACCAAGTGTAATGGCCCCCGCCGGATTCAAACTCTCGAAAGGTATCGATAAACCCCGCTCCCATAAACGCGTCAAACCCTGCGCGCTCCTCTTCGGTGAAGCCCGCGTTCTTTCGGTTCGCCTTCGGATGCGTCAGGTCGATCTCCTGATGGGACACATTAAAATCTCCGCACACGATCACTGGCAGTCGCCGCTCCAATTGTTTCAGGTATTTTAGAAAGTCGCGGTCCCATTCCTGCCGATAGGGCAACCGCGCTAGGCTTCGCTGGGCGTTGGGCACGTAGACATTCACCAAAAAGAAATCGTCATACTCCGTGGTCAGCACACGCCCCTCGCGATCGTGTTCGGCAATGCCGATCCCGCGGGTCACCTTAAAAGACGCGGGCTTGGAGAAGGTGAGTACCCCGGAGTAGCCCTTTTTCTCTGCCGGATTCCAGTGCGCCTCGAACGTGCGCGGCCAGTCCGGTTCCACCTGTTCGGGCAAAGCGCGGCTTTCCTGAAGGCAAAGCATATCCGGACGCGCCTTACGCACCCAATCGGCAAATCCCTTTTTCTGCACGGCCCGCAGACCGTTCACATTCCAGGAAAGAATTTTCACTACACTTCCTTGACCACACCCCAGTGCACATCCAGCCGTTTGGTGAGATAGAGCTTCACCGCCTTGAGCAGCGCCTTGGCCTCGCATTGCTGACCGGCCGCCACGATCTGCTTGAGAGTCATGCCGGATTTAATGCGGAAACTTTCCTGAGCAATGATCGGCCCTTCGTCCAGTTGCATGCTCACAAAATGAGCCGTGACTCCGGCTATCTTCACGCCGTGTTCATACGCCTGCCGGTACGCCTGCGGACCGGGAAAACTCGGCAGCAGGGATGGATGGATGTTGATGATCTTGTTCTTGTACCGCCACACAAAATCCGGTGAGAGAATTTTCATAAACCGCGCGAGGACCACGAAATCCACCTCGTGCTTATCGAGAATCTCCAGCACGCGCTTCTCGCCGCGCCGCCGGTCGCCCCACGGTACATGCACAAAGGGCAGTTTGTATTTCTTGGCCAAGGCCGCGAGATCCGGCCGGTTGCCGATCATGACCACCGGTTCAGCCTGCTTAAGCTGCCCCTTGGAAAACGCCTCCAGCAACGCCGTCGGACAACCTTCCTCGCGGGTCACCATGATGGCCATTCGCTGTTTACTGCCCGGCTCAGTGAGGCGCAGGCGCACTTCCATGCCGAGCTCCTTGCCCAACGTTTTGAGCGAGCGCTTGAGTGTTGCGGGCGCTTTCGCGTTCTTTTTCCAGGACGCCTGAATCACCATGCTGAACTGGCCGCGCGTCACCTGTTCCTCTAAGGCCTCAATGTTGGCCTGCTGTTCAAAGAGAAACTCCGTTACTCGCGCCACCACACCGGTCTTATCCCGGCCGATCACGGTAATTGTTGCAAAACGCTGCATGGGCGCGCGAGCAAAGCAAACGGCCTGCCGCAAAGCAACCCGATTTCCGGGGAAACGGTGGACAAGAATTTCATACGTCCACGTACTATTGCCTTGTTTTTCACCCTCAAAACGGACATAACCCACCGCCATGAGCGCTGACGCAGCTTCCGGTTCTGGCCTAAAACTCACCCGCACCCAATGGCTGATCTGCTTCATCGCCACCATTGGCTTCCTGTTCGACATCTACGAGCTGCTGATGCTGCCGTTGATTGCCAAATCCGCTTTGCTGGATATCGCGGGCATCCAGCCAGGCACGCCTGAATTTTTCACTTGGGTCGGCCGACTCTTTTTCATACCGGCCATTGTTGGTGGTATTTTCGGTTTAATGGGAGGCTGGCTGACCGATCGCTTCGGCCGTCGGCGCGTTCTAACTTTTAGTATTTTGCTATATGCTTTCGCGGCGTTCTTTGCGGGATTTTGCGTCAACCCATGGCAACTGCTCTTTTTCCGCTGCCTAGTGTTTATCGGTGTTTGCGTGGAATTTGTCGCTGCGGTGGCGTGGTTGGCAGAACTCTTCCCCAACGCTGTGCAACGCGAAAAAGTGTTGGGCTACACGCAGGCATTTTCATCCGTCGGTGGTTTATCCGTCGCCATCGTGAACTACTGGCTGGCCACCAACTACATGCACCTTCCAGAAATCCCCAGTCTGTTTGGCGCCATTTCCGATGAGAGCAATCAGGCCGCTTGGCGGTACACCTTAATGAGCGGTTTGATCCCAGCCATTCCGCTGATCATCATCCGCCCCTTCCTCCCCGAATCACCGGAATGGCAAAAGAAAAAGGATGCTGGTGAATTAAAGCGCGCCAGAATAAGCGATCTTTTTTCGCCCCAACTCAAAAAGACCACCATCGTGGCAACCATCCTGTTTGCCCTCGCCTACGGCGCGGCCTTCGGATCGCTCCAGCAAATGCGGCTTATTATACCAGACACCCCTCAAGTAGTAACCGCTGCGGCAACCGCCGCTGAAAAAGCCGAGGCCAAAGCTAAGGAAGAGGGCAAACCTGAAAAGGTGATCAAGATTGCTGGCATAAAAGCCTCCAAAGGTGCCGAGCAAGGGGCCGCCGCCAAGGTGACCAAAGTTCAGGAAGTAGGGGGCCTATTCGGGCGCGCCATCATGGCTTTGTTAATTATAGCTATCATCGCTCGAGGTGCTACCAGTGTGTGGGCTTTTGTTGGGTGGAGCCAGTTGGCGTTCTTCCTTGTGCTTGAGGGTATGAATGGCTTCCACGGCACGATGAATGAACATTTTGTTCGTGCCGGCAAAGGGCTAATCTATGGCGGTCTCCTTGGCCTGCCTGTGTGGTTCATTTGCACCTCAGTTATCAAAGCCTTTAGGGATGCCCCATCCGGTACGGTCCTGCGCTTATTCCAACTGCCCGGCATGATTATCCTACCGTTGACTTTTGCCTACCTCATCACCAACAGCCTTTCTACGGCCTACATCGGTATGTTCCTGTGCGGCTTCCTAGTAGTCGGCCAATTTACGTTCTGGGGGAACATGCTGCCCAAATTATTCCCGATTCATTTGCGTGGCACCGGTGAAAGCTTCGCCGCTAATATAGGAGGACGACTGTTTGGCACCAGCTTCGCGTGGATTGCCACAACCATTGCCGCCGCATCCTTCTGGCCAACTGATTTTTCCGGCACGCAAAAAATGGCCTACACCGCCGCCGGCATTGGCTTCTTTACCTTCGCCTTGGGCTGGGTGGTCGCTGGATTCCTACCGGAACCGCAATTTGCGAATCATGAAGGTGGGCACGATTCCGACAATGAAGACGTCGAGGAAGAGGAAACAACTGCTCCGAGTTCTCAGCCTGATGACGAATCGGAGAAAAAACCCTCGGACGAGGATTCCAACGATGACAAGCCGGATGAGAAACCGGTGTAGCGGTTACTTTTCTCTAGTGCCGTAATATTCCCTGGGGAAATCCGCTGGGCGGGAACGCTCGGGGTGTCGCAGAGGAAAGGTCGGGCCACGATCCGGGGCCAGGCGCAGGCTGAGACCACTGGATTCTTTCAGTAGTTCAAACAAACGCTTATTCAGGCGTTCCACCACCGGTGCGTGGGCTTTGCTGAAGATCAGGTTTTTTGTTTCATCGGGATCCGCCTGTAGATCGTAGAGTTCGTTCACATCCCACAGACCGTGGTAGCGGATATATTTGTAACGCTCCCCGCGCACAGCGTGGATGGTTGGGGTGTGCGGGTAGTTGCGTTCCCAAAAATATTCATACAACACATAATCCCGCCACGGCACACCCCGTCCCATGGCGATGGGCCAAAAGCTACTGCCATCGAACTGCCCCTTTGGCGGGCGCAATCCGGCCGCCTCGATCAGCGTTGGCCCAATATCGATGTTTGCCACCACCTTTTTCATCGTGCTGCCGGCTCGGATTACTTCTGGGCAATGCATCAGCAGCGGCACGCGCATGGAATGTTCGTAGGCCGTGCGTTTATCGATCAAGCCATGTTCGCCAAACTGAAAACCGTTGTCGCCCATGTACACCACCAGCGTGCGTTCCAACTCGCCGCTTTTTTTCAGATGCCCCATCACGGAACCCACATGATCATCTACCGCCAATAAAGTTTCGCAGTAACGAAGGTAATAATTGTTCAGATCAAAGTCCGGCAGGTTGTAGGCAAAATCCACACCGTGCCGACTGTTGCGTTGGTTCTTCAACCACATCGGTTTGTCGGCGTAGTTAGCCTTGGTATTAGCAAAGGTCTTGGGCAAGGGCATGCGCTTATCCTTGTACCGCCCGAGATGGCGATCGGCCGCCACGAAATCGGCGTGCACAGCCTTGTGGGAAATCATCAGGAAGAACGGCCGCTTGTCTTCACGTTCCTTGAGCCAATCCAGCGAATACTCGGTCCACTCATCCGTGATGTTCCCCGTCTGCGGGCCGCGCGTGCCGTTGACGTTGTATCCGTCGTAGCTGTTCTGGGGCACCTTACGGCTCGTGCCGCGGCCATCGGCCCAATACGTGCCCTGCCCTTTGAAACTTACCCAATGATCAAACCCCGGTTGCCGATGATCAATGTTACCGCCCATATGCCATTTGCCAATAAACGCTGTGTTATATCCATTGGCTTGCAGATATTGTGGAAAGTACACGAGCCCTTTAGGCAGTGGATTGTAGTTATCTACCACCCCGTGGTTGTGCGCGTATTTACCGGTGAGAATGCTGGCGCGACTGGGCGAACATAGCGAGGTGGTGACGAACGCATTCGTAAAATGAGCCCCGCCTTTGGCCATCGCGTCCAGATGCGGCGTCTCCAAAAACGGATGCCCCACGAACCCCATCGCATCAAAGCGATGATCATCCGTCAGAATGAAGATAATGTTCCGCGGCTCCCCATCCTTTGTCGGCGGCAGTTTAAATCCCGCCGCGTCACTCGATAGCACTGCACACAGCAGTACCCATAACCAAACAATCCGTTTCATAAGTTCAGAGTTTTAAAATTATTTTACCGGCCAAGGTGCCGGCGCCGTGAATGGTGTTTTCCTCCTGCAACCGATGGGCCACCGCCGCTTCGGCCAGCGGCAGGGTCCGATCAATATTCGCCCGCAGCTTACCCTCGGCCAGCCAGCGATTGAGATCCTCACCGCATTGCCGTTGCTCGGCGGCAGAATAATTGAACATCGCAAACCCATGCAGTTCGCAGTCCTTCACGTAAAACGGCCCGACCGGAAACACGGACCGCGCCTCGCGTCCAGCCATCACCACCATCCGACCCCGCTTGGCCAGCAACGTTACGGCCCATTCGAAATCCGCTTCCCGTCGCGTTTCCCAAAGCACATTCACCCCGTCAGGTGCCAAGGCTTGCACTCGGGCGGTTACGTCCTCGGTGTTGTACTGAATCACTTCGTCGGCGCCCAATTTTTTGGCTTTCGCTGCCCGATCGTCACTACCGGCCGTGGCGATCACTCGCGCACCTAGTGCCTTACCGATCTGCACGACCATTGAGCCCACGCCGCCTGCGCCGCCATTCACCAGCACTGTTTCGCCAGCTCGCACTTTGGCACGCAGAACCATACCGATATGCGCAGTGATACCTACCAAGGCCACGGCCGCCGCATCCTCCGCGCTCACGTTCTCAGGAATGGCATGTAAATAATCCGCCGCCACACAGGCCAGCTCTGCTGAAGTGCCCTGCCGGCCAAGCAACCCTTGGTTGCTCGCCCAGACACGATCGCCTGCAGTCCAACCCGAGACGCCTTCGCCAACCTTAACCACTTCCCCCGCCAAATCGCTGCCAATCACAAACGGCATCGGCAGCTCCATCACCACTAGGCCGCCGCGGATGTAGGTATCAATCGGATTCACCGAAGCGGCTTGGACGCGCACCAACACTTCACCGGCCCCAGGTTTGGGGTTGGGCAGTTCGTCCACTTGGATCCGCTCCGGCCCGCCGGTCTCGGTAATGTAAGCCGCCTGCACTAGTCCATCTCCTTCAGTTGCGGCAGCTCAATTTGCTGGCCACTTTCGGCGGCTTGCGCGCCAATCGACAGGATCTCCTGCGCATCCCGGCAATGTCCGGCGCGGCAAAGGGGATGAAAGGCTTCGTCGGTTTCGATGCCATGCAGAAAATGGGCGATGGGTTGGCGTTGATGTGCAGCCAGCTCCGGCACTTCAATCTCAAAGCCTTCGGGTTGCTCCTGTGTGGCCTTCAACAGGCGGCCGTTTTCCGGCTCGGCCAGCAGCGTTCCTTCGCTACCATAAATGATGGTGCGATAGTGAGTCATCTTATCAATCTGCGTCCAGCTCGCTTCGGCGATGCAAATGGCCTTGGGATATTGCATCAGCAGCACGGCGTTATCCTCCGCATCTAGATCGGTTTTAAGCAATTGCCCCGCGACAGCGGTGACACTGCGCGGGCGCCCGAGCAGCACGCGTGACAGTACAGCGCCGTAGCAGCAGTAATCCAGCAGCGCACCGCCGCCATTGCGATTGGGGTCATATAGCCAATCACAGAAATGTTCGCTGGCGCCCATCTCCTTGGGCCCCTGATGCGCGGCACGGTAGCGCACCTGCCACACCTCACCGATCTCGCCGCTTTGCGCGAGCGCCAGAGCGTGCTGCACCTGCGGCCACCAAGCGATGGGCCAGTTCACCATCAACCGTTTGCCGGTGGTATCGGCGGCCTGCAATAATTCGTCTGCGCCGGCCAGATCAGCGGCCAACGGTTTTTCGATCAATACATGCCAACCGCGTTCGAGGGCCTTTTTACCTTCCTCTGCGCCGGACCGATTGTTTCCGTAGATGAGAACCGCATCAAGCTGCTCGGAGGCAGCCATCTCCTGCGAGTCGGTATAAATCTGAACGCCATACTCCTTGGCTGCACGATCCAGAAGCGGGCGCTGTAGGCTGCAGGCGGCAACCAGCTCGGCTTGTTCGTTTTCCTTTAGCTCCGGAAGCACATCCCAAATGTGATCGTGCGAAAGGCCAATGATGCCAAAACGTGTCATGCGAAGAGTGTGCGCGGATTGCTCGGCCGCCTCAATCCCCAATTCATTTCGCCTTGCTCACAAACCGGTTTCGCGCACACTCGCGGCATGCGCTTGCTACTGATTACGGTCATCCTGTTCCAGTTCCTCACACCGGCTCACGCAATTGAGGCGTGGAAATCCATGAATCTCTGGCCCGGCAAAGCTCCAGGGGAAACGTATGAACTCCCGGCGGAAGCCGAACAACCGGCGCGTCCCGGCCAAAAACAGGTCATCCGGATCGGCAATGTCAGCACCCCCATGCTGTCAGTATTCAAACCCAAGAACCCCAATGGCACGGCCGTGGTGATTTGCCCGGGCGGCGGCTACAACATCTTGGCTTGGAACCTGGAAGGCACGGAAGTCGCCGAATGGTTGAACGGCATTGGCGTGACGGCGATTGTGTTAAAGTACCGAGTACCTCGCCGCAAGGACCGTGAGAAACACGCTGCGCCGTTGCAGGATGCCCAACGCGCCTTGGCCTTAACGCGCCATCATGCCAAGGCATGGGACATCAATCCCGAACGCATAGGAATTCTGGGCTTTTCCGCAGGCGGCCATTTAACGGCCACAGCAATAACCAGTTGGAGGAAACGAACTTACCCCGTCGTAGATGAAGCCTGCCACTACAGTTGCCGACCGGATTTCGGCATCCTAGTATACCCAGCCTATCTCGTAGATAATGAAACAAAAACCAAACTCGTACCCGAGGTGCCGGTGGACAAGGACACGCCGCCCGCCATATTCATCCATGCCGGCGATGACCGGGTGACCGCCGACAGCAGCGTGCAAATGTGGCTGGCCATGCGCCGTGCCGGCGTTCATTCCGAGCTGCACATCTTCCCCCACGGCGGCCACGGTTACGGTCTGCGCCCCTCCGCCGATCCCGTTTCCAAATGGCCCAAACTAGTGGAAGCCTGGCTCAAACGCACGGAGTGGGTGAAATGATTATTTGATCCAAAGAAGATTTGGCGGAATAACCTCCTGCGTGGGGCGGGTCAGGTTTTCGTTGATGCCTTTAAACATCCCTCCCGTCGCCGCCCCGTGCGCGTGCACGACTGAGGCCAAATCCGCATTATTACCCAGCTTCACACTGCCATCGGCACGCACAAACTGTCCCTGACTGGCACCGAGCCCGGCCGTGGCATAATTCTGCAAACGCACTGGATCAACTTCATCATTCCCCACAAAAGCATGACTCGCCTGTCCGGCGTTGCCGGAGCGCAACGCCATGCCCAGATACTTCTGATAAGAAGGGGTCTCGGTTCCAGCCGGATAATCAAATTCATAACAGTTTTCGCCGGCAACATTGCGAGTAACCGCCAAAAGCGTTGAAGGACGCTGCATATCACTTCCCAAATGCAAAGCATAACTGAGCGACCGATAATCCATATGGACGTGCACCCCATCAAAAGCATGCCCAAAGCCGCCCCATTTTCCGTGCTCGATTTCCTTATCAATCCACGGATGCGTTTCTGGGTCCACCGGCGATGCCAATAACCTGGCCGTACCCAGTTCCTCACGGATTGGGGCCGGCAAAAAAAGGAACTGCACATCCCACAAATGATGCGCACCCGTATGGCCCGTGCCATACAAGCTTTGCCACAACCGTTCACCTTGGCGATTAGTCAACAACCACGGCAGCCGACCATCGTAATCATCGGCGAAAAGCGTAAACGCTAAATGAACCTGTTTGAGATTGTTGCCGCATTTCATGCGATTTGCTTTCACCTTGGCTTTGGCTAAGGAGGGCAGCAGCATGCCCGCGAGCAATCCAATAATCGCCACCACCACCAAAAGCTCCACTAGAGTAAAACCTGAAAATGAAGGGCGTTTCAGCATGTCTCAGAATAGTCACCTATTTCCTGTATGATTGCAATCCGACAGCGATTCGCCAATGCTGCACCGCATGAAAACCACCGCTGCTGTCTTACATGAGATGGGACGCCCGCTGCCTTATGCGGACTCCCAGCCGATGGTCATTGAGGAAATCGATCTTGATGGACCCGGCGAAGGCGAGGTGCTGGTGGAGGTAAAAGGCGCCGGCTTGTGTCATTCGGATCTCTCTGTGATCAATGGCTCGCGGGCACGCCAAATGCCAATGGTGCTCGGCCACGAAGCCAGCGGCATCGTTCGCGAAGTGGGGCCCGGCGTGCGCGGACTTAAGGCCGATGATCATGTGATTTTCACCTTCATCCCCAGCTGCGGTCATTGCCGGTATTGCACGGTAGGCAAACCCTCCCTGTGCGAACCCGGCGCTGAGGCCAACAATGCCGGCGTACTGATGAACGGCGCGCAACGCTTCAGTAGCAATGGCCAACCCTATTTCCATCACTGCGGCGTGAGCGGCTACTCGCAATACACCATCGCCCTGCCCGGCTCACTGGTGAAGATCGATTCCACCTTGCCCTTTGAGCACGCCACGCTGTTTGGCTGCGCGGTCATGACGGGCACGGGTGCGGCGATGAACACGGCCAACATCCGACCCGGTCAGAGTGTCGCGGTATTCGGCTTGGGCGGCGTGGGGCTCGCGGCATTGATCGGAGCCAAGGCCTGCAACGCCGGCCAAATCATTGCAGTGGATTTGCTCGATCCCAAACTCCAGATGGCCCGCAACCTCGGCGCCACTCACACTGTAAATGCTAGGGAAAATAATCCGGTGGAAGTCATTCAGGACCTCACCCATGGCGGCGTGGAAATTGCCATTGAAAGCGTGGGGAACGCCACTGTACTCGCGCAGGCCTACGAATCTACAATGCGCGGCGGCACCACCGTTGCCATCGGTCTACCGCATCCCGATCATCAATTTAGTATTCCGGCTGTGACGCTCAGCGCGATGGAAAAAACAGTTAAAGGATCCTACCAAGGCAGTTGCGTCCCTACGCGAGATATTCCAAAATTCATAGATATGTTTTACGCTGGCCAATTACCCGTGGACCAATTGCTCACTGACACCATTTCGCTGGAGGATATCAACACCGGCTTTGATCGCCTACACAAAGGCGAGGTGGCGCGACAGGTGATTTTGTTTTAATCGCCGGACACCATTCTTCAACCTCCCGGTTCCTTCGATACTCGCCTCTAACTGATCGCCTACCTTGAGATCAACCCCTTTGGTGTGGCCGACGCCGACGGCGCCTTACGCTGCTTTCATACCTCCAGCGTTTTGGGCACGGCAAAGGAGAAATGGCCGTTTAAATCCTTGAGTGGTTTCAGTCGGATATCATCGGGCTGTTGTACTTGAGGAAAAACGCGCGGCTCCTCGGCGACAGTCAATGTCGCCAAGCCAGCGTGCACAGGAGGATCAGGATGCGTTTCATAATGGGTGTACTATCATAAGGAAATTTCGTCGAGCACGGCCGCCGTAAGTTTCAAGCGGGCGAACTTGGGTTGCCAAATTTTAAAGCACGCCTCATGCAGCTCCGGCCAGGGCGAGGCACACGCATCTGTTATGGCGGTGACGCGGTAGTTGCGCTGGGTGGCAGCGATTAGCGTGGAGTTCACACACACATCTGTAGTAATGCCGGTGAGGAACAGATGCGAAATGTCCTGACTGCGTAATGCGAGGTCCAGCGGTGTACCGTAGAATTTATCGTACGTATGTCCGCGAATGATCAGCTCTTCCGGCCGCGGTTGTAGCGCGGGAACGGTATCGGCCGATTCCACGCCCGTGCCAGCATTATGCCCGACGAGGCAATTGCTGGATTTACTACCAAATCCTGGCGAGCCCTCAGCCTCCAGATGTTCAATGCCAAAAGGATCGCCCCGGAGACACGGCACATTGTCCGCATACACAAACTCGGTGAACACCACGGGCGCTTCTGCCGCTCGGAAGGCGGCGATGAGGCTTTGCATGTTCGGAATGAGATCGCGCGCCGCCGCCACCTCAAGCGAAGCGCCTTCATCCACAAACCCGTGCTGCATATCGATGATCAACAACGCCGACCGTTTCGGCACAAACCGGTGCGTCTCATCAATCATCTTCAGCTTCGCCTCCATAATCGCATCGTGATCGGGCATATCAAAAGCTTACGGACTGGCGGCCCGGGCGGAAGGGAAAAAAGTGTTTTCTTCTGGCTTCCCACGGGGAATGCCGATTGAATCGGGTGAACCAATTGACTCATGAAAGATCAACCCCTCTCCCGTCGTAATCTGATGAAACTGGCCGGTGGCGCTGCCGTCACCGCCGCCCTCACCGCCCACGCCGCCAAACCCAAGCGCGGCGTGCAAAAAGGCCGCATTAATCAGTCCGTGGTGCACTGGTGCTGGGGCGAGCGCGGCTGGAAGATTGAGGATACCGCCAAGGCAGCGGCCGATCTTGGCTGCAAGAGCGTGGAGTTGGTTTCCCCCAATGACTGGCCCGTGCTCAAGAAACACGGCCTCACCTGCGCCATCGCATCTAACGGCGTGGAAGGCCCGCCCTTCATGCGCGGGTTCAACAACCCCGATTACCACGACATGGTGATCAAGGCCACCAAGGAGACGATTGATGCCTGCGCCCAGTTTGGCGTGAAAAACGTAATCGCGTTTAACGGTTACAAATGGAAGAAGGCCGAAGACCCGCAAAGCGGCGAAATCTCCGCCGAGCAAGGCGCTAAAAACTGCGTGAAGGGTCTGAAGAAAATTATCGGCTACGCCGAGAAAAAAGGCGTGACCATCTGCATCGAGCACCTCAACACGCGCGACGATTCTCACCCCATGAAAGGGCACCCCGGTTACCAGGGCGACAAGATCGATTACGTGTGCGACATCGCCCGCGCGGTGGGTTCACCGAACATGAAGGTGTTGTTCGATATCTATCACGTGCAAATCATGGACGGCGACGTGATCCGCCGGTTGGAACAATGTAAGGATGTGATCGGCCACATCCACACCGCCGGCAACCCCGGCCGCAAGGAGCTGGACGACACCCAGGAAATCAATTATCCGCCCATCATGCGCAAGCTGTTGGACATCGGCTACAAAGGCCACGTCGGCCAGGAATTCATCCCCACCGGCGACCCTATGAAAGGCCTGATCGAGGCGGTTGAACTCTGTGACGTGTAAACCCCTGTCCCCACAAAAAACTCAAGGCGCCCCACGGCGCCTTTTTTTTGTGTCTGTTTTAATCAAGCCGTCCCGAAAAGATTGAAGGCCAAAAAAAGACCGCCCAGGCGGTGGTCCGAAGACCACTTCCCAGACGATCAAATTCCATCCGAACCGGTTTTGCAACCTGCCCTTCAGGATGCCTCGGGTGGAGGCGGGTGGATCGGGGGCTCATTCAAGTGTTTCAGAAGAAACCTTTGAATCAGAACACCTGCCCGAAGGCCTGTATTCCCGAGTCTTCCGACCCTGTCAGTGGCGCCCGAAGGTGCAACCAACATTAATAAGATAACACACAAAGCAAAGAGCGAGAGAGTAAGTTATTCTTCGATTTCCACAGGATATTCACACCCGTGAACAATCGGGAACCTGATGAAGTTTCGAGTAAGGAAAAGACTATTTCTTTCCGTAAGCCGCCAACCAATCCTGCGCCGCCTTTTCAGCCGCAGCCTTTTGCTCGACGTTGACGTTGGGCTCCTTGAGCACGGCCTGTTCCATGCGCAGGATAAAGGCTTTGGCCTCTTTGCTACCCAAACCGGAGGCGATGAGGTACCACTGATAGGCTGTGGCATAATCGCGTTTCGGCAAACCGACGGAATTGTAATAGAGCTCGGCCACTCCCAGCTGTGATTCCACATGACCCTTGTCGGCGGCCTTGGTGTACCACTCCAGGCACTTCTTATAATCACGCGTCACGCCCTGCCCATTGCGTAGCATCCACCCGACAGTGGCTTCGGACAACACGTCACCCTTTTCCGCTGAGGCAAGATATTGTTTGTAAGCCTCGCCCAGATTTTTGGCCACGCCCTTACCGGCATAATACAAATCAGCCAGTTCACGCAGCTTCACGGCATCTCCTGCCTCCGCTGCGGTCTTGGCCGCCTCGAACGCCTGACGCGCGGCGATTTGAGCGGGCGATTCCTGTTTGGGCGGCACCGCCGGTTGCGCGGCGACGGACAGTGCCATCAACGAAAAAATCAGCAGATGAAAAACGATCTTCATGGACCAAGGGTGAACGGGTTTTTCAAACGCGTCAATCCTTCGGCTGAGGGGCATTCCAGATCACCTCAAAATAGCCGATAAACATTTCCTCCTCGGATTGCAGGCCGAAATAAACCGACCGTTTTGGGTCTGGATTATCCGGGTTACCCGGGCTGTTATCGAAGGTGCCGATCGCGCGCAGCACGGTGCCGCGCGGCAGCCAGCGAGGTTCGGCGAATTCGTATTTGTGTTGCCAGTTGAAATCAAAATCCGGCACGTGCAGGAGGGTTTCTTTACGGCCATCGGGATACTCGGCCACGTACCGGAAGGACTTCCCCCGATAATGCATATGAGGCTGCAAGCCCAGCAGAAGACCGTCGCGTTGAAAACGATGCACCGCGGCCACCTCATGGTTCGGGGCTCCGGGTGGAATACGAAACACGACCGTAGACGCCGCATGCATATCCACCGCTTCCTCGGGCGGCTCATCAGCAAACCATAACAGCAACCGACTGGTGCTCTGGTGCGCCTTACCATTGGGATTGTAATGCACTTGAAATACGATCGAGGTGCCGGCCGGCAATAATTTGGCGCGCCCGGCCGGATACACCAACGGCCGGTCGCCGACGATGCCGGAAAGGAAATACCCATGCAACCCGCCGCCCTGCCCCACCTGATACTGCTTGAGATAACGCCGATTGCGAGCGATCCAATATGGAAACTCCCGAGGCCGCGCGCCCTGCAACGGTGCCAACATATCAAATGGCGGCGACCAAGGCCGATTAGCTCGTCGCACACGGCCATTGTGTTCGTGGAGGAAGGTGAGCACATGATGCACCACCTCGGGGGTGTTGCTGGTAAACTCTGCGGCGCGAATCCATTTATCCTCCTTAAACTGCGTGGGCACACTCACATACCGGTATGGCACCCGCCCTTCGGCTGGCACATCAAATGCCGGCAACACCAGCTCGTGACTCGGCTTGCCATTGCCCAAATCGCCGCTCCAAACCAAACGCGGTGGTGCCTCAGCCGGATCGCCCTTGGGTGCCCCGGCCCGGAACCAGTCGGCCAGTAACTCAATTTCATCCGGTGCCAAGCCGCGGGCATTTTTAAAATGACCAACCTTGGGATCCGCGTTCCAGGGCGGCATCCGTTTTTCGGCGGCCACTTCCGCCATCATCTTGGCCCAGCCCTTCGCCTGCTTATAGGATTCCAAAGCAAACGGACCGCCACCACCGGTGTGGTGGCATTCCTGACAATGCACCTGCAACAACGGCTCAATGTGCTGATGAAATGTCACCGCATTCCCGCGAGGTGCTTCGTCCAACCCCAACGCGCACCCATAGGGCTCCGTCTTGGCCAGCGCCACCGGTCGGCCGGCCAGCACCGCAACGATCGCCTGTTTCAAATACGCTTGAGTGGGGGCAGGCCGGCGGAAGGCGCCGACACCGCCCGCTTCCGTTTCCTTGAAGCCAAACTGGTCATCCACCGCCCCGCGATATCGGATTTGGCCATTGGCATCCAGAAGCAGCACTTCAGTCGTGCGCTCGACCTGCAATCGCCGGGCCAGTTGTCCGCCGGCATCGCGGATCACCGGAAAATCAAAGTCCGCTGCCAATTTTTTAAGATCCGCCGGGGCATCTTGAGAATTGGAGTTCAGCAGAAAAAACCGAACGCCTTTCGGCACAAATTCATCAG
Source organism: Verrucomicrobiales bacterium (assembly GCA_038139415.1). Lineage (GTDB taxonomy): Bacteria > Verrucomicrobiota > Verrucomicrobiia > Limisphaerales > UBA1100 > UBA1100. The sequence continues at coordinate 85,965 of JAYOSV010000002.1, read as the reverse complement.
CCAACCGGGCGAGACGCGGGCGATAGAGTTTGGACATCGGACAACCCAAGCCAGTCCAAGCCAGCACCACCGGCTGCCCCGCTACGGGATGCACCTTACCGGCTACGTCCGGCCATTGTTTGGGAATATTAGGAGGCGCCGCGAGGAGAGTGGATTGAATCCCCAAGAGGCACAGCAGCAACCATCCCCCCCTCCAGTTTGGTGATCCAGTCCGCACGCCCTAAACCTACCATGCGGCAAAAGCCCAATGCCAACCGATTATGCGCTGGCCTTTGGCGTACCGTCGGCCTTCCAGTTGTTCAGCGTTTTCTGGTCACCCTTGGCTGTCCACTCGCGCCGCTTGATTTCTGTGCCAGCAGCGAACACGCGTTCGCTGCGTTTGCTACCGTCCTCGTACCAAGTAGTGTATTTACCTTCCAGCTTTTCGCCATTGAAGTAGGCCTCAGAACGGACCTGGCCATTCTCGTAATACACCGCGTGTCGACCATCGCGCTTGCCGTGGGTGTAGCACACATCGATCTGCAGTTGCCCGCTCTCGTACCACACCAGATGCGGCCCGTGCCGCACGCCTTCCAAAAATGTCACTAGCGAGTTCCGTTGCTCGTTCTCATACCACCACGTTTCCTCACCGTGCGCCTTGCCATTCAAAAATTCACCCTCCAACGAGACCTTACCATTCTCGTATAACTCCACCGCCTTGCCGGTGTACGGTTCCGTCTCGTCTTTCAGATAACACAGGGTGCCTTCCTGAATGGCCTCGAACTTCTCACCCTGCGCATTGCGCCACTCCAAGGCGGCGTATTTTACTGGTCTATTCAAAACTTCCGTGGTCATGCGTGCGGAAAGCTACCTTAACGGCAAGGAATTGACAACCCGCACTTCAAACCGCCAAATCCCCCCATGGATACCGCTTCCCCGCGCATTGTCGTGCTCGACGGCCACACTTTGAATCCTGGCGATTTAACGTGGAACGCCCTGGACGCGCTAGGCGACTTGACCGTGCACGATCGCACATCGGCCGCGCAGGTGGCCGAACGGGCGGCCGGCGCGGAAATAGTGTTCACTAATAAATCACTCGTACCCGCCAAGGTCATCGAGGCACTGCCCGAGTTGCGCTATATCGGTGTGCTCGCCACCGGTTATAATGTCGTGGACACCAGCGCAGCGGCCGCCCGCAATATTCCGGTGACCAATATCCCCGGCTACGGCACCGAGTCTGTGGCGCAGATGACCTTTGCATTGTTGCTCGAGCTGGCCTCGCAACCGGCCCTGCACAACGCCAGTGTTCGAGATGGCGACTGGAGTGCTTGCCCCGATTTTTGTTACTGGAAAAAACCGCTCGTGGAATTGCACGGGCTCACGCTAGGGCTAGTGGGCTACGGTGCAATTGGACAAGCGGTGGCTCGACTTGGCCGAGCTCTTGGCATGAAGGTTCTTGTACACACGCGGACTGCTCGGGAAGAAGCGAACACAGAATTTGTTGACTGCGAAACGTTGTTTCGTGAATCCGACGCTGTGAGCCTACATTGCCCGCTCACCGATAAGAACCAAGGCTTTGTTAATGCGCAGCTTTTGTCTCAGATGAAACCCACAGCTTTCCTGATTAATACCGCACGCGGCCCACTGGTAGATGAGGCGGCGTTGGCAAAGGCGCTTAATGAAAAACAAATTGCTGGAGCGGCCACTGATGTGCTTTCAGTGGAGCCACCGCCTGCGGATAATCCGCTTTTTGGAGCAAAAAATATAATCATTACCCCCCACATTAGCTGGGCCACGCGCGCAGCGAGAGAGAGGTTGATGAATATTGCGGCGGACAACCTGCGCGCATTTTTCAATGGCACACCGCAGAATGTGGTGAATTAGAAGTTAAGTATATGTGATAGCTGTATTTAGCCTGAAAATGGGGGATTTGATGTTCGTTGGGTTCGATTCCCAAAACACATCCCACTCATTTCGGCACTATCCCAATTGGGATCTGTGGGTTTGGCGGATTTCTCTGTTTGGGCTCAGAGATGACTCAGAGAATTAGTCGTGGAGACAACTGTGTAATCTGTGTCGAGATATGTGAGATCTCCCGGGAGACTTGGGTCTCATCGTGATTGATGAATTACCTGAGATGAATGGGTGGAAATAAATAGCCGCTATTCGCTGCGGCATAGTGGGAACACGTTTATTCTCCTGATGATTTGTTATTACTCTTACCTAAGAGCTTCATAATCCATACAACAGCCAAGGTTATAATAAGTAAAACTATGACAAGCATACCAATTACAAAAACCCCACGTACTCCCTCCAATCCTAGATGGTGACTTATTACGGCAAAGACAAAGAAAGCTGCCAATGAACCAAAAGCAAACAAGAATTGAACACCTGGGGTTGGGAATTTTTTGAAAAACCAAAAGAAAAAAAACGCTGCGAGGGTGGTAGCAATTCCCGCTACAAAAACTCCTACTACATCTGTTCGGGATTCCGGAATGAGGAGAAAGGCTACTAAGGTAAGGGCTGCAGATATACAGCCAGCGGCAAATGTGATCTCTCCGATTTTTTTGAAGAAGCTAATTCACGTAGTTATCAAGTATCCATTGTACAAATCAAGGTATTTACCCTCCCCCCACCCTGATTCAGAGAAGTTCAGAGAATCTTGATCTCAATCCCATTGTTCTCCCCGTTTCCTCCGAGAAACACAGAGATTCATTGGAACGAAGAATCCCACACCCCAACATCACTGAGACATAGGGAGAACATTGGGAGAATTGCGTCTCTCAGGGTTTTCTGGCAGATGTGTGTGATAGCTGTATTTTCCCTGAAAACTGGGAGTCCGATGTTCGTTGGGTTCGATTCCCAGAAACACGTCCTGCTCTTTATTTGCTAAACTAAAAGACTCCTAACCGCCCGCACCAGGGCCTCGGTTCGCACCTGCATCTGGAAATCCGAGGGTGCCTCACAAGTATAACTGAGCTGAGTTTTATTCATCACCAGCCAAAAGGCTTCAGGCCATAATTCTCGAAGCTGCGGGTCCAGTTCCGGAACAATCAACCCACGATCATTCTTGCGCCCATCGATTTCTGGCGATTCGTCAATCGGACAAACAGTTTTCACCGCCTCCAGCACCCGCCGTGGCTCGGTAGGTTTATCACCCATCTTGAGTTCATAAAAATAAAATCCCTTCGCTTCCCAGTCCTCGTGAAGTTGAATGGTGAAATCCATATCAGGTAATGTCTGAAGCCACTGTGTATGCGCACGAATTTCGGGTGTATTTAGATGTTTATAATCACGGTTGAGATCGTCGCCCGCGGCGTTCTCGCGTGTATTAGCAGGAAAGCCAGTGGGGTTCAGGCAAGGGCTGATCCACAGAGCCGTGTCTTCAGGCCAAACATTTTCGGTGATGAGCCGGCACATGGCCAAAGGTGCCGCCGGTTCATCACCGTGAATACCACTGGAAAGATAGATTTTGCGATGAGCACTTGCCGGGGCGCGATGCAGCGCCAAAAGGCGAATATTATTTTCAGTTTCCAGCCAGCTGATCGTCCACCCGTGGGCTTGCGCTGCAATTAGGCAATCATCAAGGACATCCTCAATAACGATGGTCTCGCCGCGATAACAGCCATCATTCAGACCACGCGGATTCACGGCTAGGCCGTTACCGTCTCGGAAGCTTCAGTGGGGGCACAGGATTCCTTCTCGTCAGAACCGCACCCGCCGGCGTCATTCGGATCAAACTCCGTCCAATCCGGATCGAGCCCGAGATCGCGCAGCATTTGCAGATCCTTTTCCACCGGCTGATTTAGCGTGGTGAGATAGTTACCCACCATCAACGCGCTGGCGCCGGCCTGAAACACCATGCATTGCAGGTCGCGCAAATTCACCGTGCGCCCGCCGGCAATCATGATTTCCTTGCGTGGTAAAATGAATCGGAAACAGGCAACGGTCTTGAGAATCTCCAATGGCGGCAGCGATTCCTGTTCCGCCAGCGGCGTGCCTTCGATGGGATTCAGAATATTCACCGGCACCACACTGGCATCGATCTCCCTCAAGCTCATGGCGAGATCACAACGATCCGCGCGCGTCTCGCCCATGCCGATAATGCCGCCGCTGCAAATCTTGATGCCCGCCTTTTTCAGAAACCCTATCGTGCGCAGGCGATCCTCAAACGTGTGTGTCGTGCAATGCTCTGGGAAAAACCGTTCCGAACTTTCGAGGTTATGCCCATAGCATTCAAGACCGGCTTCCTTCAGGCGATTGGCCACCTCTTGAGATTCAATCAAACCCAGCGACGCATCCGGCCGAGTCTGCCCCTGGTCTTTCATTTCGCGAATCCGATCGCACACCTCATCGAGCATCGGGCCTTCCTTCAACCCGCGCCAGGCCGCCACTAGGCCGACGGCCGTCACGCCATTACGATTGGCCTCCTCGCCCGCCTCAGCAACCGGCTCGGGATCCACAAACCCGTACCGAGGTGATCCGGTTTGGTACGCGGCCGATTGCGAACAGAACGAACAATTCTCCGAGCACGCACCGGCTTTGGCGTTGACGATGGAACACAGGTGAATCTTGTTTCCCTTAAAATGCTCACGAATGCGATTGCCCCACGACAGCAACGTGTGGATATCCGCGCTGTCCTCCAGCGCAAACAACTCCAGCGCTTCGTCGCGCGTGACCTGACCGCCGTCCAGCACTCGCTGGCCCAGCTCCGCAATTCGAGCCGGTATTTCCGAAACATTCGCGTCAACCTCCGCTGCACTCATGGTTGACGAGACTATGAGTGAAGGCCCTCGCGGGCAAGCTTGAGTTGTTCGTGCTGCCGACGCCCCGCCGGCAGATGGGGGTGCTAGATTCTGCCGGCGGTGTGCCATCAGCACAATTGGCCTCGATCAATCAGAAGGTGTTTTTAGATGCGGAGGGGGCTCGGAATCCAGAGGGTTTGTTTGAAAATCGGCCTGTTCGATTTGCCTACGCCAATGATCGATCAGCCGTATAACCTCCGGCAAGACAAGGCCATGGTAAGAGGCAGGATATTTTTCGAGATACCCACGCGCCATGCCCATGAGCTTATGCGCGGGCCGTAAGCGTGGGCCCGCGGCGGGCCATTTGGGGTTTTCGTGCATGGTCAGGTGCACAAATCCACCGGCCAGCTGAATAAGGGCCTTGTAAAAGTCCGCATCATCTCGGCCGCGCGTCTCCAGCCACAAATCCTCCAACACATCATGCGCCTCGTAAAACTCCCCATCATTAAAGCACTCAAAATAGCCGAGGTAACGCGGATCATGCGTCCGGTCTACCAAATGCGCCACGCGTTTTGAAATCCATCCGCTCTTGTGCGTCACGCCGGCAGAATACTGTGAATATCCGGCTTTTGACATCCCAATGTCCCTTGCCCACAAATCCCACATGGCAAAGACCGGATTAGGTCGCGGACTCGGAGCGTTGTTGGGCGGGCAAAATCCGCCTGAAACAGCGGAGGCACCCGCGAATTCACCATCGGAAACTCAATCGGTTTCCCCCGAAACTTTGCGGCAAGTCTCCATTGATTCGGTACAACCTTGCCTTTCCCAACCGCGTAAAGATTTCGAACGTCAACCGTTGGAGGAATTGGCCGAATCCATCAAGGTGAACGGCATCCTGCAACCGATGGTGGTCCGCACAACCGAGGGCGGCCAGCTCGAACTCATCGCTGGCGAACGCCGCTGGCGCGCCGCACAGATTGCTGGACTGGAAACGGTGCCGGTCATCGTTCGCGAAGCGTCCGATTCGCAAGTCCTTGAACTAGCCTTGGTGGAAAACCTGCAGCGTGAGGATCTTAATCCGATAGAAGAAGCTCAGGGTTACGCGCTGTTGATGGAAGCATTCAACCTTACACAAGAAGCCACCGCGCAGCGCGTCGGCAAGAGCCGTACAGCGGTGGCCAACGCCGCTAAGCCCTGCGACAACAGAATGCGCCCAAAGCCAGATGCCGCCGCCATCGCCTCCATTCGCTGGCTTGCGGCACCTCGGGCCGCCATGCCAATCTCTGCCCACGCACCCCACTGCACGCTGGCCGTTA
>JAYOSV010000002.1:42171-79915 GCA_038139415.1 Verrucomicrobiales bacterium | reverse complement strand
GGCCAATGCCGTACGACTTTTAAACCTTTCGGAGCCACTGCAAACCCATTTGCGACAGGGCCGCTTGAGTGTGGGGCACGCCAAGGTGATACTTGGGCTAGATGATGCCCAGCAACAAACGTTGGTGGCCAATCGGGTGATCAAGGAATCCTTGAGTGTCCGAGAAACTGAAGACTTGGTCGACAAGCTGCAAGGCGCACCCACCAGCAAGACCTCTCCCCAGCCCACGTCGCAAACTCGCGGAGTGCACGTGACCTCCCTTGAAAACCGGCTTAAAGAAAAACTCGGGACCAAGGTCAGCCTCACCTATCGCGACGGCAAGGGCGCGCTGACCATTAAATATTTTTCCGACGATGACTTGGAGCGTATTCTCAACATCCTTGACGTAGAGACCTGACACATGGTTCTTCCGCTCACCTACTTCGGTAATCCGATCCTCCGCCAAAAAGGCGACCCCGTTCCCAAGATCACGCCTGAGCTGGAACAATTCATTGAGGATATGTTCGACACGATGGAAAAACATCGTGGAATTGGCCTAGCCTCCCAACAGGTCGGGCGGGCGATCCAGTTGACGGTGATTGATATCAGGCCGGTTGAAGACCGCCCTTCCACGTTGGAACTGGATGGCGAGGAAGCCGACCCGCATTCCATCATGCCTCTGGTATTGTTGAACCCTGAAATTGAACCGTTGGCGGCGGAAGTAAACGGACCGGAAGGTTGCCTGAGTTTTCCTGAAATTTACGGGGACGTTTCGCGACCAGAAAAAATCCGAGTGAAAGCTCAGAACGAACACAATGAACCGGTTGAGTTTGTTTGCGGTGGATTACTGGCGCGCTGTGTGCAACACGAAACCGATCATCTACACGGCATTCTGTTTACCGACCGGATGGATCGTGAAGCTAAAGCAGATTTACGGGAGGAACTGGACGCCCTTCAGAAAGCCACCAAAGCCGCTCTGGCTGAGGCTAATCCGGATCAATAAACGCGCCGCATACTCGAAGGCAGAATGCCGAGTTCACCGCGGTATTTGGCGACCGTGCGCCGGGCGATTTTCACTTTCTTTTCGCCCATCAACTTTACCACCGCTTCATCGGAAAGCGGTTTGGATTTGTTCTCGTTATCCACCAGCTCCTGGAGCAACTGCTTCACACTGGTGTTGCTCACCCCTTCGCCGCCGTCGGAAGTCTGAATCGCGCTGGTGAAAAAATACCGCATCTCAAACAAACCCTGCGGCGTCTCCATATACTTACCGGAAACCGCACGACTCACGGTGGTCTCATGCACCTCCACCTTGTCGGCCACCTCAGACATGGTCAAGGGCTTCAAGTGGCTCACTCCGTGCTCGAGGAACTCCGATTGGCGAGCGACAATTTCCTTGGCAATATTCAAGATCGTATCCTGCCGTTGATGGATACTCTTGATCAGGAAATTGCCGTCCCGAATTTTCCCGCGGATGTATTCGCGCACATCCTTGGAATCGCGCGCCTGCGTCATCAAATCTTTGTAGGCATTGCTAATGCGCAATTGCGGCATCTCTTCACGATTGGAGGTAACTTCCCAATGGTCGTCTTTCCAATTCACAAACACTTCGGGCACGACATATTGGTCGGGGGTTTCCTCAAAGGCACCGCCTGGTCGTGGATCCAAGTGGCCGATTTTTTCGGCAATATCCTGCACCTCATCAATCCCCACTCCCAAAGCGCGGGCAATCTCCGGAAACCGGCGACGGCCCAGAGCTTCCATGTGCTTCTCCACAACCTGGTACTCCAACGATTCCACCCGACCGAGGCGTTCCAATTGCAGCAGCAAACATTCGCGTAAATCCGCCGCCGCCACGCCGGCCGGCTCAAAGGAGCGGATCACGGAGAGAACTTCCTCGACCGTATCCTGATCCGAATTCGCCGCATCAATCAGCTCGGCCACGTTGGATTGCAGGAATCCGTTTTCATCAACGTTCCCGATGATCACCTCGGCCACCTCCATTTCCTGTTCATCCAGATCGCTCATGTGCGCCTGTTCCAAGAGATGGGCGGACAACGTACCGCGGGCCGTCAGGGAATCGAAAATAAAATCGCGCCGCTCCTCATCCTCCGCACTGGCCGCGGCGCCCACGGGGGCGGTTTGAGAGGCATTAAAGTGATCGCGCCACTCCTCACTCAGCTCGGCCAAACGCTCCATCTCGGCCTGAAAATCATCAAAAGGCTCCGCACTCGATTCATCGGTGGGATCCACCTTGGTATCACTGGGGGGTTCGGCGGCTTCATTTTGATCCGGCGCGCCGATGAGTTCCCCGGTGCCCTCAAGATCCGGCGATTTTTGATCCTCAATCGGCACTTCCTCCAGCACCGGATTCTCCTGCAGCTCCTTGTTCACCATGCCTTGCAAATCCAGCATTGGCGCCTGCAAAAATGCCAGCGATTGCTGCATTTGCGGGGACATCACCTGGACTTGCGCCAGTTTCTGTCCGAGATGCATTCTGGGTTCAAAAGCCATGGTTGGGCGGCTGACTCTATTTACCGTTAAACCGTTCAGACTTCAAGCTCAATGGCACGCAAGTTGCTTGTTCGATCGTTTTGGTATTACCTCCAAAGAGACTGCATGCATGGCATTGAGCAATGTGAATGGAAAGCTTTTGAGCCCAAACAGGTCACCGGCTACAGTCCCCCCGTGGAGGAGGTTCAGTTCACCGTGTTGGCCAGTGGTTCCAGTGGCAATGCTGCTTATCTGGAAACGCCCAACAGCCGCGTGCTCATCGATTGCGGTATCAGCGCCAAACGAATCCGGGAAGCGTTACTGAATTTGAACCGCACCCCGGAACGCTTGGATGGCATTCTGATTACGCATGAGCATTCCGACCACGTCAGCGGTCTGAAGGTGCTTGCCGCCAAGCTCGGCATCCCTGTGTACTGCAATCGCCATACCGCGGAGGAAATCCGCCGCATCCATGACTCCGAATTCGACTTTCGCCTCGTGGAAACCGGAAACCCCTTTGAGATCGGCGACCTAAATGTGGATACCTTCCCCATCCCGCATGATGCCATCGATCCCATGGGATTTGTGTTGCACACGCCCGAAGGTCGGATTGGTTTTCTCACCGACATGGGCCACGGCACCCGACTGGTCGCCGACAGGGTCCGCGATGCGGAAGTGTTGCTGCTGGAAACCAACCACGACGTCGACCTGTTGAACAACGATCCGCGAAGGCCGTGGAGTCTCAAGCAACGCATCCTCAGCCGACACGGCCATCTTTCGAATGAAGGCGCCGCCCAATTCCTAGAACAGCTGATTCATCCCGAACTACAGCACATTTACTGCGCGCACCTCAGCAGCGAATGCAACACCCCCGATCTCGCCCATACCGAGATCCATACCCAGCTCGGCCAACTCGGCGCTTCGTTCGTAGATGTGACTGTCACTTCACCCCGTCAACCCTGTAAAACATTGAGGCTTTCGGGGAAAAAAGTGAGATTTAATGCTGAAAAAACCGTTGCCACACCTTCGAACGCCCTTTAGGGTCCATCTTCAACCAACCTAACTTGCGTTTTCTTGCGCAATAAACAGAACACAACTGTATCCTCCTCAAATCATGTCTGAACGAATTGGAATCGTCGGAGTAGGCCGAATGGGCGCCAACATGGCTCGCCGGTTAAACGACCAACACTTCACCGTTACCGCCATCTCTGATGTGAACGCCGAAGCCGCCAAATCCATGGCGGATGAACTTGGCTCCACCTACTACGAGAAACTATCACACGTCACCAAAAACGCGGACGTCATCATCACTGTCGTCACCGACGACAAATCCATGAAAGGCATCTTCCACGGCACCGGCTCCCTGCTGGCCAGAGCCCACGGCAAGCTTTTCATTAACTGTGCCACCGTCTCCCCATCCACTCACGTCAAGGTTGAGGAATGGGCCAACAAACATGAAGCCCAAACCCTCGAAGCCTGCATGGCCAGCTCCATTACACAGGCTCGCGAAGGCACACTCTACCTCATGTGCGGCGGCAAACAGGAAGCCTTCGACCGCGCCAAGCCGATCCTTGACGCCCTTTCCGTCACCAACAAATACATTGGGGACACCGGCAGCGCCGCCAAGCTCAAGGCGTTGGTGAACATGGTGATGAATATCAACACGGCCGGCCTTGCCGAAGGCCTCGGCCTCGCCGATGCCATGGGGCTCGACCTCACCACCGTACGCGAAGTCTTCAGCCAAACCGGGGCCAACAGCCGCGTGCTGGAAACCGACGGTGAAGACATGGTCATCAAAGATCACGAATGTTACTTCAGCGCCGATCACGCCGCTAAGGATAGCGGCATCGCCCTGAAGCTCGCCGAAGGCGAAGGCCTGAAACTGCCACTGGCCAAGTCCACCTGGAAACAGTATGAGAAAATGAAGGAGCTCGGCTTAGGAGAGCTAGACAAGTCCGGCGTGGCTGAACTCACCTTCAAAGGTCGAACCCTCCACTCTTAAGCGGACGAATTGAATCACCACCGGGAACGGGAAACCGTTCCCGTTTTTTTATGTCGCCGGCACCCAACGCTGTGCGGCCACAGCCAGAATGAACAATCCGAAAAACACCATCGCCACCTCCGGAGCCACATTCTGTACCGCCAACAAATCCACCAGCACAATCCCCGCCAACAAGCCGCCGACTGTTTTCCCGATGTTCCGTTTCTCCGCCCAAAACGTGTACTGCAAAGAACGCAACACCCAGAGCCCCAAAATTGCGCTGACCAGCAGCGCATCTTTGCGATCCTCTCCATCCGGATTCACAAACATCGCCAACACCACCGGCGCGCCCAGCAACAGACACGGCCAAAACCGCACCAAGCCCGGCTCACTTTCCACCTTGGCCAGGCAACTCAGCCCCACCACATAGAGGCACAATACCGAGGCCACCCAGGCCGCCATGCCACTGTTGGAATCACCAAAAAAACTAATCTCCGGCTTGATTGTGACAAATGCAAACGCAGCTGCCGTCATGATCAATAACCACCGGCAAAGCGCGATTAGAAGCGGGGACCACTTCAGTTTTTTATGTGTGAAGTTGTAAACCAAGATGCAGTTGAACAACCCCAGCGCCAAGAATGCCGTTGCCCCGCCTTGAATGGATAACGCCCCCATTCCCACCGCCATCAGGCCGATGCCGATTTTCCAGACGGCGGATTCACTGATCGCTCCGGAGGGAATCGGCCGCTCCTTGCGATGCTCCCGATCAAACGCCACGTCGCAGGCATCATTCAAATACATCCCCCCCAAATACAAAGCCGTTGCCCCAAAGCCCACCCAGACGATCATTCGCCAATCAATGGGCTCGATGCCCATATACCCCGCGCCGATGAGCCAACCGCACAAGCAGTTGCTCCAGATGGTGGGCAAATTGCTCACCCTCCCGAGCACCAATAATGCGCGCCCCAAGCTCATGCCAGATCGTACGCCTGTAGCTGTTTCAGAGTCCATTCGTATTCACCCACCAACTGATCCACCACCTCGCGGTTTTTCATCTCCGCCGGGAGCACTTCCCACGTGTAAGTTTCCATTTCCAAATGTGTGCACAGCGCAGGATCCTTTCTCAATTCGCGCAACACCCCGTCTATGTGCCCCCGCGTGCTGGCAAACCAATCGCCATCCGGGCTGTGTAACGGAATATGAAAATGGATCCGCCATTCCTCCGCCGGATTGTTGGTGGCCAAGGCATCATCCAAATCCCGATGCCGGTTCAAGTTGCCGTCCGACAGGCGCTCGACCACCTGATGCAGATACACATCCTCTTCAAACGGCTTCAGCTTGGCCCGTGTACCTCCGTCCGGCCGAACAATTAAAGCCGCACTCAAATGCAGTTTACTGATCCGAATCCCAGCCGTGCGCAATGCCCCCAGAGCCGCTTCCGGCTCCTCATATTCCACGGCCAAATGGCAGGTATCATAATTCACCCCCAAATGTTCGGTGAGCTTGGAATCATTGGGATGCTCCATTCCCAAGCGCTCAAAAAACTGAACTGTCTCCGAGCTGGTTTCAAAATAGCCCAACGGCTCCGGCTCCAGTCCCAAATGCAACGCCTTGCCCGTACGATCACTCAAGGCAGCGATATGCTCGGCGCATTTCCAGATGTTATCCCGGATAACTCGTTCCTGACTTTCATCGGTGATAAATTCCTTAAACGATCCCGGCAAGGTGCTCACACTGCCCTCCACTCCAGCCGGCACCAGAGCCGCAATCAGATCAAACAAGCGGTTGGTGTACCCCAGCCGATCCGGCGAAGTCCAATCCGGCACATACACCTGCTCTTTCACGCGCGAACCATGGAAATTGCCGAAGGGAAAACCGTTGATGGTGAAGACATAACAATTCTCGTCTGCCAGCCATTGCTGGAACGCCTCCAATATCGCCGGCTCACTCAATTCACGGGCCGCCAATTCACTCAACCGCAGCCCAATCGCGTAAGCCCGCCCTACCCCCACTCGATCGCGCACAGCCAACACCTCGGTTTTCAGGGAAAAAAACGTCTGCGCCCAATCCTCGCCACGATGAATATTCGTGCAGTAGGCCAAATGCAGTCCGTGCTTCAGTTCCATGGCGCGGAATTAAACACGCGCCGCACCGTGCGCGGCAATGAAGAAACGCTCACTTGAGATTGTGCACAATGATGCACTGCCGCATCACCCGCCCAGCCCGGCGCACCTCTTCCACCGTCAGGCCCGGATTGTTGCGCACATAAACCGCATTCAGTGTCGGCAATTTTTCCAACGGCGAAAGATCGTTGACTCGGTTTTTCTCAAGATCCACCTGCTGCAGCGCCGCCAACATTGCCAGCGGTCGAATATCCGACAGACCTTTGCCTTTTAAATCAAGATACGTTAGCCCCCTCACCATCCGATCGGTCAAAGGTGCCGTGAGGCGTTTACCGGTATCGTACTGCAGCTTGTCCCGAATCGCCTGCTCAATGAGCTGGTGATCCCGATTATTCGCAAAAAACATCTGCTGAATCATCCGCGCTGGAGGTTCCGATTTAATCTGTGCGCGAACTGGAGCAGGCGTGACCGCCGCCAATACAGGTTTGGACCCAACAACTGGCGGTGGCGGTGGTGTCTTGGGAGCGATGATCTTCTCCGACTGAATGGCAACCGTACCGGTGTCCTTGTCAATGCGCACGCCCAAGGTCCAGAGCAGCGCAACTTGCAGGCAGAGAGCCAATGTGATCAAAACGAATTGATACCTCATGGGAGTTTCTCAACGACCGTTACGATCTACCTCAACATACCACGCATGCGTGTATTCGCAATGAGCGGGCATAAAAAAACTCCGCCGAAGCGGAGTTCTGAAAATGGATACCACCTAAAGCTGGAAACGATCGCTCTGGCTGAGGAACGTTTTGGGGTTTTCGAAGATCACCTTCTCGATCAACGACTCGTCATGGCCGCGCCGTCGCATTTCACAGGCTGTACGCGGCACGGCGAGCGGCACGCTCGGGCCCCAATCACAGGCAGCATCCCACCAGAGCCGTTCGCTACCGAAACGCTCGATCATGTCAATCGCCCGCGCCGGCGAACATTTGCTTTCCGGATACAAGGTCATGCCGCCCCAGTGCCCGGCGTCCAGCACCATACCGATGGTGTGCTCCTCAACGTGATCAACCATCACGCGCTCAGGATCAATCCGACTGTCGTACTTGAGCACATCCAATATTAAGCGTGTTCCTTTGTGTTTATCTTCCAGATGCGGCGTATGAACGAGAATCATCTGATCATGTGACGCCGCCAAATCCACATGCTGCTGAAGCACCTTGATTTCGTTGCGGCTGTTTTTGTTCAGGCCAATCTCACCAATCCCGAGCACATTGGGGCACTCCATGAATTCGGGTATCACCGACAACACATCGGCCGCCAGCGCCATGTCTTCCGATTCCTTTGGATTGATGCATAGCCAGGTGAAATGCTTGATGCCGTAATTGGCCGCGCGCCCCGGCTCGACCTCGGTGAGTTGCCTAAAGTAATCGCGAAAACCATCCGCACTGCCACGGTCGAAGCCGGCCCAAAACGCCGGCTCACACAAAGCCACACAACCAGCTGTAGCCATGTCCGCGTAGTCGTCCGTCGTACGACTGACCATGTGCGCGTGGGGTTCGATGAAGCGCATGCCGAGAGCTATACCCTACTCGCCCTGACCGGGCCAAGCTCCACATGCTCCCTTGCCGTGAGCAACTGCGATGGGCTCTCCAGTAGGATCACTGAAGGCCATCAGCACATCGTGCGCACGATCCTTGCCGTTGTCATCTAGCCGCTTCATGGCGTCGCGAAAGGCTTTCAGCCGAAAATCCGCGTCGCCTTCCGCGCGATCCACACGATCCAGAAACGCAGCAATATCAATCAGCTTGTGCCGTGCATCCATGAAATATTGATCCAAAACTTTTTGACGTGTCATAGCCATAGCGCATACCTCGCCCGTAGGCGTTTTTGGGTTCCCGTTAAACATATGTGAATAACCTGTGAATTGCAAGCCAACAACGCCTTGACCCTCGCCAGCTTTTGCCATAGAAAAACTGCAGGAGGAAGGGAAGGTTCTGTTCATGCCAACTTACGAATATGAATGTGCCAAATGCGGCACTATTTTCGACCATTTTCAGTCCATCAAAGCGCCTAAACTAACCCACTGCACTGAGGAAGGTTGCCGTGGCAAAGTCACACGCCTCCTAGGCACTGGTGGAGGGATTATCTTTAAGGGCGGCGGTTTTTACGAAACAGATTACCGCAGTGAAAACTACAAGAGCGGCGAAAAGAAAGCCAGCGACGCCGCCAAGAAAGCTTCGGAGAAAAAATCGGAAAGCAAAAAATCTGATTCCAAAAAGAAAAGTAGCGCGAAAAGTAAGCCCAAAAAAACATGACCCTTTCCTTTGCCAGCCGAACCTTGCGATGCCTCGCGGCATTGGCTCTGCTGAGCACTGTGGATTGGGCGCATGCGCAACGCCTGCGCCCCGGTCAAACGCTCACCAGCCGTTCGCGGCAGTTCGTGGTAAGCTCGTTGGTGGATGCCACGTTCGTGGCTGCGCCCAATAAAGTAAAAGCCGTTCCAGATCGCGTTCAACTCCACCCTTCAGGCTTAGCGCAGTTTGCAGAATCCATCCGGGATCAGTGGGTGAAGCGCTTTGGGATCGCCTCTCGCTGGCAAGGCCAGATTCATTTGCAAATCATCCCAGGCAAGCTGGGTGACCCAGCGCGCTTTGGCCGCATCCCCAATGCCACCGGCTCTTGGGATTACCGGGCCTCCGTGCCTCAACTTATGCCCGGCCTGGAATTAACCGAGCTCATCGTCGACCTTTTGTTTACTGAGTTTGCCGGACGCTATTCATCCGCGGACCCCGTATTGCCTACGTGGATCACCCCGGGTACTACAGAGCTCATTCTACAATCGAAAGGCCCCATTCTCTTTACGCCATTCGCTCCTCAAGCAGTTGGCGGATTGAATTTCACGCATCCCCAAGACCCCCTCCACGCCAGTCGCGAATTCATCCAGAATTCCAAACCCATCTCCTACCTGAACCTCACTCTACCGCCGCCCCCCTTCAAAGGCGCCGAGGATCCAGTGTATCGTGCACACGCTCATTTGCTCGTGCACAAATTGATTGAGCTCTCCAAAGGCCCTGAGCGCATACAATTTTTCCTGCGCGAACTTCCCAAGCACAAGAACAGCGCGCGCGCGTTTGGCGTCGCCTTCGGGCACGAGAGTATGTTGAAAATCGAGCAATGGTGGTCCATGGCTCAAATCCAGTTTCGCAGCCGCGATGCCTTTCACCGCTGGCGACCGGAAGTCATTCTCGTTCACCTGAGTGATTGCCTGCAAATCGAAACCGAACTCCCTCCAGATTCGCCACAAGCTAAACCCAAAACCCAACGAATCTCACTTCAAACCTACCTTCGCACCGACCCCACGCCCCAAGAACGAGCCCTAAAATTGACGCCCGTCCTCCAACGGCTTGCCTTCCTGCAGGTCAATTCCACCCCCGAAACCGCCCGGATCATTCAAGATTATCGTGAAACACTTGGAGCCTACCTCGGCCTGCGCTCCTCCAAAATCCATCGCGCTATCCGCACCAAACCCACCGCCCAAGCAGCCCTGCGCGATCGCGCAATCGCCAAGCTCAGCCTGCTCGACACCATCCTCGCCGACATGAATCCGGAGAAACCGGAAACCCACGCCAAGTTTTCCACGCCTTAAGGCCGGTTGACAGCCCTCTACTCCTTTCTTACCCTACCCCATATGTCATCCGCCTGTTCCGACTCGGATCTCCATCTGGACCAATTGCTGAAACTGAAGGAATTTCATCCTTCAGGACTTGGAACGTGGGCGGACGTAGACGAGGCGGATTGGAACAACTGGCGGTGGCAGCTCAAGAATCGGGTGAGCTCGCTGGAGGGACTCCAGAGTCGGATTCCGGATTTGACGCCTCAGGAAGTCGAAGGCGCGCGTCTGGCGGACACCAAGCTGGCGATGGCCATCACGCCCCATTTTTTCAATCTCATCAACGGCAACGACCCCGATTGCCCGATTCGCCGGCAAATGCTTCCAAGCGTGCAGGAGGCCGAGACTGCCCCGTGGGAGATGGGAGATCCTTGCGGCGAGGACAGCCATTCGCCTGTGCCCGGATTGGTGCACCGCTACCCAGATCGCGTGTTGTTTCTGGTCACCGACCGCTGCGCAGCCTACTGCCGCTACTGCACGCGGTCACGGTTGGTGAGCAATGCGTTGGGCTACGATTTCCGGCCGAACTTCAAGGAACAGATCGAGTACATCCGCCGCACGCCTGCCGTGCGCGATGTGTTACTCTCCGGCGGCGATGCCCTGTTGCTCAGCGACTCCAAGCTGCGCCAACTGCTCACCGAGCTGCGCTCCATTCCGCATGTGGAATTCATCCGCATTGGTAGCCGGATCCCGATCTTTCTCCCGCAACGCATCACGCCCGAGCTGTGTGCAGTGCTCAAGGAGTTTCATCCGCTCTTCATCAGTGTGCACGCCAATCATCCACGCGAGCTCACCACTGAAGTGCGCGACGGCCTCGCGCGTCTGGCCGATGCCGGCATTCCGCTGGGCAACCAGTCCGTGCTGCTCAAGGGTGTGAACGATGATGCCGTTGTCATGAAAGCACTCGTGCAAAAGCTGCTGATGTGTCGCGTGCGGCCGTTGTATATTTATCAGTGCGACCTCATCAACGGCAGCGCGCACCTGCGCACCAGCGTGCGGCGCGGGCTGGAAATCATGGAGCAACTGCGCGGCCACACCACCGGCTACGCCGTGCCGCAATATGTGATCGATGCCCCCGGCGGCGGCGGCAAGGTGCCGGTGAACCCGAATTACTTACTCAGCCACAATGCCGACCGCGTGGTGATCCGGAATTTCGAGGGGAAAGTGTTTGAGTACCCCGAGGCGCCCGACGGCACTCCGTTACATTCGCCGCCCGATACCATCGAAGAACCGGAGTTGGTTTAGCATGCCGCGCGAATCGCAGGCCTCCAAACGCGAACGCCTCGGCGACATCATCGCGGGGCTTCAGCAGACGTATCCCGATGCGCATTGTGAGCTGAATTATCGCAACCCACTAGAGCTGATGGTGGCCACCATCTTATCGGCTCAATGCACGGATAAGCAGGTCAACATCGTCACGACCGAGCTCTTCAAAAAATATCGCCAAGCCGCCGACTACACAGCCGTGCCGTTGGAGGAATTGCAGAATGACATCCGACGGATTGGTCTGTTTCGCAATAAGGCCAAGAGCATTCAAAATGCCTGCCGCGCCCTCGTCGAAAACCACAAAGGCAAAGTGCCGCAAACGATGCCAGAGCTGGTTGCACTCGCCGGCGTCGGCCGCAAGACTGCCAACGTCATACTCGGCAACGCCTTTAACATCAACGAAGGCGTTGTCGTGGATACCCACGTCGCCCGCCTCTGCGACCGCTTAAAAATCACCTCTGCTAAGACGCCCGAGAAGATTGAGAAAGATTTGATAAAGCTTGTCCCGCGCGAACATTGGACGCTTTTCAGCCACTGGATTATTTGGCACGGACGACGCAGATGCGAGGCACGTAAACCCGATTGTCCTGACTGCGAAATACAACAGTTTTGCCCGACATCACCGTGATGGATTGGCTGTTACTCATAAGTGGCCCCAGTAACCCCGCCTACAATATGGCTCTTGATGAGGCGCTATTGGAAAATGCCTCACCCCTTGGCCAACCTGTTCTGCGTTTTTATGATTGGACCAAACCCTGCGCCACTTTTGGCTATTCGCAAAAAATTGACCAAATAGAAGCTACTACAAAATTACGCCCCTTGATTCGCCGCTGCACAGGTGGCGGATTGGTCCCGCATGACGGCGATTGGACCTATAGCCTAACTTTCCCCAAAGATCATGATTGGACCGCCCTGCCCGCAGCGGAGAGCTATCGCCGCGTGCATGCCCTGTTGCAGGCGGCCTTTCAAAAGATCGGGAAGAAAACAACGCTGGCCGATTGTTGTCGTCGGCCCAAACCCGGGGAATGTTTTGAGGGACACGAACTTCATGATCTGCTTTGGAAAGGTAAAAAAATCGCCGGAGCAGCCCAACGCCGCAATCGTTTTGGTCTCCTGATTCAAGGCTCCGTGCAACCACTGAACGATTGGCCGCACCAGAACTGGATGCGCGCCTTGGCCGGAGACTGTGGTTTGTTGGACACACTTCCGGAAGCGCGGGCCAACGAATTGGTGGCCACAAAATACTCATTGAACTCGTATAACCGGAAGCGGTAAGGCCAACTTTCAGCCTCATTTTGGCGGTTTTGGAGAAACCGCGCTACCTTCACCTTGTGATCCAGCCGCCGCCGAGCACGAGGTCGTCTTGATAAAACACGCAGGCCTGGCCGGGGGCGATGGCGCGTTGAGGGGTGTGGAGGCGGACGGTGGCCCGGCCATTTTCGCCGGGCTCAATGGTAGCGGGCGTGCCGGAATGATTGTAACGGATACGTGTGGTGGCATCGATCGGCTCGGTCAATTCGGCAAACGGAATCCAGTTGCAGCGTTCGACCTCGAATGATTCGCTTTCGAGATTCTCGACCGGACCGACAACCACGCGGTTTTCCTCCGCATTGAGCTCTAGGACGTACAAGGGATTGGGCGCGCTGATTCCGAGGCCTTTGCGTTGGCCGATGGTGTAGAATTCGATGCCATCGTGATGTCCTAGCACACGGCCGTTGAGGTCGACGATTTCGCCTCGATGCTTTTCAGCGAGGCCGGCCTTTTGTAAGAAGCCGCCGTAGTCATTATCCGGCACGAAACAGATCTCCATGCTTTCCTCCTTGTCAGCAGTCTTAAGATTGCAATGACGGGCGACATCGCGTGTGTCACTTTTGGTTTTCTCGCCCAACGGAAACAAGGCGCGGGAAAGTTGATCTTGGCGAAGGGAAAATAGAAAATAGGTTTGGTCCTTGCGCTCATCGCGGCCGCGTTTCAGCAGATATCGACCGGTGTCTTTATCTTGTTCCACACGCGCGAAGTGGCCAGTGGCAATCTTGTCGGCACCGAGCTGGTCGGCACGCTCAATGAGTCGGCCAAACTTGAGGTGCTCGTTGCACATCACGCAGGGGTTGGGCGTGCGGCCGGCTTTATATTCGTCGGCGAAATATTGGATGACGTGTTTCTGGAAGTCTTCCGCTTCATCAATGAGGTAGTAGCGGATGCCGAGGTTATTACAAACGGAACGGGCATCCATGACCGCCTGCGGTCCGCAACATTTATCTTCGGCGCGGGAAACACAATCCTGCGGCCATAACTTAAGGGTAACGCCGACGACATCAAAGCCCTGCTCGAGCAACAACGCCGCAGTAGCGGAGGAATCCACTCCGCCGCTCATACCACACAGGATACGTGTTTTCTGGGCAGCGGCAGTTTGCATCAATCGATTGACAACGCCTTGAGCGCGTCCAGAGCCTTGGGGGCATCATCAACCCGCAACACGAGGAGGCCTTTGCGTGATTTGGGCGCGGTGGCACAGTAGAGATACTCGATATTCACACCGACCTTACTCAGGGTTCGAGCAAGTTCGGCCAACGCGCCGGGTTTGTTGGCGTTACCTATTAGCAACACCTCATCCTCCACTACCATGCCGCCGTTTTCTTCCAGTAACCAAATAGCCGATTGCGGGTCATCAACGACCATGCGCACGACGCTGTGGTCAACGGTGTCACTAGTGGTAAGGGCATGAATATTGATGCCTTTTTCTTCAAAGGCTTCGCAAACGCGCGCAAGGGCACCCGGGCGGTTATCGAGAAACACCGCCAGTTGTTTTGTAATTTCCATGAGGTGCGGGGTTGAAGGGTCAACTTAGCATGGAATCGACCGGATCGCCACCGCTCAGGCGCCTGCTAGTGTGCTGCCCTGGGTGACGCCCGGGGCGGGAAGCAGGCTACTGCCCATGAGGTATTGATCAACGGAGCGTGCGGCACCGCGTCCTTCGTTGATGGCCCAAACGACGAGCGATTGGCCACGGCGACAGTCGCCCGCAACAAACACACCTTCCACGTTGGTGGTAAATTCGCCGTGCTCCCCAATAAAGGTCTGCCAATTACCACGCGGGTTCTGCGTCTCGAGTCCGAGCATTTCGCCGACTTCCAATTCGGGCCCAACGAAGCCGGTGGCGAGCAGTACGAGATCCGCCGGCCATTCCTTCTCAGAGCCTTCCACTTCGCTAAAGGGCGCGCCGCCTTCGACGGGCTTGGACCAGTCGACCTCAACAGTTTTCACACCCTTGATGTGACCGTTGCCGTCGTCGACAAATTCCTTGGCTAGGATGTGGTAGGCGCGCGGATCATCGCCGTTCTTCGCCTTATTCTCTTCGTGTGAGTAGTCAAGGCGATAGACCCGCGGCCATTGCGGCCAGGGATTGTTGTCGGCGCGTTCGACAGGCGGTTGGTCGAGCAACTCGAAGTTCACGACATCTTTGCAGTCGTGGCGCAGCGAGGTACCAATGCAGTCTGCGCCGGTATCCCCGCCGCCGATGACAATCACATGCTTGTCCTTGGCGGTGAGGTATTCGCCGTCCTCCAGATTGGAATCGAGCAGGCTCTTGGTGTTTCGCGTGAGGAAATCCATCGCGAAATGGATACCCTTGAGATCGCGCCCCGGATTGCGACCAGAGGGATCAAACGGCTTGGTCGCGCCGGTGGCCATCAGCACGGCGTCAAAGTCCTTCTGCAAATCGTTCGGATCGATGTACTGCATCTCGCAGCCGCGTTCCTCCATAATCTGGGTCATGTGGCCGGAGGCGAAGTCCTCCTTTTTGCCTACATGCGCGCAGGTGACAAACTTCACGCCAGATTCGCGCAAGAGATTGATGCGACGCTCCACCACGCCCTTATCGAGCTTCATGTTAGGGATACCGTACATCAGCAGACCGCCTATTCGGTCGGCGCGCTCGTACACGGTGACCTCGTGACCAACCTTGTTAAGCTGATCCGCGGCGGCCAAACCGGCCGGGCCAGAACCGACGATGGCGATCTTCTTTCCGGTACGCTCACCGGGCTCTTCACTGGTCACCCAGCCTTCCTCAAAGGCGCGGTTGATGATCGTGTTCTCAAGGTTCTTGATGGTGACCGGCGGATTGGTGATACCGAGCACGCACGAGCCTTCGCACGGTGCAGGGCATACACGACCGGTGAACTCCGGAAAGTTGTTGGTCTTGTGCAGACGATCAATCGCCTCCTTCCAACGCTTTTGATACACGAGATGATTCCACTCAGGGATGAGGTTATCGATCGGGCAGCCGTTGGCCGACTGGCAAAACGGCACACCGCAATCCATACAGCGGGCACCCTGCGTTTGCAGATGCCCCTCATCCGGCGTGGTGTTGATCTCGTCGTAATCGTTCAAGCGCTCGAGCGGGTCGCGATACGGCACGGCCTCGCGCTCGAACTCCATAAATCCTGTTGGTTTACCCATCTTGAAAAATCCTTTCGTTATCCGGACTCGCCGGTTAGGCGACTAGCTCCTTCTCGGCTTGTTTGCGTTCCAGCAGCACGCGCTTGTAGTCGGTGGGCATCACTTTCACAAACTGCCCGAGCGTAGTGCTCCAGTTGTCCAGCACCTCACTGGCAACCGTGGAGCCGGTGCGCCGGGCGTGTTCCTCGATAAGGCCCTGCAACTCGGCGATGTCCTCGGCATCCTCGACCTTTTCGAGTTCCACCATCTCCATGTTGCAGTTGGCCGGAAAGGCATTGTCCGGATCCAAAATGTACGCCACGCCACCGCTCATGCCGGCGGCGAAGTTGCGGCCGGTGGGGCCTAGAATCACAGCGCGTCCACCAGTCATGTATTCGCAACCGTGGTCGCCCACGCCTTCGATCACCGCACTGGCACCGCTGTTCCGCACGCAGAACCGTTCCGCCGCGCGACCGCGGAAGAAAGCCTTGCCACCGGTGGCTCCATAGAGGCAAACGTTGCCAACGAGGATATTTTCCTCCGGCGCAAAGGTCGACACTTTGGGCGGATAGATCGTCAGCTTCCCTCCGGACAATCCTTTACCAACGTAATCATTGGCATCGCCTTCCAGCTCAATGCTCACGCCCTTAGCCAGAAACGCGCCGAGACTTTGGCCGGCGGACCCGTTGAACTTGATCTTCACCGTGTCTTCCGGCAACAGCTCCGCGCCGTGTGCCTTGGCCAATTCGTTGCTGAGAATCGTGCACGTGGTGCGATCGGTGTTAATGATCGGCAACTCGATCTCCACCGCCTCACCCTTCTCTAAAGCGGGCTTGGCCAGTTCCAGTAGTTTCATATCCAGCACCTTGTCGAGACCGTGATCCTGCGATTGCGTGCAATAGGTGCCCACGTCGGCATGCGGTTTCTCGATCGGCGTCAGGATGGAACTGAGGTCGATGCCGTCGGCCTTCCAATGATCGATAACCTTTTGCATTTCCAAAGCATCCACGCGGCCAACCATTTCGTTGATCGATCGGAATCCTAATTGCGCCATTAATTGACGCGCCTCTTCGGCGACCATGAACAGATAGTTCACCACGTGATCAGGTGAACCGTTGAATTTCTTTCGTAGCTGCTTGTCCTGCGTGGCAATGCCCACCGGGCAGGTGTTCAGGTGACACTTGCGCATCATGATGCAACCCATCGTGATTAGCGGCGCGGTGGAAAAGCCCATCTCCTCGGCACCAAGCAACGCAGCGATCACCACGTCGCGGCCGGTCTTAAGGCCGCCATCGGTCTGCAGTACCACGCGGCTGCGAAGGTCGTTGAGCACCAAGGTCTGGTGCGTCTCGGCAATGCCCAACTCCCACGGCAGTCCGGCGTGCTTGATACTCGTCAAGGGCGATGCTCCCGTTCCGCCAGTTTCGCCAGAGATCAAAATGTGGTCGGCCTTGGCCTTGGTCACGCCCGCGGCAATCGTGCCCACACCCATTTCGGACACGAGCTTTACGCTGACGCGCGAGGCGCGGTTGGCGTTCTTGAGGTCGTGGATCAGCTGCGCCAGATCCTCAATGGAATAAATATCGTGATGCGGAGGCGGACTGATCAGGCCCACGCCGGGCGTGCTGTGACGAATGCGCGCGATGGTTTCATCCACCTTGCGACCGGGCAGTTCGCCGCCCTCACCGGGCTTGGCCCCCTGAGAAATCTTTATCTGAAGCTCGTCGGCGTTGGTGAGGTACCAGATGGTCACCCCAAACCGGCCCGAGGCAATCTGCTTGATCGCTGAGCGCTTGGAATCGCCGTTGGGCAACGGATTAAACCGCTCCGGATCTTCGCCGCCTTCGCCGGTATTGCTCTTGCCGCCCAGACGGTTCATCGCAATCGCAAGGCCCTCGTGTGCCTCGGCAGAGATGGAGCCGAAGCTCATCGCGCCGGTGCAGAAACGCTTCACAATCTCACTGGCCGGCTCCACTTCCTCAATCGGGATCGGGCCGCCATTCACGCCGTCCTTGAACTCCATCAACCCACGCAGCGCGCAGCGCGCCTTGGAATCGTTGTTAATGTGATCGGAAAATTGTTTGTAGGAATCAAAATTGTTCGTGCGCGCTGCGGATTGGAGCGCAGCGATGGAATTCGGATTCCACATGTGCTTCTCGCCCTCGGCGCGCCAGTGGAATTCACCCGGGTTGGGCAGCGTTTCCACCTTGTCCTCCTCGCGCGATGGAAAACCCAGCGCGTGGCGACGCAACATTTCCTCCGCCAGTTCATCAAGGTTTACACCCTGCACGCGACTGGCCGTGCCCACGAAGCTCAGGTCAATTACCTCATCCTGCAGACCAATCGCCTCAAAGATTTGCGCGCCCTTGTAGGAATGGAGCGTGGAGATGCCCATCTTGGCCATCACCTTGAGCATGCCCTTGGCCACACCCTTACGATAGGCCGCCACCAGCGAGGCGTCATCGCCAAATTCTTCAGGATTACACAGGCCCTCGCGGCGGGACTTCCACAACGCCTCAAACGCCATGTAGGGATTGATCGCGTCAGCGCCGTATCCCACGAGCAGACAGTGATGATGCACCTCGCGAGCTTCTCCGGTTTCCAGTACCAACCCGATCTGCGTACGCAGAGCGTTTTTCACGAGATAATGATGCACCGCGCCCGTGGCCATCAGCGTGCTCACCGGCACGCGATTGGCCGACACCGCACGATCGCTAAGGATCGCGAGGCTGTAGCCATCCTTGATCGCCTGCTCGGCCTCAGCACAAATGCGATCGAGCGTCTCGCGCACCCCGGCAATGCCGGACTCCTTCGGGAACGTGATGTCGATCTCCTTCGAGCGCCAGCCGCGATAATCCATGCCCTTGAGCGCGTGCAATTCTTCGTTGGTGAGAATTGGATGCGGCATATGCAGGCGTTGCGCATGGCCTTCGGTGGTTTCGAGCAAATTCTTTTCCGGCCCAATGTAACACTCGAGAGACATGATGACTTCCTCACGGATCGAATCGATCGCGGGATTGGTCACCTGAGCAAAGAGTTGGCGGAAATAATCGTAGATCATCCGCGGCTTGTCGCTGAGGCAAGCAAGCGCGGCATCGTTACCCATCGAGCCAAGCGGATCGCGCTTCTCATGCACGAGCGGCAAGAGCATGAACTGAAGCGTCTCGGTGGTGAACCCAAAGGCCTGCATGCGCTGCAAGAGCGTGGCTTCATCCAGCCCCGCGGCCTCGCCGGCAGCAGCAATATCGTCCATCTCGATACGCTGGTTCTTGAGCCAGTCGCCATAGGGTCGTTGCGTGGCGAATTCAGACTTAATCTCGTCATCTGGCACAATCCGGCCCTGCTCGAAATCCACGAGGAATAGACGGCCCGGCTGCAGGCGGCCCTTCGATCGCACGTTCGCCGGATCCACCGGTATCACGCCCACTTCACTGGCCATGATCACGCGATCATCGTGCGTTTCATAATAGCGGCTCGGCCGCAGCCCGTTCCGATCCAGAACCGCGCCAATGTATTTACCATCGGTAAAGGCAATCGACGCCGGGCCATCCCACGGCTCCATGATACAGGAGTTGTACTCGTAAAAATCGCGCTTGGATTGCGCCATGTGTTTGTGCTTCTGCCATGCCTCGGGAACCATCAGCAGCACAGCCTCCTGCAGAGTACGCCCGCTCATCAGTAGGAATTCCAGCGCGTTATCGAAGTTCCCGGAATCAGAGCATTCCGGCTCCATGATCGGATATAACTTCTGCAAATCCTCTCCCATCAGTTCGCTCTCGAGCGTGCCCTGCCGAGAACGCATGGCGTTCACATTGCCGCGAAGCGTGTTGATCTCGCCGTTATGACTCATGAACCGGAACGGTTGCGCGCGGTCCCAACTCGGGAAAGTGTTGGTCGAGAATCGCGAGTGCACCATGGCGAGGTGCGTGGCGAAATCCGGATTGTCCAGATCAGCAAAGTACTGCAGCACCTGCTCGGTGTTCAGCATGCCCTTATAGATCATCACCTTGGTGGAGAGACTGCAAATGTAAAAGAGCAACCGTTGCTCTAGGCTTTCATCAAAGCGCAACTGATGACTCGCGCGTTTGCGGATCACATACAGCTGCCGTTCGAAATCGTCGCCCTCCAACCCATCGGCCGCGCCAATGAAAAGTTGCATGATGTGCGGCTCCGCCGCGCGCGCAGCCGGCCCCACATTCGCTTCCTCCGTGCGGACGGGTACATCTCGCCAGCCCAGACATTGCTGGCCCTGCTCGGCGATGATCGCCTCCACGGCCTCCATGCACTGCTTACGCTCAGACTCTATCGTGGGCAGAAACACCAAGCCGGCACCGAATCGCCCCTTCGCCGGCAGCTCCACGCCCAAATCTTCCTGAGCCACTTTACGCAGAAAACTCTCCGGCAATCCGACCAG
Organism: Verrucomicrobiales bacterium; assembly: GCA_038139415.1. Taxonomy (GTDB): domain Bacteria; phylum Verrucomicrobiota; class Verrucomicrobiia; order Limisphaerales; family UBA1100; genus UBA1100. The sequence goes on along the minus strand of JAYOSV010000002.1, from coordinate 59,558 downwards.
AATACCGGCGCCATCACCGGTGTTCGGCTCGCAACCGCAACCGCCGCGGTGCTCCATGTTCACCAGCATCTGCAACGCATCGAGCACATTCTGATGGCTCGGTTCGCCCTTCAAATTCGCCACAAACCCAACGCCGCAGCTGTCTTTCTCGTTTGCAGGATCATAAAGCCCCTGCTTTTGAGGCAGTCCAAATTGAAATTTGTTACCCATGTTGTTAATTATGTTTCTCTTAACTGGAAACCTTTTGGCCTCAAAGCCCTCGGAGTCGGAAACTCGATTATATTGACGTTTTTTTAATCGGCCAAACAAAGAACAGACTCTTATTTTAATTATAAGTAAAAATTATCTTGAGGGCTTATTTTTTAAGCCATGTGATAAAATACGTGAACTGAGTCCATATGACTTCCCTTTAAATTAAACTCATACAGCATAAAAAATCAAAAATAAGCCCTCAAACAATCCTAGCGCAAGCAATTTGTGATTTTTTTCACAAAGTCGTTTAAGCCGCAAAAATAACCATTTAAAACAAAGTTTAAACATTTCTGTTGATTTGCGTTTAATTTAGGATCATGCAAATTGAAATCCAATGGGCGATTCTGATTTAGGGAAGACGAAGTTTGATTTATCTGAGGAGAAGAGAAAGGCGTTGCTATGTTTGTTAGCCGATGAAGATCCCGAGATATACCTACCTGTTCGCGAGAAAATAATCTCTCTGGGACCGGATTTCTGTGGCTGGCTGGAAAATTATGTTTTAGATGAAAACCCCTTAATGCGGCGCCGTTCGTTAAATATAATCTCCCATTTCAAATGTCTTAGGGCCGATACTGAATTTCACGCTTTTTGCCTGAATCATGGTGAGGATTTCGAATTGGAAGAAGCCTGCTGGCTCTTAGCTCGCACCGTTAATTCCGATATCAACACTGAGGCCTATCGCGCTGTGCTGGACGATTACGCGCATGATCTCATGCAAAAAATTGATTTTGGCTCCGAACCCGAAGGCATCATGGCCGCCATAAATCGCTACCTCTTCCAAACTCAACGCTACCAGGGCAACGAAGATAATTATTACTCCGCAGACAATAGCTACCTCAACCGCGTAATTGATCAGCGCACGGGAAACCCCATTTCCCTATGCATCATCTACCAACTGGTAGGCCGACGCTTGGGCCTGCCAGTGACCGGCATCGGATTACCCGGCCACTTCCTGTGTCGATTCCAAACGCCTCGCCAAGATTATTATATTGATGCCTTTAACAAAGGGCGCCTTCTCACCAAGACCGATTGCATGAAATATCTCAAACAAGCCGGCTACGAATATCACGAGGCCTTTCTCATGCCGGCCAGTTCCCGTCGCATCCTCCTGCGCATGTGCAGTAATCTGCACCAGATTTACCAGCGTGATAATCAAACTGCCGACGCCGCCCGCCTTCACGGGTACATTGTCGCCCTCTCAAAATAAGAAAATAAATGCGTTAAACCTTTGATTTTCAACCCTTTCTGGATAGCCTCCACGGAATGGCCAAGGAGGCCGTTTCATGCTTCACATTCTCGTCAACCGGGATGGGCGCCATTTGGGCCCTTATACCTATGATCAAGCGTGCCAACTGCTCGCTGAGGGAAAACTGCATACATGGGATATCGCTTGGCCCGATGGCAGCCGCGAATGGGTGACCCTCGATCAAATTGATGGCCTTTCCGATCGCGCCTTTGCCCTGCGAGAACAACGCCGAGCCGAAGCGACCGCCGCCGCTACGTCAGCTCTCGAAGGCCGCCCAGCCAGCCCAACCGCGCAGTTCATGGTGTCCCGTCACCATACTGAACTCCCCAAACGCAACTGGATACGGATCGGCATTTGGGCCGGCATGCTCGGGGTCCTTTGCCTCTCACTCGTTGTCTGGCTGAAATTCCTAAACGAAAAAACGCTGATGGAAACCCTCGAACGGCGCGGGGATAATCTCACCTACGAACAAGGCCAGCCCGATCCCTTTGACGGCATCGCGCACGCCTTTTTCAACGACGGCGCGCAATGGGAACAAACCACTTTCTCCGATGGCGCTCGCCATGGTCAACGTACCGTATGGCACATCAATGGCAAAACAGCCCTCAAGGAAACATATCATAATGGCCGGTTAACCCAGGCGACCAGCTACGATTTCCAAGGGCATCTCTCCGGCCAACTACAGGAAGGCACCGGAACCATTTTGCTTTACTGGAATGACACTGGAATCCGTTCTCAGGAACTCGTTTATGAAAATAACCACATCATTCGGCGGACCATTTGGAACCGCGAAGGCCAGCTGCTATCCATCATCCCTCCGCCCGTCCAGGTCGCCCCACCCCCTCTCGAGCCGATCACCAGCATCACCAACACTCCACCGCCGGCCAACCAATCCACCAACACCAATGCAACGACCGTGATCCCCGGCCAGTTACCCAACCGCACACGCGCTTGGTTGACTGGCAAACCCGACACCCCCACGCCGCCCGGCCAAGTAGATAAACGAATCGATCTGGTGTACCTCAGCCAATACTACACCAAGATAGTTGAGGAATTTGGCAATCCCGATGAAATTATTGACGGCAAAGTGTACGCCTATCGGGACATGAGAATCCGAAATCTCGTGGATGATACCATCCGCTCACAGGTGCACTTCCATTTTGTCAATGGCACGGTAACCCTAGTGGAAACATTGCCCTGAGTTATTTCAGCTTCAGCAATTCCGCTTCGGTCCAGGGTGCTTCTCGTTTTTTCTCAGCCGCCTTCAGGCGATCCACCTGTTCGGGGGTGACCGGATCCGCTCGGTGATCCCATTCGCGGCGGGTATAGGTAAGAATGGCCGCAATTTGTTCGGATTGAAATCCCTGTAACGCCGGCATGCTCATGTTGTATTGCCGACCATGCACAGTGATTGGCCCGGTTACCCCATGCAACACAATACCAATCGCCCGATCTGCCGGCCCCACGAGAAACGGCGAATCCAAGAGCGGGGGTGCCTTGCCTTCTTCGCCCAAGCCATTGGCTTGATGGCACGCGCCACAGGTGGCGGTGTACAAAATTTTACCCAAATCAAATTGTTTAAGTTCGGCTGCCGTCAAGGCGCGTGGCGGTACTGGCGGCTTCGCCAATTCTCCCCACACGATGAATTTTGATAAACGCGCCACGCGTTCCTTCACCTTTTGATCATCACTCTCCGCCATGGACGCCATGGACTGGGGCTGTGACTGGAAGGCCACCGGTTTCAAGCCCCGCCCCTTCGGAAACGCCGCCTTGTTGATGCCATCGAGCAAATTAATCTGCGCTGCCGACGGCAGGCTTTGCGCCAGCTTCAGCAACTGCTCCAACCGCGCGGCATTCCGCTGACGTGCCACGCAACCGGCCAAAGCCTGAACGATGTTGCGAAGGTTGCCGTTGGTCACCCAGTTTTCATTGGCGGCGACGCGTTGGAGGAATTCTAACTCGCGCCCGGCCAGGCCGCTGATTAGCCCGTCTCGCACCACGCTATTCTCCGCGTGCTTCACCACGAACGTCCGCAGCAACGGCTCAGAGCCTGGCACCTTAATCGCGGGCAGGCTTAAGGCCATCTGCTGGCGCACATCGGCATTCTCGTCCTGCGCCACTTCAGTCAGCGCCGGCAACAAGGCCACACGCGCTTCGGTATCCGCCTCACGACTCCCCAGCTTAGCAGTAAATGATTCAGCCACTCGCAGTGCAGCAATGCGCACGCGCGGATGTTTGTCCCCCAAGGCTTGGGCGACGGTCGGTGCATCCAGTCCGGCCAGCCCTTCCAACGCCCACAGCGCATGCTGTCTTGCAAGATGATATTCGCTGGCCGTGGCGGTCTCCCGCAGGATCGGCAGTGCGGCTTTCTCGTTTCGCTCGACCAACAATCGCTGAGCAGTGTCACGCCGCCATCCATTGCCGGATTCCAGATGACCGATCAATTGCTCGTAACCTTGTTCGGACATTTTCGGAGCGGCCTGCGGTTTTCGGCCGGTGTGTACCACGCGGTAGATGCGGCCAAGCCCGATATGTTTATCCAACTTGCGATCAATGATTTGTTTTCGCAGGAACGTGGTCACATAATGTTTATGCTGCAGAATGCCACGGTACATATCCACGATATACACGCAGCCATCGGGTCCGTTGTAAAGACTCACGGGGCGGAACCGTTCATCGGTTGAAGTCAGCCATTCGGCCTTGTCGTAAGCGTTGGTGCCAGAAGGCCGCCCGTCCTTCCAGGTAAGTTTCTGCAACCGAATCATGTTGCCGCACGGTTCCGGGATGAAGGCGTCGCCCATCAGCTCGTCGGGATATTGGTCTCCCCGATAAATCATCGGGCCACTGGCGCCGGTCCAGCGTGCCAAACGACCGTCGCGGAGCATCCCATTTTGGTAACCGCGATTGATTCCGGTGTTCAACCGGCTGGTCCACACGCTACCATCCTCCCACAGCCGATAGCCTAAGCCATTGCGGGTGGGATGATGCGGATTACGCACCGTGTACACGCCGGGTATGGTGTCACAAAAGAGGGGCGCCGAATTGCTGTTGTAATAAAGGCGGCCATAGTTGTCTTGCGTGATGCCCCATTGGCCGCGGAAGACAGTGTTTTCTACCACCACCTTGCCATCCACAAACTTCAGGCGCTTGGTGGACTTGGCGTTGTACAGCCAGTTATCCAGCCCGGGCATCAACCCGTTCTCTGTATGCTCCACCGGCCCTTGGGTTGCGTATCCGCGAAACGCTTCGGTCTTCTTATCCGCCTTCAAATCCCCATCAGTATCCTGACAATACCAAAGGACAGGCGGCTCGGAAATCAATACGCCCCCCTTGACCAGTGCGATCGCTCGTGGCGTGTTCAGGCCACTGAGAAATTCCGTACGTTTATCCATGCGGCCATCGCCGTTGGTGTCTTCCAGCACGGCCACGCTGCCCACCTTAGCATCCTCGCCCGTGCCGTCCACGTTCGGCATGTAAGCGCGCATTTCCACCACCCACATGCGCCCGTCCTCATCAAACTTCATCGCCACCGGGTCGTGCACCAACGGATCAGCCGCCGCGATTTCAATGCGAAAACCGGGCTGCAGCCTAAAGCTCTTCAACGCCTGTTCGGGCGTCAGGGCCGGCGCGGGCGGCACATCAAAATTCTTCCACACCTCCGGTTGTTGCTGGCCCTTACGGTCGCCGCGTTGGGCCCATGCCGAGGTGCTCCATCCCGCCAATCCGGCGGACATCACGATGATCAGAAAACGGTTTTTCATCACAGAAAGGCGCACGGTACGGACCGCTGCAGTTACTGACAAGACGCAATTGGATTGTGAATCGTTCCCCCTTGTTCATTTATGGCCCGCTGCTTTGATTGGCGGTCCAATGAGGGCGATTAAAACATACTTTCTGGCGGGCTTGGCTGTGGTGCTGAGCGCGGGCTGCTTTACCACCGCAGATGATAAATCCAAATTCACCCCCATCCCTTGGCGGTCCGACTCCGTGGAACGGCGTTACGATAAACCCGTGGCCGACGTCATGGCGGCCACTCGCATCGCGTTGGGCGCCATGGGCACGATCACCGGGGAAGAAGCCACTAAAAGTGTCATCAGCGCCCGAATCAACACACGTTATGTGTGGGTGAAAATCTCACCGGATCCACAGGCGCCTGATGCGATTTCCGCCGTGCGCATACAAGTGCGCACCAAGTATCGAAACCCCGATCAACAAACCGCCTCGGCCATTGCTGAGCAGGTGACGCTGGCCCTGATTGCAGCGGCCAATCCCCAACCGCAGAACTAAACCACATCCTGCATTCGAGTGAGGCGCGCCTGCGCCTCCTCGGCAAACGGTAAATCCGGAAAGCGCGCAATGACCTGTTGAAGGCATTGCCGAGCCCCGTCCGGATTACTTTTTTCCAAATGCCAGTCAGCCATGAGATTGAGCCAGCGCGCCAAGTCGCGGGGGTGCTGGAATGGATTGGCGAAGAGCTTGTTTAATGCCTCCCACGCCAAATCCGGTTTGCCGTAGCGATTGAAATAAATCCGCGCCAACTGCTCTCGTGTTTGATTATCAAGGGGATGCTTTTCCAACTGCTTGAGGCATTCGGATACCAGCTCGCTGGCATCACGGCGGTCATTGGAATCCACGGAAAAATCCAACCGCGCCAAGCGTTGGGCACTGGCCAGCTCAATGCCCGATCCCGGAAAACGGTCGCGCAACCCCGTCAGCGTCAGCCGCATCGCCTCCTCTTGCCCTTCCTTTTTCTGCCAATCGGCTAGTTGGTTCATTGCCCGGGCAATCTGGCCTGGCTCGTGTTGTTCTTGGGCCGTGATGCCCAACAGGGTACCTTCGGCAGTGGCAAAATCCTGCAGGGACTCCATTTGGATGGTTGCCTTCAGCATTTGCCCCTCGAAATCTCCCGGGAATTTTTCGAGCTCATCATCAATCAGCTCGATCGCCAGCTTCGCTTTCCCGGAACGCCATTTCGCCTCCACCACCGAATATAATGGCTTAGGCTCGACCTCTTCGCCTCCACCCATCAATGAATTGATTGCCTTACCTCCCAGAAGATCCATCGCCGGCCCCACCCAGAGTAACCCAAGCAAAAACGCCGGCGCGATAACGAGAATCAGACCCAGCTCGCCCATGCTCAAACAGCCGATGATTAAAACTATCATTAACCCGCTGGCGCCCAGCTTGAGGATTAACGGGCCGATTTGATCGTGTTCGTTGGCCTTGGAGCGTTTGTGTTGGTAAAATGTCCACGCAATCAAAAGAGCAAGCGGCCCTAGGATCATGGCAAGGCAAAGCCACATACCTTAGCGTTTCGGGGCCGACTTCAATTCAAAAACAATGGCCGTACGGGAGCCGGTTTGTTCGTTGCGCATTTCCATTTCCTTGAGATGCCATTGACCATCAATCTTCTTGAAAGCCTTGGGCTCAAAGATTTTCAAAAGCTTTCCCTGCGCATCAAACAACTCCGCCCGCACGATACCCATTGAATCTTCATCCACCCAACTCACCACTTTACTATACCCGCCTTCGGTGACTTTAACAGGACGGCTTACCAGAACACTGCAGAGTTCGCCGCGACGCAATTTACGATCAATCACGTTTTGATTAGGCCAACGCAACATCTCCAAACCCAAATCCGCCATCCAGAAATCAGCTCCGGAAAACGGCCGCATGGCCTGCTCGGCATCCAGTTTCTCCGGATTTTTATCCGTTGCGGTCCATTCATATTGCGTATCCTTCCCCACCGCGGCGCGAACGGTCAACGTACCTTCCTGCACTGAATAATGATTCACCAATGCCGCCCCCTGCGCAAAGGTGCGAAACTCCACGGGTACGGTCCGGCGTTTCCCGCCGCGTGGTGGGCGGATGCGCAACATACCGTTACCGTTCACCGCATTGGCCGGCCGCATCGCCTGCATGTACAAAGCCATCTGCGCCCCAAACCGTGTTTGCAGTTTCTCATCAACGATTGCTTGAAACACCCGTGCCTGTGGGTCCTGCAATATATGATCAGGCTTCACCGCCGCGCCCAATCGACCCACCAAAACTGCCACAAATAAAATTATCAACGCACGCATACTCACAGTGTTTGCCCCACGCTAGAATCACCTCCTCCCCTCCGCAAGGGAACATTCCACACAGTGGGACACAAATCATTTCCACAGCCAACCCAATAGTGCCATTAAGGCGCAGTGTCCCACTATGATGACTTGCTTCTTGAGAGAATGCCTAGATTTCACGGAAATACATGGGTGGCACTCCGGTTGCTTTAGAGAGGCAAACAGTTGTGCTTTGGCACAATTTTGAAAGAATAATATGGGCAAAATTTTAGGCATCGATTTGGGCACCACGAACTCGTGCATGGCGGTTATCGAAGGCGGCGAGGCGACGGTGTTGGAGAATTCAGAGGGCAAACGAACCACCCCATCAGTGGTGGCGTTTGCCAAGAACGGCGAACGACTAGTGGGCGACGCGGCCAAACGACAGGCGGTAACGAACCCCGCCAATACCGTGTTTTCCGCCAAGCGTTTCATCGGTCGCAAATACAAGGAAGTGGCCGAGGAATCCAAACGCATGCCGTACAAGGTGGTGGAAGGAAAGAACGGCGACGCGGCGATCGAGGTGGAAGTCGAAGGCGAAGCCAAGGCCTATAGCCCGCAGGAGATCGCCTCCATGGTGTTGGCCAAACTCAAGGCCGATGCCGAAATGCGGTTGGGCGAATCCATTTCCCAGGCGGTCATCACCGTGCCCGCGTACTTTAATGACTCGCAACGGCAGGCCACCAAGGATGCCGGCTCCATCGCCGGCCTCGATGTGCTACGCATCATCAACGAACCCACCGCGGCTTCGCTGGCGTATGGTTTGGATAAAAAGGATGACGAACAAATCGCGGTCTACGACTTGGGCGGTGGTACGTTCGATATCTCAATCCTCGAGATTGGCGATCAGTTTTTCCAGGTTAAAGCCACCAACGGCGACACTCATCTCGGTGGTGATGACTGGGATAATGCCATCATTGACTGGGTGGTGGAGGAATTTAAGAACGACTCCAGCATCGATCTCCAAGGCCAACCCGATGCCTTGCAGCGCATCAAAGAAGAGGCCGAGAAGGCGAAGATCGCTCTGTCCAGTTCACAAACATACGAGATAAGCCTGCCTTTCATCACAGCCGATCAATCCGGCCCCAAACACATCAAGAGCGAGCTCACTCGCGCTAAGCTGGAACAGCTCACCGACGATCTCTTTGAACGCACCACCGGTCCGGTGAAGGAATGCCTGAAGGACTCCGGTCTGAACAGCGGCGACATCGACGAACTTGTGTTGGTTGGCGGGATGACCCGCATGCCCCGCGTGGTTGACACCGCCAAAGCGCTGCTTGGCAAACAACCCAATCAGGGAGTAAACCCCGACGAAGTGGTAGCCATCGGTGCCGCCATTCAGGGTGGCGTGCTCAACAAGGAAGAAGGTTTGGACAGCGTGTTGCTGCTGGATGTCACCCCGCTCTCGCTGGGCATTGAGACGGAGGGCGGCATTTTCACCAAACTCATCGAGCGCAACACCACGATCCCCTCGAAGAAATCGCAAATTTTCTCAACGGCCGCGGACAACCAACCCGCTGTGGATGTACAGGTCTCCCAAGGCGAACGCCCCATGGCGCAGGACAACAAGAAGCTCGGCAACTTCAAGCTGGACGGCATCGAGCCGGCTCCGCGCGGCATGCCGCAAATTGAGGTGAGCTTCGATATCGACGCCAACGGCATTTTGCACGTGAGCGCCAAAGACAAAAAGACCGGCAAGGAACAGAAGATTACCATCAAAGATTCCAGCGGTCTGTCCGAAGACGAGATTGAGCGCATGAAACAGGAGGCCGAGGACAACGCTGAGGCCGACAAGCAGCGTCAGGAACAAGTGGAAGCCCGCAATGAAGCCGACACAACCTCCTACGCCGCTGAGAAATTCCTCAAGGAAAACGGCGAGAAACTTTCCGACGACACCAAAGGCAAAGTGGAGAAAGCCACCGAGGAGTTGAAAGAAAAACTTCAGGGTGATGATCTCGAATCCATCAACACCGCCAAGGATGCCCTCAACGAGGCCATGCAAGGGGCCGCCGCCGAGGCCTATCAGACAGCCTCTTCCGAGGAAGGCGACGAAGCTCAGTCCGAGGCCGCGCCCGAAGGTGAAAATGGAACCGATGACAAACAAGACGAAGGTCCCGTGGTCGACGCCGAAGTCGTGGACGAAGACAAAAAATAAATCTCTAACCCCGGCGAGTGCCGGGGTTTCTCATTCACACTAACCTCAACTAACAACAAACACACAATGGCTAAACTCAAAATCAAGCCCCTTGGTGACCGCGTTCTCGTGGAACCCGCCGAGGAAGCTGAAGTGAAAAAGGGCGGAATCATCATCCCCGATTCCGCGAAAGAAAAACCGCAGGAAAGCAAAGTCATCGCACTGGGCACCGGCAGAACTGACGACAACGGCGACAAAGTCCCGTTTGAAGTTAGCGTCGGCGACATCGTGTTGACCAACAAGTACGGCGGCACCGAAATCAAAATCGACGGCGTCGAGTACAAGATCCTGAACCAGGACGACATCCTCGCGGTGGTCGGCTAACCCCAAAATTAAACTAGAGAAATATCATGTCAGCCAAACAACTCGTATTTGACGAAAAGGCCCGCCAGAACATCCTTCGGGGTGTGGAAAAACTGGCCAAGGCCGTTAAGGTGACGCTCGGCCCCAAAGGTCGTAACGTCCTCATCGACAAGAAATTCGGCTCCCCCACCGCCACCAAAGACGGTGTGACCGTGGCCAAAGAGATCGAGCTAGAGTGCCCGTACGAAAACATGGGCGCCCAGATGGTTCGCGAAACCGCCAGCAAGACCAGCGACGTAGCCGGTGATGGTACTACCACCGCGACCGTGCTTGCCGAGGCCATCTACCGCGAAGGCCTCCGCAGCGTGACCGCCGGTGCCAGCCCGATTCACATCCAGCGTGGTGTGCAAAAGGCTGTGGACGCCGCCGTGGCGCAGCTTGCCAAGATCTCCCAAAAGGTGACCAGCAAGGACGAAATCCAACAGGTGGCCACCGTGTCCGCCAACTGGGAATCCAGCATCGGTGAAATCATCGCCGACGCCATGGACCAGGTCGGCAAAGACGGAACCATCACCGTGGAAGAAGCCCGCTCCATCGAGACCACCCTCGAGGTCGTCGAAGGCATGCAGTTCGATAAGGGATACCTCTCCCCGTACTTCATGACCGACGCCGACACCCAAGAGTGCAAACTCGAGGACGCCTACGTGCTGCTCTACGAGAAGAAGATCAGCTCCCTCAAGGACATCCAGCCCATCCTCGAGAAGGTCGTGGCCGCCGGCAACAAGCCGCTGCTGCTCGTGGCCGAAGACATCGAGGGCGAAGCGCTCGCTACCCTCGTGGTGAACCGCATCCGGGGCACCCTGAAGATCTGTGCCGTGAAAGCACCGGGCTTCGGCGACCGCCGCAAAGCCATGATGGAAGACATTGCCATCCTCACCGGTGGCAAATTCATCACCGAAGACCTCGGCCTGAAGCTGGACGGCATTGAACTGTCTGATCTCGGCACTGCGAGCAACATCGTCGTGGAGAAGGAAAACACCATCATTATCGATGGCGGCGGCAAAGCCAAAACCATCAAGGGCCGGATCGACCAGATCCGTCGTCAAATCGAAGAAACCACCAGCGACTACGATCGCGAGAAGCTCCAAGAGCGCCTCGCCAAGCTCGCTGGCGGTGTGGCCGTCATCAATGTAGGTGCCGCCACCGAGTCCGAGATGAAGGAAAAGAAGGCCCGCGTCGAGGACGCCTTGCACGCCACCCGCGCAGCGGTGGAAGAAGGCATCGTTCCCGGCGGTGGTACCGCCCTGCTCCGCACAATCCCCGCCATTGAGAAGCTCAAGCTGGAAGGCGACGAGCAAATCGGTGTGGACATCTTGCGGAATGCTGTCGAGGCGCCATTGCGTAGTCTCGCCGCAAACGCTGGCCTTGAAGGTGCTGTCATTGTAAATGACGTACAAAGTAAGAAGGGTAGTACTGGCTTCAACGTAGCCACCGAAGAATATGCCGACCTGATCAAGGCCGGCGTGGTGGACCCAGCCAAAGTGACCCGCTCGGCCCTGCAGAACGCGTCGTCCATCGCCGCGCTCCTGCTCACCACCGAGTGTCTCATCACCGACGTGCCGGAAGAGGAGAAACCCGCTCCGGACCACGGTCACGACCACATGTAAGTCGTCGCGACAACGTCATTACACGGGCCGGCCTTCGGGTCGGCCCTTTTTTATTTGACGCCCTGTTCCGATTATAAAAAAACATTCAGTTTACAGTACCCAAGCAGTAACTAATTCAGTTAAAGTGGTTTGAGTGAAATCCCATCGACTATTAAAAACTATTTTCAAGGAGTGCTCCGTCCAGCAGGTTGCGGAACGAATGAACCTTTCCCCTTCCACGGTCTATAAATGGGCCGAGTGCCCGGATACCGGTTCCGCCAGCGGCATCAGTAACCCGCTCGACCGGGCTTTGGATCTGCACAAGGCTACTAACGATCCGCGCGTGGTACGCTGGCTCTGCGAACAGTCCGGCGGTTTCTTTGTTAAAAATAGTGACCCCGCCTTGGTGGATGGCAAAGAACAGAAGCTGGCCCCGGCCACCAGCAAGGTAGTGAAACAATTTGCAGACCTACTCTCCACCGTGGCGGAAGCCGCCAGCGACTCCAAAATCAACCCCAAAGAAGCCAAGCACATCCGGCAGGAATGGGAGAAGCTTAAACGGGCCGCAGAGGGTTATGTGAAATGCTGTGAAGAAGGAAACTTTAAGCAGCTGAACCGTGATCTGAACAAGTAAGCACACCCTGCACTTCCAAAAAATTACGGGTCTTGCTGGCATCCTGATGGCAGCAGGCCCGCCAGCCGCGTGCCCGGCCAGCCTCAATATTTTCTGGGCGATCATCCAAATAAATGATCGACTCTCCTTCACGCCCCGAGGCGGCCTCTAACGATTCGTAAATCCCGGCATCCGGCTTTAGCGACTTCACTTCGTGCGACAGAATATGGCCAGTAAATCGTGGCCAAAAATCATATGAACGGCTGATGTGCCGCACGGCCATTTCGTTGGTGTTGGAAAATGTGTAAGTGGGCACCCCGCTCTCGACGAGTTGCCGGTGCATATTAATGACCGCTTCGATCGGCGTAAAAATATTCTTAAACAACCCCGCAAACTCAGATTCTGTCCCGTTGAATTTCGTTTCACTTTGGATGCGCGTGAAGAATTCCGAAGAAGTCAATCTGCCGGATTCATACTCCGCCAGCAAAGGCGATTGGTTCAGGTACGTATCCAGCACCCCTTTATCCCATTGCGTGCGTGGGGCCAGTTTGGCAATGAGAATGCCGTAATGGAAATCGAGCAGCACCTTGCCGATATCGAATGCCACCACCGGATTCATTACATTTCCCGGCGGCCTTCGAGCGCGTGACTCAAGGTGAGATCATCGGCGTATTCCAAGCCACTTCCCGCTGGCAAACCATGTGCAATGCGAGTCACTTTGACGCCTTTGGCCGCCAATCTTTGGGCCAAATAGTTACTCGTCGCATCGCCTTCCACATCCGTTCCCAAAGCCAGAATGACTTCCTTCACGCCGTCCGTGCGTGCTTCCAATTCCAAAATGCGTAGATCCTCCGGATCCACCCCGTTTAATGGTGAAATCTTCCCGCCCAACACATGAAAGTGCCCTTGAAAGGTGCCGGATTTATCAACGTTAATGACATCCACCGCGGTCTCCACCACGCATAACGTCGTTGAATCACGCCGGTCATCTGTGCATAAGGCGCAAGGCTGCGTTTCGGTCAGGGCGCCACAGGTATTGCAGAGTTCGATGCGTTCGGTGGCTGTAACTAGGGCTTCGGCCAGTTGTTTCACCTGCCCTGTCTCGCTTTGTACGAGATGCAGGGCCAATCGCTCAGCTGACCGCGGTCCGATCCCGGGAAGTTGACCCAAGGCCCCCGCAAGGGCCAAGACCGGCTCCGGCAGGGACGCCATGGCTTAGCCCATCCCCGGCAGATTGAAGCCAGCCGTTACCTTGCCCATCTCCTCGGCCTGAATACGTTGCCCTTCGGTGATGGCTGAATTTACTGCGGTAAACACGAGATCCTCCAGTGTCTCCACATCCGTGGGATCCACGGCTTCGGGGTCAATCTTCAATGACTTCAGCACTCCTTTGCAGGTCGCCGTCACTTTGACCGCGCCACCTCCGCTGCTGGCTTCTACCGTGCGCTCAGCCAAGGCGGCTTCAGTTTCCTGGGCCTGCTGTTGGGCGCGCATGGCCTGCTTCATCAATTTGTTTATACTCGCCATAAATCACTCCTAATTTCGAACATCCACAATCTGTCCCTTGAAGACTTCCAACGCCTTCTTAATAAGCGGATCATTTTCAAACTCTTCCTTGTTAATCGGCCCTTTGGGGGGCAACGGTTCACCTCCCGCATTGGTCGCTGGCTCGACAGCGCCCTCCGACGCACCGGGCGCATCTATAGCCAAAGGAATCCAATCCGACGGCCGTTCAGCGATTACATAACTCACCGTACGAATGGAATGCCCAGCCTTGCTCAAGGCAGCGATTAACGATTGGTTGGTCTCCTTGGAGTTCGCCAACTCCATTTGCGGGGCGAAAGCTTCTGGAAAGCCGATGGTCACATCATCGCCTTCGATAGATTTCAAAAATGCTTCTTGAAAATACGCGCGGGAAAAGACGCCCAATGTGTCCAGCATCGCGGCCCATACAGTTGAGAGATCGGTTGCCGGCACCGGTTGTGGCGCTGGCTCTTCCTTGACCTGCGGAGTTGGCTCTGGTGCGCGCTCGGGCTTGGATTCGGGGATCGGCTCCACTGCCACTTGTTGGACTGTTTCCGACTTTGGCTCCGCTTTCGGTTCCGCCTTTGCTTTCTTAACCGGCACTGCGACCGGAACTGGACGGGCAACCTCCAAAGCTTCACCGCCGCCCGCATCACGCAATTCCTGAAGGCGATCGAGCACATCGTTCAGGCTCATAGCACGGGCGGCATCCATCGCTTTCATGAGCGCGACTTCGACCAAAATCTTTTTGGAGGTCGCATTGCGCAATTGGATTTCGCAATCGGTCAACACCTCCAGTATGCGCGACACAGCACTTCGGTCGGCCAGTTGCGCCTGCTCTGCCAAGGCCGTTTGTTCGGCTTCGGAGATTTCCAGAATGCCTGTATCGCCCTCGGACACTTGATAAATCATCACGTTCCGAAAATGATCCAACAAATCGCCAACCAACCGGCTCAGCTCCTTGCCGCCCGTGGTCAGTTCATGTAATTGCCCTAGCGCGCCGGCGGCATCCGTCCGCAGCACGGCCTCCCCCAACGACAACACCTGCGCCTGAGAAGTGAGTCCGAACATCGACAGCACGTCGCTTTCCTGAATGGTTTCGCCACAAAAACTGATGAGTTGATCCAGTGTGCTCTCGGCATCTCGCATGCCGCCGTCGGCACCACGGGCAATGGCCTCTAGCGCGGCGGGCTCAATGGTCACGCCTTCCTGTTTGGCGATGAATTCCAGATGGGAAACAATCCGGGCGGCCGGGATCCGTCGAAGGTCAAAGCGTTGGCAGCGCGATAAAATTGTGGGTAACACTTTCTCTGGCTCGGTAGTAGCGAAGAGAAACTTCACATGGGCCGGCGGTTCTTCCAGCGTTTTGAGTAACGCATTGAAGGCGGCCGTGGTGAGCATGTGCACCTCGTCAATGATATACACCTTGTACCGGCATGTGGCGGGCGCATACGGTGCAGTATCGCGCAGCTCACGCACCTGCTCCACGCCGTTGTTGCTGGCGCCGTCAATCTCCAGCACATCCAGCGCGCGGCCTTGGGTAATCTCTACGCAGCGTTCGTCGTCGTCCTTGAAATCCACCGAGGGTCCATCGGTGGCGTTGAGGCACTTGGCGAAGATCCGGGCAATGGTGGTTTTCCCCGTACCACGAGGTCCGCTAAAAAGATACGCGTGAGCGATACGCCCGGAGGCAATGGCGTTGCTGAGGGTTTGGGTGACGTGCTCCTGCCCTACCACATCCTCAAAACGTTGCGGACGATATTTGCGGGCTATGACCTGATACGACACTTCTGCAAATGGTTGGGAAATTCAAAAAAGGTCAGGGTGACCACGGCAGATGCAGATCAAGCTACCGTTGCTGCCTTCCGGCCCTGGCGGGATTTGCAAGCCCACATTCCATGGGCCCTGACCCGCTGATTCTGCCGCCGCCCAAGGTGGGCGGCAAGCAGATTCAGGGCAAACTGTTCGCAAACGCGGTTATTCAGCGCTGAAACGGTGCACCGTGGTGGTGCGATAGGTTTGGCCCGGGCGCAGAATGGTGCTCGGAAAGTCCGGGTGATTCACCGAGTCCGGGTTGTGCTGGGTCTCCAAGCACAGGGCGCCTCGGAACGGATAGGTCTTGCCGGCCTTGCCTTCCTGATTCATGAGAAAGTTGCCACTGTAAAACTGAATGGCCACTTGGTCGGTGTAAATCTCCATCACCCGACCGCTGTCCGGATCTTTGAGGCGCGCGGCGAGGCGGTGGGTGCCGGCCTTGCCGTTGAGCACAAAGTTATGATCATAGCCGAGCGTGGCGCTTTCGGCATCCTCGGTCTTGGTGGCGCCCTTGTCCGGGATGCGATCGCCGATCACATGGGCAGTGCGGAAGTCCAGTTCTGTGCCCGCCACCGGATCAATCTTACCGGTAGGAATCAACGTGTCATCCACGGGCGTAAAATGATCGGCGTTCAGCGTCAGCTCGTGATCGAGTACCGTACCCGTCCCAGCGCCGCCGAGGTTGAAGTAGGCGTGATTGGTTAGGTTCACCGGCGTGGCCTTGTCGGTGGTGGCCTGATAATCGATCCGAAGTTCATCGGCATCGGTGAGCGTGTAAGTCACCTTCATGCTGAGATTGCCGGGATACCCTTCCTCGCCGTCCGGGCTAGTGAGGGTGAACACCACGGCCGCCTGACCGTCCACCGGCGCGGCCTTCCACACTTGCTTGCTGAGGGCCTTGTCGCCGCCGCCGTGCAGGTGGTTGGGATCGTTGTTAGTGGCCAGCGTGTATTCGGTGCCGTCGAGCGTAAATTTGCCTTTGGCGATGCGGTTGCACACGCGGCCGGTGGTGCAGCCGAAATATTGGTTTCCGTCGCCTTCATAACCAGCCACGGAGTCAAAGCCATTGATCACATCTGCGAGGTTGCCGTCCTTATCCGGCACGTGCAGCTCCACCAGGGTGGCGCCGTAAGTGGTCACCTTGGCGACCACGCCGTTAGCATTTTTCAGGGTGTATAATTCAGTGGATTCGCCGGCCTTGGTGTTGCCGAAACCGGCCTGTTTCACAGAGCCCGTACTCGGGCCGGAAATGGAGGTGCAAGCGTTCATGATCAGGAGAGACACGGCAGCAGCCGCAGTTTTCATTATGCAGGGAAGGTTGGATTGCATGCGCGAAATGATGCACACACCCGCGTTGGAGTCAATCACCGCCCTATGGATGGGTCACTGCAATTACATAGCGTTCGGGATCGAGGTATTTCTGAGCCGCTGCCTGGATGGATTTCAGAGAAACTTCCTCAATGCGTGCTTCATCCTCATCACTCGAATCAAAGCCCAATCCATACAGCTCATCTAAGCCGGCTGTCATGGCCAAGCCGCCGAGATCTTGGCGGCCGATTTTGCGGGCGCCGATCACCTTGTTCTTGGCTCGGCGCAATTCCTCGGCATCCAACCCGTCGCTCGCCAGTTTCATGGCTTCGGCCATCAACTCCTCCTCCACCTGCGCAAGTTGCTCGGGTGAAGTGCCGGCATA
>JAYOSV010000002.1:0-42161 GCA_038139415.1 Verrucomicrobiales bacterium | reverse complement strand
CTGGCTTTGCGCTCCGACGTAGTAAGCCAACCCCAGCTCCTCACGAATGCGCATGAAGAGGCGGCTTCCCAGATCACTACAGGCTTCCCCAAGCAATTCGAGGGCATAACGGTCTTCATCAAAAAACGTGCACCCGTGAAACCCAAGGACCGCCACCGCCTGCTCTTTATCCATTTGATCCGCCTCCCGTCGTTTACCTTGAGCGCCGGCCATCAACTGCGGCACCTGATAGTCGCCGCCACGCTTCCACAGACCGAAGGTCGTTTCCAGCTCAGCCCGCACTTGAGCTGAATCCATGTCGCCAAACACCGCGATCACGGCGTTATTGGGCACCACTAGTTGAGAGTGAAACTCCCGCAGATCGTCCGCGAACAAAGCTTGCACCGATTCCTGTGTCCCGAGACTATTCAACCCATAACCGTGCGCGCCAAACAAATTTTCGCGCATTAAACTGAAGGTCTTTTGGAGGAGCTTATCGTCCTGCGCGCGAATACCCGCCAGTTGCACCTCGCGCTGCCGCTCCATGGCTTCAGCAGGAAAGGAGGGGTTCAAAATAACATCGGCCAGTAGTTCTACTCCCAAAGCCGCATCCTCGCTCATGACCTCGGCCGAAACGCCGAAGGAATTGTTACCACCGTAGGTATCAATACCGCCGCCAATATTTTCGATCTGCTCAGCAATCTGTTGGCCGGTGCGTTTAGTCGTGCCTTTGACGAGCAGCTTGGCCATCAGTTGAGTGATGCCGCTGTTGCCCATTTTCTCGGACAAAACGCCACCCTGAAACATACCGCGCAATTGGACAAACGGCAGGCGATGATCTTCCTTGAGCAGCAGGGTTAGTCCATTGGGGAACTCCACTTTTTGAATGGGCGCCGTTTCGTGTTGCAGATGTGCACAATTCACGGTCGGCGTGCACCCTTCGGGCACCAACGCATACAAGGTGCGATTAGCCGGTTGCAGGTACGTATTGACAACACGCTGTATGTCATCTGGCTGAACAGCTTTCACGTCCTCGAGATAACGATCCGAGAAATCGAGGTCATTCACCGAGATCCAGCAATCGCCCAGATCCTGCGCCTGCCCTTCCATGGTCTTACGAGTACCCAGCGTGCCGGAGATGAATTGCTTCACCACTTTATCCAGCTCCACCGAAGTGACCGCCTTGTTCGTCAGTTCCTCCAGTTCCTCCAACAATGCGGTACGGGCCGGGTCAAATTTATCGGCATTCACCACGGCGCTCATGCCAAACAATCCGCTGTCTGAAGGCGTGTACGTCCAGGCATCGGCTGAATTCACCAGCCCCTTACGTTCCCGCACATTTTGATACAACCGACTGCTCCGACCGCTGCCCAGCAGCGTGGCCAGTACATCGAGGGCCGGCAAATCGGGGTGCCTCACATCGGGCACGTGCCAAGAATAATGCAGATGCCCCAATTGAATCGGCGCCTCTTCCACGACTTCTCGAGGAGATGTTTGGCGGGGTTCGGCCGAAATCAACATCGTCGGCGCGGGCTTGGCTTTATTGGCCGCGAAGGCCTCGGCGACTTGAGCCACGACGTCGTCGGCGTTTATGTCGCCCACGATCACGTAAAAAACGTTGGCGGGAATGTAGCGGGAACGGTAGTAGCCCACGATGTCGTCCCGGCGAAGTTCGTTGAAGATGTCCGGATAGCCAATTACCGTATGCCGGTACGGGCTGGTGGTGTAGGCGGTTTCAAAGAGACGCCGACTGGCCCGGCGACCGGGGTCGTCCTGCCCCATGTCGATTTCGCGCCGGATGACGTCCAGCTCCTTTTCCAACTCCGCTTCGGGCAGCGTGGCGTGCTGCATGATGTCGCACAAAATATCCACCGCTACGCGCGCGCCAGTGTTGGGGACATCAATGTAATACACAGTACGATCAAAGGAGGTGTAGGCGTTCATGTAGCCGCCGGACTCCTGCACTTCCTGATCAATGCGCCCCAACCCGCGGGATTCGGTTCCCTTGAAAAGCATGTGCTCCAAGATGTGCGACAGTCCGGCCCCAAGCCAATTGCCTTCATGGATGCTGCCGGTCTTGGCCCAGGCTTGGGCGGACACCACGGGCGCGCTGTGATCTTCGCGCACGATCACGGTGAGGCCGTTATCCATTGTCACCAAACGGGTATCCCCGGCGGCGTTTAGGCGGGCAACAGGATTGTACGATCCATTCGACATGGGCGCGGAGCGTAGCGAGGGAAACGGGGCGCGGCGAGATTATTGCTTGTCCGAAGCTTCCGGCTCCGAGGGCTGACCGGAACGGCCGCTATCCGAATCGGCCACGGGCGTGATATTGCGCTTTGCGGAATCCGCCAAGGACGCGACGGGGTCAAGCGGGAGAAAAGGTTTACGAAAGGCATCCTCGAAATCGTATCCGCCCGAAAAATCATCGCGGGTATCCTCGTCGGTCTTGGCGAGCAGCTCGTGCTCTACCATGTTGAACACGATCTCTCCGAAATCTTCGCAGCGCCGAATACCCCATTCGCCGAGCACCATCATGGCCATCGGCCCATACTCTTCCAGCGCATGCGAGCGCATGCCGGCCAGCAGTTCTTGGCCGCTGATGTGGCGCACGGTGCCTTCACCCTGTTTGGAGATGGATTCCTGAGTGTAATCGAGCCCTTCCCGGACAAAATGATACGCATCGCGATGGTACCGCGAATCCACCGCGATAATCCCGTCCAACACTTCGTCGTAACTTTTTCTGTGTATCATTCCTGTTCAACCGGAATGGTTCCGGTCGCGGTAGCCGTCGAGGCCCGCCATTGTTTTACTGCAAATCCCGTCACCATCAAGACCACTACCACAATGAGCACTTTTTGCTCCTGCGGGGTCAAATACGGCATGGATTCAATCTACCAGATTTGTCACTTGGCCGCAATATTCACTAGTTTATTCGGCACAACGATGACTTTCTTTATCTCTTTCCCAGAGACAAATTGCTGCACTTTCTCGCAATCGAGAGCCATTTGCTCAATTTCTTCGCGTGACGTGTCGGGGGCGATGACGATGTGGCCCCGGAGTTTTCCATTTACCTGCACAGGGAATTCGATGGTGTCCTCGACCAAAAACGCTTCGTCATACGCGGGCCACGGTTGATAGGCCAGCGTGCCGGCGTATTCGCCCCCCAATCGGGCGGCCAGATCTTCGGCCAGATGCGGTGCAAAGGGATTCAGCAGATTGAGGAATGGGCTCAACACCGCGCGCGGGCGCATGTCCCATTTGGAGGCCTCATTGGTGAACACCATGAGCGCGGAGATCGCCGTGTTGAAGCGCATCCCTTCGAGATCTTCGGTGACCTTCTTGATGCAGGCGTGTAGCGCCTTCAATTGGTCATCGGTCGGTGCTGCATCGGTGATAGCCGCGTGCAGTTGCAACTCCATCAACCCGGACTCGGCGGAGTCCGGCGTGGCGGTGACGGCTTGTTCGTAATCCTTGTAGCTGCTGTCATCGATGAACAATCGCCACACGCGGCCGAGGAATCGGTACACGCCCTCGACGCCCTGCGTGTTCCACGGCTTCATCATCTCCAGCGGGCCCATAAACATTTCGTACAGGCGGAAGGCGTCGGCGCCGTATTCCTCAATCACCACGTCGGGATTGATCACGTTGCCGCGGCTCTTGCTCATTTTCTGGCCGTCTTCACCAAGGATAATGCCTTGATTCACCAACCGCTGGAACGGTTCCGGCGTGGAGACATGCCCGAGATCAAACAACACCTTGTGCCAGAACCGCGCGTAGAGCAGGTGCAACACCGCATGCTCCGTGCCGCCCACATAGAGGTCGACATTCATCCAGTATTTCTCGGCCGCCTCACCGACAAAACGCTCGTCATTTTGCGCGTCGAGATAACGCAGGTAATACCAGCAACTTCCCGCCCATTGCGGCATGGTGTTGGTCTCGCGCGTGGCGCCATCGGGCAAATTCACCCAATCGCTCGCGCGTGCCAGCGGCGGATCGCCCTCGGTGGTGGGCTTGTAGTCATCCAGCTCCGGCGGCAACACAGGTAGATCACTCTCGGCAATCGCCTCGTGCCGGCCATCGCGCCACAAGATCGGGAACGGTTCCCCCCAGTAACGCTGCCGACTGAACAGCCAATCGCGTAGCTTAAAATTGATCGTGCGCTTACCCTTGCCGTTTTCCTGCAGCCAATCGGTGATCTTCGTCTTAGCCTCAGGCGTCGACAGGCCATTGAGAAAACCGCTCTCCACGCTCTTGCCGTTGCCAGTGAATCCGAGCGATTCCCCTTCCGGAGCTTCCACCACCACGCGCACGGGCAGTTCAAATTTCTGCGCAAACTCCAGATCGCGCTCATCATGTGCAGGCACGGCCATGATCGCGCCGGTGCCGTAGCTTGACAGCACGTAATCGGCGATCCAAATCGGTACGAGCTCTTCGTTCACCGGATTGATCGCGTACGCGCCAGTGAACACACCGCTCTTGTCCTTCGCCAATTCCGTGCGTTCCAGATCGCTCTTGCGTGCGGCCGCCTCACGATACGCCCTCACCGCCTCGCGCTGCGCTTCGGTGGTGAGCGCATCCACCAATTCATGTTCCGGCGACAACACCATGTACGTCGCCCCAAATAACGTATCCGGCCGTGTGGTAAAAACGACAATCTCTCCGTCGGATTCCTGAACCGTAAATGTCACTTCTGCCCCTTCACTGCGACCGATCCAGTTCCGTTGCATTTCCTTCAACGAATCGCTCCAGTCGATCGTTTCCAGATCATCCAGCAACCGCTGAGCGAAGACTGTGATTCGCAGCATCCATTGGCGCATTGGCTTGCGCACAACCGGATGACCACCCACCTCGCTCTTGCCATCGATCACCTCCTCATTGGCCAGCACCGTGCCTAACTCAGGGCACCAGTTCACTGGTGCATGGGAAACAAACGCGAGCCGATGCTCGTCACGATACGCGCGCTTAGCCTCGTCGCTGACCACATCGCTCGGATACTTCAGCGTATCGATCGACTCAGCCTTGTTGGTGGCGGGGTTAAACCATGAATTGTACAACTGCAAAAATATCCATTGGCTCCACTTGAAATAACCGGGCTCGGTGGTGTTCGCTTCCCGACTCCAATCATAGCTGAATCCCAGGCTCTTGATCTGTCGCTTGAAGTTGGCGACATTTTCCTCGGTCGTCTGGCGCGGATGCTGGCCGGTCTTAATCGCGTACTGCTCGGCCGGCAGCCCGAAGGCATCCCAACCCATTGGATGCAACACATGCTTGCCACGCATGCGTTCAAAGCGCGCCAAGATATCGGTGGCCGTGTAGCCTTCCGGATGTCCCACGTGCAAGCCTGCGCCCGAAGGGTACGGGAACATGTCGAGGATGTAGTATTTTTCGAGGCTCTCCGGCGCCGCCTCGCCATGGCGCCCGGCAAAGGGATGCTCGGCCGCCGGCGTTTGACCGGGGTTAAAGGCACGGAATGTTTCCTGCGCTTCCCATCGGTTCTGCCATTGGGGCTCGATGAGATGAAACGGATATTGGCGGCGCATCTGGGACATGGGGCGGGGATAATGGTGAAAACCGTCGCCCGCTGCAATGGCGGATTGTCAGTAACCCTTCATTGCCGTTTTTTGATTCCCTCTCAAAATCACCCTCCCGACGCCAAGGATACTTGTCATGGAATGGATTGCATCACCTGAGGCTTGGATTGCCTTGTTCACACTCACCGTGCTGGAGATTGTGCTGGGCATCGACAACATCATCTTTATTAGCATTCTCGTTGACCGGCTGCCCCAGCATCAGCAAAAGAAAGCCCGCCTCACCGGTCTCGCTCTGGCCATGGTCCTGCGCATTTTGCTGCTGTTGTCGATCAGCTGGGTGATGAACGCACAAAACACCCTGTTCACCATTGGCAGTGTGGATCCTGAATTGCAGCCCATTGCTGAAAAGCTGATCATTAACGAGGATCTCATCCACGAAACAACCGACCCTGCTGAGCTTGAAAAGTTCCAAGCAGCTCAAGAAATCAGTTGGCAACTCATTTCGTGGCGAGACATCATCCTCCTATTAGGCGGTCTCTTCCTCATTTGGAAATCCACGCAGGAAATTCACCACTCCCTCTCCGGCAACCGCGAAGAGGAACAATCCACCAAGGTGGCGACATACGGCGCGGTGCTGGCCCAAATTGCCGTGCTCGATCTGGTCTTCTCACTGGACTCCGTGATCACCGCCGTGGGCATGGCCAAGCATATCCCGGTGATGGTCATCGCCATTGTCATTGCCGTAGGTGTCATGATGCTGTGTGCGCAGGCCATCGGCGAATTTGTCGAGAACAACCCCACCATCAAAATGCTCGCCTTGAGCTTCCTGATCTTGGTTGGCACAGCTTTGCTCGGCGAAGGGATGGGCTTTCACATTCCAAAAGGCTACATCTACTTTGCCATGGCCTTCGCAGTGGGGGTGGAATTGTTGAACCTAAAAATGCGAAGAAATGCCGAGAAACCCGTGAAGCTCAACCGGCATAACCCCTGATTGACACCAAGGCGGCATTAAATGAAATTATAAACAAATGGATTGGTTAATTTGGATCATCATTGCGGCAGCATTAATCCTAGCGGAAATATTTTCCGCCAGCTTCTTTGCCGGCCCAATCGGCTTGGGGTGCCTGATCGCCGCTGTAATGGCCAAAGCCGGTTTTTCCACTTCTTGGCAACTAGTTTCATTCGGTACCAGCTCCTTACTACTTCTCTTGATCGTTCGCCCACTATGGAAGAAATTAATGGTCAACCCCAATAAGGAATTGGAGTCCGGCGTGGAACGTTACGAAGGCCAGCCGGGAACCATAACCGAGACCATCGATTCCAATTCCGGTCAGGGTCGGGTTAAAATCGGCGGTGAATCCTGGCGCGCTATATCAGACAAAAATATCGTTATCGAAGAAGGTTCACGGGTCACCGTCCTCCGAGTGGAAGGCAGTAAGGCCGTGGTAAGCATTAGTGAAAACCCCTAAATAATGGAAAATATTATTACTCCAATGTTCGGCAATATGTTTGGAACTGCGATAGCCGCATTTTTTGCCCTCGTGGTCGTTGCCGCTATCGTCAGCTGTGTTAAAATTGTGAAAGAGCAGGAATCCATGGTGATTGAACGCTTTGGCTCCTACAAGGGCACCCTGACGAGCGGCATTAACTTCATCATCCCCGTGATGGACCGACCCCGCCCGATCTTCTGGCGCTACAAAAAAACAGATGTCAGTGGCATTGAGTACGTAATAACCGCCGAACGGACAACCATTGATCTGCGCGAACAAGTCTTCGATTTTGCAAAGCAAAATGTGATCACCAAAGACAACGTGACCATCGAGATCGATGCCATGCTGTACTTCCAAATCACCAATACTCACGCCGCGGTCTATGAGATTGCCAACCTGCCCGACGCAATCGAGAAGCTTTGCAAAACCAGCCTCCGGAATGTCGTCGGCAAACTGGACCTCGACGAATGCCTCACCTCGCGCGACAAGATTAATAGCGAACTTGGCCAAGTCATGGACGAAGCCACTGACAAATGGGGTGTGAAAGTCAACCGCGTGGAACTCAAAGACATCACCCCGCCGCACGACATTCAGCAGGCGATGGAGAAACAAATGCGCGCCGAGCGTGACCGACGGGCCGCCATTCTCATGGCGGAGGGCGAAAAGAAATCCGCAATTCTTGAGGCCGAAGGTATTCGCGAGTCTCAAATTAAACGTGCTGAAGGTGAACGCGAAGCTGCAATTCTAGAAGCCGATGGCGAAGCACAGGCCCGTATTCGCGTGGCAGAAGCAGAACGTAACGCCATCCAACAGATTCAGGAAGGCCTCTCAGCCACCGGCACTGACCCCGCCCAATATCTCGTGGCCGTACGTTACCTTGAAAGTCTTAAGGAAATGACTTCTGGTAAGGACAATAAGGTCGTGTATGTACCATATGAGGCCACCGGCGTGCTTGGGTCATTGGGCGGCATAAAAGATCTGCTCAACGGCGTGACCAAAGGTTGATGCCCACGCGCATTGTCATCGCCAGTGGCAACACCCACAAGGCGGAAGAAATACAGGCGCTACTCGGCGACGACTTCGAGTGTCGAACACTTAAGGACTATCCCGACGCGCCTGAAGTCGAGGAAGACGCCGCCACATTTGCCGGTAATGCTGTGAAGAAAGCATTGTCGCTGGTCGATTGGCTTAAGCATAACGAAGACTTCACCGAAGGCTGGGTATTAGCCGATGATTCCGGGCTAGAGGTGGACGCGCTAGACGGCGCACCCGGCGTGCGAAGCGCCCGCTACGCCAGCGGCACCACTGATGGCAACAGCCCCGATGAAGCCAACAACGCCAAACTGCTGACCGCGCTTGACGGCGAACCAGAACATCAACGCACAGCGCGTTTTCGATGCGTTTTGGCATTAGCTCGCGCAGGAGCGTATGGACAACCAGAACTATTCGAAGGCGCCTGCGAAGGTCACATCGCCGAGGCACCCGCCGGGAGTGAAGGATTCGGCTATGACCCGCTGTTTGTGCCGGAAAATTTTGTGGACACCTTCGGGACGCTCGGCGCGGAGATCAAGGGCATGCTCAGCCACCGCGCGGCGGCCCTGCGCAAACTGAAAGCGTGGCTGGAGCGCTAACTAGCCATCTAGCAAATCGCCGAGATTAGTAAGCCCGTCCCCGCCCGGTTTGGGGTTTAGGGTTTTCTTAAGATACTCCACGGCGTCCGGAATGCGCTGGATGTGCTTGGGCAGGCCAGCTCCGCAGGCATTGGGATGGCCTCCGCCTTGCAGGAGCTTCGCGATCGGCAGAGCTTCACCATTGCGGCTGCGCAGACTCACGCTCACAGACCGGTTGAACGTACTGGCAGTGAGGATCACTGGATGTGGGGTAAGTGCTTCTTCGAGAACGCGATGAACCACGGCGTTGGTATCGCCAATGGGTGATTCCACCATGGCTACGGTGTCCGAGAGTGGTTTGAGATTCGCCTTTGCGTATTCAAAGCCGATCGGGTTTTCCACTTCGCGCCGCGTTCGAATAACCTTCAGCAGCGGGTGATCCACCAACGACTCCAAATCGCCATCGATAAGCTTGGCGATATTCCAAAACATGTACTGCTTGATGAGACTGCCATAATCGATGGCCTCGGTGAACTCCGGATCGTCGGTGAGATACAGGTCGCCCACATTGGAGTAGTGCACGAGCCGGTCAAGCGTCTCATTGCCAAGACCGTGCTCCTTGCACAGCTCATAGGAAAGCAGACTCGCTGACTTGTCGTGATTCAAAATCAACCGCGCATTTTGCGGCTGATGATCGGTGCGGTGATGATCGACGATCAGCCAGTTGTCGCGATCCATACGTTTGCAAAAATTCAGATCACACACCCACGCACAATCCTCGCGCAGTGGGCGTTTCTCAAAGTTAGTGTAGTTCCAAGCCTGCAATTTTGTGGGGCCTCCGAACAGGTGGTTCGCCAGCCGCTGCAGCAGGTGACC
Source organism: Verrucomicrobiales bacterium (assembly GCA_038139415.1). Taxonomy (GTDB): domain Bacteria; phylum Verrucomicrobiota; class Verrucomicrobiia; order Limisphaerales; family UBA1100; genus UBA1100. The sequence continues at coordinate 32,672 of JAYOSV010000002.1, read as the reverse complement.
GGACACAAAGCCGTCCAGATCGCTCTCATGGGTAATCACCACCTCCGGTTGGGGCAAATCGCTCATCGGCGGCAAGCTAACGGCCGCGCGCCCTGTCGCCAACCGTTATTTTCTTTTCGCCCTCAAACCCATCGGGCAAGGTCGCCCGTTCATGAGTTTATTTGATCTAACCGATGAAGTAGCTGTGGTGATCGGCGCCACCGGCGCCCTCGGCGGGGCTTGTGCCGTGGCAATGGCTGAGGCTGGGGCGAAAATTGCCGTGGTGGGCCGGAGCGCCGAGCGCGGTGAGGCACGCGTTCAGGAAATCACCGAAGCCGGCGGAACCGCACAATTTTTCACCTGCGACGCCATGAATCCGGACAGTCTCAAGACCTGCCACGAGGCAGTGACCGAGACGCTCGGCGCACCGTCGGTATTGCTCAATGCTGCCGGCGGCAATGATCCCGATGCCACCGTCACGCCGGAGATGCCGTTTGAAAACATCCCCCTGCCCGCTTGGGCGAAGGTGTTTGATCTGAACCTCGTCGGCGGGCTGCTGTTGCCCTGTCAGGAATTTGGCCCGGCCATGTGCAAGCGCGGCAAGGGCAGCATTATCAACATTGCCAGCGTCACCTCGCATCTACCGCTCTCAAAGGTGATCGCCTATTCCGCCTCCAAGGCGGCCGTGTTGAGCGCCACCCAATTCCTTGCCCGCGAATGGGCGACCACCGGCGTGCGTGTGAACAGCATCACGCCCGGCTTTTTTCCCGCCGAACAAAACAAGAAACTTCTCTACAACGAAGACGGCACGCCGAGCGACCGCGCCAAGGCGATCTTCGGCCATACTCCAATGAACCGTTTCGGCGATCCCAGCGAACTCGCCGGAGCCGCGGTGTATCTCGCCAGTGAAAAGGCCGCCAGCTTTGTGACTGGATCTGACATTGTCGTGGATGGAGGATTTCTGTCGCAAACCATTTAACCAACTTGCCACCGCGGCTCTGCGTGAGATTAACATGAACACCCTGTCCCAAACCGCAACCGCCGACGCCCCCCTGACCGGTGAACAGGTCAATTCACTTGTGGTCGAAGCACTGCCTGCAGCCGAATACACCGGCAAGAAGGTATTGCTGATTGTACCGGACCACACGCGCACCGCTCCAGTGGGCCAGCTCTTCAAGGCCATTCATGCGCAGATTGGCGCGAGTGCGGCCAAGCTGGATGTGATGATTGCGCTCGGCACGCATCACGCCATGAGCGAGGAGGCGATTTGTGAACGGCTGGAGATCACGCTCGATGAACGCCGCGGCCAGTACGCGAACGTGGTGTTTCACAATCACGAGTGGGACAACCCCGAGATGCTCCGCAACATCGGCACCATTCCCGCCGCCACCATCGGCGAATTGTCCGGTGGCCGGTTTGAGATGGAGGTCCCGGTGGAAATCAACAAGACGATTTACGACTACGATCAGGCGATGATCCTCGGTCCGGTGTTTCCTCATGAGGTCGTGGGCTTTTCCGGCGGCAACAAATATCTCTTCCCCGGCATCAGTGGCCCCGACGTGCTAAACTTTTTCCACTGGCTCGGCGCGGTGGTGACCAATCCGATGATCATCGGCAGCAAATGGACGCCCGTGCGTAAAGTGGTGGATCACGCGGCCGCGATGGTGGATATCGAGAAGACCTGCTTCTGTATGGTGGTACGTCCGGACAAATCGCTCGCAGGCCTGTTCTTCGGCACCCCTGAAGGCGCCTGGGATGCCGCCGGCGATCTCTCCGCCAAGGAGCACATCACCTACAAGTCGCGCCCGTTTCACACCATCGTTTCCTGTGCGCCAAAGATGTATGACGATCTCTGGGTCGGTGGCAAATGCATGTACAAACTCGAGCCGGTGCTGGCCGATGGCGGCGAGCTGATCATCTACGCGCCGCATATTACCGAGGTGAGCTTTTCGCACGGCGACATCATCAAACAAATCGGCTACCACTGCTCCGCCTATCTCCTGCATCACTGGGATCGCTTTAAGGATTTTCCATGGGGACTGCTCGCGCATAGCGGACATGTAAAGGGCATCGGCACTGTGGACGACGACGGCAACGAGCATCCACGCGCCACCGTCACGCTGGCCACCGGGATTCCCAAGGAAGTGTGCCAGCAGATCAACCTCGGCTATGTCGATCATCGTACGATCAATATCGAGGATTACGCCGATCGTGAGGACGAAGGAGTCTACTTGGAACGCAAAGCCGGCGAGCGTTTATATCACCTGCGCCAACGCCCCGACTGGGCCGGTGGCAAGGACGATTGACAGTCGACGGCCCGCTCGGCATCGTGGGCTCATGCCTTCGGTTTCCGCCGATCAAATCACGTCCTTTCAGGAGGACGGTTACCTCATTCTACGCGGCCTCTTTGATTCCGAGGAAGCGGGCATCCTTCGCGCCGCCGCGCAGGCCGATCAATCCTTTCAGGACCACGCCTACGATCTCGAGGACGGCGAAGGTGGCAAAGCCCAGCTTGTTCTATGGAATTCCGCCGGCGAAGATCTCTGGGGAGCCATCGCCCGTAGCGAACGCGTCGTTAACGCCATGGAAGCGCTCCTCGGCGATGAGGTCTATCATTACCACAGTAAGATGAGCATCAAGCAGCCGCGCACCGGCGGCGCCTGGAGTTGGCATCAGGACTACGGTTACTGGTACCAAAACGGCTGTCTCTTTCCCGACATGGGCTCGGCCTTCATCGCCGTCGATCCCAACACCCGCGCCAACGGCTGCCTGCAAGTGCTGAAGGGCTCCCACAAGATGGGCCGTATCGAACACGGTCGGTACGGCGACCAAACCGGCGCCGACCCCGAGCGCACCGACGAAGCCACCAAAACCATGGAGCTTGTCTACGTGGAACTCGATCCGGGTGACACACTTTTCTTCCACAGCAATCTCCTCCATCGCTCCGACCAAAACACCTCGCCCGATCCGCGCTGGTCTCTGATCTGTTGCTACAACACTAAGCACAACGATCCCTACAAGGAATCCCACCATCCGCGATACGCGCCGCTCGAGAAACTGCCCGACTCCGCCATCAAGGATTTGGGCGCCAAACTGTTCGAAAGCAAAACCGATTTCTGGGACCCCGCCGCCGACGCCACCACCGGCGCGGGCGAAAAATCCCTGTCATGAATCTAAACATCCACCCCCCCCTCCCCGAACGCAAAGATTGGCGCATCGGCTGCGTCGGCAGCGGGTTTATCATGAGCGACTGCCATCTCGTCGCCTATGGCAAGGCAGGCTTCAATCCCGCTGCCATCGCCAGCCGCACGGCCGCCAATGCCGCCGCCTGCGCCGAGCGCCACAGCATCGGCACGGTGTACGATTCCATCGATCAATTGATGGATGACGAATCCATTGAGGTGCTCGATCTCGCCGTACCGCCGGACAATCAACTGGAGGTTATCAAGGCCGCTTGCGCGCGCGGTACCGTCAAAGGCATTCTCGCGCAGAAACCGCTGGGGTCCAATTACGCCGAGGCCGTCGAGGCTGTCGAAGCCTGCAAAGACGCCGGCATCGTCTTAGCTGTGAACCAAAACATGCGCTACGACCAATCCGTACGCGCTGCCAAGACACTGCTCGAAAACGGCACTCTTGGCGACCCCGTGCTCGCCACCCTCGACATGCGCGGCATTCCACACTGGATGCCCTGGCAGGAACGTCAGGGCTGGGTGACCCTACGCATCATGTCCATTCATCATATGGACATGTTCCGCTATTGGTTCGGCGATCCCGAGCGCATATATTGCTCCACCCGCCCCGATCCGCGCACCAACTTCACTCACACCGACGGCATCGCCAGCTACATACTCGAATATGAAAACGGCCTGCGAGCAATCGCCATTGACGACACTTGGACCGGCCCCGCCCGCGAAGGCGCCCCGGCGGACATCGGTATCGAATGGCGCATTGAGGGCATGGACGGTCTCGCCATCGGCGATATCGGCTGGTGCCAGGATCCCTACACGACGCCCTCAACCATCCGCTACGCCACGAAAGGAGACGCGAATTTCACTGCGCCCACGTGGGAAGAAAGCTGGTTTCCTGACGCCTTTATCGGCACCATGGCCCAGCTATTGGTGGCCTTGGAAACCGGTGACAAACCGGCCATCGACGGCGGGGACAATTTAAACACCATGGCCCTAGTGGAAGCAGCGTATCTAAGTGCCGAACAACATCGGGCCGTTGAACTGAAAGAAATCACAGGAGTATAAAATGAAATTAGGCATGATTAACTCCGCCTGGGAACAGCACGGAATCGGGCTGGTGGACGGGCTGCATAAGACCAAGGAACTCGGCTTTGATTGCGTGGATATTTTTCAGGATCCACTCGATGACAATGCGGATGACCGCATCGCCACCGTCAAGCAGACCTGCGATGAGCTGCAGTTGCCGATCATTAGCGTGGTGGGCGTAAGCGTAGGGCTAGTGGACTTCAATCCATCTGTGCAGCAATTTCACGTTGAACGCTGCAAGCGCTATCTCGATATGGCCGCCACGCTCGAGGCAAAGAATTACCTTCTCGTGATCGGCGAATACATTTGGCAGAAGGAAGTCATCCCGCCCGAGGAACAATGGCGCTTCGCCGTGGAGAATGTGCAGGTGCTAGGTGATTACGCCGCGGAACGCGATCTAGAAATTGTCATCGAGCTCGAGCCCTTTCACATGTCTCTGGTCAACACCATCGCCGAAATGGACCGTTACCTGACCGATGTCGATCGCCCTGCCGTGAAGGCCAATATAGACATCAGCCATATGCTACTGAGCAACAGTCCGCCCGAAAGCCTCGCCGCCCTCAAGGGTCGCGCCGGGCACGTGCATATTTCTGATTGCGACGGCAAAGTACATGGCGACCTGCCGCCCGGTCACGGCGTGGTGCCTTTCCAACCCTATCTGCAGGCGATCAAGGATCTCGACTTTGACGGCGCCATCAGCCTCGAGTTAGAGTACGCGCCAGATCCAAGCAAAATTGTGGAATGGGTCACCGAAGCCTACACCTCCACCGATAAACTCATGGCCGAAGTCGGCCTGCGCGGCTAATGAGCGACGATTGGAAACGCCAATTTCACGCCCTCTTCTACCGAGGCGTCGAACGTCATCAGGAAGGCCGCCAAAGCCCCGAGACTATGTTCGAGGGCGATGAACCGGCCTTCCTCGAATCTATTGGCTGCAGCACACAGGAGATGTTTGATTTCTGTGATGACTACATCCGCTGGGGCGATGTCGTTTACGAACACGTTGAGGAAGTACAAGCCGTGCGGCTCGATTATTTTACCAACGACCTAAACAGCCAACCGGCTGCGCGTCGGATGGAGATGAGTGAGTTCCCCGCCAAGACCGACGAGATCGCCGGCATCGCCTGGCTCCCTCGCCTGATCGTCAAGGCCCGAGCCAAGCTCGAGGGCGCCCTACCCGCCGACCTGATGTACGGCTGAGGCGGAGACCGCCAGTTCTTCCGTGAGAAGAACATCGACCCAGCCGAGCTCCTGCGCGTCACCCTCACCGCCGCCGACGAAGACCAACTCATCGTCGACTACGTGGAAAGCTGTATCAAAGGCTAAATTAATTCGCATACAGAGCCGCGAAGAACCCTTATTCTCTCTGCGCCTCCGCGTCTCCGCGTGCGACGATTCCTTCTGCACTCGCAAACGCGTACTCCTCCACCACGCGCCCACTGATCAGATGTTCCTGAATGATCCGTTCCAGTACCTCCGGCGTGCATGAGTGATACCAGGTACCTTCCGGGTACACCACCGCCACCGGCCCTCGCAGACACACGCGCAGACAGTTCGCCTTGGTGCGACACACCTGTGGTTCCGAGCCCACGAGCTGCAACTCCTTCAAACGGTTCTTTAGATAATCCCACGCCGCCAACCCCGCTGCTGTGTCACAGCACTTCGCCTCAGTCTGGTCCGCACACAGAAAGATGTGTCGTTGATATTTTGAAAGGCCGAGTGATTGAACCGCTTGATCGAGATCTGTCATCATTATCCGTAGTATTCTTCATCTTGCTGAATTTCACTCAACACCCAGTCGAATTGCCCGCTGGTCAGCTTGCTTCCACAGTATTCACACTCACCCGCCATACTGATCTTCAATTCGGCACCACAATTCGGGCAGGCGCCATCGCCCTTATCGTGATCACCGCATTCCCGACCTCGCACCAGAGTCCAGTATTCGCTAAAGGTGGTACCCTTCCGCTTACTCCCACACATCACGTCCCCACCGGCATTCACCGTGTAATCAACCATGGAGGCCCTCAGGCGATAGGTAATCGCATCATAAAATTTATCGGACCTCAGCTTGACCAACTCCACCTCATTCAACTTCACCTCTTCCAAAATGTTCTGCAAACCTTGTCGCCGGTATTCCTCGATCCAGTACTTATGATTTTGAAATAAGCAGTCGGTCTCAAAGGGCCGCAAGGCATCCAAATCCTGACTACTCCATGCCTTTTGCAAGGTGAAGTAAATGTGACTTAGGCGATCATTGATTTTGGTAAGATCCACATTCGGATGCGCCTGCATAAAGACCGCCAAAGAGGCATCCAAATCCGGGTCCATCACCGTCGCTAAATCATAGCCCACATCATCGGCCTTGGACGTGAGGGGCGGCCCCACTTCCCGGGAGTAAATATCGTGAATCCCAGTAACAACCCAATGATGCTCTCCCCGTTCATATTGGTTCCCACAGTGCGGGCACGTCCCTTCCGGAGCCGGCTCCACCGCACTACCACACCCCACACACCCCAAGGCACTAACAATTTCCGGAGACGGACTCAGCGCCCCGGCCCGACGACTCAAATGCCATACCTGCCGGATATAAACTGAGCGCGCCCCTCGCTGAGTAATCTCCGTATAGTTTGCATCATACCGGAGCCTGACGGTTGCGTATTCATTGGGGCCTGCAGGAACCTTCAAGCGATCCACCTGCATCCCCCCAACAACAACCCCCTGCACATCCTGAATCCCTTGGCTCAAATTTTCCATGCGCGTTAGAGCACGATCCTGCAGGTAATTCCGATATCGACTCAGTTTCCCTGAACCACGTGCTTCATGGATTTTAGCAAACAAAGAATAGCCGAAATCCCGGAACAACACTTCTGAAAAATTCTCATCATGTTTCCGTAGCTCATTCCACTGAACCCGCGCAGGGGCCACCACCACCGACTCCACTTCATTGTCTTTAATCCTCCACCACCCGTAGATCCCAAAACCAGTGAGCGGCAATCCGATATATGGATAGCGGATACAAAAACGAGCCCACATTTCGATCAGCCAGATAATCGCTTCAGCATCCCCTCCGCCTCCACCACCACCGCTACTACTGCTTCCTCCTCCTCCGCCACTATAACCACCACCGCCGCCCAAACGCGCCGACAGCTCGCTGGCAGTGCCGATCAACACTAGTATCGGGATCAACCGGACCAACCAGCGACTCAGTTTGCTAGGGATAACCACGACTAATGAAGAGTGGGCATGTTAGAAAGTTCATCGATATCGTCTTCCGATACCGGCAGGGGTTCAGCCAGAAAATTCCCCAACTGATTGACCGCCTGCACCCCGGTGCCAACCAGATCCTGTCCCTCATACCCCGCTTGAATATTTTCAAGCAACGCCTGCCAGCGATCAGCGTCCACGGCGCGTATCACCCCGCTGTCTGCCACCACTTCCACCCGGCGTTCCAATTGAGAGATCAGAACGAGAATACCCGTCCGCCCGCGCGTCTGTCCCACGCCTTGATTCAAAAAATGTTGTTGCCCCTTTTCCCTCACCTGCTGCCCCATCCGGATCGAGGGGCAACAAATTCGCCGCAGATACGGTGTGTGGGCGCTGAATACCCAACTCACCGCAAACAGAATGCTGAGGTTGAGCGGCAACCAATCCGGTGCCACTAGCACGGGACCAAAAAAGGCAAACAGTAAGGCGACAAAACTTAGGCCAATGGCAAAAAGCAAATCAACATCCCGATAGGATCCCGAGCTCGGCTCGATCGCCACCACAAATTCTGCACTGGTTTTAGATTCGGCATCCTCCACCGCATCCACAATCCGAGTTGTATCCGTGTCCTGACTCACGTTTTAAACTTGATAGAACCCTTGAATTTCCGTCAAGAACAACTCGTCCACCCAATAGCCATGAAAGCCCTCCTCAAGCTCTGCGCGCTCGCTCTTCTGTCCCTCAACCTTTACGCCGACAACTGGCCCATGTGGCGCGGGACAACGGGCGTGGGCATCACAACTGAGAAACACCTACCACTCAAGTGGAGTGCCACGGAGAACATCACATGGAAGGTCGAACTCCCATACCGCGGCAACAGCACGCCGATCGTGTGGGGTGAAAAGATTTTCCTCACACAACCGCTGGAAGAGGAACAGGAGCGCGCCCTCATCTGCCTCGATCGCCTCGACGGCAAAGAGCTTTGGCGACGCACCGTGAAATATTCGGACCCCGAAAACTCCCATCGCACCAACCCATACTGTAGCGAATCCCCCGCCACCGATGGCGAACGCGTGGTGGCCGTGTACGGTTCCGCCGGGGCCGTGTGTTATGATCTTTCCGGAAAACTTCTATGGCAACGGGATCTGGGCAAGATTCAGTTCACGTGGGGTTCCGCCGCCTCGCCGGTTATTCATGGCAATCTGGTTTACATTTACCGTGGCCCCGATCCCAAGGCCCACCTTATCGCCCTCGACAAGCGTACCGGCAAAACCGTGTGGCAGCTCAACGACCCCGCTGTCAGCATTGAGGGACGCACCGATGGTTTCCGCGGCAACAAAGATTCCAAATGGATCTGTAGCTTCAGTACGCCCATTCTGGTGCCCACCAAAAACGGGCCGGAACTGGTGATGAATTACCCCGGCAGCCTCGCCGGCATTGATCCTCGCACCGGCAAACGCCTGTGGCAATGCCGCGGCCTCAACCCGCTTATCTATTCCTCCCCCATCGCGGGGGAAAACGTAGTCGTCGGTATGGGCGGTTACTTCGGCACCTCCGTCGCCGTGACCGCTGGAGGCCGGGGCGATGTGACCCCACAAACCTTATGGCGCACCGAGCGCACGCCTAACCGCCTGGGCAGCGGCGTGATTTATCAGGGCCACATTTACGTACTGAACACCAATGGTATCATGGAATGTCTGAACCTGAAAACCGGTGAAGTGCAGTTTTCCGAACGCGTGCGTGGCCGCGGCCCCAAACAGGAATCCTGGAGCTCGATGATTCTCGCCGGAGACCGAATTTACATCCCGAACCAATCCGGCGAAACTATTGTCCTGCGCGCCAACCCGAAGTTTGAACTGCTCGGCATCAACGCCTTAGACGGCATCCTCACCAACAGCTCCCTCGCCGCCTCAGACGGCCAGCTGTTTCTGCGCACCCACCAGCATTTGTGGTGCATCGGCAAGCGCCGGTAGCTACTCCCCGGTGCCCCAAAAAATCCTTCGCGGCTGCCGAACGCCGGGGCGATTGGTGGTGCCAGGTAGAATTGAAATCGGCTGGGCATTCGGAACCAACTGCGTGTGGTGAATGATTTCAGTGAAGTATGAACCCACCACCGGCGACATTTGCTGGATGGTGAAAGCGTTATTCGCAAAATTCGTATCCCCGGTGGGCACACCCCAGATACTGACATTTGGATTGGAAAAATAGCCCAGCCGTCGCCCCATTCCATAAGACATCAATGTGCGCATCGGATAAGTGTTTCCGTTTGTAGTGATGCCGAATTTCCATCCATGTGAATTGGTAAACGCGCCGTGCATAAACCCGCCCACATCGTTCGTCGCATGTGAACACCCTAGATTATGGCCAATCTCATGCACGAACACCGACGTCGGCGCGTAGATCGCCTCCACCACATTAAACCCATAAGCCGGCGCGCCGTTCGTGCTGTTGAGCATCCAACTACTGCCATGCATAATATTTTGAGGGCTTGCGCCAGTGAAAAGTGTCACCAAATCAGCACGATGGCGCTGCCGCTGTTCGTGAATTTTCATCAATCCCGGCGTCGCTGCAAACGTCATGTTCACCAGGTCCGTAGTACTGTTCCCAGATGTCACATGACTGACCTTCTCTGTTCCAAGCAACACCAGTCGAGCCGTCACCGCGCTCCGACGAAAGGCGTTGTTCACTTGCGCCACGGAAATGCGCACACGGGTTTCCACCCCGCGCTTGCCCCCGCATTGTTTCTCAGCCAACCCCGTGTAACACGCCAACACCCCGACTATCGGCGGGCCCATCACCGGCGCCAGCGGCACAGGCCATAAATTGGTGGAGAGCGTGTTGGTCAGCGTTAGTACGTGGGTAAACTGCGGGAACCCCGGCACTCGATACACCACGCCCGGCCGATACCGAAACTGCGGCATGGAAACCACTCCTCCTTCGCGCGGCTGAAACAGGCTCAAGGTTTCCGGATGGGCCCCCAGCGGCACCCCGCGCTGCGGCGCGTGCACAGCCACTGGATTAATCTCCACAATCGAGTGCGCCTCTTCGTCTGCGTAGTTGATGAGGAAATGCCGCCCGTCGGGATACTCAATACTGCCGGCTAAGACCCCTTTGTAAGTAATCAGACTCACGGCCGCCCCAGGCATCCCCACCACCTCCCCATGCACCTCCGTGCTCATCGGGTCAGTTGACGTCGCTTTCTCCAAACGTACCTTGATTGATTCGCCCGGGAACAACTCCAGCGTGATCAATCGATCCCCCGTCTGAACAGCCGTCACCGTGTCCGGGTTTAACCGCACATGCCGGTAGCGTTTGGCCATGGAAGCCTCAGGCAGTTGCTCCTTGGCTCGCACCGGCAACACCTCCGCCACCAAAGGCGGCACTGATTTTGGCAACCACCACGCCCACCCGGCGGCCAATAACAGCCCCAACAAAACCAAGAATGGTGTGCGCGAGTTTCTCAAAACGTGTCCCTCAAACTACCATGATCCACCCCGAAAACCAGCAAAGAAAACTAGCGATAGCCAGACACGACTTCCACCCCAGCATTCAACACTTTCACATTATTAGCAGACTCCGATCCCGTGGCGACACCACGATAAAGTTTGTTGGGATTGGAAAATCGCCCAATACGTCGGCCCGGCGTATACGCCATCACCGTCCGGCATTGGCGTGACCCGCCGTTATCTTCCACCACTTGAAAGCGATGCCCATACCCCCATGCGTAGAGGCCGTCCGCGGATGTGCCGGAATCGCCTTCAGCATGCTGGCAGCCCATATTATGCCCCACCTCATGCGCCAGCACATAGCCCCGTAACGAGCTGCGTCCCAGCACATTCACGCCCATCTTCGCCATACCCTTAGCGCGAATCATCAACCACCCCACCCCGCCAGCCGGCCGGTCAGAGATCAGCGTCACCAAGTCCGCCCGATGTTCATCTCGCAAACGGTTCATTTCATCCGCCAACACCTTGTCTTTGAAAGTAAGGTTGCGTAAATCCTGACTAATCGAACCAGCGTTGGTGTAATTCACCGGTGCCAAATGTACCATTCGCAGGGATACGTTGGCTCCACTTTCGGAAAATGCTTCATTGGCATTCTGCACCGCCAATTGCGCCGCCGCCTTCAACCCATTATCCCCACCGTACACCGAGGCTACCGATCGACAGTAGAGCACCAATAAATCCACCTGCGTGCCGCCGCGCATATTTATCTTCAACGGCTGACGCGCCTGCACACTCGGTTTACCGGAAGCCATCGTATCCTCATCGCCACCACCTGAAGTTTGCGTGGAAGTAATGGTTACACTTCCCCCCTCGCCAACCGGCCTCTTGTTCTTATTCTTCCGGTTGGAAAAAGGAACCAAACTCACCTGTGACTGCCGGCCTCTATTCGTGTAGCCACGCGGAAATGTCCGAAGATTGATGCGCTGATAATTTTCATCACGAGGTCGATGCTCGGGGTTTAACCGGCGCAAGGGCTCCCGCGGACTCCATTGCCCCAGCCCTTCGGGCAAGGGACGCACCCGCGTCGCCAATTCCTCTTCCGAGGGATACACCAGCTGCCCTGAAGCACAGGTCGGCGATCGTGATAAATCCACGCGCTCTAATTCGTACCCACCCTGAGATCGAGGCATTAACGTGAAGCGTCGGCCATCCGGAAAATTCATTGTCCCCGCCCAGCGCCCGCCTTCCTGCACCCATAGAGTGCTCCCGCCGGCTTGCCTGGGAAACCCCCCACGGAGGACTTTGCCGCCAGTCACCGTTCTTTGAGATGACGTAAAACTCACCGTCGCCGATTCTCCATTGCCTAAGGAAACTACAAAACGCTGACCTGGCTTGGCTTGGGTCATTTGCTTCACGGCCCTAGGCGGCAATTGCGCTGGCGCTCGTGCCACCACCACCGGATCCTCTGGATCGTCTCGTAGTTGCATCGGCTTCTTCAACACCACCAATATTTCCGTTGAATCCTTATCTGTGGACCAAAACAACGTCATCAAGAGGATCGGAATGAGAAGAAAGGGAAGATGAGACTTCATCAGTTTTTCACTCCCCCAAACTAGCACACATTCCCGGCCGCGCAATGGGCCCACACATTTTATTGGCCGGCACGGCTCGCGCGCGTATCGTCCGGTTATGTTGATTGTGCTCGTTCATGTTCATGTGAAACCCGATTATGTTGAGGCCTTTCGTGAGGCGTCACTGGAAAATGCCCGCAACAGTATCCAGGAAGCGGGTATCGCGCGCTTTGACGTGCTGCAGGATAATGAGGATCCTACCCGGTTTATCCTGAATGAAGTGTACCGGGACAACGCCGCGCCCGCAGCGCACAAAGAGACAGCTCATTACGCAGCTTGGCGCGATACTGTGGCCGACATGATGGCAAAGCCCCGCCACGCCGTGAAGCTCACCAACCATTTCCCTGCTGACAGTGAGTGGTAACTCGGCCAACCCCGCGTTCGAATTCGCCACGGCCACCCGCATTATTTTCGGCGAAGGCAAACTCGCTGAAGCGCCGGAAACCATTAAGGGATTCGGCCAAAAGGTTCTCGTCGTCACTGGCCGCCATCCCAAGCGTGCCGCGCCTTTACTTGATTTACTGAGGGCGTCCGACTGTGCAGTGCACTGCATCCCTGGGGAGCCGACTCTCTCCGACATTACCGAAGGCGTACGGGCCGCCGCCGGGCGTGAGGTGGTGGTCGCCATCGGAGGCGGCAGCGCCATTGATGCCGGCAAAGCTATCGCCGCCTTAACCACCAACCCCGGGGAACCGCTGGATTACTTGGAAGTCATCGGCCGCGGCCAACCGCTCACCGAGACGCCCTTGCCGTTTATCGCCATCCCGACCACCGCCGGCACGGGCGCGGAGGTCACGCGCAATGCCGTGATCACTTGCCGCGATCAACGCGTAAAAGTGAGCCTGCGTCATCCGCGCATGTTACCCGCCGTGGCGATTGTTGACCCCGCGCTGACCCATGACCTACCACCAGCCATCACCGCCGCCACTGGCATGGATGCGTTGACGCAATTGATCGAACCTTTCACTTGCCGCCGGGCCAACCCACTCACCGATGCCCTGTGCCGCGAAGCCATTCCGCGTGCCGCGCGCGCCTTGCCGCGGACGTTTGCCGGCGATCCGGCAGCCCGTACGGACATGGCCTACGCCAGCCTGTGCGGCGGTCTGGCTCTGGCTAATGCCGGCCTGGGTGCCGTGCACGGATTTGCCGCGCCCATCGGAGGCATGTTTCTCGCCCCTCATGGCGCCGTCTGCGCTGCCCTGCTGCCGCAAGTCTTTGCCGCCAATGCGAAACATAAACCCGACCGTTTTGCGGAAGTGTCCAAAATGCTGGGCGCTGGCTCGTCCGGTGAATCTGGAGCCATTTGGTTGAGCAATTTGAGACGCAACCTGAACATTCCTTGCATTTCCACTTATGGAATCACGGAAGAAGACTTTCCCGAAATTATCTTAAAAGCCAATGAAGCAAGTAGCATGAAGGCCAACCCAGTTGAATTATCAGATGTTGAGTTAGCAGAAATTCTTAGACAATCGTGATAACAATGGACATTATTTTAAATCAGGCGTTAACTAAAAATAATTCCTCGCACCGCCTTTTATAAACCAAATAATGTTTGAATCACTATATGCCAAAACATTTGCGATTCTTGGGTCACAAATATTAATTACATGGCTCACCACATTAGTGCTAATTGTAGTAGCTCGAGGACTTTATTATGCAAAAAAATTCGAGTTTACAGCCACCGAGTTGGAAACAGGGGAAATTGACATCCATATCCCGTGGGAAGACATAGCGACCCCTTCCATATTTATATTTTTTATACAATTCTTCATCGGCCTCGGATTAATCTACTGGGGGAAAGACCAAGATATTTCAATAAGCTTCATTTGGTTCAGCATTTGGTCTGTGCTCACAGGAACCTTACTGGGGATATATTTGCTGCTAAGAAACGAAAACCATGGAAGCAAGGCGCTCGGAATAACCGTAATAATTACACTTATAACAGGACTGATAGGAACCTACCCCGGAGTAAACCTATTACCATTAGGTTCGATTTTTTTGTGGCGTTAATGTTTCTATTTTCTGGATATACAATCCGCCTTATTCTTGGCCTTCACCAAGCCAGAAAGCCCGCCATATTTGGCGCTTTGATTTTTATAGGGTTCTTCCTCTACGATTTCAACCGCTTAGCCACAATGAACGAAGCAACCGACGCCAACAACTGGAAAGTTGCAATGGATTTATCAATACAGATATATATAAATTTTATAAATTCTATTTTAAATATTTTAGAGATTATTTTGGAGATTATTATGTGGGCGAGCGAGGAGGAGTAACCCCGCCGTTCTCCAAGAGAAGATTATACGCTTCAGGCAGCACCAAAGAAAATGGCACGCAGGGGCGAAAGATCCTAGGGCATGTGTTATGGTTTAGGCGCTGCACGGCGCAGTCCAGATTGACGGCTACGGCAAGCAACAGGCCATCCTCCTAAGTGACCGGAAAAGGCTCTAAATTTGGGAGTTGTGACCCTCCCCTGGAGACCACCGATATTCATTTGTAGTGTAACTGGGCAAAACCGGTGAACAGCTTTCGGTTGCCTGACTTTTGGACGGTCTTCAGCCTCATTGAATGTTGATCCGGCGCGGTATTCCGACCCTATTTTGCGCCCTTTTTCTTTGGCTTTCGGTCCCTCCCGCGCAGGCGTGGGATTACGAACGGCATCGGCTGATTAACGACCTCGCGCTGGACACGTTGCCCAAGGCGTTTCCGCGTTTTGTTTTCACTACTGAAAACCGTGAACGAATCAGATTCCTAGCCGGTGAACCCGATCGCTGGCGTAATAGCCGCGATCGTGCGTTGAAGCACCTAAATAATCCCGACCATTATTTTGATGTCGAATACCTTGCGCAATACGAGTTGAAGACGGAAACCCTGAGTCATTTCCGATATCGTTTCGTAGAACAAATGGCCACAGCCCGGGCAAGACTGAAACTGGAGTTACCCGAAAGCAACACCGACCACCTCAAAGGCCATCCCGGGTTTATGCCCTGGAGCATCAATGAGCATTATCTCAAGCTCGTCAGCTCATTTTCCTATCTGCAAGTCTTCAAGACCATGGGCACTCCGGAAGAGATTGCCAACGCACAAGCGAATGTGGTGTATCGCATGGGCATCCTCAGCCATTTTGTGGGTGACGCCGCGCAGCCGCTCCATACCACTGAGCATTTCAATGGTTGGACCGGTGAAAATCCCAAAGGCTACACCACCAGCCGCCGATTCCACTCTTGGGTCGACGGCGGTTTCTTCAAAGCCACCACCGACCCGGACCGCGCAGCCATCACCAAACAACTTAGCCCCGCAGCGCTGCTTATACGACCGGCTTCCCGCGATTTGGCCAGCGGACAATTCCAAGCAGCAATAGATTATATCCTCGGACAACACCGGTTAGTTGAACCCTTGTATCAACTGGATAAGGCGGGCAAACTTTCCAAAGAAACCCCCGCTGCCGGAAGACAGTTTTTACATCAACAATTGGCTGCTGGATCGCAAATGCTCGGCAACCTTTGGTTCACCGCATGGAAGGAAGCGCCGCCAGACCGATTCCTGCAAAGTTACCTTGCCCAACGCAAATTGAAGGAAGAATGATTCGCCTGCTTGTCATCGGATTGCTCCCACTCGCCTTCGCCGCGAGCGCAGCGGATCCATTGGCCGAGGCCCGCGCTGCTTTCGCTCGCGGCGACTTCACCAACACCATCAGCCTCGCCACCAATTCCATTGCCAAAAACCCGTGGCAGGAGGATTCCCGTGTACTGCACATCCGCGCGCTGATGGCTCAGGGCCAATTCGCAAAAGCTCACACCGTCACCACCAACGCCATGGCCAAGCTAGCCAGCAGCGTACGCGTGCGTTGGATGGCGCATGAGGTGTTTCATTTCAACAACGATCCCAAGGGCGCCACCAATTCGCTGGCGGAAATTAACCGCCTCGCCGGTATCCGCGGCTGGGCGTACCGGAATGCTCCGGATCTGATCGTACTCGGCCGCACCGCGCTGAAGCTAGATGCCGACCCCAAGCTGGTGCTCGATAAGCTGTATCATCCGGCGCGTGAACATGATCCAAACTTTGCCGGCACGGCTCAGGCCATTGGCGATCTGGCGTTGTCCAAGAGCGATTATGAACTGGCCGGACGCACCTTTCAGCTAGCGCTCAAGCGGCATCCTAAAAATGCCGATCTCCATTTCGGCGCCGCCCGCGCGTTTGCGCCCTCGGACGGCAAGACGATGACGCAACATTTGCAGGCGACTCTGACGGCTAACCCAAATCATGCCGGTGCTCGCTTGTTGATGGCCGATCGCCTAATTGATCGCGAAGCCTACGACGAGGCTGAGACGCAACTGTCCAAGGTGCTCGCCGTGAACCCACATCATCCCGAGGCCTGGGCCTATCGCAGCGTCATCGCCCATCTCCGCGCCGACACTACCGCTGAAAGCAAATCCCGCGAACAGGCATTGGCCCACTGGAAAACCAATCCGCGCGTGGATCATTTGATCGGCAAAAAACTCTCGCAGAAGTACCGCTTTGCCGAGGGATCCGCACACCAGAAACAGGCACTGGCATTTGATGAGAAGTATCTACCTGCAAAGATCCAGCTCGCGCAGGATTTGCTGCGACTCGGCTTTGAGAAGGAAGGCTGGGCCATGACCGAGGCCGCCCATGAATCTGACGGCTACGATGTCACAACCTACAACCTCGTGACCCTACGCGACACGCTCGGTAAATACACTACACTCACTAACGCCAATTTCATCGTCCGCATGGACCCGCACGAGGCGGCCATTTACGGCCCGCGCGCTCTTCGCCTGCTCGATCGCGCGCATGACACGTTGTGCAAGAAATACGGCCTCAAGCTCGAGCAACGCACCACGGTGGAAATTTTCGCCGAACAAAAGGATTTTGGCGTACGCACCTTCGGCATGCCGGACAATCCGGGTTTTCTTGGCGTGTGTTTTGGCTGCGTGATTACCGCCAACAGCCCGGCCTCGCAAATGCCTGCGCCAGCGAATTGGGAGAGCGTTCTCTGGCACGAATTTTGCCACACGGTTACCCTAGCACTCACCCGAAACAAAATGCCGCGCTGGCTCAGTGAAGGCATCAGTGTGTACGAGGAGCGCCAAGCACAGCCGACCTGGGGACAGCGAATGAACCCGCGCTTCCGGGAATTGATTCTTGGCGGTGAACTAACTCCTGTAAGCAAAATGAGCGGCGCGTTTTTGGCGCCGGAAAGTAATCTCCATCTACAATTTGCCTATTATCAATCTTCACTGGTGGTGGAACATCTCACCGAACGCTTTGGACTCGAAGCAATCCGTAATATTCTCAAGGACCTCGGTGAAGGCGTGGAGATCAATGCAGCCATTGCCAAGCACACCGAGCCATTGAACAAACTGGAGACCGCCTTCCGCGCGTACGCCGTGGCCAAAGCCAAGGCGCTAGCGCCGGAGCTGGACTGGACCAAGCCCGATTCGGAAACCCTGCGGGCGGGCATGGAGGAGTTCGCGAAGAAACATCCGAAGAATTTTTATCTCCTTGTGCGCCAGGCCCGACGGGCGTTGAACGACAAGGATTGGGAAGCCGTCAAGGCGCCATGCAAGGAATTGATCAAGCTGTTCCCGCGCCAAACAAATGGCGAAGGCAATCCCTACGTGATGCTCGCCCGCGCACAGCGCGAGTTGGAGGAATATCAGGCTGAACGCCAAACACTCGAGGCGCTTGCTGCCATGGCCGATGATGCCTACCCGATATTCCAACGCCTCACGGAACTAGCTGCCGAACAAAAGGATTGGGAGGCAGTGCGTTTGAATTGCGAACGGGTACTGGCGGTGAACCCCCTCCTGCCCGATACCCATCGGCACCTTGCAATGGCGGCCGAAGCGCTGAACGACGCACCGCAGGCCATCGAGTCCTGGCAAACCCTGCTACGACTGGACCCGCTCGATCCGGCCGAGGCAAATTACCGGCTGGCGCAGCTGTTGCGTGAACCGGATAACCCTAAGGCCAAGCGGCATCTCCTGATGGCCCTTGAGGAGGCCCCGCGTTTTCGAGAGGCACTGAAGCTACTACTGGACTGGGAGACAACCGAAGGGAAACTCGATGAAAAATAAAGTATTCATCGCTTTGAGTGGCGTCGCAATAGCAGCCGCGGCTTGGATTATGGCACAACCCCGCCCTTTTCCACCGTCCATCGACCGGCGTGGCGTACCAAGTTGGCAGGTGGACAACGAGATGCCGCGTGATGTGTTTACCTTCTGCCGTTTGCGCTACAGCAGCTATAGTGGCCGCGGTCGAAAATGGGCCACTGATTACCCGGATGCCGATCTGAATTTCTCCTATCGTCTGCAGGAACTCACCTCGATGAAGGTGCATCCGGACGGCATGGTGCTGAACATCACCGATCCCAAGCTCACCGATTATCCGTTCGTTTACATGGCCGAGCCCGGCGACCTGTGGCTGAGCGAGCCGGAGGTGAAGGCGCTGCGCGGCTATCTGCTTAATGGCGGATTTTTAATGGTAGATGATTTCTGGGGTGGCGATGAATACGATAATTTCGCGGCGGAAATGCGGCGCGTATTCCCCGAACGCGAGCCCAAGGAACTACCACTGGAGCACCCGATTTTCCACTGCGTGTTCGATCTGAAGGAAAAACCGCAGCTGCCTTCCATCGGCCAGGCCATGCAGGGTATGAATTTCGAATACCGGCCTGGGCCGGATAACGGCAGCCAGGTCCATTACAAAGGCATCTTCGACGACAAGGACCGGCTCATGGTGATCATTTGCCACAACACCGATCTCGGCGATGGTTGGGAACGCGAGGGCGAGAACCAGTATTACTTCAAGAATTTCTCCGAGCCCAAGGCCTACCCCATGGGCATCAACATCATCTTTTACGCAATGACCCACTAATGGATACCGATACCCAAACCCCCACCGACGCTGAAACCGTGGACCAGATCCTCACTGGCTCCAGCCGCATCAAGTCCGAGCTGGGCAAAACCATCATCGGCCAGGAAGACGTGATCGACGAGATCCTCATTTCCCTGTTCGCCGGCGGCCATGTCTTGATCACTGGCGCGCCCGGTCTGGCCAAAACGCTGCTGGTGAAATCGATTGCCGAGATTTTTGACCTTCAATTTTCGCGCATCCAGTTCACGCCAGACCTCATGCCAGCGGACATCACCGGCACCGAGGTGCTCAGCGAAACCGATGCCGGCCGACAGTTGCGGTTCGTGCCCGGCCCAGTGTTTGCCAATATCATTCTCGCGGACGAAATCAATCGGACCCCACCCAAGACGCAGGCCGCCCTGCTGGAGGCCATGCAGGAGCATCAGGTCACTGCCGCTGGCCAACGGCATCCGTTACCCCAACCCTTCTTCGTGCTCGCAACGCAAAACCCCATTGAGATGGAAGGCACATACCCGCTGCCCGAGGCGCAGCTGGACCGTTTCATGTTCAACGTGGTCATTGATTATCTACCCGAGGATCAGGAAGTAGCCGTGGTCCAGCAAACCACCGCGGGCGGCAGCGAAACCATTGAGCCGCTTTTCAATGCCGAGGATGTGCAGCGCTTCAACGATCTCGTGCGCAAGGTTCCCGCGGCCGAGGATCTCGTGCGGTACGCCGTGCAATTGGCTGCCGCCAGTCGACCAAGTCAGGACAACACCCCGGATTTCGTCAATGAGTGGGTCAGCTGGGGTGCCGGCCTGCGTGCCGCCCAGTTCCTTGTGCTCGGTGCCAAAGCGCGCACGCTCCTGCAGGGCCGCAGCCACGTAACCGCTGAGGACATTCAGGCCGTAGCCGCCCCGGTATTGCGCCATCGCGTATTGGTCAATTACCGCGCGGAAGCCGAGGGCATGACCACGCAAAAGATTATCGAACAACTACTCGACCAAGTGAAACCGAATGCCTGAAGCCGCCGCTAACTCGGCGCGCGATGGGTTTATCGACACGCGCACCCTGATGCAGATCCGCAGTTTGGAACTGCGCGCGCGCATTGTGGTGCAGGGCTTCTGGAACGGTATCCACCGCAGCCCCTACCACGGCTTCTCTGTCGAGTTCACGGAGTACCGCCAATACGTACCCGGCGATGACCCTCGCTATGTCGACTGGCGCGTGTACGCCCGCAGCGACCGCTACTACATCAAGAAGTTTGAAGATGAAACCAATCTGCGTTGCCATCTGTTGGTCGATCAAAGTCGCTCGATGACCTTCGGCTCCGGCGATTGGACCAAAGCCGATTATGCGCACACACTGGCCGCCACCCTCGCCTACTTTCTCTTTCAACAAGGTGACGCCGTTGGCTTACTGAGTTTTGATGAGAGCATTCGGGATTATCTTCCAGCCCGCAATCGCCCCGGGCATTTGCGGCAATTGATGTTGTCCTTGGAAAAACCCGCCGCCGGTCAGGCCACCAGCATTGCCAAGCCACTGCAGCGGATTGTGGAGCTGGTCAACAAACGCGGCCTGATGGTCCTGATCTCCGATCTACTCGCTCCTGTGGAAGAGCTGGAAGCCAAGCTCGGCCGCCTGACTGCCACCGGCCATGACGTCGTGGTGTTACGCGTCCTCGATCCGCGCGAGATCGATTTCGATTTCGAAGACACCCTGCTCTTTCACGATGTGGAATCGGAGAAGGATCTGTTCATCGATCCATCCGCCGCCAAGCGTAATTACCTGCAACGCTTTGCCGAACACGGCGACGCCGCACGGGCCGTCTGTTCCAAGCTAGGGGCGGACTACCTGCAGGTGACCACCGACGAGCCACTGGATCAGGTGCTCGCCAATTATCTCCGCCAACGGCAACGCCGCGGCAAAACCATTCAACGCCACGCCAACGCATGAGTTTCCTCGCCCCACTCTTTCTGCTCGGTAGCCTAGTCATTGCCGGTCCGGTGTTGTTCCATCTCATCCGGCGTAACACGCGTGAAAAGTTCACCTTCAGTTCGCTCATGTTTCTGCGAGCCGATCCGCCAAAGGTCACGCGCAAAAGTCGGCTGGAAGATATCTTGCTCCTGCTGGTCCGTTGCGCCCTGTTAGCGGTGATGGCACTCGCTTTTTCGCGACCGTTTATGCGCAACACCGTTACTGCCGGTCACGACGCCACAATCGGCCAACGAATCGTGTTGCTGATCGACACCAGCGCCAGCATGCAGCGCGCAGGGATTTGGGAGAAAACCCTAACCGAAGCGCGCGCCGCGTTGGCTGAGGTGCAACCTTCCGACTCTTTTTCCATCCTGACCTTCAACGGCCAAACCCAGCCGCTGCTACGGTTTGACCAATGGCGCGACCTGCCCGAGCCCAGCCGATTGCCCGCCGCCTGCGAAGCCCTGAACGGTCTACAACCCGGCTGGGGCAGCACGCATCTGGGCAACGCCATTCTCACCGCTGCCGAATTGCTGGAGGAAAACCCGCACACCGGCCCGCAACAGATCATTGTCCTCACCGACCGGCAGGAAGGCGCGCAACTAGATGGCCTACAGGGCCATGACTGGCCAGGCGGCCTACAACTCACACTGAAAACGGTGGCACCCTCCGCCCCCGGCAATGCCGGCCTGCAACTGGCGCACGGCCACGCGACCGATGATACCGACAGCACGGGCCAACGCGTGCGCGTGACTAACTCCGGCGATGCCGCCCGCGAACAGTTCCAACTCGCCTGGCGCCAAGGCGACACCACGCACACCAACACCGTGCCCGTGTATGTGCCCGCTGGCCAAAGCCGCACGCTCACCGCGCCTCGCCGCCCTGCGGGACCTAATTGGCAACTCGCTCTGCTTGGCGATTCCGAGACGTTTGATAATACCCTGCATATCGCACCTCTCACGCCGGAGCCAGTGCGCATCCATTATCTTGGCCGCGAATCTGCCGAAGACACGGAGGCCATGCGCTTTTATCTCGAGCGCGCTTTCTCCACCACACGTCTGCAACATGTGGAGGTGCTCACGCACCTGCCGTCTGCGCTGGAGGGTAAACTGGCACATCCGGATGATCGCCTGTTGATCATTGGCGAACCGATCGAGGCGGCGCATGTGGATCGTGTGCGGCAGTTTGCCGAAAGCGGACACTCGGTGCTGTTGCCGTTGAAGAGCGACGCGATGGCGGGCACGTTAACCGCGCTGGCAAAATCTGGGCCCATACCGTTGAGTGAGGCGAGCGTGGAGAAATACGCGCTGCTCAGCCAGGTGAATTTCGAGCACCCACTGCTGGCGCCATTCAACGAACCGCGCTTCAGTGATTTCACCAAAATCCATTTCTGGAAACATCGCACGCTGGACCCAGCCCGTCTGCCCGGCGCGCGCGTGCTGGCGCGGTTTGATGACGGCGATCCGGCGCTGCTCGATCTGCCGCTGGGCCACGGCCATCTCTTTGTTCTCACCAGCGGCTGGCATCCGGTCGACAGCCAACTCGCACTGGCCAGTAAGTTTGTGCCCCTGCTCTATTCAATGCTGGAGCTGGGCCAAACCGGTGGGCGGCTGAAGACCGCGCATTTTGTTGGCCAACCGGTCACGCTCCCCGGCGAATCAGACACTGCCCGCACCGTTACCGGCCCGGGACCGAACGCACAAATTCCCGCCGGTCAAAGTGGTTTTCACGCCGATCAACCGGGTCTGTTTACGCTACAAGGATCACGGCCGGTGACCTTTGCCGTGAATGTGTCTGCTCGTGAAAGCCGCACCGAACCTCTGGCGCCTGAGCGCTTGGATGGGTTAAACCTCCCCTTTGCCCCGGGATCAGTTGAAAAGGCCAAAATCGAGCAGAACCGGGAACAAACTTTGATCGACGAACAACTCGAAAAACGTCAGAAAATATGGCGCTGGCTAATCATGGCAGCGATTATGCTGGTGTTATTGGAGACATGGCTGGGCGGCTGGCTTTGGCGCAAACCCGCCGCCGCCGCTGAATCCCCCGGAGAGGCAACATGAACGAACTCAAACGCATCCTCTACCCCATCATTCGCCGCCAACAACAATGGCGCACATGGAACCAAATGCTCTACTGGTGGTGCGCACTGGCAACCGTGTCCGGTGTCATCCTCATCCGCGCGCAAGCCGGCGACGTGTTCCCCGCATGGACCGCGCTGGCTCTGGGCGGGGCGCTCTTGCTCGGCACGTTTGTGGTGTTGTGGATGAACACCTCACGCGGACGATTCGACTATCAGCAACTCGCCCGGGACATTGAGGCTGAACATCCCGAACTGCACGCCACCCTCCTCACTGCCATCGAACAAGAGCCCGATCCCGATTCTGGCGAATACAACTTTCTGCAGGAACGCGTCATCAACGACGCCAAAGCCGCCTATGAGAAATCACAGTTCTGCAAAGTGATTCCCCGCAGTAAACTCCTCGCCCTGCAGGCCGCGCTTACCCTGCTGTTTCTCATGACCTGCGTGTGCCTCGGCAATCTGCATCAACTGCCTCAGACCACCACCTTCGCCCAAGCCCCAGGCCAAGAGGAATCCGTGACGGAAGAAATCGCTCGGCAGGCACAGCTGGATCAGGTGGAGCCGGGCAATACTGAGGTGGAACGCGGCACCCCGCTGGCCGTGCTTGCCCACTTCGTCAATCAAGCGCCGGACCACGCCACGCTGGTGATCCGCGACCCACAGGGCACCAGAAGCATTGATCTCACTAAGAACCTCGACGACCCCATCTTCGGCGCCACCCTGCCCATCGTGGATCAGGCGTTTTCCTTTCACGTGGAATACGATGGCGAGCAATCCGAAACCTATCAGGTGAACGTGTTCGAGTTCCCCACGCTCGACCGCGCCGATGCCGCGCTGGAATACCCCTCCTACACCCGGTTACCCAGCCGAACCGTGGAAGACACCCGCCGCCTCAGCGCCGTGGAGGGCACACAACTCTCCTACCGCTTCCACCTCAACAAACCAGTGCAAAGTGCGCGTCTCGTCGGCCCTGATGACCAGTCCATCGACCTCAAGGTCCATGCCGGTCAGCCATTGGCCGAGTTGCCGCCGTTGGCGCTAACCCAAACCCAATCCTGGAAACTCGAGCTCACGGATGCGGCCGGCCGCCAAAACAAAATCGCGCCGCGAATTGAGGTTTCGGTATACGCCAACAAACCGCCTGTCATTCGCGTCAGCAGCCCCGATGGCGATCAGCAGGTGTCGCCGCTGGAGGAAGTCGATTACGCCGCCGAAATAGAGGACGACTTCGGCCTCGGTCGCTACGGTCTCACCTACAACATCAACGGCGGCGAAATGCAGGAGATTCCCCTCGGCCAACCCGCTCCCGGCAACACCAAGGCCTTCGCCCGCCACCTGCTAGCGCTGGAAACCCTTGAAGTGGAACCGGATCAACTCATCAACTGGTTCTTCTGGGCCGAAGACACCGGGCCCGACGGCCAACCGCGCCGCGCTTACAGCGATATGTTCTTTGCCGAGATCCGACCCTTCGAGCAAATCTTTCGTCAAGGTGATCCCAGCCAGCAACAACAGCAGCAACAACAGCAACAGCAATCCCCCAATCAACAGACCGAGGAACTGATCAAGCTGCAGAAACAAATCATCAACGCCACCTGGAAACTCCGCCGCCAACCCGCCACTTTGGCCAAGGACGCGCCCGTATTGATTGAGGGCCAAACCGAAGCCCTGACCAAGGCGCGTGTACTCCTGGATAAAAGCAGCGACGAAAAAGCCACCGAACACATCAAGGCCGTGGTCGCTCACATGGAACGCGCCGTAAACGAACTCACCGAGGCCACGCAGGAAGCCGCTGCCTTGATGCCCGCACTCGCCGCGGAACAGGCCGCCTACCAGTCCCTGCTCCGCCTACAAGCCCATGAGTTCCAGGTCAGCCAACAGCAGCAACAACAATCCAGCCAGCAACAACAACAGCAATCCAATCAGCGCGCCCAGAGCCAATTGGATCAACTGGATCTGCGTAAACAGGAAGACCGCTACGAAACCGAGCGACAGGCCCGCAAGCTGGAGGAACCCAAGCAGCGCGAGCAATTGCAGGTGCTCAGCCGACTGCGTGATCTCGCCCAGCGCCAGCAGGATCTCAATGAAAAACTCAAGGAACTCGAAAGCGCCCTGCGCGCCGCCGAGACCGCCAAGGCAAAAGAGGAAATCGAACGCCAACTCAAACGGCTCCGCGAGGAGCAGCGCCAGAATCTGGCCGACCTCGATGAGTTAAACCAACGCATGGAGAAGCCTGAGAACCGCGCCGAGATGCAGCCTCAACGTCAGCAACTGGAGCAGACCCGTCAGCAAATGAATGAGGCCGCCGAGCAAATGCAGAAGGGGCAGCTGTCTCAGGCCATTTCCAACTCCACGCGCGCCCAGAAGGACTTGCAGGAAATGCGCGATGATCTCCGCGAAAAAACCTCCAACCAATTCGCCGAGGAAATGCGGACCATGCGCCGGGACGCCCGCGAGTTATCCGAGAAACAAAAAGAACTCAGCAACAAGCTAGATCAGGCCGAAAAGAAAAACGAACCCCGTAAATCGCTCACCGGCACCGACAACCAGAAGGAGATCACCAAGGAACTCAATGATCAGCAAAAGAAACTCGAGAACCTGTTGGAGGACATGAAAAACGTTGTTGAGAAATCTGAGATCGCCGAGCCATTGCTTAACCGGAAGCTATACGAAACATTCCGTGAGGCGCATCAGGATCAGGCCGACAAATCCCTCAAGGCCGCCGCCACGCTGCTTGAACAGAAGGAAGACGCCCTCCGCAACAATCAACTCCTGCGCACGCTCGACGAGATCATGGATAAAGATCCGGACAAGCAAAAGCTCATCGACCAGCTGCGCCAACGGGATTTCCGGCAGGCCTCCAAGACCCTCAGCGACCAAGGCCAACGTAAACTCAATGACCTGAAGAAAGGCGTCGAACAAGCCGCCGAAAGCGTGCTCGGCAATGAAACCGAAGCCCTCAAATTCGCCGAGCAACAACTGGGCGAACTCAGCGAAGCGCTCAAGAACGAAAAGGCCGAAGCCACCGGCAAAAAGCCGAATGAACAAGCCGCCACCAAGCCGCAACAGGGAAAACCCGGCCAACAGAAAGGCGACCCGAACGGCGAACAACCGAATGCCCAAAATAAACCGGCCCAAGGCGACCCGAAGGCGAATCAGCCAAACTCCCCCAACGAACAGGCCGGCCAACCCAACCAAAAGCCAAACCCGCAAGATCAGCCCAATCAGCCCAACCAACCGACCCCACCAAATTCACAAGCCCAACAAGCCGGTCAACAACCACAAACCGGGCCGTCTTCGTTTTTGGAAAAAGGTTTCAACCCTAGTGAACGCGGCCAGAACCCCATCACCGGCGGGCACCATCGTGAATGGACCGATCGTCTGCGCGATGTGGAGGAAGCCGTTGACCGCCCTGAAGTCCGCGAGCAGGTGGCCCAGATCCGCGAAGACATCCGCAAGCTGAACACCGAGTTCCGTCGCAACAGCAAGGAGCCCGAGTGGGATTTGGTGGAGAAAAAGATTTTAAAACCGCTCGATGAAGCCCGCCGCACCCTCGCCGAAGAACTGGCCAAGTCCGAGTCCGACCGTGCTCTCGTGCCGATCGACCGCGACCCCGTGCCCAGTCGCTTCAGTGATTTGGTGGAAAAATATTACGAGCGATTGGGCGAAGGCAAATAACCGGCGCCCACCACCCTGATAGGCTAATGGAATCCGTATATCTGGCAGGCAAAGCCTGGTTGCTCCCCGCCGCTCTCTGGCTGGCGGTGGGCTTGGCCACGGTTTGGTGGGCCTACCGCGGCGCCTCCATGGACCGCCATATCCGCGGTGCTTGCATGGGGCTTAAATGTCTCGGCCTACTCCTGCTGCTGCTCTGCCTACTCGACCCCATGGCCAGCCAGGAACGTGCCAAGACCGGTGCCAACCGGCTCGCGTTGCTGGCCGATACCAGCGAAGGCATGAACATCACCGGTGCAGGCGAATCCCGACCGCGCGCGGAAATCCTGCAGGACACACTCGCCCTGCAGGTCAACAACTGGCAGGCGCAGTTGGCCAATGATTTCGACCTGAAACGCTACGCCTTCGATGCAGGCCTGCGCAATGTCACCGACTTTGAGAGACTCACCTTTACCGGTCATTCCTCCCGTTTGGGCGAATCCTTGCGCACGGTCGCCCGACGCTATCGTGGCCAACCGCTAGCCGGCATTGTGGTGTTTACTGATGGCGTGGCTACCGATCTCGATGACACCCTGGCCCAGCTCGAGGGATTGCCGCCGGTGTATCCCGTGCTGATGGGCAACGCCGCTCCGCAGCGCGATGTGGCCCTGGGCACTGTGACGCCCACGCAAACCGCCTTTGAAGATGCGCCCGTGTCCATCATCGCTCAAGTCACCGCACGCGGCTGCGAGGATGAGGACATCACGGCCTCATTGGAGTTGCTCGATTCCACCGGTAAGGAAGCGGTCACAATCAAGCAACTAACCCGCCGCGCAACTAACGACAACGCCGAGCTAACCTTCCGCTTCAAAGTGCGGCCGACGGTCAAAGGCATTTTGTTTTACCGCCTGAACGTGGCGACTGAAGGCGATGCGCCCGAAGCCACTCAGGCCAATAACCAACGCGTGGTGGTCATCGACCGCGGCGGCGGTCCGTACCGCGTGCTGTATCTCGCGGGTCGACCCAACTGGGAATATAAGTTTCTCCAACGCGCCGTGTCCGAGGATGAACAGGTCGATCTCGTGGGCCTGATCCGTGTGGCGCGCAAGGAGGCAAAATTCGAGTTCAAGGGGCGCAAGGGCGAGAACGCCAATCCGCTGGCGCGCGGGTCCGGACAAGATGTCGGCGATTACGATCAACCCGTGCTCGTGCGGCTGAACACCGCTGATGCGGATGAGTTGAAAACCGGCTTCCCCACCGAGGCCGAGGAATTGTTTCAATACAGCGCGGTAATCATCGATGACCTGGAGTCCGCCTTTTTCACGCCGGCCCAACACGCCCTGCTCCACCGCTTTGTCAGCGAACGCGGCGGCGGTTTTCTGATGTTGGGCGGACAGGAATCCTTTCGTCAGGGCGAATACGCACGCACGCCGGTCGGCAGTCTCTTGCCGGTTTATCTCGACCGCCCCGACGATGTCGCGCCTTTGAATAATCTGAAATATTCCCTCACGCGCGATGGCTGGCTGCAGCCGTGGGTACGCCTGCGCGATAATGAAGCCGCCGATCGCGCGCGGCTCGGGGAGATGACCGAGTTTGTTTCACTCAACCGCGTGCGCGGTAAGAAACCAGGCGCCAACGTGCTGGCCACCGTGGCCACCGGCAATCAGGCCTCCGAACCGGCGCTGGTGACTCACACCTTGGGCCGCGGCCGCGTGGCCTCGGTGCTACTGGGCGATTTCTGGCGGTGGGGACTCAAGGGCGAGACCGAGCGTGAGGATCTCGACAAGGCCTGGCGCCAGATGATCCGCTGGCTGGTGGCCGATGTCCCCGTGCCGTTTGATCTCGCCACACTAGAAGGCAACGAAGGAGCCGGCCGGCAAATCAACGTGCGCGCCCATGACCCCGCCTTTGCGCCGCTGGACAATGCGCAGGTCCAACTCACCGTCAAGCCGCTGGGTGGTGATCAATTCGTCGAACTTCAGGCCGAAGCCGAGCCAGATCAAGCCGGCCTCTACCAATCGCACTACCTACCGCGTACCAATGGCCGTTACCTTGTGGAAGCCGATGTTCAGGATGAAACCGGCCAACTATTGGGCCGACGCCAAGCAGGTTGGGCCACCGACCATGCCGCGGCCGAATACCGATCTCTGGCTCCCAACGCCGCCCTCATGGCGGATCTCGCGCAACGCACGGGCGGCCGCGTGATTCAGCTGGAGAATCTCAGGGAATTCGCCGCGGACCTGCCCGCCCTGCGCGCGCCCGTCACGGAAATCCGCCATGTACCGCTCTGGCATCAGGGCCCCATCTTCCTGCTCGCCCTGCTTTGTTTTGTCACAGAATGGTTCCTCCGCCGCCGAAAAGGTCTCCCATGATTCCCCCCCGTATCCCCGCGCTTGTCCTGATCTTGTGGTTGATCGTCCCGTGTCTCACGGCCGCTGATCGCCCCACTGTCATTGTCGTTACCGGCGCACCCGGCACGACCGAGTACCAGGCACAATTTGCCCAGTGGACCGCCCACTGGAAAACCGCCGCCACACAGGGTGACGCCGCGTATCATGAAATTCAAGCTAGCTCCAAGCAGGCCGCCGATCTGAAAACGCGATTGGCCATCGAAACCCAAACCGGCCAAACACCCCTCTGGCTCGTGCTCATTGGTCACGGCACGTTTGATGGCAAGACGGCCAAGTTCAACCTGCACGGCCCGGACCTGACCGCCGCCGAACTGAAGACTTGGCTGGCCAAGAGCCAACGCCCCATCGCCGTGATCAACTGCGCCTCCTCCAGCGCCCCCTTCCTCAATACCCTGAGCGGCCCCAATCGCGTCATCCTCACCGCCACCCGCAGCGGCGCCGAACGCAATTTCTGCCGACTGGGCGGCTACCTCTCCCTGGCCATTGCCAGCCCCACAGCGGATTTGGATAAGGACGGCCAAACTTCCCTGCTTGAGGCTTGGCTCACCGCCACCCGCCAAACCGCTGAGTTTTACAAAAACGAAAACCGGCTCAGCCCCGAGCACGCCCTGCTCGATGATAATGGCGATGGCAAAGGCACGCCGCCCGAATGGTTTCGCGGGATTCGCGTCACTCAGGAAAGCGCCGATCCCAAGCTCCTGCCCGACGGACTGCGCGCCCATCAGCTACACCTCGTGCCCAGCCCCGCCGAACGGACCCTCACCGCAGCCCAACGGGTCCGCCGCGACACTCTCGATCTCGATCTCGCCCGACTCCGCGCCCGCAAAGCCACACTGGAGCCCGACACCTACTACGCCGAGCTCGAACAAATCCTCCGACAACTCGCCCCCATCTACCACCCCACCACCACTCCTTAATATGATCAGTTGGCAGCATTGCATTCCATACTGCCGCCTTGATCGTTGATTTTGTTTGATCTAATGCAATAGAGTCTCGCGCATGAAGCGTTTTTCATTTTCATTGGTAGCACTAGTCTGCTGCATAGTGGCTTACAGCCTGCAGGGTCAACATATTGCGGCAGAAAAAATGGGCGAAAAACTATCTGCCCAAGCTAGGACCTTGAATCCTGAGTATCTTGTTTATTACCCCAAACCCAAACCAACCAAGCCTGTACCTTTGGTGATTTACCTTCATGGGGCGGGTGGAGTTGGAGACGACATCCAAAAGATCAAAGGCCAAATCAGCCAAATCGTACGTGGTGTCACACAATACAAAAAAAACCCCTGCCTTGTCGTGGCCCCGCAGGTTAGCCGAAAAAACCGTCAGCCCGGGGGGTGGATTCCGGAACATTTGAACTTACTCCTAAAACACCTTAAGACTTCACTCGAGGTGGATGGTAATAGAATCTACCTTACCGGTAACAGCATGGGCGGTTACGGTTCGTGGACATGGGGAGGACTACATCCGGAGCATTTTGCTGCGATCGCGCCCGTATCGGGAGGGATTGGACCGGGCGGTCCAAAGGACGTAACCCCCGATCTCAATAAATGGGCGGCTAATCTTTCTAAGATTCCAGTATACGCGTTTGCCGGAGTAAAAGATCGTGTAGTGCCCGCGGAACGCTCTCAGCGAATGATTGATGCTATTCAAAAAGCGGGAGGAAAACAGGCGCGCCTTAAGCTATACCCCGATGAAGGTCACGGAGCCGGTCGCAAAGCCTTTTCCGATGCTGACTTTTATCAATGGATGTTTGACCAGCAACGCAAGTGATATAAAAAAGGCTGGGGTAGTTTTCCCTCCCCGTAAAAGTCCTTGAGCGCGTTGGTGGGGCCCCAAAAGGGTCGTAAAAGCTCATGCAGTTAGAGGAGTTGCTTAATTTCAAAATCTATAGCCCCCCCATTAAAAAAGCCCCCCCGCGCCCGGTATGTTGCGGAGAGGCTTCCGAGAGGTTCCACAGATAATATGACAACCGTGGTTCCATCTCTATCATTCAATATGCCGACCAGAAGCCGGGCGTCAAAAAAGCCTCCCCGCGGCGCGTTGGACGCACGGAGAGGCTTTTGCTGCGGCCCCTGAGTCCCAACTTAAGAAGAGGGGCCTTTCCCTTCACTAAGTAATTCTAATATGCTGAACATAATCTGGGTGTCAAAAAAAACGCCCTCTAAAAGGGGCGCTCTTTTAATCTATAGAATGGTGGTGGTTAGTCTCTCTCTTCCCAACCACGCTCCTTAGCCCACTTTACCCAATTCGCATGTTTCACGGTAGACCAAATGGCAATTCCGGCTGGAACGCCAATAAATACAAGGCCAACAATACCCGATATGAACATTGCCACCTCTTCAATCTCCCTTTTCAAAACTAGATCAAGCCAATAGAGGCCTGTTAAGGCTACCGTAAAATAAACGCACAAACGGCCCACAGTTTTTCCTTGGCTTGATAATTTGTAATCCCGAGGAACATACATCCGTTTATTACAGTCTACGCAGTCATAGACTGTTCCAGTACTAATATAATCTCCGACACCTCGCTGAACACGTTTCTTTACGTATTCAGAGTGAGCTTTGCATTTGGGACACCAATTCTTTTTGTATTGGGGTTTTTGAGGGTCAGCCACTAACCAACCCTAACCCCCTACTCTCACCTCGCGCAAGCACGCTATCGCATTAGCCTGAGGATCTTTTCTGAGGCGCTTTAAACCTGATGCCAACAAAGGTTAAATGCCTGCAGAAAGGAGTCTAACCAAAGGCTGGAAATTCGGGCGAGGCGGCGTAGGGTTGGGGCGTAATGCCTAATGCCTCCGTTCAATGCTGTTTTTGCGGAGAACCCACAGCAGTTGCTTTAGACGAAACAGATGGCATACAGACCGTTATTTCTGATTGCGAAGTGTGCTGCCGCCCTTTGACTCTCACTGCAGAAATCTCCGGCGGAAACATTTTGTGGATCGAAGTTTCGGCTGAATGAAAAAGGCTGAGGAGGTTTCCCTCTGCAACCATTATAACTGCCCGCCACGCATCCACATGTTTTTTGACACCCGGCAGGAAACGTGCGGACCGGTATTAGGTTAATGGTTAGCCCCGCTGAGCTTCACAGATTTCCGGGATAGGAATCGGTTCGGCGGGGTTCTTCTTTGCGCTGGCCGG
>JAYOSV010000001.1:251324-259372 GCA_038139415.1 Verrucomicrobiales bacterium | reverse complement strand
TATCCCGCCAGTGAAGTGGAACAGACCTACGAGCCGAGCCCGGAGGATTTGGCTGTTCGGCTACTTCATCCCACGCTTTTTCAATGGCGCCTGGCGCGAACCGGTCTTTCCCATCTCCAAACCCGGCCAACGCTTTCTCAAGGAAGGCTATTCCGGAGGTGTGATGAAGGAGATCTATGATCATAAACCCAAAGAAGTCGGGCTAGGCGAACGCATCTTCCAAGGCTACCCCCTGCACCGGGCGGTGTACGACCGACTCCAGTTGCTCAAGCAAAACGTTGAGCCCGAACTGGAACAACGGTTACGTTCGCAGGATCAGGTTACCGTGTTCACCGCCCCGAGCGGCTTTGCTTACGATCTGTTCAAGCCGCTGGAAAATATCGCTCACCGCGCTCCCGCACTCATGAAAAAGGTTAAACTTATCACAGCCGATCTCGATCCGCATGGGGTACTGGCACCTGAGTTAAGCACCCGTGCGGCCAAGCTGGGTATTCAGTTTGAATTCTGCCAAGGCAACCTCAATGAGACGCAGTTCAAGAATGACTGCGCGGCCAAAGGACCGTTCGACCTCGCGCTCTTTGTCGGCCTCTCGAGTTGGTTCCCCAAACCGGCCACACTCCAACACCTGCGCTGGCTAAGGGAGAATCTGAAATCAACCGGCAAACTGGTCACCGATTGTTTCACACCCGCCGGCTACTCACTCTCCGGCCGGTACGTTGGATATCAGGCCCATTACTACTCCCCGCAACGTTACCGGATGTTGCTCGACACCGCCGGCTTCGACGGCCTTAACGCCACCGTCCAGTCCGGTCGGGACAGTATCAACCACATCATGTTGGCGAGTCCGGTGTTGGACCCGGCAAATTCAATGGACCCAACCGTCGCCATCAAGTCGGACGATCCGGTCGAAGATATCCCGCTGAAGACAACAATCGACGTCGGCCGCCAGTTCCGGCACAGCCAGCAGGCGGCGGGCATTGAGTGCGTGTTGAATGGAGTCGCCTAAAGTATCGCCATGCGCCTGCCACACGGCACGCGCGATCTGGGCGGAATCCTCGATGGCGACAGCCTCAAACTGATCCCAAACCGCGTCGGCAATGGCGCCGGCAGCGAGGGTGTCCTCAAATGCCGCTTCTTCAAACGTACCACCGCAGACCAACACAAGCCGCCCGGGGCGGGTGTGTTGCAGATGATCAATAGTGGCCTGAAGATTCAGGAAGCTTCCGACGAGCGTTTCGCGGGCTTTGAGACAGGCGCGTAAGGCTCGGGTGCCGTTGGTAGTGGTGGTAATGAGGGTTTTGCCGGCGACCTGATCGGCGGTGTATTCGCGCGGTGAATTGCCCAGAACGAAATCGGAACCACCGGTTTGCTCGGCGGTAATGCGGCGGCCATGGCGTTCGCCACACAGCAGCGCGTCTGAATGCGCGGCCTGTTGCTCCAGCGCTTCTTCAATGGTCGCCACCGGCCGGATACGTTCCGCGCCATTGGCCAGCGCCGTCACCATGCTGCTGGTAGCCCGCAGGATATCGAACACGACACAGGTGGTTTCGGATAAATCCGTCTGAGCCAGTGCTTCAAAGTCAGCTGGAGTGAAGGTGGTTTGCAATCTCACGGTAGCGGTTTATACGGGCGACAGGCTGCAAGGTGCGACTCATATTCTTAATTAAGTAGGGTTACCCATTGCCACTTGCCTTGGGAATAAGGCTTAGGCATTCTCCATTTAAGATATGAAAATAACTCTTTTGACGGTTGCGGTCGTGGCGTTGGTTGAGTGCAGCTCCCCCCAAGGTATCAACCAAACCTCAAACGTTAAAATCGGCAACCCAATCTGGCAATTTGTAATAGGAAATGGATCCCTCTCCTCCCCCGTCATCGGCTCTAATGGCACGGTTTACGTCGGGTCATATGACAACAAGCTTTATGCCATCAACCCCAAGACGGGGGTCAAGATATGGGAGTTTAAAACGGGAGGTTTTGTGCGCTCCTCCCCTACCATCGGATCTGATGGCAAGGTTTACGTCGGGTCATATGACGACAAGCTCTATGCCATCAATGGCAAGACTGGGGTCAAGATATGGGAATTTGAAACGGGAGATGATGTGACCTCCTCTCCCGC
Source organism: Verrucomicrobiales bacterium (assembly GCA_038139415.1). Taxonomy (GTDB): domain Bacteria; phylum Verrucomicrobiota; class Verrucomicrobiia; order Limisphaerales; family UBA1100; genus UBA1100. Next base: position 257,256 of record JAYOSV010000001.1, on the reverse strand, counting down.
CATCGGCTCTAATGGCACGGTTTTACGTCGGGTCACAGGACAACAAGCTCTATGCCATCAATGGCAAGAGTGGGGTCAAGCTTTGGGAATTTAAAACGGGAGGGAGTGTGCACTCCTCCCCCGCCATCGGATCAGATGGTACGGTTTACGTCGCGTCATTAGACAAAAAGCTCTATGCCATCAAGACCGACTCCAAAGGCCTCGCCAAAAGCCCGTGGCCGATGCGCGGGCAGAATGCACGGCATACGGGGCGTGCACCAACCAAGTAGACCAACACCTACTCTTCACTGGTTTCCTCCAACAACCCGCCCTGCGTGCGCACGTGATGAAACAAATATTGCTGGGCGTAGCCGTGGTGGGGGGCGAAGTGCTTTTTAATAAAGGCCTGCAGACGCTTGGGCTTGGGAGCGCGGCGGGGAAAGTAAAGTCGGTGCAGGGCCTTGATGATCCAGGTATCGACGGGGAAGGCTTCGGGGAAGCCATAGGCAAACAACAGGATGCAATCGGCAACCTTGGGCCCGATGCCAGGAAGCCGCTGAATTTCGGTGCAGGCCTCGTCGTAGGGCATTGCCCGTAGCGATTCGAGGTTGAGTTCACCGCGCGTGATCATTTGGGCGCTGCCGAGGAGGTACTTGGCACGGTAACCCATGCGGCAGGCGCGCAGTTCGGCCTCAGTACAGGTGGCAATGCGATCGGCGGTGGGGAAGGATTTCCAATTGTCACGCACCGGTTCACCAAATCGGTCGCACACCTGGCCGATGATTTGCTCAATCTGCACGATCTGTTTATTGGAAGAACAGATGAAACCGGCGAGGGTTTCCCAGGGATCCTGCTTCAGAAGGCGTAAACCATGACACGTCCCGCGCGCAGCGGCGAGATGCGGATCATCGGCGGGGAATCCGTCATAAATGGTTTGCAGATCAAGATCGAGCTGCAGGTAATCACGCAGCCATTGCCAGTCGCCGATAGGTCGGGTAACGCGTGCGGTGATGGTTTGGCCGTTGGATTGGAGTCGAACCCAACGGCCAGTGAGGACATTTTCCCACGTGTTTTCATGGCCATCCACTTCGCGCCAGCGAAAGGCTTGGCCGGAGGTGAGCGTGGCGGCGAGGTCGTAATCCGGCACCTCAAACGTGACGGTGGCTGCGACCGCCATATTCTAGTAGGTGATCAGCGAGTTGATCGGAGCACCGTTCATTTTTTCGCGGCCATTGAGAAAGCCCAGCTCAATCAGAAACCCGATCTCCACAATCTCCGCACCGATCTTTTTGAGCAACTTGACAGCCGCTGCGGCGGTACCGCCGGTGGCGAGCAGGTCATCAAGCAACAATACCCGAGCTCCGGGTTGCAGGGCATCCTGATGAATGGCCACAGTGGCTTCGCCGTACTCGAGGCTGTAGCTTTCCTCGTGGGTTTTCCACGGCAGCTTGCCTTTCTTGCGAACCGGCACAAAGCCGGCCCCGAGTTGCTTGGCGGCTGCGGCGGCAAAGATAAACCCACGCGCATCAATGCCCACGCAGGCGTCGATGTCGGCATCGGCGTGTCGGGCGGCCATGAGATCAATAGCGCCGGCAAAGAGCCGGGCGTCGCCAAGCACGGGGGTGATGTCTTTGAATTGAATGCCCGGCTGCGGGAAGTCGGGTACGTTTCGGATGGCGGCTTCGAGATCGCCGACGGTGACATCGCTCATAGATTAATGTTGCTCGTGAATTTCCTCAACGTGACTGATCATACGCTTGAGCCGGCCGAGGGCTATATTTTGAATCTGCCGCACGCGCTCGCGGGTTACACCAAATTTCTCTCCAACTACCTCTAGCGTACGTGTCTCTCCTCCGTCATCCATGCCGAACCGGTAGCGCAGGATCGCCGCCTCACGTTCATTGAGGTGATCCAGCATCGAGTAGAGCATCTTCTTGACGGTCTTCTCCTCCAGATCCTCGTACGGGTTGTGCATGTGGTCGTCTTCCACCACGTCGCCCAACGTATCGCTCTCGGCCTCGTCTCCCAAGGGCGCATCCAGCGAGGCGGGGCGAATGGCCGCGGTGCGCAGCTGGGAAACCTTTGCCGGCGAAAGATCCATCTCTTCAGCCAATTCTTCATCAGTGGGCTCTCGACCAAGGTCTTCCTGTAACTTCATCGCAATGCGGCGCATGCGAGAAATTTTATCCACCAAATGAACCGGCAGGCGGATAGTCTTGGACTGGTTGGCCAACGCGCGCTTGATCGATTGCTTGATCCACCACGAGCCGTAGGTCGAGAGCTTGCCGCCCTTGCTTGGATCAAACCGCTTCACGGCCTTCATCAGGCCCATGTTGCCTTCATCGATCAAATCGAGCAGCGGCAGGCCGAGCCCATCATAATCACGAGCGATCTTCACCACGAGGCGGAGATTGGCATTGATCAGCTCCTGCTCTGCCGATTCATCACCAGCCTTGATCCTATCGGCTAAAAGGCATTCCTCCTTCACTGTGATCAACGGATATTGTGCGATCTCGTTGAGGTACAAATTAATCGCCGAATTCGCGCCATAACTACCGGTCGCATGACCGGGCTGTTTGGTGTGGGAGATGACTGAAGGGGCTTTTCGTGGAGGAGTCTTCGACTGCTTGCGTTTGGTCGGCTTTTTTTTGGCCGATTTTTTACGAGCAGTTTTGGCTTTGGCAGATTGGGCCTTTTTGCGGGCGGGAGGCATTGTTGGTAACGCTATCGAATCCCTTTCTGGGGGCAAGTAAATTGACATAACAGGATGGTGACAGGTTGTATCTAAACCAATCTACACCCATTTGGTTAATTGCGCCAGAGGGACTAAGCGATTTTCAAGCGCCAAAACAACGATCACCCGCATCGCCCAAGCCCGGATGGATGTAGCCATGTTCATTCAATCGCTCATCCACCTCACCGAGGTAAACCGCTTCGTTGGGGAAAACCTTGCGCAGGGCTCGCACACCTTCGGGCGCGGCCAAGGCGTGAAGAAAATGCAGATGCCGCGCACCACGTTGTTGAAGCAATTGACCGGCCGCCACGGCGCTGCCGCCGGTAGCCAGCATGGGATCACAGATCATCACTTCATAACGCCCCAAGCGAGGCGGCAGTTTTTCGAGATAACATTCGGGCTGCAACGTCGTCTCCTCACGCGCCATGCCGAGATAGCCAAGGCGCGCCTCGGGAATTAGTTGATCCGACAAACCGACCAAGCCCTGTCCCGCACGCAGAATGGGCACGAGCAGGATTTCTCTCCGCAACCGATATCCCGTGGTGCGGGCCAAAGGCGTCCGAACACGATGAGCTTTGGTTTCCAACGGCCGCAGTGCCTCGGCCAACAGCATCAACCCGATTTGGCCCAGAGCGCGGCGAAAGGTTTCCGTGTCCGTCTCCACATTCCGCAGCGTAGCCAAACGAGTTTGGACCAACGCATGGTGGAGGACAGTGCAGCCTTTCACTATTATTCCGCGTAGAGGTGGCTGGAGAGATAGTAGGGAACGCCCGGCCGTAGGCGTGGCAGGTCCATCCCCAGATCCACTTGCACCGTTGTGCCCGCCGGCGCCTTCTCGGCTTGCCCGAGAAAACGCAACAGGCCGCCAAAATCCAGCGGCGCCTCATGCTTGATCAGGCGGGCTTTGCCGGGTTCGATCCCGACGAATTTCTCGATGAATTTTACGGCATCATCAAAGTTCCCAAGCTGGTCCACCAAGCCGTGTTGGTGCGCTTCTTTGCCGGTGAGAATACGTCCATCGGCGTAATCCTGCCATTCCTCGATAAGAGCCCGCGCATCTTTTTCTGTACGGTTTCCTTTCTTATCACGGCCTTCTTCCACCACTTTAACAAAGGCATCGTAGGTGTCGTCTATGAACCGCTGCATGATTTCCTTTTGCTCCGTGGTCGTTGCCTCAGGAGGGTTCAGGCTGGAGAGCATGTCCTTATTGGGGCCGCTCTTGAAGGTGACCGGTTTGACGCCGACTTTATCCAATAACCCATGCAGGTTAATGGACTGCATAATGACCCCGATGGAACCAGTGATGGTGAGTTCGTTTGCAAAAATATACCGGCAGGGGGCCGCCACATAGTAACCGCCGCTGGCGGCCATGCCGCCCATTGAGGCAATAACTGGTCCGTTATCAGTCTCAAACTCCCGGATGGCGCGGGCAATCTCATCCGAAGCCATCACCTCGCCGCCAGGGGAATCAATCCGCAGAATCACCCCCTTCACGCGCTTGTCGGACGCGGCGAGTTTGAGTTGTTTCTTGATCGTGGCGACCATGTCCGAGGGGCCGATGCTAGTGATAATTCCAGTGACATCAATGATCGCGATGCGGTTTTCCGGATCCCCGGAGCGCAGGGTGACCTCGGTAAACTCCGTCCGCGCAGGAGCGGTCATTCCGCTGGTGAATTGATTAAACGCCGAAACGATCCAACCGCCGAAAATGAACAACCCGGCGATGAACAGGAAGACAATCGGCAAGACATAGCGGCTCCCTCCCGCTGGCGGCGGGGTTTGCGGCGCAGGATTCGGCAATAGCGGCGGGGCGCCGCGGTCATCAGGCTCGCTCATGGGCTTAGAATACGGGCCGTATGCGTGCCGTACAAGTCGCAGATTTGCCCCTTGACGGCATCCGGCCTCCTCTCTAGAGTAGGCCGCGACAAGAAGGTTTGGCTGGTTAACCAGCTGCGTAAAGTCGGTTCTAAACCGGCTTTTTTGTTCCCCTCACGGGGAGAAACCACTTGGCGCCCAGCGCCTCAGGCATATGGATAACGGAGTAAACAGCGCCGAATTACAGGCACTATTGGATTATTATGAGAAGGAAAAGGGCATCAGCCGCGATGCCCTGAACGAGGCGATTAAGGATGCCCTCGAAGCCGCCGCTAAGAAGGCGGTGGGAGCCAGCCGCGATCTGCGCGTGGAAACCGACCCTAAAACCGGCAAACTCCGCGCTTACGCTAAATTGGTGATCGTGGATCGGGTCACCAATCCGCAGGACGAAATTTCCCGATTCGATGCGCTGCAGTTTGTTGATGAAGCCAATCTCGGCGATGAAATCGAAAAGGAAGTTACCCCCACTGGGTTCGGTCGCATCGCTGCCCAATACGCCAGCCAGAATCTTAAACAACACCTGCGCCGCGCCGAAAAGGCGTTGATCTTTGATGAGTTCAAAGATCGTGTGGGCGATATCGTCCGCGGCACCGTACGTCGTTTTGAGCGCAGCGATGTGGTGATTGATCTCGGCCGCTACGAGGCCTCCCTCCCAAGCCGCGAACGCGTGCCGATCGAGGAATACCAGCCCGGCGAACAACTCCGCTGCTTTGTTAAAGCCGTAGAGGAAACCGGTCGTGGCCCGGAAATCGTGCTTTCCCGTTCCGACCCGGATTTTGTGGTGAAGCTTTTCACGCTGGAGGTTTCCGAAATCGCCGATGGCACCGTTCAAATCGTTTCCGTCGCGCGCGAACCCGGTTGGCGCACCAAACTGGCCGTGCATTCGGATGACCAACGCGTCGATCCCGTGGGAGCCTGCGTCGGTCTGCGCGGCCAACGCGTCAAGAACATCGTGCGCGAACTCAACAACGAAAAAGTGGACATCATCCACTGGAGCCCAAACATCGAGGAATTTGTCACCGAAGCCCTCAAGCCCGCCGAGTTGCGCGAGGTTGAAGTACACCAGGAGCAGAAACGCATTCAGGCTTGGGTTGCTGAAGACCAGCTGTCCCTCGCCATCGGTAAGCGCGGCCAAAACGCCCGCCTCGCCTCACGCCTGACCGGCTGGCAAATCGATATCGACGCAAAGGAAGTCGAGACCCTGTCCTTTGATGACCAGGTCGCCGACGCCGTTTCCGCTCTGGCCGCCCTGCCCGGCATCACCGATGAGCTTGCCCAAACTTTGGTGAACAGCGGCTTCCATTCCGTGGAAGACTTGAAACAAATTGAAGCCGGCGATCTCGT
>JAYOSV010000001.1:94535-251224 GCA_038139415.1 Verrucomicrobiales bacterium | reverse complement strand
CCGCCGAATAACTGCCCCCTGATTTATGCCCGTTCGGATCTACGAAATAGCCAAGAATCTCGGTGTCCAGAGCAAAGATGTTCTGGCCAAGGCGAAGGACCTTAATATCACCAACGCCAAGGTCGCCTCCAGTTCGCTGGACAAGATCACCGCCGAGTATCTTGAGGAACAACTTGCCAAAGACCTCAAGCCAGCGGAACCCGAAGCGCCCGCTGCCACCGAGACCGTCCCGACCGAGGAAGCGCCCAGCGGCCCCGTGCTCATCGTAGCCGAAGAACCGGAAGTCCTCGAAGCCGAAATCCCCGCCGAGGAAACTGAGATCGAAGAATCCCAAGCCTCAGAGGAAACTGAAGAAACAGCGGAAGCTCTCGAGGCTACCGAAGCAACGGAAGCCGAAGCACCCGCCGAGGAAACTGCGCCAACCGAGCCCGAAGCACCCGCTGGCCCGAAGGTTGGCCAACAAGTCGGCTTCATAGATTTAGGAGGCATGCCTTCCCGACGCGAACCCCGGCGACGTGAGAAGAAGGACGACAAAAAGAAACCCGCACCCGGCGGTAAACCTTCTGGCAGCCCTTCCCGGCCCGGCTCTCCCCGTTACACCGCCAAGGCCGATGCGCCGGTCATCACACTCAAGCCGCCCATCATGGTGCGCGAGCTGGCAGAAGCCATCAACCGCAAGCCCTTCCAGCTCATTGCCGATCTCATGCAGATCGGGGTGTTTGCCAATGTCAATCAGGCCGTAGACGAGCCCACTGCCAAACAACTTTGTGCCAAAAACGGTTTCAAGTTTGAGGCCAAGAAACGCCAACGCGATGCCGACGCTCCGGCCCCCATTCAGGAAAAGAAACTCGAATTAGATACCGAAGACGACGAGAAGGATCTCAAACCACGCCCGCCGGTAGTTGCCGTAATGGGTCACGTGGACCATGGCAAAACCACCCTGCTTGATGCCATTCGCAAAGCCGATGTGGTTTCCGGTGAAGCCGGTGGCATCACCCAGCACATCGGTGCCTACTCGATCGAGGTACCCCACCCCGAGGATAAGAAACGCCTCGAACCCATTACCTTTCTGGACACCCCCGGTCACGCCGCCTTCAGCGCCATGCGCGCTCGCGGAGCCAACGTCACCGATCTGATTGTACTCGTGGTCGCCGCCAATGACGGGGTGATGCCCCAGACCATTGAATCGGTCAGTCACGCCAAGGAATCGGGCGCCTCCATCATTGTGGCCGTCAACAAATGCGATTTACCAGCCGCCAATCCCATGCGACCGCGCGAGCAACTCGCTGAACACGGGCTGAGCGCTGAAGATTGGGGTGGCGATACACTGTTCGTGGATGTCTCCGCCGTGAAAGGCGATGGCATCGACAAACTGCTCGACGCCATTTTGCTGCAGGCCGAACTCCTCGAACTTAAGGCCAACCCCAACCGCCGCGCTATGGGCAACGTCATCGAGTCCGGCATGGAACAAGGCGGCCCCACCGCCACCGTGCTCGTCCGTAAAGGCACTCTCAACGTTGGCGACACCGTCATTTGCGGCAAACACTTTGGCAAAGCCCGCGCCCTCATCAATGAGGACGACCAGCGCATGAAAACCGCCGGGCCCTCTTACGCGGTGAAATTACTCGGTCTCAACGGGGTTCCCGAAGCCGGTGATGAATTTAACTCCGTCGACAACGAAAAGGCAGCCCGCGAACTCGCCGAAGAACGCGGCGACGCCGCCCACAAGGAAAAGCTCGACGGCCGCGCAGCCGGCGTCACGCTCGAAAACCTCTTTGACCAAATCGACGCTACCACCGCCAAGGTGCTCAAGGTCATCGTCAAGGCCGACACCCAAGGCTCCGTCGAAGCCATCTGCGAATCCCTTAGTAAGATCGAATCAAACAAGGTCGATCTCGAAGTCATCCACAACGCCGTGGGCGCGGTAACCGAGAGCGACGTGCACTTGGCGGCCAGCTCGCAGGCGGTCATCCTTGGCTTTCACACACGCGTGGACAAGACCGCGCCCGAAGCCGCCAAACAACACGGCGTACAGATCAAACAGTACAAGATCATTTACGAGTTGATCGATGAAATGAAGGACGCCATGGCCGGCCTACTGGAGCCCATCGAGAAGATCGTGGTGACCGGCACCGCCGAAATCCGACAACTCTTCCCGCTTAGCAAGGGTGGCAACGTGGCTGGTTGCATGGTGACAGATGGCCACATCAAGCGCGGCAAAGTTCGCGTGATGCGCGGCGAAAAGGAACTCTTTACCGGCCCGATCCATACCCTGAAACGATTCAAGGACAACGTCGATGTCGTCCGTTCCGGAATGGACTGCGGTATCCGTGTGGATGGATTTGATGATTTTCAGGAAGGCGATCTCATCCAATCCGTCACCACCGAACAAGTGGCCGCCACCCTGTAGCTCCGCCCTCGCATGCCGTCGCTTCGTCATGAACGCGTTCGCGAACTGCTCAAGCGCACTGTTGGAGATATTCTCCGACGCGAGCTGAGCACCGAGGAATGCGGTCTGGTCAGTGTCAACGACGTTGGCGTCGCCAACGATCTGCATTCAGCAACCATCTTCATCAGCGTCCTCGGTAGTGAAAGTCAGCAATACGCCGCCGGTAAACGCCTCGAACGCGACCGCTCCCATTTTCAATACATGCTCGGCTGCGAGGTGGTGTTAAAATACACTCCGCGCATCAAGTTCGAGCTGAACGATGCCATCGCCGAAGGTGACCGTGTCATCTCCATCCTCGAGGAATTGGAGGGGGAAAATGAGAGGGATAAAAACTCGTGAAGCGCCGTCTCAAGATCATCGATCAAATCATCCGCGAACTGAAAGCCGCTCGCACCATCGCAATTGCCGGCCACATGCGGCCCGATGGCGACTGCATCGGCAGTGAGCTAGCCCTGGCATATGCGCTCAAGAATCTCGGCAAAAAAGTCACCGCCTTTAATCAGGACGAGATGCCCGAGAAACTGACCTTTCTCGATCCGGGCAAAATCCTTACCGGCCCGCGCCCCCCGCGCCCGTTTGATGCCGTGGTGGTAACCGACTGCGCCAACTTCGAGCGCATGGGGGCCATTTGCGATTCAATCAGCAAACGCGGCCCGCTCATCAACATCGATCATCACGGCTCCAACACACGCTACGGCGACATCAACTGGATCGACGCCAAATCCGCAAGCAGCGGCGAACTCATCTATCGCCTTCTCAAGCAGGCCAAGTGGCCGATCACCGCGCCCATCGCCGATTGCCTCTTTACCGCCATCAGCACCGATACCGGCAGTTTCCAATACCCCACCACGCAGCCCTCCACCTACCACGCCGCCGCCGAGCTGGTGAATCGCGGCGCCCATCTCGCGCGCATCTGTGAGGAGGTTTACCAGAGCTATCCCCTGTCCCGCGTGAAACTGCAGAAGCACATGTACAACAGCTTCAAACTCACCGAGCAAAATCAGGTCGCCTACTTTTGGCTACGTCAGGCGGACTACAAAAAAGCCGGCGCTGTGCCGGACGAAAGCGAGGGACTCATCGACCACATCCGCGACATTCAAGGCGTGAAGATTGCCTGCCTGTTTGAAGAAATTGAGCCGGAGATTACCCGCATCAGTCTGCGCTCGAAATTGCCTGAGGTGAATGCCTCGGATATTGCCCTCGCCTTTGGCGGCGGCGGCCATCAATCCGCCGCGGGCGCCCGAATCCTTGGTAAATCCAGTACCGTGCAGCGCCGAGTGCTGGCCGCCGTAAAACAGGCCCTTGCCGAAAGCAACCAATCCCGCTAATGCCCCGCCAACGCTCCCGCCAACCGGAAAACGAACTGCATGGCGCATTGCTAATCGACAAGCCGTCCGGGCCCACCTCCCATGATATTGTGGATATCATTCGCGGCCAATACGGCATTCAAAAGGTCGGCCATTGCGGCACCCTCGATCCCGCTGCCACAGGCCTTTTGATCCTGCTCCTCGGCCGAGCCACCAAGCTTTCCATGAAACTCACTGCCGATCACAAGATCTACGAAGGCTCCATTGAGTTCGGCAAATGCACTGACAGCTACGATGCTCAGGGCGACATCACGGCCACCGCAGCGGTGCCCTCTCTCGATTGCGAGGCGCTGAACGCCGCCGCCCAGTCCTTTCAGGGAGATATCCAGCAGAAACCGCCCATGGTTTCCGCCGTTAAGAAAGACGGCGTACCGCTCTACAAACTTGCCCGCAAAGGCAAAACCGTCGAACGCGAAGCCAAGCCGGTGCATATGTTTTCCTTCGAGTTCAAACACTACACTGACCCGGTCGGCATCTTCCGGGTGCATTGTTCCAAGGGCACCTACGTACGAAGCCTGGCACATGATCTCGGCCAGCAACTCGGTTGCGGCGCGCACCTGCGCACCCTGCACCGCACAGCCTCCGGAAAGTTTGATGTCGCTGACGCCATCCGACTGGAAGACCTCGTGAAACTGCCGGAATCCGAATTGCCCGGTCGCGTCATTTCGCTCGTAGAACTGGCTCACCTGCTGCAACCCGCATGAGGACGCTCAGCGATGCCCGCGAACTGAAGCCGGCCAACGGCCGCGTATGCTGCGCCATCGGCATGTTTGATGGCGTTCATCTTGGGCACCAACAGGTCATTCGGCAGGCCGTTTCCGATGCTCACCAGCTCGAATCCTCCTCCCTCTGCGTCACCTTTGATAAACATCCGGCCACCGTCATTGCGCCGGAACGGGCCCCGCTATTGATTCAATCACTCGATCAACGCCTCGAAGCCATCCGCGCCCTGGGCGTGGACGCCACCTTGATCCTTCCCTTCGATGAAGCCATGAGCAAAATCCCGGCCGAGGCGTTCATTCAGGGATTGGCTGTCGATCTCGGCCGAATCAGCTCCATTTGTGTCGGCGCCCAATTCGCATTTGGCCAAGGCCGAAAAGGAAATGTAAAATTGCTGCATCAACTCGGACAGGAACTCCATTTTGTAGCACACGGCACGGCCAGTGTGGCGTTGGATGGGGAGACAGTAAGTAGTACGCGGATTCGGCAGGCGATTGCCGGGGGGCAATTGGATCTAGCCGGACAGATGCTCGGGCGCGAATACGCACTGGCGGGCAAAGTGATTCGCGGCGATCAACGCGGCCGGGAACTGGGTTTCCCCACTGCCAACCTCGAGATCACCGGTCGGTGCACGCCGCCCAATGGCGTGTATGCCGCGCATGCTGAGGTGGATGGCGAACCGTACCGCGCTGCGGTGAACATCGGTCTACGGCCGACGTTAAAAGACCCTGAGCCCGTCCTGCACGTGGAGGCGTATTTGCTGGATTTCGACGGGGAGATTTATGACCGCGTCTGCACGCTCACTTTTGTCGGCAAATTGCGTGAGGAACAATCCTTTGATTCGCTAGACGCATTGCGGGCACAGATTGAAAAAGATGTGGTTCAGGCACGATATCTCTTCACCCAGCTTTAATGGGGAGCTATGCTCCCTCCATGCCCACCACTAAGGTTTACGAGTACAAAGGCTGCAGCACCTGTCGCAAAGCGCTCAAATGGTTGGAAGCACAGGGAATCGAGTACAAGGCCGTTCCCATACGGGAAACGCCGCCCAACAAGACCGAATTGCGACGCGTGCTGAAGGCCAGTGAGGGCAATATCCGGAAACTCTTCAATACCTCCGGCGGTGATTACAAGAAGCTGAATCTGAAGGAAAATCTCCCGACACTCAGTGAAGCGCAGGCCATTGATATCCTTAACACTAACGGTAACCTCGTGAAACGGCCGTTTGTCGTCAATAAATCCGGTGGGCTCACCGGTTTCAACGAAGACGCTTGGCAGGAATTTTTCGGCCTTTAGCCCTGCGCCCTCTCCCGTTACCCTCCCGGTATGAATCGGGACGAAATTGAGGCGGCCAATCAACGGGTCATTGAGGCAGGCGCATTTGTTCAGCCGTTGCTGAGCGAGGTTGGCAAGGTGATTGTCGGCCAATCCTACCTTATGGAACGGCTGGTGATCAGCCTGCTGGCCAATGGCCACGTGCTGCTCGAAGGCGTGCCCGGACTGGCCAAGACGCTGGCGATCAAGACGCTGTCCGACACACTGAACGTCAATTTCTCCCGCATTCAGTTTACGCCGGACATGCTTCCGGCGGACGTAACCGGCACACAGATTTACAATCCGCAATCCGGCGAGTTCACCACGCGCCAGGGGCCGGTTTTTGCCAATCTGGTGTTGGCGGATGAAATCAACCGCGCCCCTGCCAAGGTGCAAAGCGCGCTACTGGAGGCCATGCAGGAAAAGCAGGTGACCATCGGCGCCACGACCTACTCCCTGCCCGCGCCCTTTCTCGTGATGGCAACGGAAAACCCCATTGAACAGGAAGGCACCTACACACTGCCTGAGGCGCAGGTGGACCGCTTTATGCTCAAGGTAGTGATCACCTACCCCGAGCGCGACGACGAACGACGGATTTTGGATGACTGGGCCAAGACAGAGGATTTACCAACCGCCTCTCAGGTGGTGACGGCCGAGCAAATCCTCACCGCGCGCAAGGTGGTCGATTCCATTTATGTGGATGACAAAGTGAAGGACTACATTGTGGACCTCGTCTGCGCCACGCGCGATCCGGGCAAATACAAGATCCCCGCTGAAGGCCTCATCGAGCTGGGAGCCTCGCCCCGCGCCACCATTTTCCTCACGCTCGCCGCCAAATCCCATGCCTTTGTGCATGGCCGCGGTTATGTGACACCGCAGGATGTGAAGAGCATCGCCATGGATGTGCTGCGCCATCGCGTGCATGTGTCCTACGAAGCCGAGGCGGAGGAGAAAAATAGCGAACAGATCGTGCAATTACTGCTCGACCACCTGCCAGTGCCTTAGCCTATGAATTTGCCCGAACTTCAGGCTCAGGTGCGGCAGATTGAGATTCGCACGCGCCGACTGGTCAGCGATTTGATGATCGGCCAGTACCAGAGTGTCTTCAAGGGGCAAGGTATGGACTTCGATGATATCCGGGAATATCAACCAGGCGACGAGGTGCGTCACATCGATTGGAATGTAACCGCCCGACTGAACCAGCCGTTCATTAAACAGTACGTTGAGGAACGCGAACTCACCGTCATGCTCGTGGTCGATCTTAGCGCCTCGGGCACTTTTGGGAGCGGCCGCCAAACCAAGCGCGAACTGGCCGCCGAAGTCGGCGCCGTGCTCGCCTTTGCCGCCCAGCGCAACAACGACAAGGTTGGCCTCACGCTCTTTACCGAGCGTGTAGAAAAATACGTCACCCCCGCCAGGGGAAACCGGCATGTGCTGCGTGTGGTGCGGGATATTCTCGGGCACACGCCAGACCATCGTGGCGGTGATTTACGCCATGCCCTGCAGCATTTACAAAAATCCTTCCGCCGCCGTTCGGTGATGGTGTTGCTATCCGATTTCCTCGATCCACTTCCCATCTCCACGCTGCAACAAGCCCGACGTCGGCACGATGTGGTAGCTATTCAGATTACCGATCCGCATGAGGAACAGTTGCCCGCGCTCGGCCGGATAACGCTGGAAGATGCCGAATCCGGCGAGGTCGGCGAAGTGACATTGCGCAACGGAGAGGAAATCGACGCCTTCTTTCGCCAGCGCGCCGAGGCTCAGGATCAATTGGAACAGCAATTTAACGGACTAGGTATCGACCACATTCGCCTGCGCACCAATGAACCTTTTGTACCGGAGCTAGGCCGATTTTTCCGAACTCGTCTGGAACGTCAACGCCGCGCATGAACGAAGACACCAACCAACTCGACCTGCTCGATATCAAGCCGCCACTGGAGCTAGACCCGGGCGACGGGACTGGCCCGTTGTGGTGGGTGCTGGCTGTGCTCCTAGTCGCCGGCGCCGCCCTGCTCTGGTGGGCTTTCCGTCGTCCAATCGCCCCTCCCACCCCGCCGGCGCCCGATACCGTAGCCCAACGCAAACTCCGCGAAGCCTGGGCGCTGCTCGGCACGCACGCCCTCTTTACCGAAGCCGTGGCCGATATCCTGCGTGTGTATTTGGAGGAACGTTTCAAGGCCCACGCCCCCGAACGCACCACCGAAGAGTTTCTCAATGAACTGCAACAAATGCCGCAGATGACCGGCGAACAAAAGGCGTTGCTCGAGCAATTCCTGAAGTTTTGTGATTTCCCGAAATTCGCCCAGCTCGATCCCTCTGAAGAGGAATGCCGCCGGCTGCACGGCATTGCCGTGAAGCTGGTGCAGGAAACCGCGCCGGCCCAGCCCGGCAATGCGCCGCCGCAAATTGTGCCCCCGAAAATCAACTGATGGATACCTTCACCTTTGCCGATCCCGCCTGGCTGTGGCTGCTCCTGCTGCTGCCACTGGCCGGCTGGCTCAAAGGCGCCACCGGCAGGCCACCGGCCGTGGTGTATTCCTCACTGACTCTGGTGCGTCGTCTGCAAAAAATTGCCCCGCAAAAAGCCGGACGCCTGTTGTGGCTGCTGCGTTGGCTGGCATTGATCGTTTTTATCCTCGCCTTGGCCCGACCGCAATGGGGCGAAGGCAAACAACGCATACGCGCCAGCGGTATTGATATTGTGGTGTCCATGGACCTCAGCGACAGCATGCTCGCCGAAGATTTCCAGCGCTTCGGGCGCGACGCCAATCGTCTGGACGTGAGCAAGGATGTGCTCGAGGAATTCATCAAGGGCCGACCCAGTGACCGCATCGGGCTCATTGCCTTTTCCGGCAAGGCCTACATCGCCAGCCCGCCCACACTCAACCACGCGTTTCTGCTAGAGAACCTCGACCGTTTCACCACCGATACCGTGCCCGAGGAAGGTACGGCCATCGGCTCAGGCATCAGCGCAGCGATCAATCGCCTGCGTGAAATCAAGGATTCCAAAAGCCGCATTGTTATTCTGATGACTGACGGCGAGGAAAACACGGGCAAGATCAAAGGGCACGAAGCCGCCACTGCCGCCGCTGCCATGGGCGTGAAGATCTACACTATCGGCATTGGCAAAGACGGCACCATGCTCTACCTGCCCGATCAATTCGGCTTCAAGCGCCCCGTGCAACTCGTGGGCATCGATGAAGATAGTCTGCGAGAGATCGCCGAAAAAACCGGCGGCAAATATTTCCGCGCCGAAAGCGCCGACGCCCTGCGCGCCGTGTACAAGGAAATCGATCTACTGGAAAAAACTGAGCGCGAAGAACAACGCTTCCTCCAATACCACGATCTCTTCCGCACCTTTCTAGGCGTGGCGCTGGCGTTGTTGGTGCTGGACCTCATTTTGAATTATACTTTGTTGAGGAAACTACCATGAACTGGGGCTACCCTGGCTACATTACCTTGAGCATCCTGCTGGCGCTGTTTGTACTCGGTGGCAGCGTCGCCATGTGGCTCCATCGCGAGCGTGTGTTAGCGCTGTTCGTGAGCAAAGCCCGCGTGCAGGAACTCACCGCCGCCATGCCCGGCTGGGAATACTGGACCCGTACCGGCCTGATCATGGGCGCCGTAATCCTCGGCTGCCTTGCCCTCGCCTCTCCTCGCTGGGGATATGTGCTCGAGAAATCCAACGCTAACTCACTGGACATCCTCATCGCCGTCGACACCTCACGCAGTATGCTTGCCGACGACCTCGTGCCATCCCGCATGAAGCGCACCCAGCTCGCCATTCAGGAACTCATCAAGCTTGGCGAAGGCGACCGGTTCGGCCTCATCCCTTTTGCCGGCTCCGCCTTCCTCCAATGCCCTCTCACCGTCGATCAGGAAGCCCTGCGTCAGCACGTCAACCTCGTCAACGTTGACCTCATCCCCGAAGGCGGCACCCACCTCGGCGAAGCGATTGATGCGGCCATGGAAGCCTTCGAGGGTCATGAGCAGGACAGCCATAAGGTGCTTGTGCTTTTTTCCGACGGCGAAGATCACGACGAAAATGCCCTGACCAAGGCGGAGGAAGCTGCCCAAAAAGGCCTGCGCATTTTCACCATTGGCGCCGGGACGCCCGATGGGGAATTGATCCCGGTCAGTTATTGTCCGAGCTGCGAATCGCCCAACCAGCCGGGTCGATCGAGATGCCGGATTTGCAACGCCTACCTCACGCCCGGCCAAGAGTTTATTCGCGATGAAAACGGCAATGCTGTTCGAAGCCGGCTCAATGAATCCATGCTGGAGGAATTAGCTGAATTCACCGGTGGTTTTTACCTGCGTCTCGAAGGCGCGCAAACCATGGATGTGCTCTACAAAAATGGACTCGCGCCGCTGCCAAAATCAGAGAATAATAGCACCATGTTGCGACGCCAACGTGAGCGTTATCAATGGCCTTTAGCCGGAGCCGTCGGACTCTTGTTGCTAGAATTGCTGTGGCCTATGGGCCGCCGGCGAAGGCCAGCGGCCGCCACCGCGGCCTTGCTCGCCCTGATCCTGCCTTGTTCACTGGAAGCCGCCACGCTCAAGAAGGCCGCCCAGCAATATCAGAAGGGCGAATTTGCTTTGGCGCTTCAGGAGTACGAAGAGCTACTGCGGCACGATCCGGGTAATCCGAAGCTGCATTACAATGCCGGCGCAGCCGCTTATCAGGCTGGGAAACACAACGAGGCGGCCAAGCATTTCCGTGGTGCCTTGCGGACGCCTGATTTGAAGCTCCAACACCGCGCCTTTTACAATCTCGGCAACACGCGTTTTCAACTGGGCGAGGCCATGAAAAATCCGGAGGATCAAATTCCGGTTTGGAAGGAGGCCGCCGATCACTTTGAAGCCGCCACCCAATTGAACCCACAGGACCCCGGCGCACAGCGCAATCTCAAATTTGTCCGCCTCAAAATCGATGAGGCCAAACGCAAACTGGAACAGCTTTCCGACGAGGTGCCGCTCGATGGCATCACGCGATTCAAACAGGACGACGAGAAGGAATACACCCTGCGCGTCTGGCCGCCAGACCGTGAGCAAATCCCTGAACGGCCCTACTGGCGGATGTTTGCCCTCGATCACTACATCCACGGCGTGGCCAAAGTCTCCGATTCTCTTCGGGCCCAAGCCAAGGCTTTGAGCCCGACCGGATACGGCGACCGACCGCCAGCCGAGCCCGTGCTCTCCGGCACGTGGCGGTTTCGCTTCGAGCCACTCTTCAGCGAATTCCTGCCTATGAATGGCCCGTTCGCCAATGCCCAAGTGGAAAACACATCCTGGTGCTACAACCCCGCTGCCTTTCAGGCACGCCTGCCAGATGTGCCCACGCACGCCGTGGAGTACACCCTCACCGATCCCACGGATAATGCCCGCCTCGCCGCCGGTCCGCTCGACGCCCCCCTGCAGCCGGACGCCCAAAATGATTTCACCACGCCACGCGAAGACGCCTATCCCTTCACCACCCTACAGCTCAACCTCAGCCCCACGGAGATCAGCCAGCTCCTTGGGGTTTTAGAGAAAATCACCGGCGACGAGGAACTGCCGTTGGCCGAGCTGAACGAAAAGATCATCGCCTGGCTCCACACTCATCACAAATACACACGCCAAACACGCATTCCCGAGGATGACCAGAACGATCCCGTCGTTCGCTGGATGCTCACCGAGGAAGCCGGCCATTGCGAATATTTCGCCTACAGCTACACCCTGCTCGCCCGTGCCGCCGGCCATCCGGCCCGCATTGTGTGTGGATTTGCTGGCGGCGAGTGGGACGACAAAACGGAAAGCTGGACCAATGAGAAAACCGACGCCCACGCCTGGGCCGAGGTATTTGACGGCACCCAATGGATCCGCGTGGAAGCCACCCCGCCCGAAGACAACCAAGGTGAAGGCGGAGAACCAGAACAAAACCCAGACAACGGTCAACAAGGCGACAATCAGGACCCTAACAATGGCGAAAGCGACCCGAACAATCCCAATAACCAACCCGGTGACCAACAGGGAGATCAGCCCGCCGATGAAGACCGCAACGAAGGCGAGCTCCCCCCCGAATTACTCGAAACGCTCCGCCAAGCTGAACGCTTGCTCGATGCCTTAAAAACCGATGAGAAACCCCTGAGCGCAATTGAAGCGGAGCAAGGCCGCCCCGGCCTGCGCATTCGCCGACCAAAGAAGGATTGGTAATGACACGGGTCTTCCTCAGTTTTCTGGCACTGACCACCGGCACGTTCGGAGCCACTCTCACGGCGACGCTGAAACCAGCCACGGTCAACCTTGGCAAGAGCGCCACCCTCACCCTCGTTTGCGAAGGCGGCATTGCCACCACCGTGGAGCAAACCGCCGCCGCCCGCAATTTGGCCCTCTCGTTTGTCGACAGCACAAAATCCATCGACATCGTAGGCGGCGTTACCCGCGAATCCGCCACGTTCACCTATCAAGTCACACCGCGGGAGGCCGGCCGATTCGCTGTGCCAGCCTTCAAGGCCATGGTTGGCAACCGGGAAATCCGCAGCGATGCCATCATTCTTACTGTGCTCGATACAGACGGCAACAACACCCCAAAAAACATCGCCAAGACACCGCCGCCCGCGTTGTTGCGCGTGCAAACCACCGCCACCAAGGTGTACGCCGGGCAGGTTTTCCCTGTTTCCATGGAACTGCTCGCCCAAGGCCTACGGCAATCCCACTTGCCCGTGCCCCAACTAGTAACCGAGGGCATCCGCTTCACACGCATCCGGCCGGAGTACCGCCAAGCCAGCGCGCGTTCCCTCAATGGGATACTCTACCAAAACGTGTTTTTATTTGAAACTGGCGCCGTGGCCATGAAACCCGGAAAGCTGAACCTAATCTTCGAGCTGGACGTCATCGTTATGGATTACCGGCAGGATGTGTTTGGTCGGCAGCGCAACCTACATCTCACTAGCGACCCCATTACGATTGAAGTATTGCCCCTGCCCACCAACGGACGACCAGAACATTTCACTGGCGCGGTGGGGCAATACCAAATGACCGCCACCGTGGAACCCAATAGCGCTCAAGTGGGCGACCCCATGGAACTGCGCATCAGCCTCGCGGGCAAGGGCACGTTGGACAACACGCCCGCGCCCGATCCGGCTGCGTGGCAGGGATTCAAGACACATCCGGCCACCAGCGAAATCCAATATACCGACCTGCGCCACCTGAGTTCTCGCAAGCAATTCAAGCGCATGATTATTCCCACCGATCCGAAACTCACCCACGTGCCAGCCTTGCAGTTCAGTTATTTTGATCCGGCCACCGCGCAATATGTCACCCTGACCTCGCCGCCTACGCCGGTGAAAATCGCCGGCAGCACACCGCCACCCAACCCGCGTGGTGATCCGCCGGGCCTGAATGAACTAACCCCGGCTGATGATACCCCGGCCATCCAAACCATCCGCTATTCCCCAGGGCGCTTGGCCCAAATGCAGCCGCCATTGATCGCCCGCCCCTGGTTTCTGGCCATTCCCGGCGTGAGCTTGCTGGCGTTGATCGTGGCCTTCGGCTGGAGGCAGCGAGTTGAATATTATGAAGCCCACCCGGAAGTCGTGCGCCGCCATCATGTGCGCCGTCTCACCCGCAATACCCTGCGCCAACTGCAATCCGATTCCAGCCAGAAAAATGCCGCTGAGTTTTATGAAGGCGTGCAGTTGATCCTGCGCGAGCAAATCGGCCGTGCCATTGATCAACCAGCCGCCGGGCTCACGGCCAATTCCATGCTAGCCGCACCGCTGAATCTCCCCGAGGAAGCGCAGACCGCGCTGACCCGTTTGCTTGAGCAGGAGGAAGTCACCCGATTTAGCGGCGCCATTGCCACGCCCAATGTGGATGCGGCACTAAACGACCTGAACTGTGTCCTGCGTGCACTGAAATGAAGTGGCTCAGCTTCATCCTGTGCCTAAGCGGCATGATGACGTGGGCCGAGGGCCGGGCGTTATCCCCTTTCGAACAGGGCAACCAAGCCTTTAATGAGGGAAGATTTGCAGAGGCTTGGGATCATTACTCCGTCCAGCTTCAAAGCGGCCATGTCTCGCCACCGCTTCATTTCAATCTCGCCACTGCCGCGCTTCATAACGATCATTTGGGCCGGGCCATTTATCATTTACGAATTGCGCAAACCCTAAAACCCCGCGACCCGGACGTCACTCAAAACCTCAAGATCGCTCGCGATGAAGTCCACAACGGCACCCCGCCGAAGGCCGGTACTTGGCAACGGCTCACCGGCTTTCTAAATGCCGACGAATGGGCACTGCTTGCCTCCCCGCTTCTCACGGTCTGGTTGCTTTGGCTGGCCCTGATTTATTGGCGACCGGAGACGCGCTCCAAGGCAGCGGTGTTACGGCCCATTCTAGGGGTCCTAGCTCTGGCCCTGATGACCGTTGCCCTGCTCGCTTGGAAAAGCGAAGCGAATCATGATTGGGCTGTGATCACCGAAGAAACTCAGGTCCGGTTCGGACCGGTGGAACAATCGCCCGATCAATTCAAATGGTTTGACGGCACGGAAGTGCAGATCAGCCGACGTCATCAGGATTGGTTTCTGGCACGGGATGTCACCGGGCGGCAGGGCTGGGTGCATGCCGATGTGCTGCTCACGCCGAAAGGCTAAGGAATAAACGTTGACCCGTGGCGGACGGAGTCTAGCATTCGAGCACGCCATGAAACGCTTTTTGCGATTCCTCTGTTTGACCTCGGCTTTGCTAGGCATTTCCTTGCTGGCCGATGACATCACCCTCACTCCCACCGATAGCCGTATTGATGTGAAGATCGGCGGTGAACTGTTCACCAGCTACCATTTTCAAGGGGTGCCCAAACCGGCCTTGTATCCTGTACGCTGGATTGACGGCAAGGGCATGACGCGGCGGTTCCCAATGGAGAAGGCGCTGCCTAATGAATCGGACGATCACGTGCATCATCGCAGTGTGTTCTGGGGGCATCGCCATGTAAAAAGTGCCGACGGCACGGTGCATGATTTCTGGGGCGAAAACACCAAAAGCGGCAAACAGATTACCACCCACATTGAGGCCGGTAAGGATGGCCGGATTTACTCCAATACCAAGTGGGTGAGCAAGGCGGGTAAGACCGTCGCCACGGATTTCCGCAAGATCGGTTTTGCCACCAATGAAGCCGGCCGGTTCATTGATTATGCTATCATGATTAAAGCTTCTGAGGGCGATATTGTGCTGCAGGATGAAAAGGACGCCGGTATGGGATTTCGCGTACCGGATACCATGTGTGTTTCCCCACACAACACGGCCAAGGTGAAAGCCGAAGGCTACATGCTCAACAGCGAAGGTCACACCGGCGGCAATTGCTGGGGCAAACGCGCCAAGTGGGTTTCCTACTCCGGCAAGGTGAAGGGCAAGCTGCTGGGTATTGCCATGTTTGATCATCCGGAAAACCCGCGCCACCCCACCAACTGGCATGCTCGATCCTACGGCCTGTGCAGCGCGAATATTTTTGGCAAACGCCACTTCGAACGGTTACCCGACAAGAACGCAGGCAATTACACCCTGAAGAAAGGCCAATCGCTCACCTTCCGCTACCGCCTCTACTGGCATGCGGGCAAGGGCGACGCCACGAAAATCGAGGCGCAATACCGCGAATGGGTTGCCGCCGCCCCCAAAAAACCTTAACCTCAAACCACATTCATTATGAACAAACAAACACGTCGTAACTTTCTCAAAACCTCCCTATACGCCGGCACCACGGTGGCCTGGACCGCCAAGAGCTGGGCGCAGGTGAAGGGCGCCAACGAAACGCTGCGCTGCGCCACCATCGGCTTTCGTGGCCGCGGCAACAGCCACATTAGTTCCATCAAGGGCATGCAACAGCGGGAGCAGGGCGTGAAGCTCACCGCCCTGTGTGATGTCGACAAAAAGGTGCTCGAAGCCGGCGCAGCCAAACACAAAGTCGCCGGCTATCAGGACATCCGCGTGATGCTCGAAAAGGAGGAACTCGACGTGGTAACTGTGGCTACCCCGAATCACTGGCACAGCCTCGCCGCCATCTGGGCTGTCCAGGCCGGCAAGGATGTTTACGTGGAGAAGCCCGTGAGCCACAACGTGTGGGAAGGCCGCCAGCTGGTGAACGCCGCCCGGAAGTACAAAAAGATTGTCCAAACCGGCACACAAGCTCGCAGCTCCAAGTGCATTCAGGATGCCGTGCAATGGGTGCAGGCTGGCAACCTCGGCAAGATCAAGGTTTCCCGAGGCCTCTGCTACAAGCGCCGCGGCAGCATCGGTGATATCCCGAATACCAAGGATGTGCCGCGCGAGGTGGATTACGATCTCTGGCTCGGCCCGGCCCCCAAGAAACCTCTCACCCGTGAACGCCTGCATTACGACTGGCACTGGATGTGGGATTACGGTAATGGCGATCTCGGAAACCAGGGCATCCACCAAATGGACATCGCCCGCTGGTTCCTCGGCGACATGGAACTCTCCCCTCGTGTCTGGAGCGTCGGCGGCCGACTCGGATACGAGGATGATGGCGAATCCGCCAACACGCAGGTCATTTATCATGACTACGAAACTGCCCCGCTGATCTTTGAGGTGCGTGGTCTGGGCGTGAAGAAAGGCTCCGGTTCCCGACCCACCTACCGCGGCGGCAGCGTTGCGGTATTCGTGGAATGCGAAAAAGGTTGGGTAGCCGTTCGCAGCTATGGCGCCGTTCAGGCCTACGATAATGACAACAAGCTGATCAAGGAATTCAAGGGCGGCGGCGATCACTTTGGTAACTTCATCCAGGCTGTCCGCAGCCGGAACCCGAAGGATCTCAATGCCGATATCCTCGAAGGCCACCTCTCCAGTGCCCTCTGCCACACCGGCAACATCAGCCATCGCGTTGGCAAAGACACCAGCGTGGAGGATATTCGCGATGTGGTGAAAAAGGATGACAGCGCCTTGGAGGCCGTCGATCGCATGATTGATCACCTCGCCGTGGCAAATGAAGTGGACCTCAAAGCCACCCCGCTCACCCTCGGGCCGGCTCTCGCCATGGACACCAAAGCCGAGACCTTCAACGGACACGCAGCTGCCAATAAGCTGCTCACCCGCGAATACCGCAAACCGTTCGTGGTGCCGGAGATCAAGCTGTAGCGCCGGTTCGCTTTAATCCAAAACAGGAAGGGACGAGTTTCAACTCGTCCCTTTCTTTTTTGTTAGAGAATCAAAAATAAAGGCGAAGAGAAATTCGCCCCGATCTGGCCAAACTACAGACGCCCTTCATCGGCATCGATGAAATCCACAAAACACTGGATATCATCCCGATCGCCCATCCCGGCCTCCGCTTTACGTGTCGCCAATCGCTCGCGTAATTCTGAATTGGTTTCATCCGCGCCATAATTTAGCACGGCGTCATTAAACAATTCCTTGGTGGAATCATCCGCCTCCACATTTTCGCGGATCCAATCACACACCTGCCCATCCGTGGCAGCCGCCTTCACCACGTCCACAAATTCATCCGCCTCCAGCCCGGATTTCTCCAACCATTTGGCATCAAAGCCCTTATGGAGAAAGTTCGGCTGATAGTCCTCATGAAGCTGTCCGGCTTCAGATAGACGAATTTTATCAATAAAACGGGGCAGATAAGCCCAGCCAGCCATTTTCTCCCTCGGACTGCGGGGATACACGGTTGCACTCACAAGAGAATCATTCGCCCACAAGCAAGGCCTGTCAACCCTCTGCTGAAACGACTAATAAAATTCGTTATTGACATGAATTTCAGAGCAATGAAGATCGTCCCGCTGACCCCAACTGTCACAACTCAACCACGCTAATTCTATGTCTGAACCAGAATCCCCTGAAAATAACCCGAATGATTCGGCTTCACAGGTCGAAGATCAACTCGGTTTGATCCGAGAGCTCGAACAAAAACTTAAACTCCTCCGCAGGGGCCTTTTTGTAGGCGTCCTAGCCGTCATGGCCCTCGGCGTCCTCTCCATCTGGAACACCACCAAAAAGGCCGCTGAACCCGCCGTGGAAGTATACAATGAGGCCAAGGAAACCTACGAAGGAGTACAGGGAAAAATCGAGGAAGCTCAGGGCGTATATACAGACATAGCCCCTGATGTGGAAAAGGCTTACGGAATCATTTCAGAACTCATCAACCCTGGTGAAACGGGCAAAGCCAGCCAGTTGCGTGAAGATTTCAAATTGGAATATGAGGCCAGAATCAAGCCGACCGCTGAAGATTTTGCCAATCATGTTTGGGTAAATCTACAGCAACAAGCGACAGATAAATTTTCCGAAATTGCCTCCGAATCCGACGCCATCATGGTTAGTGCCAGCAATGAATTGCACACACTAACCAACAGCATCCCCGATCAGATTACAGAAGCATTGAATGCTACCTTGGTGGAGACCATCAATTCACGAGAAGATTCACTTCGGGAAAAATTTCCCAATCTCACCAAGGAAAAGCAGGCTGCTGTATTAAGCCAACTATCCACCCTATCTGGTGAACATGGAGAGCGTATTTTTCTATCCTTATTCAAAGAACACATCTCAGAATTGGGAGCAATCAGTGATTCATTGGAAAAAATATCGCAAGCCGAACTGCCCAATGGAGCCACTGCAGAGGGTCAGGTGGGTGATATTCAAACCAGCTTAGCACTATTGACTGCCATTTTGAATATCGCAAAACAGGAATTTGAAACTGAAATACCATCCTCTAACCCTGAAGATGCCGGTGAAAACAACTAATTGAACCGTACTGGAAATTATCATGAACAACTCCGAATCATCCAACAAAGCTTTGGCCGAACAGTACGTTAGTGAAACTGTACTGCGTTTGCAGAAATCATTTAAATTAACCGCTATTGCGGCGGCTGCTATTCTCGTCGTCGAAATCACCTATTTCTCATTTTTAAATAATAAAATTGAGGAAGGTTTAACGGCAATCCCCGAGATCGTGGATGCGTATCGCGACGATTTCGATAAGGTTAATGAAATGGCTCAAAAACTTCCAGAAGTGGGCACCTACTCAAATGAACTCTCCAAAGTGAGAGCTACATTGGCCATCATCAATGGATCTGAGAATGAAACCAATACTGCCTCTCGCCTTGCCAGTAGAATTGTTCATGAACTGAATACCCAAGAACTGCTGATTACAGAATATTCTTCTGAATTGATGGCTGACAGCCTAAGTAATCTGCCAGGTTGGATTCATACTCAAATTCCGAAGCATAGTGAAGAATTGCAAGAGAAGGTTAATCTCTGGATTAAGCAATATTGCATCGCCACAAGTGACGAACTTGGTTCTACCTTTGATGCTTTCATCGAAAGCCATGAGGACCAAATTAAAGAATTCAGTGAAGCCACTGATGACAATACAGCTCTGGAAAAACTGGACGAAGAATTGACCGAAGAAATCGCCGTTTTCATGAGGACAACGCCCATTGAAAATTATGGGTCCCTTCAGGACCAATCGGACCGATTCCTAGCTCGTCTTCAAGCCGCCAACGCGCTGTTGAAGCCTTTAGCCAATGAGAAGCGTGAAGATTTGAGTCCCAGTGAAAAAGAGTTGCGCCGAGCGATTGGAATTTTTATGAACAAAGTGAATTCGATTAATTTGAAAAAGGACTAACCTCCCCACATTTTCAAGGCCCCGCAGAGGGGCCTTTTTTTGTGCCTTGGTGAAATCGTTTCATTGAGGTAAACGTCCGTCGTGCGCAATGATCCAAAAACTTTAGGGCTTATTGCTGGTGCTCTGTCTCTACCGCTAATTCTGGCCGGCGAAGCACGAAAAGCCGGTGTTCAGCGATTGGTGGCCGCCGCCATAGAGAAAGAGACGGATCCCAATTTGGAGAATCTGGTTGACGAGATAGAATGGTTCCACGTGGGCCAACTCGGTAGATTAGTAGAAATGTTCAAAAGGCATGGAGTTACACAATACGTTATGGCTGGGCGAATCGCTCCGAAAAATCTTTTTGATCTAAGGCCCGATTTACGTGCGCTCAAACTGTTGTCTTCACTTAGAAAAAAAAATGCCCATTCAATTTTTGGTGGAGTTGCTGAAGAACTATCTAAAGACGGTTTAACTCTTATAAAGGCAACACCCTGGCTACAGTCTGTCATGCCACAAAAAGGTTTTAAGCTAGGACCAGAACTTAATACCATCCAGCAGTCAGATATTGAATACGGTTTGTCTATTGCAAAAGAGACAAGTAAAATGGAGATAGGTCAGTTAGTCGTCGTCAAGGAGGGAACAGTTCTAGCCGTAGAAGGGTTTGAGGGCACAGACCAATGCCTTCGTCGTGGAGGTCAATTGGCAGGTAAAAAGGGAGGTGCGGTAGCGGTGAAAGTGGCCAAAGAGAACCACGATTTGCGCTTCGATATTCCTTGTCTCGGAGAACAGACTCTGGAAGTCTGCGCCTCCGTTGGCATTCAGGTCATAGCCTTTGAAGCCGGCCGTACATTGTTACTGGATCGCGAGGCTGTGGAGGCTCTCGCTCAACGCTATCAGATCACCGTAACCGCTGTTTGACACATCATGCTGAATTCATTTGAACTGCTCGGATATATCACCGCCGACTTAAGCAACCGTATCTTGTCTGACTCGGCCGAGGATAACCGCGAGGTGTATGACGCCACCCTCGCCGGCGTGGCCAAGCTCCGCCGAATGCGGCCGCAATTTCTGAAAAGCCAACCCAAGCCCAACCGCCATAAGTTGATGATCGAATCACTGAAGCGCCCGGCTTTCGAAGAAGTGGCCTCCCAACTCTTGCGCGGTTGGCTGATTAAGCACCAACAAGACATGCTGACTCAGTTTCTCGATGCCTTGAAAATCGAACACGAAGATGGCGTAGTGGAAGATCTGCCCAAAGTCATTACGGACGAAGCCTTGGAAGCCGCCATCAGCGGTCTCTTAGCCCAGCACGACAAGGAAATCGTGATTCTTTACCTGCACGCATTCCACAGTATGAACGACGCCGGCTGGAATAATCTGGAGGCGGCGTTGGACTCGGACGAGCGTCTTCAATTCATCTAAAGGCCCGTTTCGGCCATTTTTTTGAAAAAAAGGGCTTTTATCCGCCCTCTTCATCGGTATTCTATCGCGCCTTCCGGTAGGGATAATTAGCAAATGGAACCTCAAGGCGATATCGCTCTCATTGGTCTGGCCGTTATGGGCCGGAATTTGATTTTAAACATGAACGACCACGGCTTCACCGTCGTGGCATACAACCGTACCGCCTCCAAGGTGGATGAATTCATGGCCGACGAAGCGGCCGGCACAAAAATTATCGGGGCCCGTTCCATTCCCGAGATGGTTGCCAACCTCAAGCGACCACGCCGCGTGATGATGCTCGTGAAAGCCGGCAAACCGGTGGATGACTTCATTGATCAGCTCCTCCCTCACCTTGAGCCCGGCGATATCATCATTGATGGGGGAAACTCCCTATACGAAGACAGCATACGCCGCACCAAATATGTGGAATCGCGCGGCCTTCATTTCATCGGCACCGGCGTTTCCGGCGGAGAAGAAGGCGCCCGCACTGGCCCCTCCATCATGCCCGGCGGTTCCGAAGCAGCCTGGCCTTATGTGAAAGATATTTTCCAAGCTATCTCCGCCAAAGTTGAGGATGGAGCTCCCTGCTGTGATTGGGTGGGCGCCAATGGCTCCGGGCATTATGTCAAAATGGTGCACAACGGTATTGAGTACGGCGACATGCAGTTGATCTGCGAAGCCTACAATCTCATGAAAAACGGCCTCGGCATGAACGCCGATGAAATGCACGCCGTGTTCAAGGAATGGAACGAAGGTGACCTCGACTCCTACCTGATCGAAATCACCCGCGACATCCTCAGCTACAAGGATGAAAACGGCGAACCGCTCGTCGAAAAAATCCTCGATACCGCTGGCCAAAAAGGCACCGGAAAATGGACCGTCATCAATTCCGCTGAACTCGGTATGCCCACAACCTTGATTGCCGAAGCCGTATTTTCCCGATGCATTTCCGCGCTCAAGGACGATCGCATTAAGGCGTCCACCAAGCTGCGAGGCCCCAAGCCCGCCATCACTCGCGACAGGGAGAAGTTTATCGAGGACATCCGCTGCGCTTTGTACGCCTCCAAGATCGTCAGCTACGCTCAAGGCTTCATGCTCATGCGCGCAGCCGCCAAGGAGTACGACTGGAAACTTAACTACGGCAACATCGCCCTCATGTGGCGCGGCGGCTGCATCATCCGCAGCGCATTCCTCGGTAAAATTAAGGACGCCTACGACAAACACCCACGCCTTCAAAATTTGTTGCTCGACACCTTCTTCAAACGTGCTATTCGCCACAGCCAAAAGGGCTGGCGCAATGTCGTCGCCGTGGCTGCTAAACGCGGTATCCCCGTGCCCGCTTTTAGCACGGCGTTGGCGTTTTTTGACAGCTACCGCACCGAGCAGTTACCCGCCAATTTGCTCCAAGCGCAGAGGGATTATTTCGGCGCGCACACCTACGAACGCATTGACCAACCGCGTGGCCAATTCTTCCACACTAACTGGACTGGCCGTGGCGGAGACGTGTCTTCCACCACCTATAACGCCTAGCCATGAGCGATCCCGCACAGGTATTACGCGAATTCACGCCGTCCAAGGAATTCTTCGTCGGCATTGATTCGGATGGCTGCGTGTTTGATTCCATGGAAATCAAACATCAGGAATGTTTCGCCCCGATGTTCATCAAGCACTACGCGCTGCAGGCGGTCAGCAAATACGCTCGCGAAGTGTGGACCTTTGTAAACCTCTACTCCAAAACCCGTGGCTGCAACCGATTTCACGCCGTCATTCGCGCGCTTGATTTGTTGCGGGTCCGCAAGGAAGTCCAGACGCGCGGCGTGGAGGTTCCCAGTTACCCTGCCCTGCTCGAATGGGTGGAGCGCGAAAGCAAACTCGGCAACGTCACGCTGGACGCTGAAGTGGCCGGAGGCAATGAAGCCCTCGTCCCGATCAAGACCTGGAGCGATGCGGTGAATGTTACCGTCAAGGACATCGCACACGGCGTGCCGCCCTTTCCGCTCGTACGCGAAACGCTCACTCAAGCCAACGCGCAGGCCGATTGCATGGTAATCTCGCAAACGCCAGTGGACGCCCTCGAGCGGGAATGGGATGAAAATGACATCCGCCAATTCGTACAGATCATTGCCGGTCAAGAGATGGGCACCAAAACCGAACACCTCGCCTTTGCCGCCAAGGAAAAATACGCGACCAACAAAGTATTGATGATCGGTGACGCGCCCGGCGACCACAAAGCCGCCGCCGCCAATGGAGCATTATTTTTTCCCATCAATCCAGGCAATGAGGAAGCCTGCTGGGAACGCCTCCATAACGAGGCCTTGGAAAAGTTTTTTGCAGGTACATTTGTGGGCGATTACCAGCAGCGGTTGGTAGATGAGTTCGAAGGGTATCTTCCCGAAATTCCGAGCTGGGCTTAGTCTTCGGCCGGAGCCTCGTCGCTTGGCTCACGATCGCTGAGCTGTGTCAAACGCGCCTGTTCCACCTGCAACCGGAATGTTTGTTCCACGCGCAATTCGTACCGACCCAACTCCAGCACATCTCCGACCTTGGGAAAGGATCCCAGCCGCTTAGTGATCAGGCCACTCACGGTGGTAACGCCCTTCTCATCGCAATCTTCTTTGATTAACTCGGCCAATTCGTGCAACGGCATGGTGCCCTGAATGGACCAGTTGACCTCGTCCAGCTTTTCAAACATTGGCTGCTCATGGTCAAACTCGTCCTGAATCTGCCCGACCAATTCCTCCAAAATATTTTCCAGCGTCACCATACCCACCGTATCGCCGTACTCATTAACGACTAGAGCGAAGTGCAGTTTGCGCTCGAGAAAAATCTGAATCAACCCTTCCAGCCGAGCGGTTTCCGGGGCATACACGAGATCGCGGGATAACGGCTCCAGTTCGGCGGCCGTTTTTGCCGTGCGCCGCTGCGCATACAAATCCTTAATGTGCACCACGCCTACCGTTTCATCAATATTGCCTCTCGTGCACAAGGGGAACCTTGAATGGCGTGTGCGCTCAGCCAACTCAAGGCAATCCTCAATACTTGCCTCGGTGTCAAATCCCTCGATCTCACGACGTGGTCGCATCACATCACGCGCAACCCGGTTCTTGAGGTCAAACGCATTCAACACCAAGCCCCTGCGAAACTGATCCTTATCTGACCCATCGCCCGCCGCACCGATCATCATTCTTAATTCCTCTTCCGAGTGGGTATGACCATGCTCTTCCGCCTCACCCAGCCCCACCTTTTTGAGCAACCACAACGCCCAGTTGTTCAGCAACCAAATAAATGGATACATTGTCCAGTAGAACCACCGGAGCGGATAGGCAATCCATAATGAGGTCTGCAGGGAGCGCTGAATCGCTACCCATTTAGGCGCCATCTCACCGACTACAATATGCAGAATTGTAATGACCCCAAAACCGACCCCATACGAAATGGTATGCCGCCAATGATCACTATCCAACAGGACGGCACCATTAATCTTGAGGTCATAAACCGGTTCCAAAAGTTTTTCGAAAATCGGATGCCCCACATACCCCAAGGCTAAGCTGGCAATGGTAATGCCCAGCTGACAGGCGCTCAGATACGCATCGAGGTTGGCTAATAAATGCCGGGCCATTTTTGCGCGCCGATGCCCTTTGGACGCCATCGGTTGCAGCTGGGTATCACGCACCTTCACCAGCGCAAATTCCGCCGCCACAAAGAATCCGTTCAGCAACACAAGGAACGCAACCGCCAAGCAAAGACCCAAAATCACCATGATCTCGCCGGCATCCATTAGACTTTCACCTCCCCAAATACCACCTTGAGAATATCCGGCAGGCTCACCATACCGAGTTCACGACGTCGTTTATCCAGAATAATCACCACCCGTTGGCCGGAGCGTTGCATCACCTGTAGGAGCGATTGCAGCCGAATGTCTTCATCTTGGTACAATGTAGATTCCAAAAAGTCCCCAACCGGCCGCTGCCATTCAGTTTCCGGCAGGAAAATCAGGCGGCGCAAATTCACCACACCCGCAATACGTCGGCGCGCGCCGCTTTCAGTCCACACCGGCAATCGTGTGTACGGCTCCACGCTATGGTTGCGCACGAGGTCCGCCACACGATCATCTGAATTGATTTCCGGCAGTTCATCAAATGGTGTTGCCAATTCGCGTACGGGAATTTTTTGCAGATCCAACACGCGATCAATCATCACCCGTTCGTCATTGCTCAAGCTCTGGCCGCTCTCGGTCATCAATTGCCGCAACTCTTCTCGGCTGCCAAACAGGTTACCTCGACTCGTCCCTCCAACCGGCGCAAACAACAATACCTCTGAAACACTCTTGAGCACTTCCACCAACGGGCTCAGCAACAGCTCCACCCAATTGAAGAGGCCAGATAGAACCACACACAAGCGCGTGGCGTACTTGCGAAAAACCATTTTCGGCAATAGCTCGCACACGGTGTAAAACAGCAAACAACCAATCAAAAACGCCAACCAAAATATGGCCGCCGTTTGTGTTGGTCGAAGCAGTTCGCTGTAGCCATCCACATCGATCCACCGTGCCAGCCCGTACAACCCCACCAAACCCAGAATGACGTTAGCCATGGTGTTACCCACCAGAATCGTCCACAGCGTGTCTTCGGGTTGATCCAAATGCTCCAGCAACCGTGCCGCACGCGCATTGCCTTCACGTGCCATGCGCCGCAACCGCAACCGACTCAGCTCCACGAGCCCTGTCTCCAGGCCCGATAAGAAAAACGAAAGGGCCCCGCATAATCCACCCAAACCCATCAAACCCCATTCCAGAGAGGTCATCCTTTACCTCCCCTTGTTTGGGCCACTACCTCGAGGACGCGCCGTGTGTCCGCGCGCGTTACTCGAAAGGTTAAGCCACTGAATTCCACCACAGTATCAACTGCCGGAATGGAATCGAGCTGGGAAGTTACCAAACCACCAATGGTATCCACGCCGGGAGCGCGCTCGAGCGCGGGGTATTCACGGCGAAAATCCTCCAACCACACGTTGCCGGTCATACGCCACCGCCCTTGCCCTTGCTCCTCAAGAACAAATTGAGAGGCGTCTCCTTCCCGGCGCAGTCCGCCCACGATATCCGCCAAAATATCCTCTAGCGTCACCAAGCCCGCGGTAGTGCCAAATTCATCCAGCACAATCGCCATGCTGTGCTTCTTGTTTTGAAAACTCTTGAGTAACTCCAACAGGTTCATTTCTTCGGGCACAAAGGATGGGAAATCAATAACCTCCACCATGTCCACCTCCGGATCCGCCAAGAGCTTGGGCGTGTTCAAAATACCGACGATACTATCCGGGCTCTCGCCGTACATCGGCAACCGGCGGTGTTGGTGTTTGCGCGCGGACTCCAACATTTCCGGCACGTTTAGGTCGTGTGGGATGCTGGCCATTTGTGATCGCGGTCGCATCAGGTCCCCCACCGTGCGCCGATCCAGATGGGTAATGCTGAGAATGATTTCCTTTTCCGAAATGCCCAGCGTACCGGACTGCCATGCCAGCTCAAGAAGTTCGCGATATTCTTCATCGGATAAGGCCGGCAACGGCTGGATGGATTTAGGTACCAAGCGCAGCAGTTGATTGTTAACCGCTTGCGCCACCCGACGTACTGGCCCAGTGAGTTGCACCAACCAAAGCATCACCGAAGCCACGCGCGGCGCCCACGCTTCCGGTCTTCGAACGGCCAATGTTTTGGGAACGATTTCAGAAAACAAAATCAACCCAGCCGCCAGCAGAAAACCCATTAGGGCAAAGCGCTCGGAATTTAGTTTCCAACCCAGCACCAGTGCCACGGCAATCACTGCGCCGTGCGCTAAGGTGTTCCCCAGCGTCATGGTCGCGATCAAATCCTGCGGAGATGCCAGCAGTTTCCGAATAAATACGCCGCGTTCGGGCTGATGGGCGGTGATCTGGCGAAGCCTCCATTTCCCCAGCGTGAGCAAGGCTGTTTCCGCGAGGGCAAAGAAGAAGGCCACGCCGGTGAAACCCAGCAGCAGAATCAGTTCAGTATACCACTGCATGCCTATAGAGCCACTCTAGTTCAAGATCATGTTGCGCCGCAAAAATGTGGGCACATCAAGGTCCTCACCATCATGAAGGTTTGGTTCTCCCTTGTCAAAGCGCCCCTTCGAGATCGGCACAAGCGGTAGTTGTTGTTGCTGGAAATCGCGAGTGGAGGCCGGTTGAGTTCGGGAGGGTTTGGGCATGGAAATTTGCAGGGGCTCCGGTTTCACTGAAGCGGGGACCACCTCCTTCACCAGCCGTCGCGGCATCAGCACCATCGCCCCCATCCCCTTACCCATGGCGTCATCCACATGAACACCCAAAATCACCTTAGCTCGGGATGCCGTAGCTTTGAGGTGAGCCATAAACTCATCCACCTCCTCCATAGACATGGATTCGTCTCCCACGAGACTCACGATTAATCCCTCGCAATTTTGAAACTCCGAACCCGCGTTTAAGTACGGGTGCTTTAGGATCGCCTCCAGCAACGCCCTTGGGCGAGCGTCTCCCGCCACCTCAACTGTGACCAAGCTGCTCTCCCCATGGTAACCCATCATCAAACTTCGCACGTGCTCAAAATCCGCATTCAACTCCCCATCCGTTCTCGCCAAACGGCCCACCCCCATCAGGGCCTCCAACACGTGACCATTGGCCGCTTCCATGCATTCGGGCACCGAGGCTCCTTTGCCTAGGGTTTCCATCACGTTTTGATTGGGCATGAGCACCACCGTATCGGCCACTTGCGTCAACCGATTCACTGCAACCTGAGCCGTTTCATTTCGGCCTTCCAAATCAAATGGCTCGATCGCCAGAGCTAAGACCAACGCGCCTCTTTCGGAGGCGATTTCAGCGACTACCGGCGCACCGCCACCGCCCATGCCTCCGCCCATGCCGGCAACAATAACCACGAGATCCGCCCCCATGAGCTTGCCCGCAATCCGGTCGCGCGCTGCCCGCACACAATTGGCCCCCTCACCTTCATCGCCGCTACAGCCCCAGCCGCGGCGATTCGTTTCGCCCAACTGAATCCGCTCAGCGATTTGGCAACGTTGCAGGTCTTCGCAATCCGAATCCACCGCCAGAAAATTCGAAGCCGGGAATCCGGCCGCCGCCACGCGATCCAACAACCGCAGACCTGCACAGCCCACGCCCACCATTTTCACGCAAAGGTTGGATTCGGAATTCATCGCTCGTTAATGGGTCAACCAACCCAGCAGGCCTTTTCGCTGATGTGATCGGGCCCGCACTTGCCGCGCCCCAAACTTGACCAGCCCCATGGCTGCCGTGCATTCGGGGGCGTGGAGTAATCCCCCTTCCTGCGCCTCATCCGTTTCGTGCGGCAAACAGACATCCAATTCAAAAACCTGTTGCGCTAAGAGATTGATCTGAGGCAAACGCGCTCCGCCACCGGTTAACAGCACACTGCCATTGATGCGGCGCAACAGTCCGTGTTGATCCAGATCTTCGCGGATCAACTGAAACAGCTCATCTAGCCGGGCGTGCATAATTTGCTGAATGTTCCCCACACTCACCTGTTTATCATCCAACCCCACATCACTGGAGAAATTCACCGCCCGATGCGCCACGCGCGGGTCCGGCACGGCACTGCCATACTCAAGCTTCAGGCGTTCGGCCCGTGTCTGGGAAAGTTTCATGCCCACCGCCAAATCATTGGTCACATGCTCGCCACCCACCGCCAACACTCTCGTGTGGCACATGGAGCCACCCAGATAAACCGAATACTCCGTGGTGCCCGCACCCAAATCGACCATCAGTGCCCCTTGTTCGCCCAGTTGCGATGTAAGGATTGGCAAGGCGGCTACGCGACCGTTAAAGGCCACATCCTCCACATCAATGCCCAACCCCTTCACCACCCGCACCGGATTTTGAATCCGGGTGCGTTGGCCGCAAACCACATGCACATCTACCTCCAGCCTGGAGGCCACACGACCCACCGGCTGCTGCACATCATCCTGACCATCGACCCGAAAATGCTGGCGCACGGTGTGCAACACCTCCTCATCCGGCGGCAATTGAGGCTGCGCGCCACGCACCACACGGCTGACATCATCATCATCAATCTCACGCCCCACCGAGGCAATCGGATGGGCCCCGCGGTTGTTAAAGCCTTTAATGTGTGCCCCGGTCACACCGAGATAAACACTCCCGATTTCAATATCCGATTGCTGCTCCGCTTCATTTAGGGCTGCGCGCACGGCATCCTCGGCCACTTCGGCGTTGATAATTTCCCCTTTGCGAACCGCTCCGACTGAGGGCGATTGTCCCAGCCCAATCACATGCAGCCCTTCGTCCTCGCTTAATTCTCCGACTACCGCGCAGACCTTGGCTGTGCCAATCTCTAGGCCCACGATGATTTCAGTGCGATCGAACATGGCTTACTCAATGCGCGTGCGACCGGCCAGTGCCCATTTCACGGGCAAATTGTTTTTGATGGATAAATCAGCCGTTGCGATGGCGCGTTGATGTTGGCGGCCCAGATCATGAATCTGCCGCCAGCGACTCAGCTGTCGACCCAGACCGTGCAACGCGAGTGTCATGCGCCCACCCTGCCAGGTCACCACTTCCATTGTCTCGCGGCGGGATACATCGATTTGTCGCAAATGCGCCAACCCTGCCATTGGAGACAGATCAAATTGCCGAATCAATTCCAGCGCTGCTGAAAGCTGCGGGGAATCAATTCCGCGTCCGGGCATCAACTCCGCCTGACTCAGACCCACGATCAGCGGCATCCATTTCGGCGGAGCATCCGTAGTTGTCAGCTTGGGATCAATTGGTGGAATCACCACGCCATGGCCATCGATCCAATAACGCACTCGGCGCAGGTTTCCATCCCCCTGCTGTTTGTAGCCAATCACCTGAGCCAACGGTCGTCGTTCGGTAATGCGCAGGCGCAACGTCTCGGGTAACACACGATCCACTGCTGCGGTTTCGATCAGAGGCACCATTTCCAAATCGCGCTTCACCCGTTGTAAATCCAGGCCGAATAAATTGTCACCCTTTTGCACACGCGCCCACGCTTGAATCTGGCCGGACTGAATGACGCCGTCGGTGCGGATATCTACCGAGCGCACAGAAAAATGATCGTTCTGGTAAAACCCCGATTTCAGCAGATAACCGCCCCCATGCCACACTCCCACAAACAACGCCACCGCGCCCAGCACAAATCCGGCCGTGCGCGCTGCCCAACGCAGGCGTTGTTGGCGCACTTTTTCAGCCGGCAAATCCACGTTCAACAACGTGTATCGTTGATGCCCGCTTCGATTGCCTTGGCGTCGTTTTCCCCACATGTCTAGTTTCGGCGCAACGCCAACTCCAGCATGCGCTGACAGAGCGCATTAAAATTCATACCAGCCACCGCGGCGGCTTTGGGCAGCAAACTGGTTTCGGTCATACCCGGCAGCGTGTTGACCTCCAGAACATACGGCTCGGATTCCGCATTTAGCATGACATCAACACGCCCAAAATCCCGTGCCCCTACAGCCTCAAAAGCGCGTAGCCCCAATGCCTGCACTTGCGTGGTAATCTCATTCGGCAATTCGGCTGGGCAAAAATAATCGGTGGCACCGGGCGTGTATTTGTTTTCGTAATTATATCCACCGACCTTTGGGCGCACCTCCACCACCGGCAACGCGACGCCATCCAAAACGCCCACCGTCAACTCGCGCCCTTGAATACATTCCTCACACAACACCGCCCCACCGTGCCGAAGGGAATCCGCCAAAGCCACATTCCAACCAACCTCGTCCTCAACCCGATTTAATCCCACACTGGATCCCTGTGTCGCCGGCTTGAGAATCCAAGGGGCGGGAATTGTGTCGGGGGGCGTGGAAGTTGGAGAATCAATCAGGACTCCCCGCGGCGAAGCGACTTGGTTTTGCTCAAAGATTTCCTTGCTGCGCGCCTTATCAAAAGCCAAGGCACTGCCTACTGCATTCGTGCCGGTGTACGGCACGCCCAGTGCTTCCAACCGGGACTGCACCTGCCCATCCTCTCCATATTCGCCGTGCAACGCCAAGAACACCACCTCTGTTTTGGCCGGTAACCCCAATGATTCCCCGGCGGGATCCACCTCACTCACCGCATGCCCAAGGTCACGCAAGGCACGTGCCACAGCCGCGCCGGATCGTAATGAGACATCCCGCTCCGCGCTCCTGCCCCCAAGCAGAACCGTTACTTGGAACTGGTTTACCAAACCTCCTAGGCCTGAGTATACAAAAATGGGGGTTAAGGACAATCCTGATATGCGGAAATTATTCGCTTTCCGGCAGAGGCTCCCCTACCACCTGCACCTCGGTGTGGAGATCGATTCCGCGTTCAGTTTTCACGCGCTCCTGTACTTGCTCGATCAGCGTCAGCACATCATTTGCCGTAGCGGTACCATCGTTGACGATAAAATTTCCATGGCGCTCGGAAACCATCGCACCGCCTACACGCAAGCCCTTGAGCCGACATTCATCCACCAATTTGCCCGCCGACAAGGTTTCAGGATTCTTAAACATGCAACCGGCACTACGATTGTGCGGCTGGCTTTCAGTCCGTTGTTTTCGAAAGGCATCCATACGCGCCCGAACCTCTTCTCGGCCCTCCAATTCCCCGCGCAACACCGCGCTCAGGGCAATGTGATCCCTTAACACAGGACAACTCCGATACACCGCACCCATTTCAAATCCCGGCCGTTCCTCGATCTGGCCATCACGCGTCATGAACCGCACCGACTCCACCTGCTCAAATGTCTCTCCGCCCCAAGCCCCCGCGTTCATTCGCAGCGCACCTCCCAGACAGCCTGGAATGCCCTCCAGAAACTCCAGCCCTGCTAGGCCAGCATCCCGCGCCGAATTGGCAATGTGGTTCAGGCGCGCCCCAGCTCCGCAATGCAAAACATTTTCCCGTACCTCGATTTGCGCAAACCCCTTATGTCGCAAACAAATTACAATCCCTCGAATACCTCCCTCGCGAATCACAAGGTTCGAACCCCGCCCGAGTAGGAACACGGGCACTTCATGGGTCGCTGCATATCGCATCGTTGCAGCCAAATCCGTTTCATTGGCTGGCGTGACTAAGACGTCCGCTGCCCCCCCCACCCCCAGCGTTGTGCGCTTGGCCAGTGGCTCATTTTCCAGCACCTCGCTATCGGTGCTAACCAATTCGCGCAATGCCTGTGCGTGAGTTGTGCCTGTCATGTGTAAATCCTCTGCCAATGCGTGCGCCACTTGCGTGATATCGCCCGCGCCCAAAAAAACTGCTACATCCCCTGGCTTCAACGCCTGCCGCACTTTGCTTCGCAACAAACCCAACGTCGCTGCAAATGCGGCCGGTTGCCCGGTCGCCGCAATCGCCTCGACCAGCCGCTGTCCATGAATATCTGCAATTGGTTCCTCGCTGGCCCCGTACACTTCGGTGATCCACAACAAATCCGCCTCTCCAAAGCAAGAGGCAAACTCACTGAGCAAGTGTTGCGTACGCGAATAACGATGCGGCTGAAACGCCACTAATAAACGGCCCGCACACTGCTCGCGGATCGCCCGCAAGGTCGCCTCAATTTCCGCCGGATGATGTCCGTAATCATCAAATATCCTGAATCGTTCATCGCAAAACAGTTCCTGCTGTCTTCGATCAGCTCCCTGAAACCCCTTCAACGCTTCGCGAATGTCATCCGTCTCAAAGCCGTTGGCATGCAAAAACGCCACGACCGCCACCGCGTTGGAAATATTTTTCTCTCCCAACAAGTTCAGCGAAAATTCCCCCAGCGCTTCACCAGCACACTCCACAGTAAACCGGCCTGTTCCCCGCACCTCGGCTCGGTAATCGGCCGCCGGGTTAAACCCGTAACTAACCGATCGCGAGTGTCCGCCAAACAACTCCAGCAGGCACGCATCATCCGCACAAAAAATGAGCCGTTCATGGGTCTGTTCAGCAAAAGTCATAAACTCATCGCACACCGCCTGGAAGTTGGCGAAATAATCCAAGTGCTCCTCATCGATATTGAGCACGATGGCCTGTTCGGGATGAAACTCACGTAAGGTCCCATCGCTTTCATCCGCCTCCACCGAAAACCAAGCCGAAGCGTCAGCGCCCATGCGAGCCGAACGCCCCAATTGCGGCACGCCAGCCCCCACCGCGAATCCGGCCGGAGCCTTCAATTGTTCCAGCGCGTAAGCCAGCAACGCCGTGGTAGTGGTCTTCCCATGCATGCCCGCCACACAAACCGCCCGGCGTTGATGCGCCAGAGCTGCCAATAACACCGCCCGACGCACCAGTGGAATACCCAGCTGCTGGGCCAACGCCAGCTCCGGATTATCCATGCGAATGGCTGAGCTATAGACCACCAAGTCTGGCTGGGCCGCGCGCAACTGTTCCGGGGCATGCCCTTCATGCAACACCGCCCCACGTTCGCGCAACAACCGCAAGCCGGCATGATCACGCAGATCGGAGCCTTGAACCGCCAAGTCGAGATCCAACAACAAATGCGCCAGCCCGCTCATCCCGCAGCCGCCAGCACCCACGAGGTACACCGAAGCTTTCGGCGGCGCAGTCGCCAGCCATTGCTCCACCTGTTCGCGAGATAAACGGTTCATAGAGACCCTTTCCTACGCCGCCACCGACGGCCTGTCCATGCGGCTTTCTTCACAATCGGCGCAGAATCCGATCAGCAATTTGCGCCGCCGATTCCGGTCGATCCAAGGCCGCCATGCCATCAGCCATGTTCGTCCGAGCTTGATCGTCCTCCACCAAATCCTGCACCACGCCGCCCAGTTCACTGGGAGAAGTTTCATGTTGCTCCAACACCTGCC
Source organism: Verrucomicrobiales bacterium (assembly GCA_038139415.1). Taxonomy (GTDB): domain Bacteria; phylum Verrucomicrobiota; class Verrucomicrobiia; order Limisphaerales; family UBA1100; genus UBA1100. The sequence goes on along the minus strand of JAYOSV010000001.1, from coordinate 217,502 downwards.
CGCCCCCCGCCGCGGCCACCGCTGCCGCATTAGCTCGTTGATGATCATCTGCAGAATTGGGCAGTGGAATGAACACTGCGGGCACGCGCGCGGCGGCCAGCTCCGCAATTGAGGAAGCACCGGCCCTGCTCACGGCCACGGTGGCCGCACTTAAGGCCTGCGGCATGGCCTTCAGAAATGCATGCACCTGCACATCAAGGGCCGTCCCGGCATACGCCTCACGCACTTCAGCCTCATCCATGGCACCGCAAATATGCAGGAGGGAAACCCCAAGCCAATCAGAGGACGCGGCCGTGATCAGCCGGTTTACCCCACGCGCGCCTTGACTGCCGCCAATCACCAGCACCATCGGTTGATCCGGCGGAAGGCCCAGCGTCTCGCGGCAGGCGCGTTGATCTAATCCACGAAATTCGTCCCGCACGGGCGTGCCGGTTAACACCGCCCGACTCTTGCCAAAGCGTTCGGCGGCCGGAGCCATGCCCACCAACACCTCATCGGCCCATCGCGAAAGCAGCCGATTAGCCCGGCCCGGCACGGCATTGGATTCATGCAAAAAAGTGGCCGCACCCATTTTACGCCCCACCAAAATCGGCGCCGCGGAGGTAAAACCGCCCATGGCCAACACGGCCGCCGGTCGGTCGTTCATCATAGCCACGCGCACCTGCCTCATAGCTGTTCGCAGTCCGAAAAGAAAACGCCACGGCCGCCGCCATTCCAACGCCACGGCCGGAGTGCTTACGTACGCTAAATCCGGCACGGTCGCCACCGATTTTTGATCGATGGCCTTGTTGGAAACCCAGAGGGTGACGCGCACGTTTTCCTGCTGTAACGCGCGCGCAACGGCCACCCCGGGAAAGAAGTGACCTCCCGTCCCACCACAGGCAATCGCCACATGAGGTTGGGAAGCAGCCATCAGGGTCAGGTGGAATCCGGCAGCAGCTCCCGCTGTTCAGGCACTAAATCGGAGTCGCCCCAGTCAGCTTCATCCGGCGAGACCGGCGCGTCGGTTTCTGATGGGTCCGTGCGAGAGTAGCTCGCAATACTCAGCAGGATCCCCACACTCCCAAGCATCATTACCAAACTCGATCCGCCATAACTAATGAACGGCAGCGGCAATCCCTTGTTCGGCAAAGCACTGGTTACCACCCCGATATTAATGAACGCCTGCAATCCGATCAGAAAGGTGATACCCGTGCCGAGAATCATACCGAATCGGTCCCGCGCATTCCATGCGATATACAACCCGCACACCACGATCGCCATAAACGCCAGCACCACCCCAAGACTGGCGATCACCCCGAGCTCCTCTCCGATCACAGAGAAAATAAAGTCAGTGTGATGCTCCGGCACAAACCCAAGTTTCTGCCTGCCGTTGCCCAACCCCAATCCAGTCGTTCCGCCTGACCCCAGGGCCAACATGGCTTGGTATGCCTGAAACCCCGTTCCTTCACGGTGTTGTTCCGGATGCAAAAACGCCATGATTCGATTACTGCGCACCGGGTCGTTCATAATCGCCAACGTGATGGCAACCGCCCCAGCGAGCATTGGCGGAACTATATATTTCCAGTTGGCCCCCGCCACAAACAGGAGGATGCAACACACCGTCGCTAACAACATGGTCGTACCAAAGTCTGGCTCGCAAAAGATCAAGCCCAATGTCACCGCAATGGCCGCACCCGGAATTGCCAAGCCATACTTGAACTCCCGCATCCGGACCACATGGCGTTCTCCCCAGAGCGCAAGCGCCATCAACAGGGTAATCTTAGCCAATTCCGAAGGCTGAAAATTCATTGGGCCTAAATCAAACCATCGCCGGGCTCCATTGAGCTTGAGCCCGATCCCCGGAATTAGCACGAGCGCCAGCAGGATGAGCGTGAATATAAACAGCGGAAAGGCGATTTTTTTTAATGCCCGATAATCCATCACCGTGGCAGCGAAACAGGCGATCAACCCAAGCCCACCCCACACTAATTGCATGCTGAGAAAGCGCGCGCCACTTTGCGCCATACCCGCGCTGTAGAGCATCACAATCCCCAACGCCAACAGGCTTGCTACACAGATGGCCAGAATGTTGGTGGCGTATCGCATGACCCGGTCTGCGGAAAACCAAAAAGATTGGACGCGGAAATCCACGCCCAATCCGTTTCGCTGAAATTACAAGCCCGGCACAGGGGCTGGTACGGGTCCACCAGTACCCACCGGCAGACCATCTTCCGGGTTGACTGCTGGCCCCAACCCGGAGGTGGAAGGTAGTAGCGGCAAGGATGGCGGAATGGCTCCCGGGAAATCCACGCCCGTAGTCGGCCCCGCTGGCAGGGCCGCGGCGGGCAGCTTGAGTTTTTGCCCGATCCGAATCAGATCCGTACTCAAGCCGTTCAACGCCTTAAGTTCCGCAATCTTCACCTTATGCTGGAGGGCGATGTGACCCAGCGTGTCACCGGATTTCACCGTGTACGTGCTACCATCATCCACCACTGGAGCCGCCGCGGGCGCCGGAGCGGCCACCGGTGCTGGCGCTGGGATATTAATTTTTTGACCGATTTTCATCCGAGTCGGCACCACGCTGGGGTTCGCCTGTTCAATCTGCTTGGCGCTCACGCCAAATTTGCGACCAATGGTCCAGAAGTTGTCTCCGCTGGCGATTACATATTCCGAACCGCCAACAGCCGGAGCTGGTAGAGCCGGACTGGGAATAGATGGAGCCGGAGCCAATGGCAAGGGAACCGCCGGTGTGCTTGGCAAAGGCAATGGCGGCACGCCTGCACTGCCTTCAGTGGGCAATGGCGGCAGTGTGGAACCCGCATTCGGCAGGGCCGGCAAGGTCGGCAAAGGATCCGGAGTCAAAGGTTCAGGCAAGGGCGCCGGTTCGGGCTGCCGGTTCACGATGCCGGCCATTTCCTGCTCGGTTTCTTTTTGAGCTTCGCCCTCGTCTTTTTGTTTACAGGCATTAAATAAAATACCGGCAAACAACGCCATGTGCATGAGCACCACAACGACCACAGCCATTCGCATATTGGAACGCCCGCGCCGAGCCCCATCAAACTGGGCACCCGGTGGAATAATTGGATTACTACCTTTCATTGCCACACCCTCCTTTGTTGTGTGAAACCCTTTTGGGCTTCCTCCTTTATGTGGCGCCCAACAAGGCGACACGCATTGATAATGGAGCAGTGGGAACGCGTAAAACCGAATGTGCTAAACTTGCCAACAACATGTGAATATCACACACGCTGACTTGGTTGCCCCAAGGATCTTTGGCGTTCAATCGCCTTGCCTCGATTCGACCCATTCCATCACGACGGCGCGGAACTGGTCTCCTCGATGCTGGTAGCTGTCGAACATGTCAAAACTGGCACAAGCCGGCGACAGCAACACGACATCTCCCGGGGCAGCATTCCTCCCTGCTTCAGCTACTGCTTCTATCAAATCCGCTGCCAAATTGCAAGGCGCAAAAGGACTCCAGGCCGATTGAATTTCGCCGGCCGAAGCCCCGATTAACCAAGCTCCCTTAACCCGTTTCTCAACTGCCGCCGCGGCCGCCTGATAATCCATCCCCTTGCCCTGCCCCCCGGCAATGAGCCAAACATTCCGGCCTGCTGCCTCGGCAAACGGCATCGATCGCAGCGCACTTTCCAGCGCATGTACATTGGTTGCTTTCGAATCGTTGTAAAACCGCACCCCCTCCCATTCCGCCACCATCTCACAACGGTGCTCGCCGGTGCGGAGTGTTTGCAGGACCGGTATCATCTCGGACGGCAACAGCTTCATAGCGCGCCCCACCAACCACGCGGCCATAAGGTTTTCGGCGTTGTGCAGCCCCTCCAGCGCACATTCAGCCAAATCCAGCACAGAACCTTCCTCTCCCGGCAACCGACTGATGATCCGATTACCTTCCAGATACACATCCGCAGAGTGCGTGCGGGCGCTGAAGGTAATGACTTTCCCCGGCACGATCACGCCCAGTGCCTGCAATTGTTTCAACGCCTCAAACTGCATAATCGCCCAATCGAAGGGCTTTTGATTTTCGAAGATACGCGCCTTGGCGCGAACATAGTTTTCCATGGATCCATGACGATCCAAATGATCCTCAGCCAAGTTCAACAGCACGCCCACACTCGCGCGAAAGGATTCAATTGCCTCCAACTGAAACGAACTGACCTCAAGCACAACGGCATCCAGCTTGCTCGTTTTCGGCAACACTTCGCATAACGGTCGGCCGATATTTCCGGCGGACAAAACTTGGCGGCCCGTCTCGCTCAGCAGCTGCGTCACCCATTCAGTCGTGGTCGTCTTTCCATTGGTCCCCGTAATCGCAATGGCCGGACACTGTGCTGCGCTCCAGCCCAACTCCAGCTCACCCCACACGGGCACACCGCGGGCGCGCAAGCTCACTACCTGTGGTTGATCCAAAGGCACACCTGGGCTCACCACGGTCAAGTCAAACCGATCGGTCAACACCGTCCGTTCTCCCAAACGGCAATCGAAATCCGCTGGCAATTGATCCGCCCATCCCTGAAGTTCCGGCGTGGCGCGGCCATCCACGGCGGTCACCTTAGCGCCGGTAGTTTGCAGCCATTCCACAGCCGCCTTCCCGCTTCGACCGAGTCCCAGAACGCACACCGCCTTGTCCGGCCCCAGTTTCATTCTAGCGCAACTTCAGGGTTGCCAAGGCCAGCACGGCAAACAGAATGCCTAGGATGTAAAAGCGCATCACCACCTGGTTTTCGTGCCAGCCCTTTTTCTGGAAGTGATGGTGCAATGGCGCCATTAAGAAAATTCGCCGTCCCTCGCCCGTGCGCAGTCGCGTCCATTTAAACCATCCCCGTTGCAACATCACGCTGAGCGCCTCCAACACAAACACCCCGCCGGCAATCACCAAGACAAAAGGCTGATGGATCAGCACGGCCATGATGCCCAACGAGCCCCCTAACGCCAGCGACCCCGTGTCGCCCATGAACACCTTGGCCGGATGACAGTTGAACCACAGGAACCCCAATCCTGCCCCGATCACTGCCGCACAAATGACCGATAACTCTACCGCTCCGCGCACATGAGGCACATACAGTTCACTCGCAATCGCCGCGTTACCGGCAATGTATGTAAAAATGTAAAACACAAAGGAAACGATCAACGTGCAGCCAATCGCCAATCCATCCAGCCCATCGGTCAGGTTCACCGCGTTTGAGCTGCCGACAATCGCGGAGACGGTGATGAATAACCCCATCACTGCCGCCACCGACCACACCATGGTGTGGGAAGGCCCCTCCAGAACTGGATCCTTGAAAAACGGCACCATCACTGCCGTGATCAATTCCCGAGTGTCATCCAATCGCCACAGGTACACGGCAATGAACACCGCGAGAAAAATCTGCCCCACCAACTTGACGCCCTCGGACAATCCGGCCTCACGACTTTGCTGCGTCACCTTCGAGTAATCATCGTAAAAACCCAGCAAACATAGAGCCAGCATCGAAAGCAGCGTGAGCGTCACCAATGGGTTCCATTGCGCCCACATCAGGGCCGAAAGATCAACCGCCGCCACAATCAGCAACCCGCCCATGGTCGGTACGTTTTTTTTACTGACCCCGTCGGATATCCCGCCGCCTTCGCGCGCCATGTCCTCGTACTCCTGGTTTGCCAAATATTGCAGCCAACGAATGACTCGCGGCCCCAGCCACCAGCAAATCAGCAGTGCCGTCACCGCCGCCCCAGCGCTGCGAAAGGTGGAGTACTGAAAGACGTTCAGTGGCGAGAGCCAATCCCCCCATTGACTGTGCCCATTGTGCATCAGCCATTCCGGCAGTTGACTCAAATAATAAAACATCCTCCCAACCCGTATTAGCGGGCTAATATAAATCCATAATCTGTTCAAGCTTCGCCGCTCGCGAAGCCTTCAATAACACCACATCCTTCGGCTGCACCCACTCTCGCAACACATTCGCAGCGCCTTGAGCATCCGACACGGCTTCAACTCTCTTCAACCCCGCCGCTCGTGCCGTTTCGGCGGTAACTTCAGCCCATTGACCAATCGCAACCAAACCTGCTGCCACAGAGGCCGCCAATTCGCCAGCCTCCCGGTGCGCGTCCTCGGAGTGCTCCCCCAGTTCAGCCATCTCACCAAACACCACAAACCGGCGGCCGGCCGTTTTCAAGGCACCCAGTGTTTCCAACGAGGCTCGGACTGAATCCGCGTTAGCATTGTAGGCATCATTCAGCCAACGCACTCCGCCGCTCTCGGCCCATTGCAATCGCTGTCTCGGCTGCGAACTGGCCGCCAATCCCCGAGCCATGGCCTCTCGATCCATGCCCAGCGATGCTCCAGCCGCCAGCGCCAAGGCGGCATTGCTGGCCTGATGGCGCCCAATGAGCGGAGTAAAATAATCCCCGCTCCACAAGTCTTCAGCTGCCCGAATTGAAAAGTGAGTCCCGCTCTCTTCAACCTGCACGGTCTTCACCTGCCAATCATTAGCCGCTTCAAAGCCCACGCGAATGACGTGAGCCTGGGTACGTTGACACATTGGATTAACCCAATCTCCATCGCCATACAGGAAAAGTTTTCCACGAGACGGCAACAACTCCGCCACCATCCCTTCCTCTTGTGCCACGCCTTGCAGGTCACCGAAAAACTCCAAATGCTCGCGACCAATCCCCGTGAGCACCCCATAATCCGGCGCCGTCATCTGCATCAAGGGCGCCAGTTCACCGGGATGATTGGTGCCCAGTTCCACCACCGCAGCCTCATGTTTCGGGCCAAGCTTCAGTAAGGTCGCGGGCACCCCCACGTCGTTGTTAAAACTGGCCTCACTGCGCAGCACGTTGCGTTCAGCCCCCAGCACGGAGGCCAACATATCTTTGGTGGAAGTTTTGCCGTTGGATCCCGCCACGCCGAACACCGGTAACTCGAACTCCCGCCGATGAGCAGCAGCCAACTGACCATACGCCACGCGGGCATCCGCCACGCGCAAAACCGAGGCTGCGTCCACCGGCTCATCCACCACCGCCGCCACCGCCCCCGATTGAAGTGCCTCTGCCGCATAGGCATTGCCATTGAAGCGTTCGCCGCGCAGCGCAATAAACAAATCGCCAGGTTGCACCGCGCGGGTATCGGTGCAAACCCGCTGATAAAACTGCGCCGGTTCGATGCCTACACTTTCCCCCGAACACGCCTCGAGCAAAAATTGTAATGACCGCTCCATCAACGCGTCTCTTTAAGGGTTGTCAAAATGGATCGTGCCATGGCGCGGTCATCAAACGGTTGCACCAGATCATGGATCTCCTGATAGGTTTCGTGCCCTTTGCCGGCTAGCAACACCGTGTCGCCCGGAGCCGCCGCCCGCAATGCTTCGTCAATGGCACGTTCCCTATCCAACTCAATCTGCCAGCCGGCACCTTCTACGGAAGCACAACCCTCGGCAATTTGATCTGCAATCGCCGCCGGGTCCTCGCGGCGCGGGTTGTCCGTGGTAATCATCACCGCATCGGCCAACGTGGCGGCCACCGCGCCCATCTTTTGCCGCTTCCCCACATCCCGGTTTCCACCGCATCCAAACACGACCCGCAATTGGCCCGGGGTAATCTCGCGCAGTGTAGATAACACCTGACGCAAGGCATCATCAGTGTGGGCGTAATCGACGTATACCGCAAACAGTTGATCTTCCTCAATCGGCTCCAGCCGGCCGGGCACAGGGGCCGCCGAAGCCAGCGGCTTCACGCAATCCTCCAGATTCACGCCCAACGCCCGGACCATCCCCAAGGCCAAGGCGGCATTGGAAACGTTATGACGGCCGATCAAAGGCATGGTAAAGTTGACGCCATCCACGCGAAAACGAGACTGCGCTTGCGCCAGCTCGATGACCTCAATGGAAAGATCAGCCGTTGGTATTTCGCCCACGGTTTGGGCCGCAAATTCCTCAGCCAAACGTTGACCGTGAGAATCCTCCGTATTCACCACGGCCGTGCCGAAATTGTGATCAGCAAATAACCGACGTTTGGCCGCAAAGTACTGCTCCATGTCGCCGTGATAATCGAGGTGATCCTGCGTCAGGTTGGTGAAGCCGACGACGGTAAAATCTAATCGGCGCACCCGATGTTGCAGCAGAGCGTGAGAGCTCACCTCCATGACGGCCATTTCGCAACCGGCATCACGCATGGCCGCCAAGTACGCCTGCAGCTCGAGCGATTCAGGAGTCGTTCGCGAAGCGGGCACGACGCGCTCACCCAGATCGTATTCAACGGTGCCAATCATGCCGCAACGATTCCCGGAGGCCGCCAAAAGATGACGTAGCAGAAACGCCACGGATGTTTTCCCGTTGGTGCCGGTCACGCCCAATAGTTTTAGTTGGCGAGTCGGTTGACCGTAAAATGCGGACGCCAAATCTGCCATTGCCTCGCGGCTATTGGGCACGCGCAAAAGTGCACAGGTATCAGGCAAGACCAGCGATTCCTCGGCCACCACGGCCACAGCTCCGCGCTGGGCGGCTTGGGCGGCGAACTGGTGCCCGTCCACTTTCGCCCCGCGAAGCGCAATAAAAAGAGAACCGGGCGCGACTCGGCGCGAGTCATATTCCAGAGCCTTGATGGATTCAGGTAGATTGCCGGTGGTTTGCACCTCCGACAAAGTCTCCAACAGTGCCGCTAATTTCACGGTTTATGGCCCTTCGCTGTTGGATACCATGGAGCCTTGCTCGACCAGATCCGGTTTGACACCAAGATAACTGGCCGACCGCTCCGCGATCGCCTTGAAGATTGGAGCAGCGGTAAGGCCTCCGTAGTAGTCCCCGGTCGGTTCATCGAGCGCCACATATATACACAATGCGGGCTGGTCGGCAGGAAAAAACCCCACGAATGACGAATAATATTTGCCGGGGATGTATCCGCCGCGCCCCGCTTTTTGCGCCGTGCCGGTTTTCCCGGCCACACTATAATACTCCAACGCCGCACGGCGAGCCGTGCCGCCCGGCTCCACCACAGTCTTCAATGCCTCGGTCACGCGCCGGGCTGTTTCCGGGGTCACCACCTGTCGCACGGCTTCGGGGTGATATTGCACCACCACCCGGCCGGCCTCATCTTCCAACTGCCGCATAAGCATGGGCCGCATCAGTTTTCCGCCATTGGCAATAGCACTTGCCATCATGGCCATTTGGATGGGGGTGGTGGCCACTTCATGCCCCATGGGCACGCGGGTGATGGAGAGTTTGTTCCAGCGTTTCAAGGGATGCACGGTGCCGGATACCTCGCCGGGCAGACTCACGCGTGTGCGTTCCCCAAACCCAAATCGCCGGATGTAATGATGCAGGTGGCTTTGGCCCAACATCATGGCCACCTTAGCGGAACCGATGTTGGAGGATTTGGTAATGATCTCCTTCACGCTCAGCCGCCTATAAGGGTGATGGTCCCGCAGCGGCCGGCCGCCATGATAAAAGATGCCGTTCTCGCAATCGAACCGGCTCTCCAGTGAAACCAAACGTTCGTTGATGGCGCCGGCAACGGTCACGGCCTTGAAGGTGGAGCCAGGCTCGGCCGTATCGGTCACGGCCCGATTCCGGCGATTGGCGGCGGGGAATTCACCGGGCCGGTTGGGATCAAAATCCGGTCGGTTGGCCATCGCCAAAATTTCACCGGTCGCCGGTCGCACCACCACGGCGGTGATGCCCTGCGGCTGATGGCGTTGCATCGCCTGATCCAGTTCCGCCTCCACGATATGCTGCACGCCAAGGTCAATGGTAAGACGGGCGTTCAATCCGTTGCGGGCGGCGACGTCCTGATGGCGCAGTGAAACCACCTCACGCTTGCGAGAATCGGTTTCAGTAACCCGCCAACCGCGGGTGCCGGTTAGCCGGGAATCCAACACCCGCTCGATGCCCTCTTTTCCGTCATGATCGGTTCCACCTACGAAACCAAGCACGTGAGAAGCCAGTCGGTTTCCGGGATACACACGGAGTTGATCCTCCTTACGGTCGGCAAAAATAGACTGACGCACGCTGGCCAGCATCTGGCGTTGTTTACGAGTGAGGCCGGATTCATCCACTCCGAGATCGAGCTTCTTCAGATCCGCCGCAATTTCCTCCCATTTCTCCCGCGGCACTTTCCGCTTGAGTACGACATAACGATTCGTACGCATTTGCCCGGAATCGCCCTGAAACAATTTCGGTTCTAGCTTGGAAGCAATCCATGCCACTTCCAAATGCAAATGCGGCGCCAAGGCGGCGGCCAATTGCGGACCATACGGGCCGATCAAGCCCGGATCGGCACAGACGGTTTTGACAAATAAACTGGTTGCCAGCAGGTTGCCGCGGGCATCCAGAATATTTCCCCGCCGCGGTTCGCGAACGATAGTGCGCACCGTATTGCCGCGGGCCGCATCGCTGAGTTGCGCATGCCGGATCACTTGAAGATCCACCAGACGATAGCCCAGCAGGCTGAAGGACAACAGCATGATGGCGCCAAAGCAGTAAAGCCACCGCTTGGCCGAGCGCTGCAGGCTCTTCCCGTTATCTTCCACGTATTTCTCCGGGCTGGAGGAGGGTTAGCGCCTGGCCGTGCGGATGGGTTCCGTACCGGTCGACGACGTTTGCGGGGCGGATTCCCGCTGTTCCTGAAGCACCATGATGTGTTCGGGTCGTGGCACCATCAAGTCCAGGTTCAGCTGCCGCATGCGCGTGTCCAATTCCTGAGGTGACATCAGGTAAGCCAAATTATCACCTCGGCGTTTGTTTTCACGCCGCAATTCCTCCAGTTTGATTTCGTTCTCCTTGATCTGCTGCCCGAGGGAATTGATCTGCTGTTTCTGCCACACGTACCCCAAACCGAGACCACAGGTGACAACGCAAATCAAAACCGCCTTGAGCGCAGGACCAAACCGTACTGCCTTGTTCCCCTTTTTACGATTCATATTTCCCTTGGGTTAAATCTTCTCCAACACTCTCAACTGTGCGCTACGCGCCCGCGGATTTGCCTTCAGTTCCGCATCGGTCGGCCGAATGGACTTCCGACTCACCCAGCGCATACGCGGCTCGCGGTCCACGCGTAACATTGGTACGTCCACCTCACCTGGCACATCATAATCCCGAGCGTGTTCGTTACCAAATTCCTTGACCATTCGGTCTTCCAGCGAATGAAAAGTGATCACCGCCAACCGACCGCCCGGCTTGAGCAATCCAAACGCACCCTCCATGCCGCGCGTCAATTCGCCCAATTCATCATTCACCGCGATGCGGATTGCCTGAAACACCTGCACAGCCGGATGCTTCCTATAGCGCCCACGCCGTTTCGTACTAACGACCGCTTTGGCCAATTGGCACGTCGTTTCCAAGGGCGCCTCCACGCGCGCTCGGACGATGGCTCGGGCAATTCGACGCGAATCCCGATCACCACCGTATTTCCAAATGACCGTCGCCAATTCCTCCTCCGGCCAGGTATTGACCACCTCGGCCGCCGTCAAGGCTTGGGCCTGATCCATCCGCATATCCAGCGGGCCATCAGCCTGCACGCTGAACCCGCGATTTGCCTGATCCAATTGAGGCGAGCTAACGCCCAGGTCCAGCAGCACCCCATCCAAGGTGCCCGCGGCAACCCAACCCGCCGCGTTACTATAGGAATCGTTCTTGATCTCAACCCGATCCCCAAATGCTGCCAGACGACTGGACGCCGCCGCGATCGCACACTCGTCACGATCCGTTCCCCATAACTTGCCGTCAGGAGAACTCGCCTTCAAAATTATCTCCGCATGCCCGCCGCCCCCAAGCGTGCCGTCAAGATACCGTCCACCGCTCGCGGGTCGGAGCGCTTCAATCACCTCCGCCGCCAGCACAGGCACGTGGTGAAATATCGCCTCCATGCAAACTCTTAAAAAGGGCCCGTGTTGGCCGGGATATTTCACCCGGCCAACACGTTTCCCACCTCCTTGGCGTCTGCCGGAATGGCAGTCCAAATTCTCTACCCGCCCTGCCGCGTTCAGCGTTATTCCATCAGGCTAAAGGCCGCACCGGCCATCACCTGATCCTCGCTGCGCACCTCCGCGTAGCGGCCTGGGCTCCAAATTTCAAAGCGGTCCAGCAATCCGACCAACACCGCTTCCTTCTTAATGCCCGCCAGCTTCGCCATCGCCTCGGGCAAACAAATCCGTCCAGCCTTATCCAAGGCCACTTGCACACTCTCGCTGCCAATGAACCGCTTGAGCACGACCTTGTTGGGGTCGTCGTTGCTCATGGTGTTGATGTCCTCCATTAGCTTGGACATCTGCTCCGGCGGCAAAGCGCGCAAACACGGGCCGTGTGGTGACTTGGGCCACACGATGAGCGTAAATTCCACATCCGGCGATTCGGGCCGCCACTTGGCCGGCACCTGCACACGCCGCTTCCCGTCGACTCCATGGGTATAGAGCGAATTGTAATAAACGGGCATGCTGTCGCTTACTCCTGCCATCGTGTGCTTGATGCAAATTTAACCCACTTCTCCACACAACGCAACACTTTAGCCTCACTTTTTCACACCCGTCAACATTTTTGCGCATTTTTATGGGGCTTTTTTCAAAAAACCTCGGACTCGCGTTTTTCGGCTAAAAATGGCTCAATCCCCGACCGTGAGCGGCGAAAACCCATCGAAACCACTAAAAACAGAGGATTTTGACTTCGATCTGCCTTCCGAGCTCATAGCCCAGCACCCTGCCCCAACGCGGGATGGATCGCGTTTACTGGTGGCCGATCGCCACACCGGCACCCGTTCGCATCAACATTTTTCCGATTTGCCGCAATTCCTCCGAGCCGGTGATGTGCTGGTGATGAACAATTCCCGCGTCATCCCTGCCCGGTTACGCGGCCAAAAAATTGGAGGCAAAGCCGCCGCCGAATTATTGCTCGTGGAACCCGCCGAAGACCAAACGTGGTGGAGCCTCACCCGCCCTGGTAAACGGCTCCCGCCCGGCACGCGCATTGCCCTCGCCGATCGTCACGGGCAACCCACGCCCCTGACTGCAGAGGTGCTGGAAAAAAATGAAGCCGGCCACGCGCGTGTTCGCTTTGAAGGCACGGAGGATCTACTGGACACCCTCGACTCGCTCGGCGAAATGCCGTTGCCGCCTTACATCCGACGCGAAGCTTTTGGCCAATCCGTGGCCGATACAGAGCGGTATCAAACTGTCTATGCCGATCCCGCCGGCTCCGTCGCCGCACCCACCGCCGGGCTTCATTTCACGGAACCGTTGCTGGACCAAATCCGATCGCAGGGCGTTGAAACCCACACCGTCACCCTGCACGTCGGGCTCGGCACCTTTGCTCCGGTTAAGGCGGAGGCTTTGGGAGAGCATGCCATGCACACCGAACGCTACACGCTGCCTCCCGCCACCGCTGAGGCCATCAACCTCGCCAAGGCTGAAGGCCGCCGTGTCATCGCCGTGGGCACCACCACTGTGCGTGTACTGGAAAGTGTCGCCGAACAATCCCTCCCGCTTACTACCACCAGCGGCAACACGGCCATTTTCATTTATCCGCCGCGCCCGTTTGCGGTGGTGGATGCGTTAATCACCAATTTCCACCTACCTCAATCCACCCTGCTTATGCTCGTGAGCGCCTTTGCCTCTCCGGGCGCATTGGATGGCCGCGAGTTGATGCTCGAAACCTACGCCGAGGCAGTCCGCGAAAAATATCGCTTCTTCAGCTACGGCGATGCGATGCTGATCACATGAAGCGGCCGTTTGTGTTCATCAACATGGCGATGACTGCCGATGGCAAAATCGCCAGCACAAACCGCAAGGTCACCACATTTGGCAGTCGCTCCGACCACCAACGCCTGCTGGAATTACGCGCCAAGGCAGATGCCATACTTACCGGTGCCGGCACGCTCAACGCTCAACCCAATATCACTTTGGGCCCCGCGCCTAAGCAGAAATCCGCGCCGGTGCGAGTCATCGTCAGCGGCAGCGGGCAGGTGAATGCGCAGCATACCATCTTTCGTACACCCGGCGCACCGGTCATCGTGCTGACCAGCGAACGGATTCTTGCCCGCCGGTTGAAGGAACTGAAGCAAGCCGCCGATGCCGTCCATGTCTGCGGCGCCAACAACGTGGATTTCGAGGCCGCCTTTGAATTCCTGCACGAACATCACGGCGTGAAACGCGTGCTCTGTGAAGGCGGTGGACGCCTCAATGATTCCCTACTCCGCGCCGGAGTGGTGGATGAGGTGAACCTCACAATCTGCCCGCTGATTCTCGGCGGTCAGGATGCGCCCACCATTGCCGACGGCATCGGTTTCGATCAGCTGGATGATGCCGCTCAATTCAAGCTGCACACGCGCAAACAGGTGGCAGACGAAATCTTCCTGACCTACCGCACCGTGCGAAACTCACAACGCCCCTAGCTCCACCTGCTGCACAGCATTCGAGGGTCCACCGAGAAACCGGCCGGCCATTTCGCTCACACGCTCCATCTCGTCAGTCACATGAATCCGCACGCACCCCTCTCCTTCGGTGGCCAACAGATGATGCCATTGCAATTCCCGCTGCACAAACGCCGCACACGTTTCAGCGGAATCCACCAGCGCCACCTCCGGTCCGGTCACGCGGGCGATGGATTCCTTGAGCAATGGATAATGTGTGCACCCCAATACCAGCGTATCCACGCCGCTTTCCAGCATGGGCATCAGATATTCCCGTAGCACGGCATCGGTCACCTCATGATCCAGCCACCCTTCCTCCACCAATGGCACCAGTAACGGACAGGACCGACTGGTCACGCGCAGTTCGCTATTTAATTCGCCCACCAACCGCTCATAAGCACCGCTGCGAATGGTGGCCTGCGTACCGATCACGCCAATGTGCCCGTTGCGAGTGGCTTCATTGGCGGCAATGGCCCCGGGCAAAATCACACCAAAGGTCGGTAACGAAAAGCGCTCTCCCAGTTCAGGCAGCGCACTGGCGCTGGCGCTGTTGCACGCTACCACCAACGCCTTGACTCCTTGCGCCACCAGAAAGGCGGCATCTTCGCAAGCAAAGCGCGTCACCGTTTCCGCGCTTTTGGTGCCGTATGGTACGCGGGCGGTGTCGCCCAAATAGATGATCTGTTCATGCGGCAACAGCCTTTGCATCTGCCGTACCACGGTCAACCCGCCGATCCCGGAATCAAAAACTCCAATAGGCTGGGCGGCAGGATTCATGGCCGCGAATGCTGCCGTCGCCCAACGGCCCGGCACAAGGTAAATGCCTTCACAACCGGCGTGACGAATGCCAAGGCTTGACCGGCGATTCCCGCTTCCTTAAATTGCTCGGCCTTAACCCCACTGGCCGGGCTTTTTGAGCTATGACTATGAGCGAATCTGCAAATTCCATCGACAAGGGCATGGCAGCCGTGGTGGCCGCGGAGACCAACCTGAGCGATGTCCGTGGTGAGATCGGTGAACTGATCTATTGCGGCTACAACATCAACGACCTCGCCGAGAAGGCGACCTTCGAGGAAGTGGTGCACCTGCTGCATCGCGGCCATTTGCCCGACGCCGACGAACTTGCCGCGCTCAAGGCAGAATTCTGCGCCAGCCGCAACCTGCCCGGAGGCGTGATTGATGTGCTCAAGGCCCTGCCGAAAGACACCTCTCCGATGCACGCCCTCCGCACCGGCGTCAGTGCTCTGGGTTGCTTTGATTCCGAGGCCGAGACACAGGATGACCTTGAGGCGGTCCGGAAAAAATCCATTCAGATCATCGCGCAAGTGCCGGTGATCGTTGCCGCCTTCCATCGCCTGCGCCAGGGCAAGGAGATTTTGGAGTCGGACAACAGCCTCGGCGAAGCCGCCAATTTCATTTGGCTCATCACCGGTAATAAACCCAGTGAAGACATGGAACGCACGATGGATATCTGCTACATCCTCCATGCCGACCACGGGTTCAACGCCTCCACCTTCAGCGGCCGTGTCACCATCGCCACCTTGAGCGATGTGTACAGCGCGGTTACTAGCGCCATCGGCACGCTCAAGGGCCCCTTACATGGCGGCGCCAATGAAGGTGTCATCAAAATGCTTCAGGAGATCGGCGATCTCGAGAAGGTCGATGCTTACGTGGATGATTGCCTTGCCAACAAGCGGCGTATCATGGGCATTGGGCACCGCGTGTATCGCGTTCTAGATCCCCGCGCGCCGCACCTCAAGCGAATGGCCCAGAAGCTTACTAAGGAACTCGGCGAGCCGAAATGGATTCAGATGAGCGAACGCATAGCCGAGTTGATGCTGGAAAAGAAGAATCTCAATGCCAATGTCGATTTCTACTCGGCCACCGTCTACTACTCGCTGGATATCCCCACCGACCTGTTCACACCCATCTTCGCCATCGCGCGGACGGCCGGTTGGACCGCCCACATGATCGAGCATCTGGACGGCAACCGCCTCATCCGGCCGCGCGCCCAGTACGCCGGCGACGAAGGCAAACCGTGGGTGCCGCTCGGTGACCGTTAGCGGCAGGCGATAAAAAGCGCACAAATTTCTTGAACGACCGGAGCCCTTGCCGCAAGACAGGGGCTCCGATTTTTTATCCATGAATCTTCACGAATATCAGGCCAAGGAACTTATGCGGCGCCACGGCGTGCCAGTCCCCGCCGGCGAACCGGCCACCTCGGTTGAGGAAGCCAAGGCGGCAATCGAAAAACTATTTGGCGAAGGCCATCAACGCGTGGTGGTGAAAAGCCAAATCCACGCCGGCGGCCGAGGCAAAGGCACGTTTAAGAACGGCTTCCAGGGCGGCGTGCACTTGGCCGACAGCGTGGAGGATGCCACCGCCAAAGCGGAGGCGATGTTCGGCAATGTACTCGTCACCAAGCAAACCGGCGAGGAAGGCAAGCAGGTCAACCGCCTGCTCATCACGTCCTGCCAGGAAATTAAGAGCGAATTTTACTGCGCCGTGCTGCTGGACCGCGCGCTGGGCAAGCCGATCATCATGGCCAGCTCCGAGGGCGGCGTGGATATCGAGGAAGTGGCCGAAGCCACCCCCGAAAAGATCATCAAGGAAACCGTGGATCCCGATCTCGGCCTGCAGGCTTATCAGGGCCGCAAGATCGCCATCGCCCTCGGCCTGCGCGGCAAGCTCATTGGCCAATGCGGCCGATTGTTGCAGGGCCTCTACGCTACCTGGGCTGGTTGTGATGCTTCCATGGTGGAAGTCAACCCGCTGGCGCTCATTGAAAATGAAGACGGCACCGAGGCCGTGGTGGCGCTGGACGCCAAGATGTCCATCGATTCCAACGCCATGTTCCGCCACGCGGACATCGCCGAGATGCGCGACCTGACCGAGGAGGATCCGCTGGAGGTCGAAGCCGGCAAGTTCGACCTGAACTACATCAAGCTCGACGGCAACATTGCCTGTCTTGTCAACGGCGCCGGCCTCGCGATGTCCACTATGGACGCCATCAAATATTACGGCGGCGACCCGGCCAACTTCCTCGATGTCGGCGGTGGCGCCACTCAGGAGCAGGTGAAAGCCGCTTTTGAAATCATCCTGAGCGATCCCTCGGTCGAGGCCATTCTCATCAACATTTTCGGCGGCATCATGAACTGCAACACCATCGCCGAAGGCGTTGTGGCTGCTGCCAAGGAAACCGACCTCAAACTCCCGCTCGTTGTGCGCCTCGAAGGCAACAACGTCGAAGCTGGCCGACAAACACTGGCCGATTCCGGGCTCGCCCTCATCACTGCCAGCAGCCTCGCTGAGGCCGCACAGAAATCCGTCGAAGCCGCCAAATAATTTCTTACCATGTCCATTCTTGTTACTCCTGAAACCAAGTTTCTCGTTCAAGGCATCACCGGCGGCTTCGGCGGTCGGCACGCCCAGCTAAGCCTCGACTACGGCTCTCAACTCGTCGCCGGCGTTACCCCCGGCAAAGGCGGGCAAACCTTTTCCGACACCGTGCCGATTTACGACAGCGTGACCGAGGCCGTCGCCAAGACCGGTGCCACCGCGAGTGCCATCTTCGTACCCCCACCGTTCGCCGCCGACGCCATCCTCGAAGGCATTGATGCCGGCCTCGAACTGGTCGTGGCCATTACCGAGGGTATTCCGGTACGAGACATGTTGAGCGTAAAAAAAGTCTTGGACGCCAGTGACACCAAGCTGATCGGCCCCAACTGTCCCGGCATCGTGACCCCCGGCGAAGGCGATCAATCCCACGGTGGCTGCCGCATCGGCATTGCGCCTGGGTACATTCACAAGAAAGGCAATATCGGTGTCGTCTCTCGCAGCGGCACGCTTACCTACGAAGCGGTTTGGCAACTCACCAGCGCAGGCGTCGGCCAATCCACCTGCGTCGGTATCGGTGGTGATCCCGTGCCGGGCATGACCCATCTGGACGTACTCAAGATGTTCAATGACGATCCGGAAACCGAAGGCATCATCATGATCGGCGAAATCGGCGGCACCGCTGAAGAAGAAGCCGCCGCTTGGGCCAAGGACAACTGCTCCAAACCCATCGCCGGGTTTATCGCCGGCGCCACGGCGCCTCCCGGCCGCCGCATGGGCCATGCCGGCGCAATCGTCAGCGGCGGGAAAGGCACGGCCGAAGCCAAGAAGGAAGCCTTTCGTGATGCAGGCATCGGCATCGCCGAGACACCATCAGAAATGGCTGACACACTGCTGAAAATGATGTAGTCCATCGGCTGCGGATGGATTGGCTGCACGGCATCCTAAACCTCATCGGCCTGCTGTTCTGGATTCTCTGGCGCGCAGGCACGATGGTCCGCCCCAAACCGGCCAACCATATCGTCGGTCCCGCGCCACGACAGGGCACCATTTTCAAACACTCGTGGGTGTACCTACTGGCGCTGGTGGGGCTGCTTGTGTTGCGGGCCGTTTTTTACCATCAATTCGGCCCCGGCTTGGACTGGATCCCTTCCCTGCCTTTACTCCATGAATCACCACATTTCCGAAGCGACTTCTTCCCGCGAGCTCTGGCTTATTCCGCACTAAGTTTTATGCGCTGGCTGGCGGCGTTGTATTTTTGCTGGGCTTTGCTTGCGACCATTAAGCCAAAAGCGGACACAGCAAAAATGTGGCGCTCCTTTTTGCGCGCCCAGTTTGGTTGGCTGGGCGGCTTACCGGCCGTGATCCTCTGGCTGGTCGCCATCATGTTGTCCGTCGGCGTGCACCTGATCGAGGCTGAATGGATGAGCCGTGTGGATGTACGCAGTGAATCGGCCGCCTTCGCCCAACACCTCCCGGCCTTGATGGCGCTGGACATGCGTGCGGCGGTGTATCTCGCCATGGGTGTGCTGATCCTTTATTTGCTGAATTCGTTTGTGTATTTCGGCGAACAGGTTTTATGGAAAAATGTCGATGCCTCAGGCAAGCGATTACTGACGCCCCTGTCGTGCTTGCCATTGGTGGTGGGCAAGGTGGATCTCGCTCCGTTTCTCGCGCTCGGCCTAATGTACGGTCTTAGCTTTGCTCTGCGGCACACGCAATTGGCCGCTTGGTTACGCTAACCAAGCTTGGGGAAAAATGCATGGGCGGTCGCGCAGGTCGCCGCGCTGAGTTCCGCCAAGCTCACGGCTTTCACTTCTGCCACTCGCTCGGCGGTGTGCCGGGTGAACGCCGGTTCGCATCGCTTGCCGCGATGGGGCATGGGGGCTAGGAACGGGCTGTCGGTCTCCAGCATGAGTTTTTCCAACGGTGTGGCCGCCAAGGTGTCGCGCACTTCCTGCGCGTTTTTGAAAGTGGCAATCCCGGTAAAGCTCACCAGCGAGCCCAAATCGATCACCCGTCTCATGCTGGTTACATCGTCCACAAAACAATGAAACTGTCCTCGCACACGGGCAGCGAATTCTTCAAAAATCGCCATCGTCGGTTCCAATGCCACTCGCTGATGGATCACCACGTTCATTTGAAATTCCTCCGCCAACTCCAATTGCTGACGAAAGACCGTTTCCTGTTTTTCCCTCCAACGGGCATCGTCCTCGGCCGAACCGCCCTGACTGCTGGGCAGGCGATAATGGTCAACCCCAGTTTCCCCCACCGCCACCACTTTCGGGTGTTCACATAAAGGGCGCAGCTCTGGGCGCACATCATCCGGGGCCGACTCCAAATCATTGGGATGCCATCCCACCACCGCATACACCTCCTCGTGTGCCTCGGCCAAGGCCACTGCTTGGCGGCTGCTTGTCAAGTCTGTGCCAATGGAGATCACCCTCGTGATCCCGGCCGCCTGCGCGCGCTCCAATAGCGCGGGAATATCATTCGCAAAATCCGGAAAAGTCAGGTGCGCGTGGGTATCGTAAAAGGTTTCCATCCCGCCGCAGTGTGCCCATCTAATGCCTCGGTGACAATCGTTTGAGAATGATCAGGCCTTTACAGGCGGGTCAATTGGGTGCAGGTTGTTTTATCGCGCAAGGCGACTCATGATCTCTCTGAAAAACATCCTCTGGCTGATTCTAGTGGCCGGGTGGTTGCTGCCTGTATCCAGTTCGGCCCTCGACATTACCCGTGCCATGCTTCGCGGCGAGGATTTTCAAACCAGCATTTTTGGCGGGCGCACTCAGGGTTATGTCTTCTCGAAAACCCAGCGATGGGACCCCAAGCGCGCGCCCGATTTTGCCTTGGGCTACGCGGAATTTGCCGTGCATGATTACGAGCTGACCCCGGCCATGATCTACACTGTGAACTTCGGCTTGGCCAATCTCGTGCGCTCGCATCAAACCGTTTTCCAACGCAATGTAGACCGCGACTTCCGGGTGCGTTTCCGAATCTTCGGTAAGTACGAGGATTACGAAGAGTATTCGCTGAAAAAATACCGCAAGGAAATCAGCCCCAATCTACTTGGCTTTTTCAGCCCCGCCACAAAGGAGATAGTCACTTGGAGGCAGAAACCCATCATGAGTTGGCGTTTGGTGCCCACCCTGCTCCACGAAGGATGCCACGCCATCATGGACGATATGTTTGGCGAACTGCCCTTCTGGATGGTTGAGGGCAGTGCCGACTGGCTGGGCGAAGCCCCCGCATGGCTGCAAAAGGCCGATGGACTGCGCAATGATCAACACGCCCGCTGGGTACGCCTAAACCGTATGCGCCTAAACGGCGATCTGCCTAACCTCAAAGCCTATCTACTCTCCCATGAGTATGAGCATTGGGATCAGATGTTTGATAGCAACATCGGCATGGGCTACGATATCGGATGGTCCGTCTTTGATTTCTTCATGAAAACTCATCCGCAGGCGATGAAGTTTCTTGGAGCCGTGGTCAACGATCGCGCCGTGCTCAGCGCCCGCGGACGTGGCAATGGCCGATTGGAAGCCGCCTTCGAGCAGGCCATCAACCGAAATTGGCAAGGCGGTACGGCGTTACTAGAAAAAGGCTGGCATTCTTGGATCAAAATTAAGGCCGCCGAAGCCGAAAAAGAATTGCTCAAAGCCCGGAAAAAACAGCGCTAATCGCGCTTTTTCCTCCACCATTTTCACCAAAACGGGTTGCCATTCACGGCGTTCCCCGCTATTTTCCCGCCACCCAAACCCCTTTAGATATTATGGCTAAACCTATCTACCACAGCAGTATTGAAGGCGCCCAGCACGGCGGCAAGGGACTCGATGGCTTTCTAAAGTTCGCCAAAGAAGCCGGTGCCGCGGGCGCGCAGCCGAGTAATTATATGTTGGAGGAGGACGGCTCCGATGGCTCGAAATTTCGCAGCGCCTCCGAGATTAAAGACGCGTTTGAG
Organism: Verrucomicrobiales bacterium; assembly: GCA_038139415.1. Lineage (GTDB taxonomy): Bacteria > Verrucomicrobiota > Verrucomicrobiia > Limisphaerales > UBA1100 > UBA1100. The sequence goes on along the minus strand of JAYOSV010000001.1, from coordinate 195,832 downwards.
AAAAACGGCCTCAAGCTCGACGGCGTCAGCGGCCACTGCGCGTTCTGGGTGCACACCAGCGCCTGGACCGGCACCAAGAGTGGCCATGCATTTATCCACGGGCAAAATCAGGATAAAAGCCCGGAAGAGCTGGAGCAATGGTACGAGGATTACCTGCTCCGTATGATGGATCTCTGCGTCGAGTTGGACATAAAGATTCTACCGATGTTCTGGGGCGTTTCCCACGGCTGGGAATTGGCTACGGGTTATCCGTGGGGATTCTGGACCTCCCCGGACGGCGGCGACCTCAACAAGGAAGGCGATGATCGATTCGTGCACAAGACCGCCAAGATTCGCGCTCACGCCAACAGCCTAGGCATTTATCTCGCCCACGAGATCCACCCCGGCACCGCCGCCATGTGCGCGGAGGAGTTTGGCCATCTGGTGAAAATTTGTGACGGCGATAAAACCCTCACCGTCAACGCTGATCCCTCCCATTGCTGGGAAGGCGAAGATTGGGAAACGCGTTTCACTCACGCGGCCGTGAAAGATCGCGTGTACGCCTGCCACGTGAAGAATTTCGTTGTTCGCCCGAATGTGCCCTTACGCCGCATGGACGGCAACTGGCGTAACCGGGCCATGCAGTTCACCGATCTCGGCAGCGGCGATCTCAACATGGTGCGCTACGTTGAAATGCTCATCAACATCGGCTACCCCGCCCGTTACAATAAGATTATGGGCACCAAAACCGCCCCGCTTATCGCTGAGACTGAAAGCAACTACCGCGATCCAGACGCCACCGCCATCGAAGGCATCCAATACGTCCGCGACCAGCTTTGCTTCCCCGTTTCCGAAGGCTCCTTCGAGGACGAAATGGGAGCCTGAAAAACGGCCGATAAAGTCTTACCAGAACGACCGCCACCGGCGGTCGTTTTTTAATGACTAATTCCCACAACCCACCGACCAAGTCCCAATGAGTCATTGGGACTTGGTCATTGAGAGCTGGAAATCACCCTCAACCCATCCCACGCCAACCGCACGCCTTCCGGCAGCTTAGCCTGATCGATATCGTGGTCATAGTAGTGAGTCAGGTGCGTAAAAACCGTTTCCCCCGGGCCAATCTGTTCAGCGGCCGATAGCGCCTCACTCGTGCTCATGTGGGTCCAATGTTCCTCCGGTCGCAAGGCATCGAGCACGGCAACCTCCACGCCCTTTACTACCTGCACCACTTCCTTCGGTACGGCCTTGGCGTCGGTGAGGTAAGCCAGTTTCTTCTCCCCACCCTGTTCGAACAAATAGCCCGTGGACCCCATGCTCCCATGCGGCAATGCCAGAGGCGTGACCTTCAAATCCCCAATCTCAAAGCTGCCTTTGATCACGTGTTCTTCCGGCACAAAATACCCGCGCGGATGGTTCCCATCATGAAACGCATGTGCGTGCACGCGGCGCAGATGGCTCATGGTCAGCTCCGTCGCATAGACTGGAAGAGGGCGTTTCTGGATGTCACAAAACCGCCGGCAATCGTCCATACCCATAATGTGGTCGGTATGAGCGTGCGTTACCAAAACAGCATCCAATTCACGGATGTTTTCCCGTAAACATTGGGTGCGAAAATCCGGTGTCGTGTCCACTACCAGTTTCACTTCATCGGTAACAACATAGATCGACGACCGTGTCCGGTGGTTCTTCGGGTTGGCGAGAAATGCGTCCGGATAATCGTGACCGATAATTGGCACCCCCTGGGATGTGCCCGTGCCTAGGAATGTGAACTCAAACGCCATACGGCACGCAGGCTTGCCTATTGGCGGTGGTGAACACAATTTTATTTTCTAGCACGCCCGTTCGCGCACAATGCCCGTGCATGCTGGAATCGCTACGCATACGCAACCTTGCCTTGGTCACCGATCTCACACTGGAGCTCGGGACCGGCTACAATGCCATCAGTGGCGAGACGGGTGCGGGCAAGTCGATCCTCATCGGTGCTCTCAATCTTGTGCTAGGCGAACGCGCCGATCGTACGCTCATACGCGCCGAGGCTGATCAATGCACCGTCGAAGCCACCTTCGATATCGCCCAACTCGATGCGCCGCTGCCCGGGTTTCTGGAAGAGCACGGTTTGGAATCCTGCGAGGAAAACCAATTGCTCCTCAAACGCACGTTCTCGACCGCCGGCAGCAATCGCCAGTTCGTCAATGGCAGCGCCACCACTCTGGCTGTGCTCAAGCGGATTGGCGAATGGCTGGTAGACATGCACGGACCGCACGATCATCAGTCGCTACTACATCCCGCACGACAGCTTGCCATTCTCGATGCCTTTGGCGGACTGCAGCAACCGCGCGCCGCATTCACCACCCTGCTCCAGCGCCGCACTGAGATTGAGCAGACCAAGGCCGATCTCGTGGTCGATGAGGCCACCTACGCGCAACAGCTCGATCTGCTGCGGTTTCAGGTCAAGGAAATCACCGGTGCCGCGTTGGACCCCGGCGAAGAGGAAAATCTCGAAGCCGATTACCAACGCTCCAGTAACGCCGCACGTTTGCTGGAGTTATGCCAAGGTGCCTTACAGTTGGTCAGTGAAAACGAAGAATCCCTACTCGACCGCTCCGGTGATCTCGGCCGGGTGCTGAGCGATCTGCAGCAGGTCGATGACAGCGCCGCCGGACTGGTCGAATTGCACGAGGAAGCCCGCGCCAATTTACAGGAACTTCAAAGCGCCCTGACCGTTTATGCCGATCGCGTGGACATTGATCCCGCCCAACTCGCCTCGCTAGAGGAACGCGTCAACCTCGCGCAATCGCTCAAGCGCAAGTACGGCGGCAGCATCGAGGCGGTAAATTCCTTCGGCGAAGAAGCCGCGCAGAAGCTTGCCACACTCGAGAGCCGCGATGAGGAATTGGCGCGGCTGAATGCCGAGTTGAATTCACTTGAGACCAACCTCATCCAAAGCGGCCAAAAACTTTCCGCCCAACGGCAGAAACTCATCCCCAAGCTGACCAAGGTCGTTACCGCGCATCTCAACGACCTCGGCTTTGCCCAAAGCCAGCTCGATGTCGCGCTCAATTCCACCGATCGCCCCGACGAGGCCAAGGCCTCCGGGCTGGACACCGTGGAGTTTCAATTCGCGCCCAACCCCGGCGAACCCGCCCGGCCGTTGCGCGCCATTGCCTCCTCCGGCGAACTCGCCCGCGTGATGCTGGCGCTAAAGACTGTGCTCGCCGCCGAAGATTCCATTCCCGTTTTGATCTTCGACGAAGTCGACGCCAATGTCGGCGGCGAAACCGCCCATGCCGTCGGCGATCGCATGCGGCAGATTTCCGATCAACGTCAGGTCCTCTGCATCACCCACCTAGCACCGGTTGCGGCCGCGGCACAGACGCATTACGTCGTCAGCAAAGCCGTCATCGACGGCCGTACCGAATCCAACATCCAACGATTGACTGACTCCGATCGAGTAGATGAAATAGCCCGCATGCTCGGCGGCAAAGTCGGCGCCGCCCGTAAGCATGCGGAGGAGTTGCTGGGCTAGGTAGGGCGTGCTCTCCAAGCACGCCAAGGCGCTTGTTCTGAAAACCGACCGGGCGGGGACTCAAATCTCATTCTCGCTATCCCCAAAGAATAGCTGATAGGCGCGATCGTATTCGCCTTCCGGCACATACACTTCCACGGGGCGGCTGAATTCGTCTTCGCCCTCGGGCATCGGCTCAATCATTTTCTCCACTGCCTCGATGCCGTGATTCCCCAGCATCACAGCGAGCAATTCAGCGTTGTCTACTGGGCAGGTTTGAAAGAGTCGCATGCCGTTCATGACTAATTCCTCGACAAAGCATCCGCCAAACGGCCTCATTCGGCCAATGAAATTCGGTATTTGCAACGAGATTTTTGAAGGCTGGTCAATGGAAGATACTATGACCTACGCAGCGAAAACCGGCTACGACTGCCTGGAGATTGCGCCCTTCACGATTTCCAATTACGTCACCGACATCTCCGCCACCGAACGCCAGCGCGTGAAAGATTTGGCGACCAAAACCGGCATCGAGATTTCCGGCATCCACTGGGTGCTCGTGAAGGCCGAAGGCATGCACATGACTCATACCGACGCGAGTATCCGCGAAAAGACCGCGCGCTACTTCGTGGACCTTGTGGATTGCTGTGCCGATTTCGGCGGTCGCTCCATCATCGTCGGCTCGCCATATCAGCGCAACTTGATGGAAGGCGTGAGCTACGAGCAAGCGTGGGAATGGGCCACCGACGTGTTCAAAGACAGCGTCAAGCATGCCGCCGAGCGCGATGTGGTGATCAACTTCGAACCGCTGGCTCCGAGCGAAACTAATTTCGTGAACACCCACACCGAGGCGATCCAGTTTGTGCAGCAACTTGAGAGCCCCAACTTCAAGGTGATCCTTGATGTGAAAGCCATGTGCTCCATGGGTAAGCCGATCCCTGAGATCATCCGCGAGAGTGCCGGTGAATTCGGTTACTTCCACGCCAACGACGAAAACCTCAAGGGCCCCGGCTTTGGAGACGTAGATTTCAAGCCCATCGGTGCCGCACTCAAGGAAGTAAACTACGACGGCGTCGTGTCTGTAGAAGTATTCAAATTCGACGAAGGGCCGGAGGCTATTGCGTCGGAGAGCTTGCGTTATCTTCAGGAGACGTTTGCGTAGGTGCCGCCTGTTTAATTTCGGGCTCCGGGTCAGGCGTTGGCGCAGCCTTTTCCTGATCGAACAACCCGAGGGCGTTCACCAGCACGAGACTGATCACAACCGGGCAAATGTATTTCACGAAAAACGCCCACACTTGAGCTGGGGAACAACCCGCAAGAAGGGGTTGCTTAAACCACGGACACCCCTCGGATATTTCCTCCACTGCCGGTTCTGTTTTCCAAATCCAACCAACGTAGATGCTAAGGGACAATGAAATTACGATGAGGCATAACGTACCAAACACCTGATCCATGATATCGAGAAATCCCTTCTTTCCCAATAACTCTACATTACTGAAAAACTCGCTTCCACCATTGGCCATGGCTGAGGGGATGCCAATCAGGAACGCAAAGATTCCCACGATGATAGCTGCCTTTTTGCGTGCCGACTGTTTATCGTCTACAAAATAAGAAACCGGCACTTCCAGCATGGAGATCGAAGAGGTCACAGCCGCCACGGATAATAGGCAGAAGAAAATCGAACCGAACACCCAGCCTGCGGGCATTTGAGCGAAAACTTTAGGCAACGTCACGAACGTCAAACCCGGTCCAGCGCCCGGATCCATTCCAAAGGCAAATACTGCCGGAAACACCATGAAGCCCGCCAGAATCGCCACCAGCGTATCCGCAGAGGCCACCCATAAGCCATTGGTCACGATGTTCTGGCTCTTAGGCATATAAGAGCCGTAGGTAATCATCAGTCCCCACCCCACGCTCAACGAAAAGAACGCCTGCCCCAGGGCCATCAACACAACCTTTCCATCGATTTTGCTGAAGTCCGGATTGAGATAATAACTGATGCCCTTGCCCGCCCCCTCCAAACTCAGGCTGCGGCCAATAATCACCAACATCATGACAAATAAAATTGGCATGAGAATCTTTGACCATTTTTCAATGCCCTTTTCCACACCGGCACTAACAATCCAAATGGTTAACGCGATAAACCCTGCGAAAACCGGCAATACCGCCATTGGCTTTGCAATGTATTCAGTGAACATCAATGGAGTCTGTGTTACTTGACTCCAAGCAAAGCTGATCGTCCAGCCGGCAATTACACCATAATAGGTCAGCACAAAAAAACAGGCCAACAAGCACAAGATCCCAGTAAACATAAACGGCGTACCGGGTTTAGTTTTTTGGAATGCCCCTACCGGATTGCGTCCACTCGCCCGCCCCAGCGCCAATTCTACATACAGCAATGGCACGCCGATGAGGAACACACAAACCAGATAAACCAGCACAAACGCCGCCCCACCGTTTTCCCCCGTGACGTATGGAAAACGCCAGATGTTACCCAAGCCCACGGCCGAACCGGCGGCCGCCATGATGAAACCGAGTTTGGAACCCCATTGCCCGCGGTCGTCTGAAGAAGCTGAAATGCTCATACAATCCTAGGCACACAGTGGCAGATGGGTCCCGATTGGAAAGGGGAAGTTATTCGAAGCTCACTTCACTTTCACCCAGCGGTGTTTCTCGGCGGATTGCTCGACGGCTTCGAGGACTTGCTGATTTTTTAGGCCGTCCTCAAAGGTCGGTTGCACGGATCGACCTTGAGCAATGGCGTTAATGAAGTCGGCGATGGTGTGCACGAAGGTATGTTCGTAACCGATGATGTGCCCAGGCGGCCACCATTGGCCGACGTACGGATGCACGCCATCTTTCTGCGTAACGATAATACCAGCAAAGCCCTGACGATCGGCGGGTGCTGTATTATCGAAAAACTGTAGCCGGTTCATGTCCTCGAAATTGAACTCCAACGATCCTTTGGAGCCGTTGATCTCGAGGTGAATGCGGTTTTTGCGGCCAGTGGCATAGCGGGTGGCCTCAAGGTTGGCGAGGGCGCCGTTTTTGAAACGCCCGATGCATTGGGCGGCATCGTCCACGGTCACGCGCCCCATCTTCTTAGGGTTCTCCGGCAACGGACGTTGCTTGATGAAGGTATGCAGTTGTCCGCACACCTCGTCGAATTCCCCGACAAGAAAGCGTGCCAAATCGATGATGTGCGCATGAATATCACCGTGAGCACCGCTGCCGGCATGTTGCTTTTGAAGTCGCCATAAACGCGGCATCTTGGGATCCACGAGCCAGCCCTGCGCATAGCGGGCGTAGTAATGACGAATCTCGCCGATGGAGCCTTCCTCGATCATCTTCTTCGCCTGCGCGATGGCGGGGATGCGGCGGTAGTTGTGGCAGATCATATGCACGACCTTGGCGCGCTTTACGGCCTGCAACATTTGGCGGCACTCCTTCACGTCCAACGCGAGCGGTTTCTCGCAAAGCACATGCTTACCTGCCTTGGCCGCAGCGATGGCGATCTCGGCATGCGAATCATTCGGCGTGTTGATGTCGATCACGTCGATCTCCGGATCGGCCACCACCGTCCTCCAATCGTTGACGGCATGATCCCAGCCAAATTGCGCGCGCGCCTTTTCCACCTCGGCGGTGTTGCGCCCGCAAATGGTGTGCAACCGCACATCGCGTTTGAGATCAAAAAAGCGCGGCGCCTGCCGCCAGGCATTGCTGTGGGCCTTGCCCATGAATCGGTATCCGATCAGGCCGATGTTCAGTGTTTTCTTTGGCATCATAAAAAACGCGCGACCGTTTCAGGTCGCGCGCGGAGTTAATCTGGGCGCAACCTTATTTCGCCAGCTTGGTCCAGCGGGCGTTGTTCTTGGAGGATTTCACGACCGCCTCGATGAAGGCCATGCCGCGGATGCCGTCCTGAATCTTCGGATAATCCAGCGCAGGATCGTCCTTGGCAAGCTTGCGGCGCTCCTGTTTGGCGCGAATGTGGTTGGCGAAGTTCACGTAAATATTCGCAAACGCCTCGAGGTATCCTTCGGGGTGCGAGGCCGGCGTGCGCGTGGCGGCCGCGGCGTTGGCGCCGAGGTACCCGTTGGCGGTGCGGAACACCTGCATCGGTTGATCGAGCCATTTCACGAGCAGGGTGTTGGGCTCGTTCTGGTGCCATTCGATGCCACCGGTTTCGCCGTAGACGCGAATGTTCAGGTTGTTCTCTTCACCTACAGAAATCTGTGAGCTGTGCAGCACGCCCTTGGCGCCATTGGTAAAACGCAGCAGCACATTGCCGTCGTCATCGAGTTTGCGGCCTTTCACGAAGGTGGTGAGGTCCGCGGCGAGTTCCTTGATCTTCAGTCCAGTGATATACTCGGCGAGATTCTCCGCATGCGTACCGATATCACCAATGCAACCGGCGGCGCCGCTGCGCTTGGGATCCGTGCGCCAGTCGGCCTGCTTCTGACCACTGGCCTCCAGCCGCGTGGCCAGCCAGCCCTGCGGATACTCCACAACCACTTTGCGAATCTTGCCCAGCTTGCCGGCGGCAATCATATCACGCGCCTCTTTCACCAGTGGATAACCGGTGTAGTTGTGTGTGAGACCGTATAGGCATTTGGATTGTTTCACCAATTTCTCAAGGGTCTTAGATTCCTTGAGATCAAAAGTAGCCGGTTTGTCGCTGAGCACGTGAAACCCGTTTTCCAACGCCATCTTGGCTGGCGGAAAGTGCATATGGTTCGGCGTCACGATTGACACAAAATCCATGCGCTCGCCTTCAGGCAATTGCTTTTCCTTCTCGATCATCTCCTGAAACGTGCCGTAGCAACGCTTGGCCGGCAGGAAGAAATCCTTGCCGCTAGCCTTGGATTTGCGCGGGTTGGAGGAGAAGGCGCCGCAGACCAGCTCGATCTGCCCGTCAATGTTAGCGGCGATGCGATGCACCGCGCCGATAAATGCGCCGCGACCGCCGCCGACCATTCCATAACGAATTTTTCTACTCATGATGGTTTAATAAAAAAACGAAAAGTTGCATTGAAACCGGTTGGGCGGTCTTTATATTGGCCGCCCCCCGCCAAGTCAACGGCGATTAAAAAATGCAGGTTCAGTTGCTTAAATCCAAAATCCACCGGGCCGCGGTGACCGACGCTAACGTCAACTATGAAGGCAGCCTCACGGTGGACCGCTCGTTGATGGAGAAAGTAGGCCTACTGCCTTACGAACGCGTGCTCTGCGGCAACATGGGCAACGGCGAACGGTTCGAGACCTATGCTATCCCCGGCGAATCCGGCAGCGGCGCAATCATCCTCAATGGCGCCACCGCGCATTTGGGAAAAACTGGCGACCGACTGACAATTATGAGTTTTGTATCCGTTGACGAAGCTGAAATCACGGACTGGAAACCGAAAGTGATTGTTTTGGACGAACACAACGGTATCATCGCCAACCGTTAGGCGTTTTAGCGCCCCAACCTCAAACTTAACTGAAAGGCTTTTGCCATGCGTTTTACAGCGGGAGACATCGCTGATCAATTGGGCGGAAAAGTGCAGGGAGACCGCACTATGCCCCTCACCGGCTTTCAGGCCGCCGACCGCGCCCGGGCGGGCGACCTTACCTTCGCCGAAAACCGCACCTTCTTCGAACGCGCCGAACAAAGCGCAGCCAGCGCGATCATCGTCGACAAGGATTTCACTTCCGAACGCAAAGTCCTGATCCAAGTTCCAAGCGCTCGTCTGGCCTTTGCCAAAGTGGTGCCGCTTTTTTACCCCGAACCTGGACCGCCCACCGGCATCCATTCTTCGGCCATTATTTCTGATAAAGCCGAAGTCCATCCAGAAGCCTGCATCGGTGCGCATGTGATCATTGCAGACGGCGCCAAGATCGGCGCCCGAACTGTTTTGCACGGAAACAATTACGTGGATGAAGACTGCGAGATCGGCGAGGACTGCGCGATCTTCCATAATGTCACCCTGTATCCACGCACCAAGATGGGCAACCGCGTGCGGGTCCACGCCGGTACGATCATCGGATCGGACGGTTTCGGCTACGTCCAGGAAGGCGGGCGCCACCTCAAGGTTCCTCAAATCGGCAATGTGGAAATTGAGGACGACGCCGAGATCGGCGCGAATGTGACCATTGACCGCGGTGCACTCGGCCCCACGCATATCGGAAAAGGCACCAAGGTCGATAATCTCGTTCAAATTGCGCATAACGTCTCAACCGGCGAAAACTGCCTTGTGGTCGCCCAAGCCGGAATCGCCGGCAGTACGAAGCTGGGCAATTCCGTGATTCTGGCCGGCCAAGTCGGTCTAGCCGGTCACCTCCGGATTGGCAACAACGTCACCATCGCCGCCCAATCCGGCGTGATGCGCGACATCAGTGATGGTGAAAAATGGTGGGGTACTCCCGGCCAGCCGGACAAACAAATGAAACGCCAGCTCTTGGCCCTTCAAAAGCTGCCCGAGCTCCTGCGCCGCTACAACCGCTTCGAAAAATTCGCCAAATCTCGTTTATTAACCCCCGAAGAAATCGCCGAAGCCCAAGCCAAAGCGGCCGCCGAGAAAGAAAAGAAAGCCGCCGAAAAAGCCGCCAAGAGCGCAGCCCAGCCAGCGGCAGAAGCTGAAACAGAGAAAAACAGCTAGAAATATCCAGAAACCTATTGACCCCCCAACACTTTCTGGTATTTTCTCCGCCCCCTTGAAAGAGAAGGTATGAAGACTTTTTTGCCGAAAATTGACCTGAAGAAGCTTGGTCAGCCCGAATCTGGCGCGACCGACCCTCGCGGTTGGCGCATTGTGGATGCCGAAGGGCTCGTACTGGGCCGCCTAGCGGTGAAGATCGCCGACGTCCTGCGCGGCCGCGACAAAGCCACATTCACCCCGCACTTGGACACCGGCGATTTCGTGATCGTGATCAATGCCGATAAAGTGCGCGTGACCGGCAACAAGGAAACCGACAAGGAATACCAACGCTACAGCGGTTTTCGCGGCGGTCTGAAGCGGATTCCGCTGGCCGAGATGCGCGAGCGACACCCCGATCGCCTCATTCTCAGCGCGGTCAAAGGCATGTTGCCCAAAAACAAACTGGGTGCCTCCCTGCTCACCAAGCTCAAAGTATATGCCGGCAGCGAGCACCCGCACGCTGTTCAAAAACCCGAACCCCTGACTTTGAATTAAGATGGCTGTCGACGAAAAAACTGGCGAACTCCTCGGAACTGGACGGCGCAAGAGCGCCACAGCCCGCGTACGCATCAAGCCCGGTTCGGGCAAGATCACGGTGAATCATCGCAACGTGGAAACCTATTTCCCGATCGACGAACACCGCATGATCATCAACGAACCGTTTCAGACCACCGAGAATTCCGAGAAGTTTGACGTGCGCGTCAATGTGCAAGGAGGCGGCACTGCCGGCCAAGCCGAAGCCATCCGCTTAGGCATCGCCCGCGCCCTGCTTCTGCACGACGCCGAACTGCGCCCCACCCTCAAGGCCGAGGGCCTCCTTACCCGCGATTCCCGCGTGCGTGAGCGGAAGAAACCCGGTCAACCCGGCGCCCGCAAGAACTTCCAGTTCAGCAAACGCTAAACGACCCCTAGCTTTCAAAACCCCGCCGTTTCGCCGGCGGGGTTTTTTGTTTGCTTTCAATTCTACTCAAAAACACGCAAAACAAACCAAACATGAGCGATGCATCTCCAGTGAAGGTCGCCATCGTCGGGGCCTCGGGCTACTCCGGCGAAGAACTCGTCCATCGACTCCTGCACCATCCGCAGTCCGAACTGGCTGCAGTCACCTCGCGCCAATACGTCGGCCAAACTCTCTCGCAGATTTTCCCCCGCTTTGCCGGACAAGGCGTGGCGGACACACTCCAGTTCACGGAACCCGATCCCGCGGCGCTCGCGGCGGTTGCCGAAATTGTTTTTCTCGCTCTACCTCACGGGGTCGCCGCCGAGTACGCGGAAGCTCTGCTGAATGCCGGGGCCAAGGTGATTGATCTCTCCGCTGACTTTCGGCTCAACGATCCGGCCGTGTACGAGGAATTCTACGGCAAATCCCATCCCGCACCGGCACTCCTGACCGAAGCGGTTTACGGCATGCCTGAATTACATCGGGACACCATCCGGTCCGCACGGCTCATTGCCGCGCCTGGCTGTTATCCCACCAGTATTCTCCTACCCACGGCACCGCTGTTGAAAGCCGGCCTGATCAAGTCCACCGGTATCATCGCCAACAGCCTCAGCGGCGTGAGCGGTGCCGGTCGCAAAGCCGATGTTCCTTTTTTGTATGCCGAATGCAACGAAAGCGTCCGCCCCTACGGCATCCCCAAACATCGACACTTGTCCGAGATCGAACAGGAACTCTCCTTGGCCGCGGGCGAAACGGTCACCATCCAGTTTTCCCCGCACCTCATTCCCGTTACGCGCGGCATTCTCACCACGCAATATCTGGCGCCCACAGGCAATTTCAAAACGGCCGAGGAAGAACAGTCGCTGGCCCAGCGCCTCACGAACTGCCTCGCCGAAGCGTATGCTCAGGAACCCTTCGTTCGACTGCTGCCCGATGGCGTTTTGCCGGACACCAAGAACGTTACTCAAACCAACTGTCTCGACCTCGCTTGGCGACTCGACCGCCGCACCGGCCGATTGATTATGACAAGCGCCATTGACAACCTCGTGAAGGGCGCCAGCGGCCAAGCCGTCCAAGCCCTCAACCTGCTCTGCGGTTTTGATGAAACTGCCGGGCTCCAATAGAGTCATGACTCAGCTAAACTATCTAATCCTCGCCACCCTTCTAATAGGCTGGGGCTGCACCACCACGGAAAAATCCGTTTACGAATACGATCCCTCCGGACCGCCACCGGGGCATTCCAACCATGGTGAAGCCTTCAATAAAGGCCCGCGGCAAGCCGCCTATCTAATGGGCACCACCAGCAACGTCTCCTTCCCCATTACCACTGGATCCACCGTGGCGCAGGCGTTCTTCAATCAAGGCGTTGGTCAGCTGCATGGATTCTGGTATCTCGAGGCCGAACGCTCCTTTCGTCAAGTTCTCAAGATTCATCCCGGCCATCCCATGGCTTATTGGGGCATGGCGATGGCAAATGCCAACAACCGTACCCGCGCCCAACCGCTGATCGAAAAAGCCGTGGAAGGCCGCGACCAGGTTAGTAATCGCGAACGGCTCTGGATCGATACCATGGCCGCCTACCTGAAGGAATCGGACTCCAAAAAACGGAAAGCCGCGCGCATCAAGGCTTATCAAGCCCTTGCCGAGAAATTCCCCAATGATATCGAAGCTCAGGCCTTTCATGTACTCGCGCTCTACGGCGATGTAAGGGCCAAGAAGAATTACGATGACATCGAGAAACGCATCACCTCCATCCTCGCCAAGAACCCGAATCATCCCTGCCATCATTACCGCATCCATTTATGGGACTACAAAGATGCCAAGCGGGCCCTTCCATCGGTCGACCAATGCGGCCAGGCCGCGCCCGGCATCGCCCACATGTGGCATATGCCCGGCCATATTCTTTCCCGCCTCAAACGCTACCATGACGCCGCTTGGCAACAGGAAGCCAGCGCGCGTGTGGATCACGCCCACATGATGCGCGACCGTGTGATGCCCGATCGCATCCATAATTTTGCCCACAACAACGAATGGCTCACTCGCAATCTCAGTCACGCCGGGCGGGTGGAGCGCGCTCTGGCCATGGCCAAAAACATGATTGAGCTGCCCCGGCTGCCCAATGTGAAGGACGACGGCACCTGGAGCGTTCCCTCCCGCAGTAGCCACAACTACGGCCGTCGCCATCTGTACGGCCTACTTACCAACTACGAATTGTGGGAAACCGTTCTCGCGCTGAAGGACACCCATTACCTGCGCCCCGGCAGCAGTGCTGCCGATCGCGCCAAATACCTGCGGCTTGTCGCCGTAGCCCAGATCAATACCCGTGAAGCCGCACAAGCCCAACCGTTGCTCACTGAAATGGAGTCGCTTCTAACCACCCAACGCGAAGGCAAAACCAAGGCCGGCACGGAAGCCGAAGCCAAGGCGAATAAGGAAAAGAAAAAACCCGCTGACATCAAGAAAGCCAAGACCGATGCCGAGCGCCCCTTCTCCACCGCCATCAGCACCCTCGAACGCGGTCTGGCCGAAGCCCGCATGTATCTGGCCCTGCAAGCAGACGACTTTGAAAAGGCTAAGGCTGAATACGCCAAAGTCCGCGACCTGCGCAGTGAACGTAAAGCCCTCCTCCAACTCCGAATGGGCAACACCGAGGAGGCCATTAAGCTCGCCGCCAGCGCGGTGAAATCGGCTCCTGAACAGGCTCGGCCACTGGCCGCGCAGGCATACATTTTGCACGAATCCAATAAACCGGCTGAAGCCAAAACCGCCTTCGATCGCCTGCGCCGCATTGCTCCGGAGCTGGATCTGGACGTGGCTTGGTTCGCCCGACTTGCGCCTTTGGCCGAATCCCTCAAGCTTCCGGCCGATTGGAGACAGACGCAGGCCGAGGCCCAAGACATGGGCCTGCGACCGGAATTAGATGACTTAGGCCCCTTTCGCTGGGAACCTTTCGCAGCCCCGGCCTTTTCGTTGACAGACCGGAATGGTAAGCCCTTCGCACTCGATCAATATCGTGGCCAGCCGGTGGTGTTGATTTTTTACCTTGGAAAAGGCTGCACGCATTGCATGGAGCAGCTGAATGCCTTTGATCCTTTAGCCGCCGAATTTGAGAAAAAAGGCATCACCCTGTTGGCCGTCAGTACCGACACCGCGCAGGGATTGCGCGACACATTCATCGGTTATGATGCCAAGGACCGGCATTTTAATTTCCCGCTGCTGAGCGATCCCACGCTGGATACCTTTCGCAAATACCGTGCCTACGATGATTTCGAGCAAACGCCGCTTCACGGCACATTCTTGATCGATCAGACCGGGAAAATCCGCTGGCAGGAGATCAGCCACGAACCGTTCATGGCACCCAAGTTCCTGTTGGAAGAATCCACGCGCTTGCTGGCCCTGCCCGATCGCGCCACGGCCCGCGCGCAAAAGTAGCCGCAGTTCAGCCTTGGCAGCCCGTTCCTACACCTACATTGGTTGCACGCATAAAGATTATAACTCGGTTCCTCGTAGCCGCTCTGTTTGTGATTGGCCACATGCAAGGCAACCACGAAGCCCCCCGGAAAAGTCCCCACGGAAGACAAGGTAAGTGTGGTAAAGAAAAAGCAAGTTCACCCCCTCTTTTCAAGGCGGCCCCACAGGGCCGATTTTTTATGGACTCAACTCTTTTACGAAAATGTTGGCGAACTCCGCGCCGGGCAATAATTCCAAAACCGCTGATTTCAGAGGGCCATCCTCACGCCCCATCTCCAAGAGCACAGATTTTCCGTTGATTTCCACCGTGGTACTGCCCAGCACACGCGTGACCTGGATGCGGTTCCATTTACCCACCTGATGATCCAATGCGCCCAATTCCCTCACGTTGGGTAGATTAAACGGCAGGGCTTTTTCTTTACTGCGCCAGTCAGCAAAAAAACTGTAGCTGGCGAATTTCTCCCGGCACTCCAGCCGTGCTTCCGCTTTCGCTCCATTCAAACGCCAGTCATTTGACTGCCAGCCTTCCCCCTCCCAACCAGTCAGATCCACTCCAGTATACAGACTCCGAAACCCATCAAAGGCGTGCGCCGTCTCTTCGGCTTTCGCTCCGGTGGATGGCAGTTCCTTGAGTTTCAAATTCCGGAACTGCACCGGGGACCCCTCCGATTCCAGACAGATGTAGCCCTTGCGCGGCCACGACGCCTTGCCCTGCGTCACCACCTTGCCATTGACCGCCAAGCTGATATCGCCGTTGTTGCACACCACGCGATAATGATTCCATTCTGGCGATGGCTTACTGCGGTTCTCCGTGGGAAAAGCTCGAGCCCCCCCACGGCCATTGAAAGGCGTCATACGCGCGCCGTGTATCGGAAAAATATCGCCATGTGTCGTGTAACGGCGCGTATTCCCATAGGCATTCTCCAGCACCTGCACCTCCACACCACGATGGAACGGCTGCCCCTTCGCCGGATAAGCATCAGCCCAAACAAAGATACCCGCATTCCCACGGGGCTTAAGATGCCGCCATTCCACTTCGAGAATGAAATTCTCATACATCCGTATGGTTCGCAATTCCCCAATCGGTTTGCCGGTACAATGAATCATCCCATCCTTTACCGTCCAAGTCTTGGGCCCGCAATTCACATTATGCCAACCATCAAAGTTTTTACCGTTAAACAGCGGCTTGAACCCGCCTTCGGCGGCTTGTGAAAAGGGAATAAGGAACGAAACGAATACGAGCAATGCCAAACGGATCATCTGAACATTGTCTGGCAGGGGCGCCCTGTAGGCAAGCTTGGGCTACCGTTCATTGGATTTAATGAAACGGTAGGTGCCGTCATTTTCCTTCGCGATGGCCTTCAGGGAATCATCCACATCCTGTTCGCTATCAGCAAACCCGATGGTGTTAACTCGAACCGCGCCTGTAGGGTTCAACTTCTGAATAACCTTATAAACCGGCGGCAGGCCGACCACCTGCGTGCGGTTGCCGCGTTTCACGCGTTTGAACTGCGAAAATTTTCCGTCCGACAACAACCAGATCGTCGAAGGCTTCAACTTCCCAAAGGCCTCTGATAGGGCATCACGCGGATTGGTGAAGCCTTTAGGCGACATGCGGCCCACCCAGCGTTGAGTGTATTCTACATTGGCCGGCGTCGCCTTCAGTAAACGGCCTTCCTTTATTCCTATCGTGTCGTCACTAAAAAAGAAAATATAAAACCGCTTGTTCGGCTCGAGCTTCTCCAAAGTCCGGGCCAAGGCCTCCTTAGCAGCGATCAGACGACGGTCGTCTTTCATGCTCTTGGATTTGTCGATAATGAACACGTAATCATCGCCCTTGCCCTCCGCCGTGGCCTCAAATCCGCGTGTCCGAAACACCTCCAGCGGCGTCTGGTTTTCCTCGGCTTCAGCAGTCTCCGGTTGAGTTTCGGCTAATAAAGGATTGGTGGCCGTTTGGATCTGAGGCTGCGGCCGCACGGGCGGTTGCACCAACCGTTCCGGCGAAGGCGGCGGGGTCACCTGCACCAACGGTTGGGTGGGTGAAGTCGATGGCACATCGCGCACCGAAGGCACACGCGGTTCCACGCTACGATTAATGGAGGGCGCCAAACGGCTGCTCGCGCGCGGCGACTGGCTGGCGGAAGCCATTTGAATCGGCCGTGCGGTAAGGGACGGTTCTTCCGGCCGTTCAGCATAAGCCCGTGGCCGTGAACGCAGCCCACGCATTCCCACCGGACGCGACATCATGGCCGATGAATCGGCTTGCGTCATGACTTGATTGGAAAGATTGGGGGTCGTGCTGCCCAGTCGCGAGCGTGAAGGCGTCGTCGGCGCTGCCGGGGAAGGAGGCGTGTAGGAAGCCGTACCGGTCACGCTATTCCGAACTGATGGCGAGGAGGCCCGGAAAGCAGTATACGTTGGCCGACTGGGTCCGGCCATTCCCGTGCCCGTGACCATCGACCGCGCACTCACTGCCCGAGCCGTGTAGCGACCTTGCCCTGCCCCTCCGGAAGGCCCCGTTCGGGCCGGTCCACTGGCGCCGCTGGAAGCTTGAGAACTGCCAATCGAAACTCCGGCCATGTTGCGACCGGCAACCGCCCGTGCGCCCGTGCTCATCATGCCTGCGCCCGATGAACCCCGACCATGCACCGTAGGAGAAAATGAAGAGCCCCGCGCCCCGTTCGTGCCCGCCACCGCGCCAGACGCATAGTTACCCTTTGCCGAGCTTCCCGATTGCCCGCTGCCACCCGAAGGCGCATTGCGGGCCGTCCCCTGCGAACCATTGGCCGCCTGCGCCATGGAACCGGTGGAGGCGCCGGTCATGCTTCGGCCCGCTTCGGATCGTGCGCCGCTGCTTTGCACTCCGGATACCGAAGCACTCGCCCCGGAACCGGTCGGCGAAAATGAACTACCACTGCCCGAACCGCTGGTCCCTGCCACCGAAGCCGAACTGCTCGATCCCTGTGCCGAACCACTGCCTGACTGGGAGGAAGTGGCGCCGTTAGGGCTGTTTCTTGCCGAACCCCGCGCTCCGACTGCCGCCTGTGCCAACGACTGCGAGGATGCTCCGGACAACGCCCCACTGGCCACGGCTTGGGCACTGGCGCTTTGCACACCTGTTGTCGCAGCCCGGCGGCTGCCGGAAGCCGAAGGCGCCAGCGAGGCACTGGAACCGCTCGTCCCGGATACCGCTGAAGCCGAACTCGTGGCGGAGGCCGAACTGCCTTGAGCTGAGGAACTGGAGGTCGGTCCATTGCGCGAAGTACTACTCGTCCCGGAGGCCGCCTGAGCCATGGATTGCGAAGTCGCTGAAGCCATGGATTGGCCACTGACTGCCTGGGCACTGTTGCTCTGCACTCCCGCGGCTGTGGCTTGTGCACTGGAGGCCGAGGGTGCGAACGATGCGGTGCTGCTAGCCGCCAATGTCGACGCACTCTGGGAAGCGGCCGTGCTTTGAGCCGAAGCCGCCGATTGTGAGGCCGCCGCAGACTGCGGGGTGCTGCGGGCCGAGTTACGCCCAGAGACCGCCTGCGAAGCGGATTCCGAGGTGGCCTGCGCCATAGTTTGGCTAGCCTGCGCCTGTGCTTCGGTGGCCTGTACGGATGCCGTGGCGGCTTGCGAGGCGGAGGCGGGTGAGAGTGAACCGGTGTTGCCCGCAGCTTGCACGGCCGCCGAAGGGTTCGCGTTGCTGGTCGCCGAGGCGGACTGGGAATTGGAGGTTTGCGGGGTACTGCGCACGGCACTGCTGTTGGCCGCTGAAGCGGCATTGGGCCGGGCGTTGGCCGCGCTCATGCTTTGGCTGGAGACCGCCTGCGCACCGCTGGTTTGCACCGAGGCATTGGCTTGGGCGGTCGAAGGGGAAAGGCTGGCACTGCCCCCGGCGGAACTGGGCGCCGAGGCGGCGGCTTGGGCGTTCGCAGAAGACGGTGCTACGGCCTGCGGATTGCTCCGGGCGGAATTGCGACCGGAAGCCGATTGCGCATTGGGCTGCGCGGCGGCCTGGCTCATGGTCTGGCTGGTCTCTGACCGAGCTTCGCCGGCCATGACACTCGCATTGGCCTGAGAGGCACTGGGAGTAAAGGAGGCGCTACTGGCTGCCCCGGCAGAGCTGGGAGCTGCCGAGGACGCGGCGCTTCCGGAAGCGGACTGGGAAGCGGAGGAGGCGTTTTGGGGATCGCTGCGCTGGGCGTTTCGGTTTGCCGCGGATTGCGCCATGGAAGAGCTGGAGGCGGCGGCGGCCATGGGGGTGTCGAGAATGTTGTTGCGGATGTCGTTACTCATCTCCTGAACGGCGGATTCTTCGCCATCGAGGGAGATGGTCATTTGTTGTTCGCTTCGAATGCCTTTGCGGGTGCTGACGACCACCCAGTTTTTTTCATAGATGTACCATAAGGTACAAAGGGTCATGAGAAAGAGCACGAAGACGCCAAAGAAGATGTGGCGCCGCTGGATACCGAAGCGGTCGGCCATGGATTCGAACCCCCATTCAATGAGTTCGAACATTCCTCTGAGCCGAATTTTCACGGTTAGTTTAGGGGACGAGTGTCGTAGGCAATGCTGGCTTTGCTGAAGCCGACGCGCCGGGCAATATCCAATGCGGAGGCGATTTGACCGTGAAAGGCTTTGGAATCACCACGCAAGACCAGTTTCTGATCGGGTTTTTCTTCAAATCGCACTTTCAGTTTGAATTCCAAATCGTTCAAATTGACCACATCTCCGCCAACGCTGTATGAGCCGTCCTGCAAAACGTTGATGTAAATGGGGCGGTCTTTATTCACCAACGAGGACCCGCCCTGCTTGGGTAGACGGATTTCCTCTTCTTTTTCCTTCTCCTCAAAGGTGGTGGTGACCAGAAAAAAGATGATCAGGGTAAACAGAATATCAATCAACGGGGCGACATCAATCCCCGTTTCCTGTTCGTCTTGTGCCTGAATGACCTTCACGAGGTACTTTCCTCCAGTTCCTCTCCCTCCTGTGCGGATGGTTTGAATGCGCTGCCGCCTCCTTCGGCAGGAAAGAAGGCTCCCAAGAATCTACGAGCTTGTCGATTTAAATTCTCCCCAATTTCGTCGGTTTTTCGGTTCAACCAGAGGTAAAGAAAGAGGAATGGAATCGCGATGGTCAGGCCCGATGCGGTGGTCACCAGGGCCTCGTATATGCCCTCGGATAGAAATTTCACTTTGTCATCGCCGGCAGTGCCCATGCTTTGGAACGAGGCGATCATGCCGTAGACCGTTCCGAGCAGACCGATCAAGGGCGCAACCTGCACGACTCCCTGCAGGGGCTTGATACCACGTTTGAGCCGGCCAAGCTGCAGTGCGCCTTCCTCTTCCAACGCTTCGGTCATGCCTTCTTTGCCACTGTAAATGTGGTTCAAGGCGGCCTCAGCCATCTTTGGGAATGCCGCCCGTTCGCGCCGGGTAATTTCGTGTTGCACAATCATTGGCATATCGTCGTAGGCCACTTCGACCGGATCCAATTTATTCAACAACTCGTTATCCTTGGATTTGTCGTTGGTAAACAAGATCACGTACACTTGCGATCCGGCACAGTAGAACCCGTATAACATCAAGACCCCCAACGGCACCATCATGAGGCCGCCGCTACGGATCAGCTGCCACATGGTCTTGCGTTCTTCGGTGACAACGTCGGGCACGTCTTCCACGATGGTGGAATCAATGGTGGTTCCGCCGGCGTTATTGGTCTGCGCCATCGCCGCCGGAGCCAACCATCCAAGCGTGGCAGTGAAGACCAACAGAAGCAGGGTGTGTTTCATAAATCGCATGATATGGTGGACTTAGTTCAGCCGGTTGAGCTCTTCCTTAGCCGCCCGGGCAGAAGCCGTTTCAGGATATTTTTCAATGAGCTTGTTGAACACCGTCCTGGCTTCATTGATTTGTTTCTCCTGCGCAAAGGAGCGGGCCATTTCAAATAAACCCTTGGATTGCCATTGCGGGAAGGCATAGAGCTGATCCACCTTGGCGAATTCCGTGCGTGCCTTGATGTGTTGATTCTGTTCAAGGAAACATTCCCCCATAAGGAATTGCGCCCGCGCACCGGTGTCATCCCGAATGCCATCCTTCACGGTCTTCAGGTAGGAAGCCAACGCTTCATCATATTTTTCCTGATTATGCAGCGACCAGCCGTATCCCAGATGCGCCGTACGGATGAGTTTGTGATTCCCGTTTCCAGCAATGAAATTCTCGTAGGATTTTTGCGAGGCGTCCCAGTCTTCCAGTGAGGCATGCATTTCCCCAATGCGCAATAGTGCCTGGAGTTGCAGTTCCCCATCATTGCCGCCAGCGGAGCCGGCTTCGGCCGCCGTTTGGTAATTGACCAGTGCCGCGCGCAGGCCTTGGGTTTTGGCCTCGCCATTGACGGCCCGGGCGACCTCGCGCCTAGCTTCGCCAGCCTGCCAGGCCGCGGAGACCTCGAGGTTTTTCGGCACATCCTTGAGCAGTTCCTCAAACGCCTTCGCGGAGTCGCCATAGGCTTTGAGATCGAATTGGACAATACCCAAGCGATACAGGGTCAGCTGGCGCAGTTGCGGATCAATCTTGCGATCGAGCAGTTTTTTCAGGCGCTCCGCTGCCACGACCCCGCCTTGTGGCCCGCCGTTTTCAAATTCCACCTCGGCCAGCTCCAGCGCGGCGTTGTTCACTAGTTGGCTGCGCGGATGCTTCTCCAAAAGCTCTTTGTAAAACGGAATAGAATCAGCGTGCTGCCCGGCCGATCGTTTGCCCCAAGCCGATTGATAAAGTGCCCGATCCCGAATGGGCGAAGCGGCGGCTACCTGATCAAAGCTGCCAATGGCCTGATCCCATTGAGAGAGTTCCATATGCGCCAGACCAAGGTTAAAGGCGCCTTCATCCACTTTCTCGTGGGAATCATGAGCCTTCAGAAACGACGCTAGCGTTTGAGCGGAGGCCTCGAATTCGCGTGCCTCAAATTCCGCGATACCTTGGTACAAGTGGGATTCAGCGATCAATCCGCTTTGCGCATCCGAACGCGTCAGGCGTTCGCGCAGCACCTTAAACTTCCGCGCGGCATTGGCCGGCTTGCCGTTATCCAGTTCCGCCCAGGCCGAGAAATAATCGGCATCCGCTTTGAGCGTATGGTTGGCGGGAATCTTGGCCAGCGGCCGTTTGGCTTCCTCGAACCGGCCAGCCTCGTAATGAATAATCCCCAGCTTCAACTGCGCACTGGCCACATGCGGACTGCCAGCGCAACGAGCCTCCAGCCGTTCGTAAGCGGCGATCGCATTTTTGTAATCAGGCTCCCTCATATTGCTGTAGGCCACGCCGGCATTGTGCAGGGCCACATCGGCATTGAGCTTCTTTTCGTTGCCCACGGCAAATTGCGTGTAGTACTTGGCGGAATTCACCCAGTCCTTCTGCTGGTGATAGCTGTCACCCAAGAGAAATATGAGCTGATCCAAGGCGGGGTTCTTGCTGTCTACCAAGGGCTTGAAGCGCTTGATGGCCGCCGCCCAATCCTTCCGGATATGCTGGAGTTTGCCGGAGTAAAACTGCGCCACTGCCGCTAGATCATGCTTATTATAAGCGGCGGTAAACCGGTCGAACAACCGGATGGCATCGGCCAGATGTTTTTCTTCGCCGCCGTAATAGCTATGGTAATAGCATAAGGCCTCATTGAAGGTGGCGTCGGCCTTTTTACGATCGTTAGCGTGTTGAGCGCTGAAGTCCTTAAAATGTCCGGCCGCAACCGCGTATTGCTTCAGGTGATTCAGCCGCACCAAGCCCAGCCGAAACAAAGCTTCGCCCGAGTCACGCCCCTTCAGGTTCGCACCCGCCTCATACGCCTTAGCCGCTGCCTCGTAATCCTGCAGGTTAAACTGAGCCTCCCCCGTCAACACCCGTGCGCGCTGCTCAATCGGCGCGCCAGCCACCAGCCCTTCAAAGGCGGCCACTTTATTGACGACTGATTTCCAATCGTTTTGCAGATAACTGGATTCCAGCAAACCGACGAAGACATCGGCAGCGAAAGCTTGTTGTTTTTTGTCGGTGTTTTTCTCCAACCATAGATCAATGCTCTTGCGATCCCAAGTGCGGCTAATGATGCCGGTCCGCTCAAAACCCAATGCTTGAAGGCTGTTGCGAAAAGCCGACTCCGCAGGTTTGGGGGCCGAAGGGGTTTTCAGTAACAACGATTGGCCCAAGTACAGGTTGGATTCCACCTTGCTGGGGCCTTCGCCCTTGGCGGCCAGGCTCAGCTCCTTGGCGGCGGCGGCATAGTCTTTGAGATTAAAGTAACACAAGCCCAGCCCGAAGTGACCATGCGCGGCCAACGGATGGCGCGGGTGTTTGGCAAAGTATTCCTTGTACGACTCTGAAGCCTGCTTCCAAAGGCCAAGGTTGAACAAACCCGCCGCCGCTTCGTAGGCGGCATCGCCAACTTTGTCAGCCGCTTTCACGGAAGGCGCGGCGCACAGCAACAGGGTCATCATCAGGGCGGCACCGGCTGTGCGGGTCCATGTTTGGATACGTTGAGGGATCGTCTTCATTCGCTCAGGTCTGTTTTCGTTGTTTAAGGCAAAAATGGTTTGAGGGCTTCACTCCAAGAGCGAAGCCGCTCGTTATGAAACACGTTGCGCGGTGATCCAATCTTTCAACAATTGTTTAAATGTTTGGAGTGGCATTGTGCTCTCGCGGGTCATCACGACCGCCTTGCAGCCGTACGCCTCAACATACAGCCTTTTGGGTGGGTGTGCATGAATTCCCGACAAAGCAGATATATGAAACGCTAGTTGTTTATGTTCGTAGAATATGACGCCTAGTCAGGTTGAAGTTTTCATAAACTTATTAACAAACAATCAAACACACCATTTTAAACCTCCAAAAAGCATAAAACTGAATGAGAATTCGGTTTTATCTAAAAATTTCCCCCTTCTCCATGGAGGCCCGCAGGGTTATCCATCACTTTTTAACAAAGTAACCTAATCAATCTGCGGCTGGGTTGCTTTGGCCGCAGCGCTCTCGGGGAATAGTTCCTTTAACTTCGCAAATTGCGCCTTGGCCAACTCATTCTCTTTCTTTCCGTACCAACACCAACCCAGCCAGTACATCGCTTGGGATTTTTGATCATTGGCCGGATTGGTTTTCAGATAAGCCTCCAAGCGGGCGATGGCCGGATCGAATTGGCCGGATTCATGTTCCAACTCCACCAACTCCAGTAAGGCATGGCCCGCCAGATTGCTTTTGCCAAATTGCTCAAGCAGCTCCTGATAAAACGGAATCGCTTTGGGCTTGTTGCCCGCCCGCCGCTCGCACCATGCCGAGCGATAGAGCGCGTCATCCCGCCAATCGTTCTTCACCGGCACATTGGAAAATTGCTCGATCGCGGCCGGCCATTGATTCTGCTCCATCAGAGCCGATCCCAATTGGTAGTATGCCTGACCGGTCATCTCATGATTAGGGTGCGTTTTCAAAAATAATTCCAACGCCTGTTGCGCCTGCGCGTATTCTTTGGCGGCGCCCAACACGATGGCCTGTTGCAGTCGCGCATCAGCCGCCAATTGATGTCCCGGAAACTGTTCGCTGATGCCACCGAATTGCCTCGCCGCATCCGCCGGCTTCTTTTCACCCAAGCTCACCCATGCCAGATAGTAACCCGCATTGGGCCGCAGGTCGTGCTGTTCCAAATCCCAAACGGCCTGCAACGGCGCACGCGCGCCCGCCATGTCTCCGGCTTCATACAACAACACTCCCAATTGAATATTCGCCTGCGGCACATGACGACTGCCGGCATGTTGCGCCACGAGATTTCGGTAACTACCGATGGCGTTGTTGAATTGTTTCAATCGTTCACTGACCAATCCGCTTTTCATCAATGCCGTGTCTACATTGACGGATTTCGGCTTACTCTTGGTGAACAGTCCATAAAACTCCACCGACCTAGCCCAATCCTTTTTCTGGTAATGACATTCGGCCATTAGAAATTCTAACTGATCGTACACTGCTCCTTCCGGGTTGGTCTTGAGAATGCTTTCAAACACCGCCAGCGCCTGATCCCATTCTTTACCCTCAAAGTGTGCCTCACCCACGCGCATACGCGCCACAGGGATTTGCTCGTGCTCTTCATGTGCCTTTATAAAGGCCATGTAGGCCGCCACCGCTTCCTTGGGTTGATTGAGGAAGAACCGGTTTTCCCCTTCCAGAAACATCATATACGCCGCGCCCACCGCCTCGGCGTTGGCAGCTAGGAACTCACGGCACAACGCTAGGCTTGCCGCGTAGTCTTCTACCCGATGTTTACACAAGGCATTATGGCGAACGGCATCCGCACGCTGGTCATACTCCTTGAATTTCCGCAGCAACTGATCCAGTGACTGGCCCGCTTCGGCAAACTTCTGTTGTTTAATTTGATGTTGCCCCAAATCAAACAACAAATCAGGCCGCAATGGATCTTCCGCGTGCCGTTTCAAGGCCGACGTCACAATCGCCTCGGCCTCCGCATGTTTTCCTTGCCGCTGGAACACGCGCCCCTGCCACAAGGCCACTTCTGCGCCGTCTTCACCGTTCACGAGCGGTTCAAATACCTGTTCCGCCTTGGCGTACCCCTTCTGTTCCAAATGCGAGCGACCCAGAAAAACCTGCACGCGCCGTTCGCGCACCGGATCGCCCTTACCTCCGTACTGGGTCATGAAAGATTCAAAACTTGCGATCGCCTTTTCAAAATCATCCGCCTGGAATTGCACAACCCCCGCCCGATACAATGCTTCGCTGGCAAACCCGCCCTGGAACCGGGCCGCCGCCTGATACTCCGGCAACGCCTCCTTAGCCTGTCCCAGTTCACGCAGCGATTCGGCTAAAAGAAAATGGGTTTGCTGTTCGTAATCCGTCCCCTTCACAACGCCCTTCAGTTTCTGCAAACGCGGCACCGCCTCTTGCAATTCGCCCAATTCGTACCGCGCCAGTGCGCCTTGAAACGCCACTCGCACCTGCGATTTTCCATCGGGCAATACCAACTCATCGGCAGCGGGCGCCAAGGCTTTCCATTTCTGCTGGTGAAACAAGGCGTCCAATTTGCTGATCGCGAGATTTTGTTCCAGCGCCTTGTCCGCATTGGCCGGCAGCGCTTGGATCCCCGCTCCAAAAGCCGCCTCGGCGTCCGCGTATTGCTTGAGCATCAGTAAGGCTTGGCCGCGAAATAAATTCAACCGCGCGGCGTCCGGCGCTTTGGGTTGCTTTGCCAGCTTGCCCAGCAGCGTGGCGGCTTCCTGGTATTTGCGGGTTTGAAAATAACACAAGCCCAGCCCATACCGCACATTGGCCGCCTTTGGGTGTTCAGGAAATTGTTTAAGGAAGCCTTCGTACGCGGCAATAGCCTGGGCGTAATCGCCGCGGTTAAATAACACGTTGGCGCCCAGATATTGAGTCTCGGCTTCCGCCTCTTTTTTGACGTCCTGCGCCACGCCCTCCGGCGCCATCAAAAGGCCGGCGAGAAAGAAAATCAGGGAATGTAGGATTGAAGTTCGCATTATGTTTTGGCCCGGGGACCATGGCTTCAGGCCGCATCATCGCAGGCCCGCAAGCGGCGTCAACCCGAATCAGGGTTCGCCAAAGCGCGCCGCAGCCGCGGGGAGTTCTCGCTCTATCTCTTCCAATCGATAACCAAACCCTGCGCCCGCAACCGTACTCCAATCGACCGCCCCATTGCGGCGTTGATATAGGCCCGGATGGACCATGGCTTCGGCCGCCGAGGCCGCCGGATAAAACTGCATAGCATTGGTTTCCACTCCCATGATCGTACCCACCTGCGCGGCCAATCGCACATGCGGTACCTGCGCCAGCATGGGGTTGGTGAGATCCTGCACCATTAGTGTCATCCCGTGCGCCTTGGCCCAACAGGCACTGAGGAGGGCGCCGGTTTGGGTTTTGCAGGTCTTGAGCGCCACGCCGGTCCAACCCAGTTCGCGCCCCAGCCGCACGTGCTGCCAATCATGCGCGCTCTCATCAAGGAACAGTGGTTTGCGCGCGGAGCAACTGTGCGTATCAATGCGATCGCGATCCAACTCGTAGGGAAACGGCTGTTCCACATACAACAACATCCCGTAAAGGCGCGAATGCTCGGCGCACAAGCGATCCAGAATAGCGTTCACATAAGCCGGCTCAGTAACCGTGCAGTTAAAATCCGTGGTCAACCAATCGACGCCGTGCTCTAGTGCGATTTGCCCGATTTTCACCACGCGCGCATAATCCCATTCGGCATCGTTGCCACGCAGTTTGATCTTCAAACATTTCAGGCCATCGGTCTGAATCCAATCCGCCAGCAGCACGGGGTATTCATCCTTCGGCTCGCTACCAGTCAGTTCGCCTTCATCCAACGGATCCACTCCCCCGACTAAATGCCAGGCCGGTAATTGTCGCGACACCGTTCCCTCAAAATAATCGGCAGGATATTGGCCAGTGAAATCCACGACCGTGCCGTCCGCTGGCTCCAAAAACTGCTCCAGCGAACGGTTCATCCATTGGGCATTGTAGGTCTCGTAAATATCACAGTCATGCAGTCGGCCATAGGCATCGTGCAGCGCGATATCAAACAACGAATTGCACACCAACGCCGCCAGCCACGGCATCGGTTCCGCCCGGCCGGCATTATGTGCCTCGAGCAATCCCGGCAGTTGTTGTTCAATAAAATCGCTACCCACTTCCAGTGGATGACCGCTCGCCTCAAATTGTGCCCAGGCTTCGGCGAGAGTTTCGCAGAACGATTTTAGCGCCTCATGCCGATCCTCATACGACAACGCACTGGGCCAAACCCAAGTAACACTAAGGGGAGTTTCACCCCAGCCATCCGCCGTGCGCCCCTGCGCGTCACGCACGGTGACCCGGCAGCGGGCACAGGTGACGTAAGTGACCGTTTCACCGCCAAACTTCAACGGCATGCGGGTGTGAACGGGCAGGAAAAAAAGTTCCGAAGCAACCGATCGGATGTCAGTGGGCAGGCTCATGGGGGGCCTCACGGTGAATTGAGCGGGCCCGTTATGTCGAGCTTTTCTCGGCCAACTCCAGTGACGTATCACGGCGGCGCTGCTGACGCAGAGCGTAGCCGATCAACAAAATAATACCCGCGCCGGTCGCCAAATAGGCTAGCCCTGTGGCGGCTCCGCCAGGCCCGCGGTTTTCCCAGGCCGCCTGCTCCGTGAGTTGTTGGTCGATCTGCTGAAGATGCACGCGAGCAATGTCGCCGCCGCGTAGTTGGCCGCCGGGGCTATCCCCAATAAAACCATCGTTGGCTTTCGCTATTGAAAGAGCCTCTTTAACTGATTGCTTGGCTTCATTGAGTTTTCCCTCGGATTGACGCAGCAACCCCAAATAATAGTGCGCGAAAAATTCGCGTTTGGCGCGCTCCGCCTTATCCGGGGTTCCACGCTCGACGGCCAGCCACACATCCGCCTCCGTCCCTTTGCCAGCAAACAACGCATGCAATTCGGTCATCGGCACACGTTTCTCTTCCGGGGCGGATTTAATGCTTTCCCGGGCGACCTCCAAACCTTCCGTGCGAGCCACACACAGGAAATGCCAGAAGGCCACTTCCAAATCCTGTGTGTTGGTAGTGGAATGCCAATCGAAGCGTTTGCGGGCTTCCTCGTAATGCCCCAGCAACGCGAAGCCTACGCAGATCTGCCAGTGCTCAGCTTCCTTGTCCGGTTTTAATTGCAAAAAAGCCTGCCAGTCCTGCACTGCGGCATTCACGTTGCCGAGCTTGAATTGGTTGCAGCCGCGCATTTGATAGACATCGGCAAAGGCCGGGCGATACGCCAGAGCCTTGCTGAAATCCTCCACCGCCCGCGAATTGTTGCCAATGAGGTCAAACAACTGGCCGCGTTTTACATAGGCGAAGGGATTGGTAGGATCCAGCGGAACGGCGCGATCCAGCAGCTGCACCATAGTGTCGGTTTTACCGGTGTCCAACGCCTCGATGGCCTGCAGAAAAAGTTCTTCCTGCTCCACCTTAGGGAACGGCACGGGCGGCGGTTCTTGTTGAGCCTCGGCAAATACCGAGCCCAAGATGACCACGGTCATGCCCAGCTTCAGTGAATTATTATATAAACCTCCTCGCAAAGTGTTACTCACGCTAGGGAAAGCCTCACGCTCCCGCAACGGGAACCTATTAACAACTAGGCCGTCTCAGCTATTTTTCCGAAGCCGGCTTGGGCACCTTGATCTTGTTTAGAACAGCATGCACGCGGGCGACGTCACCCATGTAGCCGTGTTGATCGGCCACGGTGGCGGCGAGGCTGATGTATTTGTCGCGCAGTTTGAGTTCTTTCTTAGCCTCGTACCAAAGGCCGAGATAGAGGTGGGCGTAAAAGAGCTGGCGCTCTAGGCGCGGGCCGGCGGCCCCATTGGCTTTCGCCTTAGCTAGGACTTTCTCGGGCGTGCTTTTGCCACCAAACAACGCGAGCACCTCCATCATCGGAATGCGACCATCGCCCACGATTGGGATCAGTTTTTTCTTCGCCTCTTCGATTCCTTTCGCCCGCGCCAGACACAGGAAATGCCACACGGCATTTTCCACGTCGTTGCTGTTCACCGTCTGGTGACGTTCGAATTGCTCGTACCCTTTTTTAAATTCGTCGGCGTAATAATAGCTGATACCGCGCTGCCAATGGTGCGGATCCTGCCGGGGCACGTCCTTCAAATAAGCATCAAAGTCGGCAATAGATTCCTTAATCTTGGCGGCCTTGAAATACGCCTCACCGCGTTCCTGATGCAGATCGGTAACAATGGCAGCCGGCGGTTTGAGCGCCAATGCTTTGGTGTAGGCGGTGATGGATTTATCATACTCGCGCAGGGCGTTGTGCAGTTGGCCCTTGAAGAAATGCAGGCGTGGGTTCTTCGGTTCAGCCGCCACGGCACGGTCCGCAAACTGCACTGCTTCCTTTACCTTGCCGGCGCGATAAGCCTCGGCCGCTTTGTCCACCCAGACAAACGGGCTGGCCTCTTTGTCTTCGGCCTGCAGCCAGTTGAGATTGAGGAGATTGATTGCCATCAGGAGCAGAACCGAAAACCGCACGAACTTCATGCGCCCAGCCTACGCGCCGCCACCGAAAGCGCAACGGCAAACATGACGTGACAATCCCGCCGCTTCGGCTTACCCCTTCGCCTCCATGTTTGCCGCGCTGCTTTGCACTGTGTTGTTTTC
The DNA here is from genome assembly GCA_038139415.1 of Verrucomicrobiales bacterium. Classification (GTDB taxonomy): domain Bacteria; phylum Verrucomicrobiota; class Verrucomicrobiia; order Limisphaerales; family UBA1100; genus UBA1100. The sequence goes on along the minus strand of JAYOSV010000001.1, from coordinate 166,092 downwards.
CGCCTCGGCCGTTTCGGCGCGGAAAACCACCGAGCATTTGGGCGGCACGGAAGCCAACTTTGTGCGGCTCATCTTCGCCCCCACCTTGATGTTGCTGGTGGCGTTCTCGTTCGGCCCCACGTTGATGGGCTACTGGCATCCGAAGATCTTTGGCCTGTTCCTGCTGAGCGGCGCCATTGGGTTCGGTCTGGGCGACATTGCCCTCTTTCGCGCCTTTCCTTTGCTCGGCTCCCGGCTCACCACCCTGATCGTCCATTGCGTGTCCGTGCCCGTGGCAGCGATCACCGAATACTTCTGGCTCGGCACCACCATGACGCCCCAGCAAATCTTCTGTGCGGTGGTCATCTTGGCCGGTGTCGCCGTGGCACTCGCGCCCAAGGAAAACCCAAACCTCGAACGTAGCGATTTACTCAAGGGCATCGGTTGGGGATTGATCGCCGCCATTGGGCAGGGCTTCGGCGCAGGCGTCTTGAGCCGGGTGATTACTGAGAATGTAGCGCCCGGCACCGGCGTGGAACTCGATGGCGTTCACGCCGGCATCACCGTGGCGGTGCAACGGATGCTAGGCGGCATGCTCTTTTCCGGTTTGTTCCTGTTGGCAGTTCGCGCTTGGCTGAAGCGCAAACCGGATTCGCCCCTAGCAGGCATGACGCGGGCCGATGACACCAACGACTGGCGGAGCGGTTTTCCATGGCTGCTGGCCACTGGCTTAGCCGGGCCGGCGCTGGGCGTGACCTGTTATCAGTGGGCACTGCTGGACAACGCCACCGGCGTCGTGCTGCCCATCATTGCAACCACCCCGCTCGTGGTCATTCCCATGTCGATTGCGTTGAACGAGGAAAAACCCAGCTGGCGTTCTCTAGCCGGCGGTGTGGTGGCTGTGGCCGGCGTGGTGGGTATGGTGCTGATGACCCGGGCTGCGTGAGCCATTTCCGTTGACACCTCCCGCGCATCCTGCTTGAATCGTCATCTCTTATGACCCTTAAGACGAAACACAAGTCCGTTCGTCGACGTAGCCGCTAAGGCTGCGTTGGGCTTCCTTTTGTTTCCTGACGCCACCCTTCCCGAGATGAAGTCTTTTCATTCCATTGATGGTTCCATTGTTGCCCCGCAGGGTTTCCTGACGGCCGGGTTGTTTTGTGATGTAAAACGGCTCGGCACCGGTAAAGGCAGCAACAAAGGTCAAAAACGCGATCTGGCGGTGATTGTCTCCGAGGTACCGGCCACGGCGGCGGGGATGTTTACCACCAACCAAATCTGCGCCGCACCGGTGAAGATTTGCGTGGAGCATATTGCCAGAAACAAAAGCAAAGCGCAGGCGGTGGTGATCAATTCCGGCAATGCCAATGCCTGCACTGGCCCGCGAGGGTTGAAGGATGCAAAGGAAATGGCTGCGCTCTTGGCCGAGGAATTGTTACTCCAACCGGAGGATGTACTCGTCGGCAGCACTGGCCGGATCGGCCTGGAGCTACCCATGACGAACATCCGCGCCGGCATCCGGCAGATCGTCAAGGAACTCGATGATTCCACCATCGCGGCGCACTACGCCGCTGAGGCCATCATGACCAGCGATACGCAACCGAAGGAGATCGCCGTGGAATTTCAGCTCGGAAGCCAAACCGTGCGGCTCGGCGGGATTGCCAAGGGCGCGGGCATGATTCAGCCCGGCATGAGTCCCACCGGCGTGCGACCCGCGAGCATGCCTCTGCATGCCACCATGCTCGCCTACCTCACAACTGACGCAAAAATTTCCGCCGGCACATTGCGCAAGTGCCTACGCGAGGCCGTAGCCAGCAGTTTTAATTGCATCACCGTGGATGGAGACATGAGCACCAACGACACTGTGCTCCTACTCGCCAACGGCTTGGCTGGAAACAAAAAACTCAGCACGCGCGACTTGAAAACATTTCAGGCTGCCCTGAATCACGTCTGCCTCGAGCTTTCCAAAATGATGGTACGCGATGGTGAAGGCGTCACACGACTGGTCACCGTGCGGGTGCGCGGCGCCAAGACACAGAAGGAAGCCGATGCCGCCGCGCGTGCAGTGGGCAACAGTGCGTTGGTGAAAACCAGCTGGAACGGCGGCGATCCCAACTGGGGCCGGATCATCGATGCACTTGGTTATTCGTCCGCGAAGGTGGTGGAGGAAAAAGTCGACATCGCCTACAGCGCGCCCGAAACCAAGAAGCTGACCTATTCCCTCAAGAAGGGCAGGCCCACCCAAACGACCTTTGAGACCTTGTGCGCGGCTGTCGCGCCGACGGAGTTTGACCTGCACATTAACCTGAATCTCGGAAAAGGCCAGGCCAAGCTCTACGCCGCCGATCTCACCGAGGAATACGTGGAATTCAACAAGGGCGACATTAGCGACCCCAAATCGCTCGGAGGCTGACATGCAGGAACTCATCTCCAAAGCCGCCACATTGCTCGAAGCGCTGCCGTACATTCAGCGATTTGCCGGCGCAACGTTCGTAGTCAAGTACGGCGGCAGTTTCATGGACAGTCCGGACGAGGCCGTGCGCACGGGCGTGGCGCGGGACGTGGTTTTTTTGGAGGCGGTCGAGATCAATCCGGTGGTGGTGCACGGCGGCGGCAAACGAATCAGCCGCGCGCTGGAAGCGGCCGGCGTGGAGACGCGCTTCGTCAACGGTTTGCGCCACACGGATGCCGATTCGGTGGCGGTGGTCGATCAGGTGTTGTCGCAGGAGATCAACGCCGAGATCGTGAAAATGATCAACTCACTCGGCGGCGTGGCCAAGGGCTTTGCCGGCACGGACATTTTCACCTGCAAACGGCACGCGCCGGAGGGACAGGATTACGGCTTCGTTGGGGAGGTGACTGCCGTGAACACCGCGCCATTGGAGGAATGCATCACCCAGGGCATCACACCGGTGATCTCCCCCACCGCACGCGATGCGGACGGACAGATTTACAACTGCAACGCCGATGTCGCCGCTGCCCAAGCCGCCATTGCGCTGGCCGCCAAGCGGCTGGTGTTTATGAGCGATGTGCCCGGGCTGTTGCGCGATCCCGCCGATGCGACATCGCTGATCTCCCACCTCGATGTGGCAGAGGTCGATAAATTGAAACAGGCCGGCATTATTGCCAGCGGCATGATCCCAAAGGTCGACAGCGCCACCACAGCCATCGACGCGGGCGTGGACAAGGTGTCCTTCGTCGACGGCCGTATCCACCACGCCGTGCTACTGGAAATTTTCACCGACGAAGGAGTCGGGACGGAAATAGTAAAATGAGTGACACAAACCCCATCCAAAACAGCATCAAAGCTCATATCATTCCGACCTACGCGCGTTTTCCGCTAACCATCACTCATGGGAAAGGATCTCATGTGTTTACGAACGATGGGCGGCGTCTTCTTGATCTGGGTTCAGGGATAGCTACAGCCTGTCTCGGCCACGGACATCCGGAACTAGCTGCGGCCCTTACCGAACAAGCGGGGAAGCTCACGCATATTTCCAATCTTTACTATACCGAGCCACAAGGTTTGCTGGCTGAGAAACTCGTTCAGCATGCAGGAGGACACGGGAAAATGTTTTTTTGTAATAGCGGAGCCGAGGCTAACGAAGGTTTGTATAAAATCGCCCGACTCCACGGTCACACCGATGGACGTTATGAGGTTATTACCACTGAAAATTCTTTTCATGGCCGAACCTTAGCAGGCATCGCGGCCACAGGACAAAACAAGGTCAAGCAGGGGTTTGAACCAGCCGTAGAGGGTTTCAAACACGTGCCGTTTAATGATCTTGGGGCAATGCAAGCCGCTATCACCGAAAAAACTGCGGCAATCCTTATTGAAGGTATTCAAGGCGAAGGCGGCATATATCCAGCCAAACCCGAATATCTGCTCGGATTAAGGAAACTTTGCACTGATAAAAATATCCTCATGATGATGGATTCAGTTCAATGCGGTTTCTTCAGAACTGGCCATTTTCAGAGTTGGGAAACAATTCTTAGTGATTCCAATTCAGATGGATTTCAACCGGACGCATTCTCCATGGCCAAGAGTCTAGGTGCAGGTCTGCCGATGGGCGCGATCTGGGCCAACGAATCGTTGCAGGATTTGCTTGGCCCGGGCACGCACGGCACCACTTTTGGCGGCACGCCGCTGGTCAGCGCGCATGCGCTCAAGGCGCTAGAGATCATCGAACGCGATGGGCTCGCGCAACACGCCGTTGCGTTAGGTAGTCATTTTACCGGGCGAATCCAAACACTGATCGAGGCGCATCCCAACGTGCTGAAGGAAGTGCGCGGGCTTGGCCTGATGATCGGCATTGAACTGGCCGAGGATATTCCCGCCTTCGCCGAAAGCAACCGGCCGGCCTCCGTACAGATCGTCGAGCGACTGCATGACGCTGGTCTGCTCACCATTCCGGCCGGCGCGCGGGTGTTTCGCCTGTTGCCGCCATTAAACCTTTCACAAGCCGACGCCGATGAAGGCCTAGCCATCATCGAGGGCGTCATCAAGGAGCTCAGCTCATGAAGCACCTGTTAAGTATCGAAGCGATGGACACGGCGTCCATCAAGACCATTCTGGAAAATGCCCCCGTCATCAAGGCGCAGCGCGGCGACAGCCAACACCAACCGCTCGCCGGCCAGACGTGGGCGATGATTTTCACCAAATCCTCCACACGAACCCGAGTGTCCTTCGAGACCGGCATCCGCGAACTTGGTGGCGGCGTAATGTTTCTCAACGCGAACGACCTCCAGCTCGGCCGTGGCGAACCCATCCAGGACACCGCCCGCGTGCTCGGTCGCATGGTGCACGGCGCAGTCATTCGCACCTTCGCGCAGAGCGATGTAGAGGATTTCGCCGAGCACTCCGACATTCCCACCATCAACGCGCTGACCGATGCCGAGCATCCCTGCCAGATCATCACCGATATTTTCACGTATCAGGAACAACGCGGCCCCATCGCCGGCAAGGTCGTTACCTTCATCGGCGACGGCGCGTGCAACGTGCCCATCAGCTGGATCTGGGCCGCCGGCAAACTTAACTTCGAGCTGCGCATCGCCGCGCCCAAAGCCCACCAGCCATGCCCGGACCTCATCGCAAACGCTATTAACGGTTCCGGCGGCAACATCACCGTTACCGAAGATTGCCAAGCCGCCGCCGAAGGCGCCGATTTATTGTACACCGACGTCTGGGTCTCCATGGGCATGGAAGAGGAAGCCGCCCAACGCGAGCGTGATTTTGCCGGTTATCAAATCAACGAAGCCCTCGTTGCCCTCGCCAATGAGGACGCCCTCGTCATGCACTGCCTCCCCGCCTACCGCGGCAAGGAAATCGACGAGCCCACCCTCGAAGCCCACGCCGACACCATCTTCACCCAAGCCGAAAACCGCTTGCACGCCCAGAAGGCGATATTGAACTGGTTGGTGAGTTAAGGGATTCATCTCGACCCTACCAAAGCCCCTGTGCCAAGCTGACGCCGATGGCTTCTGAAGCCCCTGATCAACCGGTTGCCAAGCCGAAGCCCAAGCGCATTAACCTGCGCCGGCCGGATATTATGGAGCAGGTCAAGGCGCAGGTGCTGACGCATTATCGCAGTGATCTGGTCGATCGACTGCGGACCAAGGGCGAAGTGACCTGCCCTACCGGTCAGATTACCATTAAGCTCGCGAAGGAATTCGGCTTTTGCTACGGCGTCGAGCGCTGCATCGACCTTGCCTACGCCGCGCGCAAGGTGTTCCCTGACAAGCCTCTCTATATTCTGGGGGAAATCATCCATAACCCGGAGGTAAACGACCAGATTCGGGAGATGGGCATTCACTTCCTGTCCGGCCCCCATCAGTCGGCGGATATCGATGATCTGGGCGAAGGCGATATTGTGATCATCCCGGCGTTCGGCACGGAAGTCACCATTCGGGAGAAGCTCGAGGCCAAGGGCTGCCAATTTGTGGACACCACCTGCGGTGATGTGATGAGCGTCTGGAAACGCGTGCGCACCTACGCCAAGGAGGAGGTCACCAGCATCATCCATGGCAAAGCTTCCCACGAGGAAACGATGGCCACCAGTAGCCAGGCGATCGCCAAGAACGGTCATTATCTGGTGGTCAACACGTTTGAGGAAACTGATCTGATTTGTGATTACATCATAAATGGCGGCGACAAAGAGGCTTTGCTGAAACGGTTCGATGGTTGCTATTCGGAAGGATTTGACCCAGACACCCATCTGCGTGCAGTCGGCGTGGCCAATCAAACCACCATGATGCGCGGCGAAACCGAGGAAGTGCAGCGCCGCATCAAGGCCGCCATCCAGAAACGGTACGGCACCGAGAATACCGATACACACTTCCGTTTTTTCGACACAATCTGCGGTGCCACTCAAGATCGTCAGGATGCTTTGGAAGTGATGCTCCAGGAACCATTAGATCTGTTGCTGGTGATTGGCGGATACAATTCCTCCAACACCTCGCATCTGGCCGAAATGGGTGAACGCGTGTTACCCACTTACTTCATCAAAAACGTTAAGGAGATCAACGGCCCGCAAACCATTCGCCATTGGAATCAACACAAGCAGCAGTTGGAGGAAACACCCCATTGGCTTCCGGAAGGTCCCATTCGCGTTGGCATCACCGCGGGGGCATCCTGCCCCAACAACCTGATTGAGGATGTCATCAACCATCTACTGGAGCTACGTAATACTTCAGCCGAGGAATTCCTCGCCAACTAAGCCATGCCCCAGTCCCGCGAACAGCTGGAGGCCAACGAACATCAAACCCTCGCGCCGTACGCGCAACGCAGTGCCGATTCCCGCGGCCGCGCCTTTCCCGAGCCGCCCCACGAATGGCGCACTGATTACCAGCGTGACCGCGATCGCATCACCCATTCCCGAGCCTTTCGCCGGTTGGAATACAAAACGCAGGTGTTCCTAAACGGCACCGGCGATCACCTACGCACGCGCCTCACCCACACCATTGAGGTGGCGGCCGTATCGCGCAATATCGCCCGCGCCCTCGCTCTCAATGAAGACCTCGCCGAAGCCATTGCTCTGGCCCATGACCTCGGGCATTCCCCCTTCGGCCACAAGGGCGAATATGCGCTCAACGATCTCATGAAAGCCCACGGCGGATTTGAACACAACCGCCAGAGCCTGCGCATCGTGGAAACACTTGAGCAGAAATATCCCCACCACCCCGGGCTCAATCTCACTTGGGAAACACGCGAAGGGTTGGTGAAACATTTTAATCCCGCCGATCACCCCAGCAAACGTCACGGGTTCGACGCCAAATCCAATTCGCTCGAGGCGCAGGTCGCCAATCTTGCCGATGAGATCACCTATTACAGCCATGATCTCGATGACGGACTCGACTCAAATCTGCTCGACGAAGAAGACCTCAAAACCCATGTGCAAATCTGGCGCGACACCGATACCGAGGTGCGCACGGAGCACGGCACGCTCGATTCCGAGACACGCCATTACGCCATCATCCGGCGGCTCATCAATAGCCAGGTGCATGATGTTGTGGAAACCAGCGGATGCCTCATCGCTAAGGCCGGCGTGCATTCCGCTGATGAGGTGCGCCTGCATGACGGCAACCTCATTCGCTACAGCGACGCCCGCCGTACGGCCAATCTGGAATTGCGCGAGTACCTCTACGAAAACCTCTACTACAACCCCGTCGTCCACAAACCCAACCTGCGCGCCATCAAGCTGCTTGAGGCGTTGTTCGGGCATTATCTAGAGCATCCGGAAGACATCGGCAGCCAATCGCGCGCGCGCATTGAGATCGACGGATTGCACCGCGCCATTTGTGATTATCTCTCCGGCATGACCGACCGCTACGTGGCGCTAGAATACGAACGGCTTGGGCTTTAACTGAGCAACGAGCCATACCGCACGCCTCGCATGGTGGGTCTCAGTTCATGAAATCCGCACCGCATCATCACCGCTTCATAGATCGCTGCGCCAAATAAAATTACATCCGCCCGATCCGCCGGTAATCCGGCCAGCGCCTGCCGCCGTTCCAGACTCATCATCCACAACCGATCCGTCAAGGACTGCACCTCCGGTAGCAACCAACTCAGCGCCTCCAATTCCGTCGCATCCAGATCATCCGTCTCCTTGAGGATTCGCGAAAGGAAAACCGGTGTTCCCCCGGCCCCCACCAGCATTCCTGGCAAGGCTACCGTGCCGAGCAGTGGCGTTACCTGATCATCCAGAAATTGATCCAGCGCCTCGATCAATTTCGCTCGCTCCTGCGCCGCCGGCAGATCGCTCAGTCGATGCTGTTCCAACAACCGCACCGTTCCCAAGGGGAAACTATGCTGCAAGCGCAGGCCGGTTTCATCCGCCACCAGCAATTCCGTACTGCCCCCGCCCACGTCGATAATCGCCAGCGGCCCATCAGAAAAATCGGAATGACTCCGCACACCGCGCAGCACCAATTCCGCCTCGCGGTCGCCCTCAATAATCGTTAGAGGCACATTCACCTCGCGAAACGCCTCGATCAAATCCATCCCATTACGCGCTTCGCGAGCGGCGCTGGTCGCCACCGCCTTCACCTCCACAGCCCCCATGCGTCTGGCCTTCTCAGCAAACCGCCCGGCCACAAACGCGGTTTGCGCAATCGCTTCCGGATCGAGTTTGCCGGAATCAAACACACCACGGCCCAACCGCGTTTGTTCGCCTTCATGCACCAACGGCGTGACGTCGCCAGCAGCCACCTCGGCCACCAGGAGCTTCACCGAGTTACTCCCCACATCAATGACCGCCCGGCGGTTTTGTGTTTGGTTTTCGTCGAATGCCTTCATACAATTCACAGCGCATGGTTGCAGCGCTGTTCATCCAAAGGGCATTTGAACCGGAGACGCAACTTTATTTCGGTTGCGTGGTGGTTACGGTGATCATTTCCATCGTCCTGCATGAGCTTGCCCATGGCTGGGCCGCTATTTGGCAGGGCGATGACACCCCAAAGATGGCTGGCCACATGACGGCCGACCCCATGGTCCATATGGGCGGCATGTCGCTGCTCATGCTTGCGCTGGTGGGGATGGCCTTCGGGGCCATGCCGGTCAATCCACGCAACTTCCGCAGCCGCTTCGGAGATGCGCTGGTATCTGCCGCCGGTCCAGCGATGAATTTCCTGTTAGCATTTGCAGCACTCACCGCCCTCGCGGTTTGGATGCGCCTTGGCGGCATTGCTGACGAAGGCCCTGCTCATAACGGCCAATATCTGCTGCGCATCTTCGGAGTGACTAATATCGCTCTGGGCATTTTCAACCTTATACCCGTGCCGCCACTCGATGGCTCAAGCGTGCTCGGCAATTTTGTCCCGGCGTACCGGCGTTGGCTCGAATCCTTGGGAAACCCCACCTGGATGTTTTTCATTCTATTCATGGTACTTTGGAATGCGCCCTACCAATACAACCCCTTTGGCATCGCGCAAAACGTGATGGCGGCTTATCTGGGTCTGTTTGGCTTTGTCATGGGCTAACGCTTGCACGCCGCGCAACCCACGGGCATACTGCGCGCCTCCATGAGTAAGGAACCCATTCGTGTTGCGGTGACCGGTGCGGCCGGTCAGATCGGTTATGCCCTCCTCTTCCGGATTGCATCCGGCCAAATGTTCGGCCCGGATCAACCGGTGGCGCTAAACCTGATTGAGATCGAACCCGGCATGGCCGCGCTGGAAGGCGTGTGCATGGAACTCGATGACTGCGCGTTCCCGCTGCTCACCGATGTGGTCGCCACCTCCGATCTGAATACCGGCTTCAATGGCGCCAACTGGTCTCTGCTCGTCGGCAGTGTACCGCGTAAGGACGGCATGGAGCGCGGCGATCTGCTGGGCATCAACGGCAAGATTTTTACCGGCCAAGGCCAAGCCATCAACAACCACGCCGCCAGCGATGCGCGCGTGCTGGTGGTCGGCAACCCCTGCAACACTAACTGCCTGATCGCCATGAACAACGCGCCGGACGTGCCTAACGACCGGTTCTTTGCGATGACGCGTCTTGATGAAAACCGCGCCAAGACTCAACTCGCCCAGAAGGCCGGCGTGCCGGTGAGTAGCGTTTCCAACCTCTGCATCTGGGGAAATCACTCCGCCACGCAATACCCGGATTTTACCAATGCAAAGATCAATGACGCCCCGGCCACCGACGCCATCAGCGATCGGGAATGGCTCGAAGGCGAATTTATCAGCACCGTGCAGAAGCGGGGCGCGGCGATCATCAAGGCGCGCGGACTCTCGAGTGCCGCCAGCGCCGCCAATGCCATTATCGACAGCGTGCGTTCGGTCACTGAGCCCACCGCCGAGGGAGATTGGCACAGCCTGTGTATTTGCTCCGACGGCAGCTACGGCGTGGAGGAAGGCCTCATTTCCTCCTTTCCCATGCGCAATACCGGCGGCGAACTGACCATTGTACAGGACGTGCCGATTGATGATTTCAGCCGGGCTAGAATTGACGCAACGGTCAATGAGCTGAAGGAAGAGAAAACCTTGGTGGCCGATTTATTGCCGAGCTAACGTCATGTCCGAACTGGCAAGCTACATTGATCACACCTTGCTCAAGCCCGACGCCACACGGGCGCAGCTAGAGCAATTGTGCGCAGAGGCCGCCGAGCATCAATTCTCCACAGTCTGCGTCAATGGCAGCCGCGTGGAGCTCGCCTATTCGCTTCTGGAAGACAGCGACGTGCAGGTGTGCACCGTGGTCGGTTTCCCACTCGGCGCAATGGACGCCGATGCCAAGCGTTACGAAACCGAAGTCGCGGTTGATCTCGGCGCCAGTGAGATTGACATGGTAATGAATGTCGGACGCTTTAAGGATGGCGAACACGATTACATAGTCCGCGAAATCCGCGACGTGGTGGAAGCGGCCGATGATCGCGTGGTCAAAGTCATCCTCGAAACCTGCCTGCTCACCAATGACGAAATCACCCAGGCCTGCAAACTTGTGACGCAGGCGCAGGCGCACTTTGTGAAAACCTCCACAGGCTTCGGCAACGCAGGCGCCACGCTGGAGCATGTAAGGCTGATGCGTGAAACGGTCGGCCAATTTGCCGGCGTCAAAGCCGCCGGCGGTGTGCGCAACGCAGACGATGCGCGGGCTATGATTGAAGCCGGCGCCACCCGCATCGGCACCAGCAACGGCGTCGCCATCGTCTCCGGCGAATCGGCCAACGGCAGCTATTAGCGGCCCATTCCGCACTGCGGTATTGAGTTACACTCAATAATGCAGTAGGTTTCTCAGTCCTGACCCTCTGGCCGGATGGATTTAAAGTTTCCATGCCCAACGTGCGGCACTGAGTTGACTGTGGATGAAACCGCAGCCGGCCAGTCCTTTGCCTGCCCGGCCTGCCAAGGAAGTGTGGTGGTACCGGCCAGCCAACCCACCCGCACCAGTGGCCCGCCACCATCATCTTCGGCCGCCCCACCGCCGCCCTCTGCTGCTGGCCGATCCTCTGCTGCTCCGCCACCGCCTTCCTCCAGCGGAAAACCAGCAGCACCACCGCCACCAAGCGGCAGCGGTGGAAGTGCGCCTCCCCCACTCAGTGGCAGTACGCTCCCTCCGCCTTCAGCCGAAGGCGAGGCGCTGGCACCGGAAGATGCGGTGATGGATGAACCAGAGCACGGCAGTTATTCGGCAGGGTTTCTTGCGCAGACCATCGATAACAAAATGGCTCAACTGCGCGGCACGACGAACAGTTTCTTTCTGGGGATCAGTTCGCAGAACTATAAGTTCGTTGGCGATATTTGCCTACTGGTGGTAGCGGTGTTATGGCTAGGCTCGAGTGCTTGGGATGAATTCAAGGGTGATGAAGCCGAGAGCGGTGGAGATGGTGATGCCGTCGAGATGGCAGAAAAGGCCGAGGAAGACTCCAAGAAAAAGGAGGAGGACGCCGCCAACGCCGCTATCTTTGCCAAAACCATCAAGCCACTCTTCCAGGAACGTTGCTACGAATGCCATAAAGGTGAAGGTGCCAAGGCCAAACTCGATCTGAGCCTATTCGAAGACGATGATGCAGCTGGGCTCGATGGAATTTTCAGCGCGATCAATAAAGGGAACTCTGGACAGAGTACCTTGCTTCAGCGCATCAAGGATACCAATGACCCTATGCCGCCGGAGGGTAAAGGCGAAATGTTTACTGCCGAGCAAGCTGATGAGTTGGCCAAATGGATCGATGCCGGTGCGCCGGTACCCGAACCTTCCTTTGACTCGGACAAAATTGTTTCGATCGTCACGATGCTCTTTAAGGGCATCCTTCCCATCGCCTTCATTTTGATTTTGCACTACCTCACCGGCGTACTCTTTAACGCCGGCGATTCCCTGATCAAGTCCACCCCCAGCCGACTTTCGGCCAGTGGACTGATGAAGGCGATGGCCTTGGTCGTGCTGCTTTCCGGTATTGCCGCAGCCGCAGCCGGGATTGTGTATGGCGTCCTTGGGATTATGGATGGATTCAGCGAAAACTGGCTGAGTGTCCTAGCGAAAATCGGTGGCGGCGTGTTGCTTTACCTCTTTTGCGCTTCCTTGGCTCGCCTATGGCTTAAGCCAGCGCAACTCAACATCAAGATTGGCGCCGGTAACACCGCCGGGGATGAAGCCTTGGGCATCATGGCCATGTTCTCCAAAACCATGCTCAAGATCGCGCCGATCCTTTACGGCATGGCGCTCATCTTTTGTCTCTTGTTTGCGCTAATGAATCTGGTAGCGAAAGACGATATCGAGTCAGTCGCTTCCCCGGCTGAAGCAGTTGCAACGGAAGTCGCACCAACCGAAGTGGGCTTGTTCAAATCGATGAGCAATCTCACCAAGGAAACGCTGACCGATGCTATTTCCTACTTTAAGGAATCCCCGTTGCCCGTGGCCAAAAAGTACCTTGATAAAGGTTCCGTGCTGAAGATGGCGATCAAGATTCCGGTGTACCTGTTTGCTTACTTTCTATTCAGCTATGTACTGGTAGAAGCCTTGCGCGCGCTCTTTTCTCTGCCGGGTCGAAGGAGTAGTTAGGAGGTTAAGCCACCATTTCTTCCTCAGGCGGCGCAAAGGTCGTCAGATCGATTCCTTCCACAGCAGCCTTATATTCCTCGAAGCTGGGGGTTCTCCCCAAAATTGCCGAAAGCACGACGACCGGTGTTGAGGAGAGCAAGGATTCGCCTTTTTTCTGTTCGGAATCCTCCACCACGCGGCCTTGGAACAAGCGCGTGGAAGTGGCCATGACGGTATCCCCTTTGGCAGCCTTCTCCTGATTGCCCATGCATAGATTGCATCCTGGCCGCTCGAGGTACATCATATTTTCGTACTCCAAACGCGCATCCCCCTTGGGGGCGTCATCATTGAATTCGAACCCAGAGTACTTTTGCAGCGTATCCCAGTCGCCTTCCTCCTTGAGTTCATCGATGATGTTATAGGTCGGCGCGGCCACGATCAGGGGTGCATTGAACTCAATGCTGCCCTTTTGTTTTTCCAAATTCACCAACATCTGTGAAAGGATCTTTAAATCCCCCTTGTGAACCATGCAGGAACCCAAAAAACCAAGGTCGACGGCCTTCTCCCCTTTGTAAAAGGAGAGCGGACGAATCGTGTCGTGGGTGTAGCGCTTGGAAACGTCATCATTATGAACATCCGGATCCGCAATCATCGGCTCAACCACCTGATCAAGGTCCACGGTAAATTCCGCGTAATAATTGGCATCGGCATCAGGAGTGAGGGCCGGTTTTTCGCCGGAACGGATTTCTGCGATGCGTTTTTCAGCGCTGTCCACCAGCCCTTGAAGTACCTGTTTCTCGTTATCCATCCCCTTCTTGATCATAATCTCGATCCGGTGCTTGGCGATTTCTAGGGACTCGATCAACGTATCATCCTGCGAAATACAAATGGAGGCCTTAGCCTTCATTTCCGCAGTCCAGTCAGTAAAGGTAAAGGCCTTGTCTGAAGGCAACGTGCCAATGTGAACTTCAATCACCCGCCCTTGGAATACGTTCTCGCCGGCGAATTGATCCAGCATCTGATCCTGAGTAGCATGCACGACGTCACGGAAATCCACAAAAGGTTTCAATTCGCCCTTGAAGGTGACTTTTACCGATTCAGGAATCGGCATCGAAGCCTCGCCGGTGGCGAGTGCCAGCGCGACCGTCCCGGAGTCTGCCCCAAACGCGACGCCCTTGGACATACGCGTATGGGAATCGCCACCGATAATGATCGCCCATTCATCCACTGTGAGGTCGTTGAGGACCTTGTGGATGACATCGGTCATGGCATGATATTCGCCATCGGGATCACGGCCGGTGATCAGCCCGAAATCGTTCATGAAACTCATGAGGCGTGGGATATTAGCCTGCGCTTTCTTGTCCCATACTGAAGCGGTATGACACCCCGATTGATAGGCGGCATCAACAGTCGGCGAAATCACGGTTGCCGCCATGGCCTCCAATTCCTGAGAGGTCATCAGGCCGGTGGTATCCTGCGAACCGACGATATTCACTTCCACACGGATATCGGATCCGGCATGCAACACCACATCATCAGCCACGCCGACGGCGTTTCGATTGAAAATTTTCTCCGCGGCTGTCAGCCCCTGACCTTCGTGGGATATCTCTTTGGACGGGGCAAAAACCGGCGTTAATTCCACCCCGAGTGTCTTGGCAGCAAAACTTTGGAGCTTCTTGCCAAAGACCACAGCATACGATCCACCGGCTTTAATGAACTCCACTTTCTGCGGTGTCAGGGCGCGCGAAATATCGATCAGCTCTTGATCGCCTCCATATAATTTTTTGTCCGCAGTGTTGATGGTCAGGACCGTTCCGGTGTCCACGGTGTAGATCTGCTTCAGTTTTGGGTCACCGTTTTCATCGAGCACGGGGTTACCCTCGGCATCCTTTTTCTTTTCCCAATTCTTAAGATCAATACCGATACCACCCGTCACACTAACCGTCGTCAGGAAGATCGGGGAAATGCCGTTAGTTCCGGCCACGACCGGGAAAATATTCACGAACGGCACATACGGGCTCGCCTGTCTGCCGGTCCAGAGGGCGACATTGTTCACGCCAGACATGCGAGAAGACCCCACACCCATCGTCCCCTTCTCGGCCACTAACATGACGCTCTTGCCTGGATGCTCTTCCTGCAGCGCCTTGATTTCGTTTTGTGCCACCTCGGAGATCATGGATTTGCCGTGCAGCTCACGGTCCGACCGCGAATGCGCCTGGTTGCCAGGTGAAAGTAAGTCAGTAGAAATATCCCCTACCCCCGCCACATACGTCACCACCTCAATCGTCTCCGGCACATCCGGCAGTTTCGTAAAGAACTCTGCCTCCGCGTAGCTTTCCAAAATGTTTTTGGCGATTTTGCTCCCTTCACCATAAGCCGTCTCCAAGCGCTCGGTATCCGCATCGTAGAGAAATACCTGTGTCTTCAGCACGGCAGCCGCCTGTTCGGCAATCGCCGCATCCTTCCCCAAGGCGAGATTTAAAAGCACCTCGATAGAAGGCCCACCTTTCATATGGGATAACAACTCAAAGGCAAACGTCGGTGATATTTCCTCCACCTCGGTTTTACCGAGAATGATCTCCTCCAAAAAACGCGCCTTCTCACCCGCAGCACTGGTCGTGCCCGGCAATGTATTATAAATCAAGTAATGCAACGAATCGGCACGATGCTTGTGACCCGCATCTTTGATTTGCGTGACGATTTCGGCCACCAACGTATCGCTATCGATCGGTTTTGGGTGCAACCCCTGCGTCTTGCGATCCTCAACCTCTGCGACGTATTCCTGATATATGCTCATGCTAAATCCGAAAAAATTAACCAATAAGGGATTTCCCTGGCACCAATGCCGGGCTCAAACGAATCGTGTGCACTCATTCGATTCACTTAAAATGCGGGAGAAAGGCCGCACCTGTCAAGGGAGCTACTCGATCCAGATTTCCGTGACCATCCCTTTCTTGAATCGAAATGAGGCGGTGTCGAAGATCCGCCCATCGGAGGGATCCTGAATGCGCAGCCCTTTGTAAGTCCAAAGCCCGTCATCGGTCACATCCGGATCCCCAAACACCGTACGGATGGTCTTCAGCGGTTTATCCCGATAAATGAGATCAATACGATTGGGGCCGCTGACTCGATTCCAGAGAATTCGGCGCCCTAGGATTTGTTGGCGTTGGGCCACCGAAGCAGCGGACTTGAAGGTGCCATCCAAATTCCAACCCGCCACCACTTTGGGCATCCCATCTCGATTCCATTCGCGATGGGATACCAGCCGGCGATTCTTGTAAATTTTCTCGCTGGCAATTTTGCCATCAGGCCACCAACTCTTCCACAGGCCTTCGGGCACGCCATTGTTATAATGCTCCTCAAAACTCTTCTCCCCTTCCGGCCACCAGTCAATCACCGGCCCGTGCTTTGCTCCCATCCGGTAAGTGGTGAGGTTCTGGCGATTGCCATTGCGGTAAAAGTAGGTGGCGTTCCCATCAAGCTGACCTTCAATGTACTGAAACGCCGAGCGGGGTTTGCCGTTGGGATACCAAAATTGTGTTAGGCCATGCTGTTTGCCTTCATAATAATGAATCAGCGAAATGCGGGTGCCATCAAAATGCATACGCTCAGCCTTGCCGGTGTAAGGCACACTTTGGTTGGGGAGATACCATAGCCCATCGGGCCGCCGCTCCACGGCGCCATTCTCTGCGCCCCACGCCAATCCCGCTAACCACAGCAATATGAACCCACCACGCATCACCATATACCCCTTTAAAGTTACCGCAATGAAGGCCTTTTTTCAAGATGACAAAAAAAAGAGGCCCGAAGGCCTCTGTAAAGTTTTTGCCAAAATCTGGCGTGCCAGTCTAGTTCAGCTTAGCGAGTGTTTCCTTCACTGCCTCGAAGTTGGGTAGCTCCAGTGGTGTGGCCGTTTGCTCGGCGTATTGCACAGTGCCTTCCTTGTCGATAACGAAGGCTGCACGCGCACTCACACTGCCCAAGCCGATGAGATCGTCAAGCAACACACCGTAATCCTTGGCCGTTTGCTTGTTCAAATCGCTGGCCAAAGTGATGCCGATGTTTTCCTTTTCCGCCCACTGACCCTGAGCAAATGGACTATCCACGCTAATCGCAATCACGTCCGCATTCAGATCGGTGTAGCTGCCCAGTCCGGCAGTGATGTCGCACAACTCACCGGTGCAAACACCGGTGAAGGCCAACGGCACGAAAAGCACTACCGTGTTTTTCTCACCGTAATTGGAACTCAACGTCACATCCGAGAGACCAAAATCATCTTTCTCGCCAGGGCCGTTGCTAGTTTTGAGTGTAAAATTTGGGGCTTTAGAGCCAACTTCGATAGCCATAATATTATTTTGTTGGGTTGAAAGCCGACTTATAGGCGCGCACTTCGGGGGTGTCAAACCGCAAAAAACCGTAACGACCGGCTCAAACACATCGTATGCTTTACCATGGGGTCATTTTGGACTAGTGTGAAGGGAAGGAGTATTGAATCCATGATTCACCAAAACAAACGCAAAACTGGTTTCACCCTAATCGAACTACTCGTCGTCATCGCCATCATTGGGATTCTGGCTGCGTTACTCTTGCCCGTTTTAGCTAAAGCAAAAATCAAAGTCCGAAAAACCCAGAGCATCAATAATCAACGTCAAATCGGCAACGCCTACACCGAATACTTGGGCGATTATGATGGCTGGTTCCCGGAGGTAAACGGTCCGGCTGGAGTTGGCGGACAAGTTGGTGGAGCTACAGGCGCCAAAGGCCCACTCCCGCCTGTAGTGGCCCAACTATACGGAGCCAAAGTTCCCGAAGAGGAGCGCCCGTTGAATAAGTATGTCTCTGGAAATTTGGAAATATTTCATGATCCTGCGGATATCGGCGGTGGAGCATATAATGTTGGCAGCTGCTGGGAACAATTCGGAAATAGCTATCAGGTACAAGTTGCCGACGATATGTTTCGCGTCCAACGTGTATTAGGAGAAAAGAGCGAAAAAGAAGGTAGCTATGAAGCCACATCCATGCACGAATCCGAAATGGTCCAAAGCACCTCTAATAAAATAATTCAAGGGGACTGGAATTGGCCGTATGACCGCGAGGACACTTGGCATGGTCAGGAAGGTGAAGGTCGGCACATTATGTTGTATGGTGACATGCACGTGGAAGAATTTGTCTTTCCGCCCACTAAACAAATGCTTGATTGGATCGCGCCTCCGCCTCACGGAAACATGGCGGCGCCCGACCCTAATTTTACTTGGTGGTAAGCCGAGCGATTTAAGGCGGGTTTAGCCCGCCTTTTTTTTGGCCTTCAATTCCGCGGCTGTTGCGCTCTGTGCATAGAAATCATCCAGTGGAAAACAGCCACTCGGTAGACCTTTCCGCGGAGCGGTGGTGCAATCGCTGAATGTCCGGCAGATCAACCGTTTCTCCAAACCACCCTGCTCTATCGCGGCAGCGAGAATATCCGGATAGCTCAGGACCACCCGGCCCAATCCGACACAGTCCGTCCAGTTGTCACGCAGCAAAGCTTGGCACACGTGCGGAAGGTATTCCTGAAGATAACTGAGCCCAGACGCGATGATTGCCATACCTTCGGGTAGACCCGCCTT
This sequence comes from Verrucomicrobiales bacterium, assembly GCA_038139415.1. Taxonomy (GTDB): domain Bacteria; phylum Verrucomicrobiota; class Verrucomicrobiia; order Limisphaerales; family UBA1100; genus UBA1100. The sequence continues at coordinate 147,528 of JAYOSV010000001.1, read as the reverse complement.
CAAGTGACGCACCACTTCAATCTGGCGCGCCAAATCAATTAACGGATCGTACGCCGGCTGATAGCCGTCGCTCGGCGGGTACGCTGCCGGCCGTTGGAGATGCGGAGTGTAGTAAGGCGAACCGGCGGTGGTGTTGAGTAGCTTGATGCCCAGTTCACCACAAAGATTCACAAACGCAACCGTCTCCCTTAGATCGATTTGCGTTGGATCATCCGGGTTCACGCCAAATTGATACGGGTACGGCGTGGTGTGTTCTTCGGGAATGCCGGGGCCGAGTTTGCCTGGTGTTGAGAGTTCGGGATCCGGCCGGTGCGGCACCATGTCAAAGGTGCTCAAGCGCACGGCAAGATCGATCTGGTTTCCTTCCGCCCGAATTCCCGCCACGATCTCGCGTAGAATGCGCGTGCGGTTTGCAAAGCTGCCGCCAAATTTCCCTTCACGCGTGTGAGCGCCCAGAAACTCGTGCAGTAAATATCCGTGGCAATGCTTGAGGTCCACGAAATCCGCACCCACCTCACGCGCAATCCTCGCGGCGCGCACATAATCAGCAATCAGCTCCTCAACCTCAGCATCCGTCCACATAGCCGCATCGCTTTGCACCTTGAATTTATCATCCAAAATCGGATGCCGATACGCAATGCGCGGTTCGTAGGTAAACTTCCCGTTCGGACGGCAAAAGCGCCCGGAATGCGTTAACTGAAAACCCATAGCCAAGTCGTCGGTGGTCCCGTACTTTTCGCGATGGGCTGCGAGTAACAGATCGCGCAGTTCGACCAAGCCGGCTTGATTGGCTTCGTTAATGATCAGCTGATTCGGATTGGCGCGTCCATCCGGCCGCACCGCCATGGCTTCCACGCCGCAAATCAATTTCGCGCCACTCTCGCCAAACCGCCGCCAACGCCGGCGCATGGGATCCGTCACCCCGCCATCGACCGTGCCATCCCAACCCTCCATCGGGTGCAGCGCAATCCGGTTGCCGAGGGTTTTGCCGTTCACCGTGAGCGTCGTCAACGGTTGGCCGATGGGGGAATCGTTCCCTGCGATTTCATCCTCACAAGGAATCTCGATTCCCAAGGAAGAAACGTGCGCGCGAAACGCGTCCACCGTCTTCAATGACGGAATGCGCGTCAGCTTGAACGGAGCACTCATGCCGCGGGAATTTGCTCGACGATATGCCGCAGAATATCGCGATCGCTTTCCGGGCGACCGGGTGATTGTGGGTGCGTGTGATCGCACTCGATTTGCCCACGCAATTTGAGAAACATCGCTGCCGAATGTTTGTAGGCAGGCACCGGCGGGCGGAAGGTGAGAAATCCAAGGTACTGCAGCCAATCGTTCAATTCATAAAATGCCCGATCCCCCGCAGCCCAAGCGGCATCGCGACGGGCAAATACATCCGGCGCGAACGTACTCAGCCCGAGCAGGTAATCGCTCCCGTACATTACCATATCGATGGCCAAATCGTTGCCGGTAAACACGTGAAACTCAGGTCGTAATTCGTCGCGCAGCAACAACCGCTGCCATTCCAACTCGCGATTTAGCGAGGAATGCTTCGAGCCGATTAATCGCTCGATCCCAAGTAGACCGCGATAAACATCCATCGAGTAAATCTTACCAAACGGTGCAAACACATCGCTCAGCTCAAACCCGATCAAGGCATCCGAGTGGCTCGCGAGCTTCGCGTAGCTGGCTACAATAGCCTCATCAGCCTGGCCGGTGAGACCAAATGATTGAAAGATCACCGGCGTGCCGCCGTGGCTTTGGATGATCTCCATTTGGCGAAGGTATTCGCCGTCATTAAATGTCGCGCCCGGTTGATCGCCCACGAATGCGCCGGCCACAAAATCATTGGTCTGCACCTGCGTCAACTCCAATGCACGGCGGCGAATGGAGTCATCAATGAGATTACCGAAACCGGTATCCATGTTCACCGCCGGAGCCAAGCCGGCCGCCACAGTGCGCTGAACATGCGCGGAGAATCCGGCCCAATCGGGGTCGCCGTTTCCCTGGAACGGCAGCAGGATGGCGGAGATACCGCGAATCTTCCGGCGGGGCCGGAGCATCGAAACAGGGTCGATCACGGGCAATTAGGCCAGCATTTCTTGTATTTTTTACCGCTACCGCAAGGGCATGGATCGTTACGTCCCACCTTGGGACCTGATCGAACAGGACGTGGAGCCGCTGAGCCCTGTTCCCCGCTCACCTCGGCATTGACTTCGCTGACGATATTGCCAGCCTGTGTAATGGAGGGATCAAGACCGAGCGCGTTGGCCATCTGCGTACTAGCTTTGTCGGAGAGACTGCGCATAAGATTAACAGCGGCTTCAAGGCTGGTGGCGTTTCGGAAAATGTTATGGCAAACCTCCTCGCGAATGTTCTCCATCAAATCCATGAACATATCGCGCGCTTCGGTTTTGTATTCCACCAATGGATCTTTCTGGCCGTAAGACCGGAGGTGAACCGATTGGCGCAGACCATCCATTGCGTACAGGTGTTCGCGCCAAAGGCGGTCGATGGAAACCAGAATCGCACGGCGCTCCACGTGCACGAGAGCTTCCGGATCTTCGGTTTTGATTTTTACGCGGTAAACTTCCTGCACGGCATCAAAGATGAAATGGCAAAGGGCGTATTGCTCACGTGTGAGACCATCATACATGCTGCCTTCAGGCGGCGTTTCTGAAGCCTGCTCGGAGGTCTGCTTCAATTCTTCTTCGCCCAAGCCCACCGGAAAGGTTTGGTTCACCCAAGCAGCCAGCCCGGTGTAATCATACCCAATATCTTCCCCCTCAAAGCCTTGTGGCATGTAGGATTCGACGCGTTTAACGATCACATCTTCCACCACATCAAACATCACATCGCGAACATCGTCTCCATTAATGATGTTGTTGCGAAAACCGTAGAGCTGTTCGCGCTGCTTATTCATCACGTCGTCATATTCCAGAGTACGACGACGGATTTGGTAATGGTGTTGCTCAACCCGTTTTTGGGCGCTCTCGATGGAGCGGTTTAGGAGCGGATGGGAAATTTCTTCGTCCTCTTCCATGCCCACTTTTTGGAGCATTCCGGTCATCTTCTCGCTGTTGCCGTAACGCCGCATCAGGTCGTCTTCGAGACTAAGGAAGAAGTGGGAGCTTCCAGGGTCGCCCTGACGCGCACAACGACCGCGCAACTGGCGATCGATCCGGCGCGATTCATGGCGCTCCGTGCCGAGCACATGCAGGCCACCGAGATCCGGTACGCCCTTGGCCAATTTGATATCCGTACCGCGCCCAGCCATGTTGGTGGCAATGGTCACCGTACCCCGTTGTCCAGCACGGGCGACAATCTCCGCTTCCTGTTGGTGGAACTTCGCGTTCAACACGCTGTGCGGAACGCGGGATTTCATTAGCAACCGAGAAATGTGTTCACTGGTTTCCACCGCCACGGTACCCACCAATACGGGACGCCCTTCGGTGTTTAATCGGCGTACCTCTTCGACGACTGCCTTAAACTTCACCTTCTCGGTGAGATAAATGGAATCATCATTGTCCTGACGCAAACAGGGACGGTTTGGCGGAATGACGAGTACGCCAAGCTTGTAGATGTCAAAAAATTCAGCCTGCTCGGTTTCAGCTGTACCGGTCATGCCGGCGAGCTTGGTGTAGAGGCGGAAGTAATTCTGGATGGTGATGGTAGCGTAGGTCTGTGTTTCCTCTTCGATCCTGACGCTTTCCTTGGATTCCACGGCTTGATGCAGACCATCGCTCCAGCGGCGGCCTTCCATCGGGCGACCAGTGTTTTCGTCCACGATCACCACCTTGTTATCCTGCACAATGTACTGCACATCTTTTTCGTAGAGACAGTAGGCCTTAAGCAACTGGGAGGTCACATGAATACGTTCGCCTCGCTCTTGGGCAGCGGCTTGCACACGCTGTTTCTCGGCCAACTTGTCCTGTGGCGAGAGGGATTCATCGGAATCAATTTCGTGATGCGCGGTCACAGTATCCGGCATCATAAAGGCTTCTGAATCGTTAGGGCTGAGGAAGCTACGCCCTTTCTCAGTGAGATCCGCATCATGGCTTTTCTCGTCGATCGCAAAGAAGAGTTCCTCTTTTTGAGCATACAAGAGCTTTTTGGTTTGGTCCTTGTGCAGCTCCATTTCCGCCAATTCCGATCGACGGCGATTGGCTGGATCCACCTTGGCCTCCAGTAATCCAGAATGCTTGGGCTGGCCTTGCTGTACCCGGTAGAGCAGCAAACCGATCTCGTGCTCGATCTCTGCATTTTCAGAATCGCCCAGTTTCGTGATGAGCTCGTTGGCTTCCCGAATGCACTTGTCGCACAGCCTCTTTTGTTGTCGAACCAGATCCTGAATGCGTGGTTTGAGTTCGGAATACAACCGTTGATCCTGCTTCACTTGCGCCGGACCACTGATGATCAATGGGGTGCGGGCTTCATCAATCAGGATCGAGTCCACCTCATCCACAATGGCAAAGTAATGTCCGCGCTGCACCTGCTCCTCGGCGCTTTGAGCCATGCCGTTATCGCGCAAGTAATCAAAGCCCATTTCCGCGTTAGTACCGTAGGTAATATCACGGTTGTACATGTCCCGACGGGCACTGGGCGGTTGATCGTGCTGAATACAGCCCACGGTCAAGCCTAGGTAGGTGTAAAGTGCTCCCATCCATTCGGAGTCACGGGCGGCGAGGTAATCGTTGACCGTCACCACATGCACACCGCGGCCGGCCAGAGCATTCAGATAAACGGGCAAGGTGGCTACGAGGGTTTTCCCTTCACCGGTCGCCATCTCTGCGATATTCCGTTTATGCAGAGCATAACCGCCGATGAGTTGCACATCGAAGTGAACCATTTCCCAGAGCACTTCTTGACCACGCACATCAATATTTTTCCCGCATAACCGCCGGGCGCCTTCCTTTACCACCGCAAAGGCTTGCGGCATGATTTCATCCAACCGCAGGGCAAGCTGATCATCATCCTCAATTGCGCCCAACTCCTCCTGCCACGCGCGAGTTTGTCCGCGGAGTTCATCATCCGACATGCCCTCCAATTGATCCGCGTAAGCATAAACACGCTGGATCAAGGATTTCTCGATACGCTTGATCTCGCGATCGTTTTTCGTGCCAAAAATTTTCTTAATAAATCCGAGCATATTGAATCGCCTCAGGAACGGCGGAACCTAGGGGTTTTGCCGAAAAAGGTCAAAGAAATCCGCCTTTAATACAGGTGCTTAGCCGCTTCTTCCGGCGTGGCGTCATCGTGTACGAGGGCCATGAGAGAGCGTGTCATGCCTCCGGGGTTAGCGTGCTGGATGATATTGCGGCCGTAAACGATACCGCGCGCGCCCTGTGCCAGAATGGCGTGGGTGCGTTGTAGAATCTCCTCATCGCTCACGCGCCCCCCTCCGCGGACGAGCACCGGAATGTCTCCTGCAATCTGGATGACTTGATGGTAATCCTCTGGAGAATTGGTGGGATCTGCCTTGATTACGTCCGCCCCTAGTTCACAGGCCTGTCGGACGAGCGGCATAATTTTATCCAGATCCCCATCCACCTGATAACCGCCGACCTCGGCGTTGGGCTTGAATACAAGTGGTTCGATCATTAACGGCATCGCCAACGCGTCGCACTGCGGCTTGAGGTCGAGGATGTTTTGGATGCAATCGTCGGTCACTTCCGGCGCGCCCGGGATGCGAAAGAGATTCACCACCACACACGCGGCATCAAGCCGTACGGCCTGTTCGGCGGCATCCTCGATCACGCGGCTGAACAGGTGATCCGGCAGATCCGTGCCGTAGACATTGGCCACATCGGTGCGCAACACGAGCGCTGGCTTTTGCTTGCCGGGAATCTGCTGCAAAAGACGCGCCTGGCCGACGGTCAATTGAATGGCATCCGGATTCGCCTCCACCAAGGACTGCACCGCGGCATCAAGATTCTCAATGCCCTGCACGAAGCTGCGCTCATTAAAAAACCCGTGATCTACAGCCACATCAAAGCAGCGGCCGGATTTTGCGTTGAACAAACGGTTCAGTCGATATGCCTTCATGGGAACGCGCCGTTTATACGTGCGCGCGAAGGCCATTGCTAGCGGCGAATTGTCGCGCACCGGATTGGCAGAGCTTGATGAAGGTATCCTCCGCCCAGCCCATCGGGCGCTCTTTCCAATACAGCACGCCCCATTGGCGCTTGAGTTTACGACGGCCGAGCGGCAACGCCACGAGCGATTTTTTGGTCAATTCATTTTGCGCCACCCACGGTGCCAGGATGGTCACGCCCAAACCGAGCTTAACCAGCTCCTTGATGGCGGACATACTGCCCATATCGATGACGGATTTGATGACCATTTTTTCGGTTCGGAAATAGTTCTCAATCTGTTCAAAGGTACGGCTGTTTCGAAAATACAGGATATACTGCTCACGTGGAATTTCCATCCGCACGGCCCTCCGAGCCTCAGCCCAGGGATGCTTGGGGTTTACAAGGAACATCAGTTCATCCGTGAACAATGGTGAGAAGACAAAGTCTGATTCGCGTTCGGGCTCCAAAGTCACAGCCACATCGATCGCGTTGGCGCGCAACGATTCCACGATCTCTTTGGTGTCTCCCGGCTCAATGCTTAGTCGGCACTTGGGAAACTCTTTTTTAAACTCACGGAGAACCGACGGCAGGATGTACTGACAGGCGGCCGCACTGGCGCCCACGCGCAAACGGCCCCGGCCCCATTCGCCGAGTTGATCCAACTCCGCCCGCGCGAGAATCATTTCGCCAAAGATTTTATCGACGCGCTGGAAAAATTGTTCGCCCGCCTGAGTCAGCAGAACCTTTTTCCCCACCCTGTCTAAAAGGCGACAGCCCACATCCTCCTCCAACGCCTTCATCGCATGACTCACGGCGGACTGCGTGAGGTGCAGCTCTTTGGCTGCTTTCGTGAAGCTACCCATGCGCGCGAGCATGAGAAACGCCCGTAACTGGCGACTGTCCAAGGGATTATTCGTGTATGAATTCAATTCATTCATTATCTAAAAACAATGAAAGCTATTACCATGCCAACCTAATGAAACTGGCACACGACGCGCTTACATTTGGACCATGGAGGATAGAAATATGAAAGCTGGGACAATCGACTACATCTTCGCCGCTCTAACAGTATTGACTGTCGCAATCTGCGTTGGGTGCATTTTATTAATGTGAGAAGATCTCACCTCTTCGGGCACCTAATGGGTTAATAACTCAAGGTGTGCAAAATTCGTTCATTCCTCATTAGGGCCAACAACATTTTGCACCTGATACACAGAAGTATACCATGCGCAAAACTTCCCTTGGACTCCCAAGCCATCCGCGCGGTATTCTTCGCCCATGAGCGAGGATTTCCGGCTGATTTCGGTGGCTGCATTGCTGACGCAGGATGGCGTGGCGGTGGGCGATCGGATCAGACTACGAGGCTGGGTGCGTACGCGGCGCGATTCCAAGGCGGGTCTATCGTTTGTGCAGCTGCACGACGGCTCCTGCTTCGAGCCTGCGCAGGTGGTGGCGCCGGGCGAACTAGAGAATTACGCCACTGACGTGCAGAACCTAACCACCGGCTGTTCGCTCATTGCCGAGGGCGAGGTGGTTGCCTCCGAGGGCAAGGGCCAGAGTGTCGAACTGCTGGCCACGCGCATTGAGACGGTGGGTATGGTGGACGATCCCGAGACCTACCCCATGCCGGCCAAGCGGCATACCTTTGAGTACCTCCGCGAGCAGGCGCATTTGCGCGTACGCACCAATGCCTTTTCCGCGATGGCCCGAGTACGGCATTGCGTGGCGAATGCCATTCATCGGTACTTTCACGAGAACGGGTTTTACTGGGTGCACACGCCAATTGTGACCGGCAGCGATTGCGAGGGCGCGGGCGAAATGTTTCGCGTGAGCACGCTGGATCTTGAAAACTTGCCACGCACCGAGAGCGGCGCGGTGGATTTTGCGCAGGATTTTTTTGGCAAGGAAACCAATCTGACCGTGTCCGGCCAGTTGAACGTGGAGAGCTACTGTCTTGCCTTGAGCAAGGTGTACACCTTTGGACCGACCTTTCGCGCGGAGAATTCCAATACCTCACGGCATCTCGCGGAGTTTTGGATGATCGAGCCGGAGATTGCCTTTGCTGATCTGTCCGACGACGCCGATTTGGCCGAGGATTTTCTGAAGAGCATCTTCCGCACGCTTCTCGATGAGCGCGGCGATGACATGGCGTTTTTCCAGCAACGCGTGGACAAAGGCTGTACTGAGCGGCTCGAGAAATTTGTCGATGCCAGCTTCGAGCGCATGGATTACACCGACGCCATCGCGCGGCTGGAGAAGGCGGTCGCCGCTGGGCACAAGTTTGAATTCCCCGTGAAATGGGGCATGGATTTGCAGAGCGAACACGAACGCTGGCTCACCGAGGAACACATTGGCCGGCCGGTGGTGGTGATGAATTATCCGAAGGACATCAAGGCCTTCTACATGCGCATGAACGACGACGGCAACACCGTTGCCGCCATGGATGTGCTCGCGCCCGGCATCGGCGAGATCATCGGCGGCTCCCAACGCGAGGAACGCCTCGACGTCCTCGACGCCCGCCTCGAGGAATTGGATTTGGAGAAGGACGATTACTGGTGGTACCGCGACCTGCGCAAATACGGCACCGTCCCCCACGCCGGCTTCGGCCTCGGCTTCGAGCGCACCCTCATCTACGCCACCGGCATGGCTAACGTACGCGACGTAATTCCATTCCCGCGGACACCGCGTTCGGCGGCGTTTTAAAAGTACAATTCCACATTGAGACGGACTCGACTGACGGACCATCACTTTCTGAGTTCAGATAACTCCCTTGAGGAGCACCCGTCCTCAGGTTAACATAAATCTGCCATCTTAATAGACCCTCAAAAACCCAAGTACGACAAGCCGTATTGTTGGAACTGTCAGGCGCACAATAATTTCGGGATTCAAAGTGTACGCGCACATTCAGGAGACAACAACTCAAGCCCTACCCCGCGCACTAATCAAGTTATTCGTTGTCGAGAATGCGGCAAAAAAAATGACAGCACCCCGAAATATGGATTTAGCTTTTTATGGCCCATGGGGGGTCGGTTGCTTGTGGACATATTTTGTTATTTCTTCAGTAGTATTACTCTCGCTTGGCATTAGTGGAGTAACAAATGACAAATCCGAACTGAGTTGGGCAGCCGGAATATTAAGCGTCATTTTACTATTTCTTCCCATTGCTGCCTTGTTAAGGGCTAACAAGAAATATGCGATTTGGAAAAAATGGGCAGAAGAACGAGGATGGAAAGAGCCCTCGCGTGAAAAGCGTGCGTGGAAAAAAGAAGGCGTCCGTTAATTATCCGAATCTGATTCGTCGTCTTCCTCAATGTATTCGCCGACTTCACCGAAGGACGCCACTTTGCCGTCGACCAAGCGCATCTCGTATTCGCGCTTGTCGTTCCGCACCTTGCCAATTCCCAAGATGCCGATGTAGAGCGCGGATTCGTTGTAGTACAGATTTTCCACATTACCTTTGGCCGACACCCGGCTTGGCTTGCCCAGCAGCGCCACGGCCTCATCCCGAGGCATGCCAATTTTGATGTCGTTAAAGGTCACCCGTTTGCTCGGGATCACTACGCACCCGGCCAAGATTAGGACGCCTAGAATGGATAGAACATGCTTCATGGGGTGACGTTGAAACACCGGCGAACCGGCGACAAGCAATTACTTCTTTTTCTTAGGCAACGGTTTCAATCCCGCGGCCCACCGAATGCCTTCGGTGATGTGCTGCCGACCAAACGGGGTTTCCAATGACCGGACATCGTGGCCCAGCTCGGTGTAAAAGAAACGGCCTCCATCGTTGGTGTGCAGCCAGGCAACCGGATGATCCTTACCCATGGCTTTGCCGCCACGGGTTTTGAAAAAATCACGCACAGGATCATAGCTGGATTCATCGACTCGAAGTAACACCTGAAAACCCTTGAGGCCTGTCACAGTGCGGTCGTGATTCGTCCAATCGGCCTTATACCGAAAACTCATTCCATGACCTCGAACGGCGGGATGATCCTTGGCCTTGGGGTCAACTATGATACGAGCTTCAAGATACTCGGAATCACTATCAAAATCGCACCCAGCCAAATTGTTAAACCACTTCCATTCTGTCTGCCTTACTAGAGCTGCATGCAATGCGACAATGCCGCCTCCCTTCCTGTACCAATCACGCACAGCCGCCTGATGTCGGGCATCAAGGATTGCCGTTAACTCCGTGTTATTATTAAGCACAAGCACCTGATATTTATGAAGATTCGTCAGCAAATCTTTTGGATTCTCCGACACATCCACCTGCATTTGTAGCTCGGGCGAACGTCGAGCCAACCATCCACTGATCGCCGCCACCTCCGGGTGCCGGTACCAGCCAGTGCCAGAAAATACCAATACGGAGCCAATGTTCTGAGGGCTCCGATCAAACTCTTTCTTTGTATCCTGTGAAACCAGGGAGTTTGCTAGGGCGAGAAACAGAAGTGTTGTATTGAGTTTTTTTTGAACCGTCACCGAGGAAACCTATTTCCTCATGGCTCAGAGCACAACCCACAAAATCTGTTAGAACCGAGGATTAATAAGTCTTTATCCAATCAACTTTGAGTTCGAATGGGCCATCTTTTTTATCGTAAATCATGAAGCCCATACCGCTGATTTTTTCCACATCCAATTTAGCCCGCTCAAGAGGTAATCGCATACCTCGCCAGGTTGCTGTTAGGTCAGCAAAAGGAATTTGCACCGTCTGCCATCCCTTGGGATTGGCTTCAGTTTTGAAATCCGCCCGATGAGCTATGGAGCTTCTCCCCATGCGAGCATCAAACTTATAAGTACGGCCATCACCCTTGAAACGAATTACTACGCCTTTTTTGCCGGCTAAATCCATTTCCCTAGGTTTCATTCTGATAGAAGAAAACCCACCGCCATTCGTATTGGTTGAACCTGAAAAAAGCAGCTTACCCTTTTTCACAGAAAACCCTCCTTTAGAGCGCCCTCCCATAACGTTGTCATTCACTGTCATCCAGTTTGCCTCAACATCTTCACCGCGGAAATCCTCCAATGGATCTTGAATTAGCTGATTATTGTTTGGCGTGTCTTCTGCCCACAACACTGAGCTGGCCGCAAAAAATATTAATAAGTAGGATGCCGCGGGATTTTTCATACAAAAATGATTTAATAACCAATCTTAAAGTGTCAAATGGAGTTGATTAATATCTAGTCACTCTCTTGGCTTTGAAGCTTTAAAATCCCAGCCTCGATTTCCTCTTCGCTAGCCACTCCACTCTCGTCAGCATCCCAAAACTGCCATTTTTCCTCTGCACTCAGCTGCTCATAAATCGGGACATTATCCAGGAATAAAGTACGATTCCCAACTTCAACCGCTAAACGACCGTCAGCCGTTGTCTTGCATACCCGATCCAGAGAATTTTGCACCCCTGAGTTAGCCTCTTCAACATCACCTCCCGAACGATTTAAAAGGCTATATATGGCAAACAAACCGAGGGCAATCAGCGGAACCTTTACTAACCCCCAAGAAAGCCACTGCAGCTCGATTCGAATTTTCCTTATCTCACTGTTTTTATCGTCCATGAATATTCTTTTGGTTAAAAATGACTTTTACTTGGAGATGCCAGCAACCCATAACCATGCAAAACCTCATTTAAAAGGTTGATTGGCATCCTCAACAAGCGTGGATTCGGATGGTAAAGATGGCAATGATTGTTACCCCTTAAAAAAGCCCCCCCGATAAAGCTTACCGGGAGGACTTTGGCTTGTGGCCTTTATCGCCGGTGCAGGCGTGGCCAAGTCGATATTGGCAAATTTTTGGTAATCCGTCAAAGAAACCAATCCAGATTCCCTTAAAAGCTACGCGAACTTCTGTAAGATCGTCCGTTCGCTAACGCGCTCAAGGAGTTTCACGGAGAGGAATGCGGGCGGTTACTTCGTGGGGTTGCTGCGAATGTCGCACTTGGGCAATGCCTTTTTCAGTTCATCAATCTGCGCCCTGGTGAGGGCGGGGTTGTCGATGAGATCCAGCTCCGTTAACCGCGTGAGTTTCTTCAAACCTTTTACATTTGTCAGTTGGTTACGGGGGAGCCACAGTCCCTCCAGCTGCGTTAGATTCTCAAGACCCTTCACAGAGGTCAGTTGATTGTCATCGAGAGGCAGCTCCTTTAACTGCGTGAGATTCTCCAATCCCTTCACATCGGTTAGCTTATTGTGGGAAAGATGAAGAGACTCTAATTGCGTGAGCTTCTCCAGCCCCTTCACAGAGGTCAGTTGTTTGCGATCGAGTTCCAGCTCAGTCACCTTCTTCAAATCCGCTTGAGTGAGTTCGCCTGTAGGAGATTCACCAATGTACTTGAGTGATTTACGAATCGCCACCTCAATCGTAACGTTGTTGGGATCGTTTGGGTCAGAGACCCATTCCGCTACCCTGGCTTCGTCTTTTTCTGCTACGGCTTCTGCGGCTTGAGTAGTTTCAGGAACTTCAGGCTTACCCTTGGGCGTTGAGGGCGTGAATTCCCCACACCCCACCAAAACCACCGACGCCATCACCACGAGAATCTGCTTCATGCCCATCAGCCTACGCCACCGCCCTCAACCGTCCAGATTTTTAGAGGACCGCCAACGCGCTTAAGGAGTATTGCGGGGAGGATTAGTCATTATCATCAAAGGCTCCGCTGACAATGTCTACATCGGGGGAAACAGAGTTCATCCCTCTTTTTTGTTCTTTTGTGTAACCCTTAGTTTTGCCTGCCAAAATCTGCCAAGAAATAAAAATCAGAACCAATCCACTTACCAATACCAGCAACCCCCAATAACTCTTGTCGTAAAATAATATTTCGTAGCCAAAGCCACTACAAGCTATGCCAATACAGCCAGCTGGCAAGCCAATGAATATGCCTGTTAAAAATCTTTCAAGAGAGGAGGGAGGCTCAATTTCTGATTTTACCGGCGTCGCTAACTTATCAGAGCCTACGGCCTTCTTGTAATCCCTCATGCCCATCAGCCTACGCCACCGCCCTCAACCGTCCAGCCCTTTTGGAGGCTCGCCAATGCGGCATACTGGATCTTAAGCGTAACTGAGTTATAGCAACCCTAAGAGAGACATTCCTGGGTGCAATTAATTTGCACTTTTTGCACTGTAGGTTAGGCAAGAAATGTCTGACGGCTGTTTCAGCCTGAAAAAAAATGGGGTGATCGACCGGGCTCGAACCGGCGACAACCAGAATCACAATCTGGGGCTCTACCAACTGAGCTACGACCACCGTTGGAAGAGGGCGAACTTATCAATATCGATTCAGACGGTCAAGCGTTGGAATGGGTTGTCCACAAGTTCACGTCGACACCACCAAAGTGCCTTCGGATGATGGGGCCCGTGAACCGCATCAAACTCCTTCCTGAACAGGTAGCCAACCAAATCGCCGCAGGTGAAGTGGTGGAACGGCCGGCCAGTGTGGTGAAGGAGTTGGTGGAAAATGCACTGGATGCCGGAGCAAGCCGGATCACCGTGGAGGTTAAGGCCGGCGGGCGTAGTCTCATCCGCGTCACGGATGATGGCCACGGCATGAGCCGTGATGATGCCCTCATGAGCCTCGAACGCCATGCCACCAGTAAAATTACCCGCGCAGAGGATCTAGCCTCAATTGGAACGATGGGTTTTCGTGGCGAAGCAGTACCCAGCATTGCAAGCGTGAGCCGTTTTACTCTGACCAGCCGCGAAACTGAAGCCGAAGCTGGCACGCAGATCATCATCAACGGCGGCAAAATGATTTCCGTTAAGGAAGCTGGCGCGGCAGTTGGGACAGAAGTGGAGGTCCGCTCGCTTTTTTACAACCTCCCCGCTCGCCGTAAATTTCTCCGAACTGAGGAGACCGAACGCTCTCATGTGCAACAGGTGCTCACGCTCATGGCCTTGGGACATCCGAGTGTGGCCTTCATCTTTCGCCATAACGACCGCGAGGTGTGGCGGTTGCCGGCCGAAACCGGCACGGGCGCCGAGGCTCTGCAACGCCGACTGAATGCACTCTGGGGCGAAGGTCTGAAGCTGGTGGGGATTGATACGGATGGCGAATTGCCCAAGCGCCCATTTGATGAGGAGGACACACCGGCCTCGGCGATTCGGATCTGGGGCTTTATTGGCGCGCCGGGCGTGAGCCGGAGCAATCGCGAGCATCAACATGTATTTGTCAATCAACGGCCCGTCGACAACGTCGGCCTAAGCATGGCCCTGCGCGAAGGCTATCACACGGCGTTGATGAAAGGGAAATATCCCGTGTGCTGTCTCTTCCTCGAGATTGGCCCTGGAGAAGTGGATGTGAATATTCATCCGGCCAAACGCGAGGTGAAGTTCCACCGCGAACGCGAAGTGCGCCGATACGTGGCCGAAGCCGTGCGCGAAGGCCTGCATGAGTTTCATACAAAGGCGAGAGTTGATCGTATCGAGCCGGAAGACTTGAGACCTGAGATGGTGGAGACGAGGAGCTTCGGACTGGAGGCAGAGGATGTGCCGGTCACTGCACCCGAACAAAAGCCATTGGACATGGGCTTCGCCAATCCGCCCGCGCCGACTCACAAAGAGGATGCTCCGCCACTCGTCCCTCAACCATCAACCATCAACCCGGAACCTTCCCCCACTCCCTCCAGCCCGCCGCTGCTCAATGTGCCACTGAAGATCGTCGGTGTGGTCGGCAAACTTTACGTGGTTCTGGAATCCGACCGCGGATTGGTTCTCATGGATCAACACGCGGCGCATGAACGGGTGTTGTACGAACAGTTGCTGGAACAAATGGAACGCGAAGAAACGGCTTCACAAAAACTACTTTTGCCGGAAACCGTGGAATTGGCTGCACCGGACGCGGCGTTTTTGGGTGAGCAAGTGGAAACCCTCAGCCGGCTCGGCGTGGGCCTCAGCGCTTTTGGCGAGCGGACGTTTCTGCTCGATGCACTGCCGCCCTTTGTGAAAGCGAAAGATTCAAAAGGATTCGTGTTGTCGTTGATCGATGAACTCAAATCCGCAGGTACCGGCGTCAACGCCATGCGCCTCGGCGAAGACATGGTCACCAAAACCGTCTGCCGCCACGCGATCAAGGCCAACGATGCACTGGCCGAGCCGGAATTGGAGGCCCTCCTCGAGAGCCTCCGCCACTGCACCATGCCCTACACCTGCCCGCACGGCCGCCCGACCCTCATCGAGATGAGCTATCCGGAGCTGGAAAAGAAATTCGGACGGACGGTTTAATTTGCCGAAAAGCCTTGCATTCACTCGGGTTCCACGTAGTTTCCCGGCTCGCCTGAGTCCCGTGAGTGCGGTGATTCGTCGAGGGCGTTAACACAATGTTAACAGGTTATTAACCATAAACCCGCCAGTTTTAAGGCTAAAAAAGACTGAAAAACGGCGGTTTCTGAACAAGAGCCATTCTGCGCTCCTTGTTTTTCCCAAAGGACAAAACAGCAATGCTGACGATGGAAGAAGCCTTTGAGAAGAGTCTCACGACTTTCTCCGAGGGCGAAATTGTAAACGGCACCGTGATTGAAACACGGGGCAAAGAAATAATTGTCGATATCGGCTACAAGAGCGAAGGCCATGTCGCGTTAAACGAATTTGATGAGGACAATCAGCCCGGCGTGGGCGACCAGATTGAAGTACTCATCGAGGTGCTCGAAGACCGCGAAGGTCAGGTGCACCTGAGCCACGAGCGCGCCGAGTTCAAGAAGAACTGGGACAAGATCAACTCGCTCTGCGAAGAGGGCAAAGTGATCGAAGGCCGTATCAAAGCAGCCGTGAAAGGCGGCCTGATCGTGAACATTGGGGTGGAAGCCTTCTTACCCAGTTCCCAGGTGGACGTTGTTCAGCCGAAAAACCTCGATGCTCTCGTCGGCGAGAAAATGGAGTTCAAGATCGTGAAGCTGAATGCAGAGCGACAGAACATTGTGCTTTCCCGCCGCGAACTGATCGAGGAGGAACGCTCCGCAAAACGCGTCGAGATGCTGGACAACCTCACCCCGGGCGCCGTGATCAAGGGCAAGGTGAAGAACATCACCGACTTCGGTGCCTTCATCGACCTCGACGGCCTCGACGGCCTGTTGCACATAACCGACATGAGCTGGGGGCGTATTAATCACCCGAGCGAAATGGTGACCGTCGGCCAAGAGCTCGACGTGGTCGTGTTGGACATCAACAAAGAGAAGGAGCGCGTCTCCCTCGGCCTCAAGCAAAAGACTCAAAACCCGTGGGAGCTCATCGAGAGCAAGTACCCCGTGGGCACCAAGATCAAGGGCAAGGTGGTCAACCTCGTGTCCTACGGTGCCTTTGTGGAGCTGGAACCCGGGGTCGAAGGCCTCGTGCACGTCACCGAGTTATCCTGGACCAAGAAACACACCAAGCCCTCCGAGGTCCTCGAGAAGGATCAGGAACTCGAGGCCGTGGTACTTGGAGTCAACAAGGACGAGCAAAAGATCAGCCTCGGCATCCGCCAGCTGGACGACAATCCTTGGGACGAAGCCGAGACTAAGTACGCCGTTGGCAGCAAGGTCAACGGCAAGGTCCGCAACCTCACCAGCTACGGTGCGTTTGTGGAACTGGAAGAAGGCCTCGACGGCATGATCCACGTGAGCGACCTCTCCTGGACCCGCAAGATCAACCATCCCTCCGAGCTCATCAAGAAGGGCGACGAGATCGAAGCGCAAGTGCTCGAAGTCGATAAAGAGAACCAACGCATCTCCATCGGCATCAAGCAACTCGCCGAAGATCCGTGGGAGAAGATCGACGAGATCTATCAGGTCGGCCAGCTCGTCAAGGGCAAGGTCACCAAGCTCGCAAGCTTCGGTGCCTTCATTGGTCTGGAACACGATATGGACGGCCTCGTGCACATCTCTCAGGTCAGCGAAGAGCGCGTGGAAAAGATCAAGAACGTGCTGGATGTTGACCAAGAGGTCGAAGCCCGCGTGATCAAGATCGACCGCTCCGATCGTCGTATCGGCCTGTCCATCAAGGCCGCTGAGTATGATGAGGAACAGATCAAGAAGGAACAGGAACAGCTCGACCAGCTGAAGCCCGGCGAAGACCTCGTGGCCCTCGAGCACGCCTTCGACAACCTCGACCTCAGCAAGGAAGACGAAGAGAAGAGCGAATAATCTTCCGCGTCATACCCAATCACCGGCGGCCTTCGGGCCGCCTTTTTTGTTGCACAAACCGGTCACAGCCCGAAGATCAACCCATGCGAGCCATCCTTTCCCTGCTACTCATCGCCGGCGCCGTGCAAGCCGCCGAACTGCGCGTCAACCGAGGCATTCTGCCCGGCGGCCTAATCGATGACCGCCGTCTGCTCAGCGAACTCAACCGGCACGCCAAGCAATTGCGCGAAGAAGAAGGCACGGTGAAAGCATCCGAACTGCTCAAGCAGCTTGACCGCAAACAATGCGCCCTCACCCTGCAACAGCCCGGCAAGGACAAGCTTACGTCCGCCCAGATCGCCGAACGCAACCGTAAGGGCGTGCTGGTTGTGTCCGGCCTTTACAAATGCCAGCATTGCCCTCTCTGGCACAGCGGCGCCGCCAGCGGGTTCATGCTCACCGAGGATGGCGTCTTCTGCACCAGCTATCACGTGATTGATAACAAGGATAACGATTCGCTGGTGATCATGACCGGCGATGGCCGCGTGGCTCCCGTTGTCGAGGTCCTCGCCGCCAACAAAGCCACGGACCTCGCCATTTTGCGTGCCAAAGGCAAAGGCTTCACACCTTTGCCGGTGGACACCTCTGAGCAAGCCGCGCCGCTGGGTGGCAAGGTGCGCGTGTTCAGTCATCCGGACCGCCATTTCTATGTGCTCAGTGAAGGCATCATTTCTCGCAAATACCTCGACAGCGCCCGTCGCGAAGGGCCCCGCCGCATGATCGCCATCACCGCCGATTTCGCCAAAGGCTCTAGCGGCGCACCAGTCTTCAACGAATACGGCGCCGTTGTCGCCAGCGTGAACAACACCCAGAGCACCTATTACTCCGTAAAGAACGGCGTGAAGGACAACCTGCAAATGGTGTTCAAAAACACCGTCTCCATGGAGCACCTGCGCGAGTTGATCAAGGCGGAGTAGAGTTTTCCTTGTCCCCACCCCATCCCTCCGCCTTAATGCCGCCCGCATGAGCATTCTGGACGAACTGGCCTGGCGCGGGTTAATCAACGACTGCACCGATACCGAGGCGCTGACCAAGCGACTGGGTGAAGGGCCGACGGCGTTGTATTGCGGGTTCGATCCCACCGCAGACAGCCTGCATGTGGGCAACCTCGTGCCGCTCATTGCCTTACGGCGTTTTCAGAATGACGGTCATATACCGATTGCACTGGCCGGCGGTGCCACCGGGGCCATTGGCGATCCCAGCGGCAAATCGGCCGAGCGCAATTTGCTCACACGCGAAACGCTCCAGCAAAACATTGCGGCGGTGAAGGAGCAGCTGGCCAAGCTGCTGGATTTTGAAACCACCGCTAACCCCGCTCAGTTGCTGGATAACGCCGACTGGACGGCAGGTGTTTCCTATCTCGATTTCCTGCGCGACGTTGGCAAGCACTTCACCGTCAACAGCATGGTGGCCAAGGAAAGCGTACGCGCCCGCATGCAGGATCGCGAGGTGGGCATCAGCTACACCGAGTTTTCCTACATGCTCCTGCAGGCCTTCGATTTTTATCATCTGAAGGAAACGCACGATTGCGAGCTGCAGATCGGCGGCAGCGATCAATGGGGCAACATCACCGCCGGTATCGAGCTGAGTCGACGCAAGCTCAACACCACCGTGTACGGCCTCACCCTGCCGCTCATCACCAATGCCGACGGCACGAAATTCGGCAAGACCGAGACGGGCGCAGTGTGGCTCGATCCGGCCCGCACGAGCGTCTACAAGTTTTACCAGTTCTGGATTCGCACCGACGACCGCGATGTGGTGCGTTACCTCAAGTACTTCACGTTTCTGCCGCAGGAACGCATCACCGAACTGGAAGCCAGCCACACGGAAAACCCCAGCGGCCGTGAGGCGCACACGGCGTTAGCCGTGGCCATGACCGATCTCATTCACGGCGAGGCCGCCACGCAGGAAGCGCAGCAGGCCAGCCGGATTCTGTTTGGCGGCGGCTTGGATGGGATTGGCGAAAGCACGTTTAACGAAATCGTCGGCGAAGTGCCCACGGTGGAAATCGAGCGCACCCAAATAGAGGGCGACGGCCTGCCGATTCTGGAATTGTTTGTCACCAGTGGCCTCTGCCAATCCAACGGCCAGGCCCGCAAGGACCTACAGGGCGGCGGCATCAACCTCAATAACGAGCGTCAGTCCGACGCGCAAACCCGCGTCACCGCCGGGCAATTGCTCTTCGGTAAACATCTCCTCCTGCGCAAGGGCAAGCGTAACTACACAGTCATCACAGCGAAATAAATTCGCGCTACCCCATCGCCGTCATCTTGACGCTAATCGTTTGGAAAGTCATTCAGTGCAGACAAAGCGGCGCTGATGATTAATGTTTCCTGCCTCCTTGCAGCCTACCACCAACCAAGGAATTTCCAGTAAGGTAACCCTACGCCCAACCACACGGCCAAGTGAAAGATGGAAACGATGAACCCGATTTTGAACCATCGGCCCATCGGCACATATCCGAAGCCTGAATAGATCACAACCGGCCCGGAAGAATAGTTGGTTAGGCAACCGCAGAGGTTTGAAAAATAAGCCAGCAAGGCAACCATCAACATCGCGGGAGCCCCGGCCGTGACGGCCAAGGCCAAAAACGCCGCAACCATGGCTGTAATGTGGCCGGTCAACATCGAGAAGCCGTACATCGAATAAAAATAAATGAGCGCCAAGGTGAGCGCCGTAGCCAAGGCACCCATTCCGGTGACCTCCTCTTTCATGGTTTCGGCAAACCATGCGATAAACCCGTGGTCCTTGAGCAGTCCGGCCATGCAAACCATACCGCCCAGCCAAACCATTGCATCCCAGGCTTCCTTGTTACCGGTGATGTCCTCCCACTTTTCAGTTCCGGTTAACACCAGAATCATCACCCCGATCAAAGCTACCACACCCGTGTGCATGCCGTGCATTTTGCCGGTAGCCCAAAGGGCAAGCATCAGGATGAATACACCCAACATTATTTTTTCGCCCATGGACCACTTGCCCCGTTTAGCAAGCTGTTCATTGGCCTCATCCTGGGCGGCCTTCGTGTCGTGGAGTTCCGGTTTTAAAAGCTTCAAAAGAAACCACGGCAACAAAAGCAAACTCACCAATCCCGGAACGATGCTGCCTTTCACCCAAGTCACCCATCCGAACTCAATGCCTTGGCCAGAATTACTCGCCGCTTCGGCGACCAAGCCATTGGCGGCCATTCCAGTCAGGAACATTGCGGCCGTTACAAGGTTCAAGTGCGAGCCATTGAGCATGAGATATTCGCCGGCACGCTTGGGGTAGTTCTCCGGCGTGGACCCCAGTGCTCTTGCCAACGAATTGACAATCGGCGCCATAACCCCACCACCTCGCGCTGTGTTGGAGGGAATGGCTGGACCCAAGATGAACTCGGCGACCGCCGTAGCATATCCTAATCCCAAAGTTGTTTTACCAAACTTGGATACGCAGTTGAGAGCGATTCGATGTCCAAGCCCACTTCGGATCATGGCTCCGGCAATCAGGAATGCTCCCACCACCAGCCAAACCGTGGTGTTGCCATAACCCGCCATGGCCGCCTGAAAGGATGCCTTACCGTCTTCTCCTAAGGTACTGGTGGCGGCCAAAATTATCAGGGCCAACAACACCGCCGGCCCCATATTGATGGGCCGCAGGATAAAGCTTAGGATCGTGGCGGCAAAAACCGCAAACACCTGCCAGCCGGCGGTAAAGTTTGCCCCATCTGGAATCTCCAATCCTTCGGGTAATTTAGGAACCGGTGTCCACCAGAGGATCATTCCCACCAGCAGACAAATGACCAACTTAGGATAATGGATTCCCTCCTCTGTTTTCGATTCGGCAGTCATCGAACCCCGCCACCCTAGGATTAACCAGCGACGCAAGCCAAGCCCTGAAGCTGATCAATTGGCGCACAGCGCCGCCAGCGCCCCATCGATCTCTGGATATTTGAATTCAAACCCTTCCTCTTCCAGACGTTTCGACACGATATAACGGCCATACAAAATCAACTCCGGATCCGTGCGCATTAGGTAATGGGCACCGAATCGGACCATCCACTCAGTGGCGGGCAAACCGATCGGTATGCGGAGGGCGCGGCGCATGGCGCGCATGAAGTCAGCTTGGGAAATGGGATTGGGCGCGGTAGCGATGTACATCCCACGCATGGTTTCATCGGTGATGGCGCGGATGATCAGGCGACTCATGTCGTCCTCATGAATCCAGCTGATGCCCTGCCGACCGTGCCCCACTCGACCACCAAGGCCAAGGTGCGCGAGGCGTTTCAGCGCAGGAAACGCACCGCCATTTTTGCCGATCACAAAACTGGTGCGCGTGATCACCTGCCGAATGCCAGCGGGCACGGAATCTGCATAAGCCTGTTCCCATGCCCTGCCGACCGTCGGCGCGAGGCCTAGGCCAAAGGGTGAATCCTCACTGCACACGGCCTCGGGGGGATCGCCGTAAATGTGGGCAGTGGACATTTGCACCCATACGGGAGGCGGCGATTGCACCGTGGACAATGCCTTGCCAATAACGTGCGTAGCCTCCACTCGAGAACGCAGAATCTGGTCACAATTATCTGGCGTCTTGATGCAGTCGACCGTACGACCGGCGAGGTTGACTACTGCTGCGGCCCCTTCGAGATGTTCAGCCCAGTCGTCGACGGTGCGGCCATCCCATCGGACATGTTGCCAGTCGCCCGTTACCTTAGGCGCGTGTCGAGACAGCAGTACCACTTTGCGACCTTCAGCCAGCAGAAGACGCGCGGTGTGCAGGCCGATAAGGCCGGTGCCGCCGGCAATCACAATCTTGCCGGAATGGTTTGGCTTCTGATTGGAGTCCATGGGCATCAGGTCAGCACGGGTGGCACATCACCTTCGAGCTTTGTGTTGCGGCCTTTTTTCCGCATGCGATCGAAGTTGTACATGTTGAAGAAGTGCATGGCCCCGAGCACCAGAAGCACCACGCCCAGTTTGGTGGCGGCGTATTCCACGCCGTTCTCGATATCCGTCGGCTTGGTGCCGAGGCGCAGGAACAACAGAATGAAGCCGATGTTCACGAGGTAGAAGCCCACCACGAGCAGATGGTTGACGCTGTCGGCCATTTCGTCTTTACCCTTGAAGGCTTCAAGCAGAAACACGCGCCCGTTTTTGTAGAGCGTGCTGGCCACCCAGACCGTCATCGCGATGCTCAGGACCGTGTAGACGATGTAGATGTAGACTGCGGTTGTCATGTGTTGTTTTCCTTTCGGTTTGGGGTTGAGGTTAAATCCTTGAGATTGCAGGCGTTCTCGCAGTCCAACCAATGACTGATACGGTACCGGTTGGCCGCAATGCGTTCGTAGAACCAATTGATAAGCCAATGCCCGCCGGGCACTTTATCCAGCAGCCAAAGCGGCCAAAGCCACCAGACATAGCCCCAAAGCAAGGCATGGGCATCGGCGCCGCCCAGGACCCGGCCATTAGGCATTAGCACGCGCATTTCCCGGAGCAGTTCCTCTTCTGGCAGTGCCAACTTGCGCCGGACCCACTCGGCTTGCAGCGGAACAAACTCAAATCCGCGCGGTTCCCAGACCGGTCGCATCCGCGCCACCATCCGGAGGCACATCGAGCATTCGCGGTCGAATAACACCTTAATTCCGTTATATTCTGTTATTTCGAAAAATACTGAAATTTTTCGGCGCATGTGTTTTTCCTTGGTTTTTGGCTTCAAATTAAATCGGCAAAAGTTTCAACAGCTTGTCGCCCATCTTGGACAACTTGCGGAGCGTTGAGGTCGGCAATTTGTTGGCGCGGTCAAAGCAGGCCGAGACGTTATCGAAGAAATCTTTCATGTCGCCGAGGCGTTTCTCCATATGCGGATCAGCCTTGCGAGCAGCCTTTTGCTCATCTATGCATTCGCCAAGTAGAGCCATGGTGGGATCCAACTCCCGACGCTTCCGCTCTGCCCCGACGATCCGAAACATTTCCCACGGATCTTCAAAGGTTTCAAAATGCTCCTTGCGATCGCCGAGCTTTTGCACGGTTTTCAAAAGGCCCCACCCGTTCAGTTCCTTAAGACTCGTGCTCACATTGGACCGGGCCACCGACAGCGTTTGGGTGATATCGTCCGCATTCAGCGGCTCTGGCCACACATACAATAGGGCGTGCACCTGGGCGACCGTGCGATTGATACCCCACTTGGCGCCCATTTCGCCCCAGTGAAGGATGAATTTTTGCTGAACTGGCGTTAACTCGGTCATTTCCTTTGTTTCTTTAATTTCTGTAAAATCAGAATATACTGGAATCAATGAGCCCGCAAGGGGTTTTAAATTTTTTAAAGTGCTCACACCCTCTGAATAAGAAAAAGCGCCATTGGGACAAGTCGGTCTTGTCCGAGAAATTGACGTTTGGCTAGCTTCGATGCCATGTTGTTGCGCGAAAAGACGCAGGAAACCACCGAAAATACCGTGGCTGAAACTGAGACTCCCCCACCTCACCCTGACCAGTTTGCCAACCGGCACATTGGCCCCGATGCCGATGAGGCGCGGGCGATGCTGGAGGTGATTGGTCATGAGTCGTTGGAGGGCTTCATGGACACCGTGGTGCCGGAGGCCATCCGGGCACCGCGGCCATTAGAGTTGCCGTCCGCGCTCTCTGAGCACGCGGCTCTGGGCCGACTGCGCAAGATCATTGGCGAAAACAAACCGCACCGCAGCTACCTCGGCATGGGCTATTCCGATTGCATTGTGCCGCCGGTCATCCAACGTAATCTGCTGGAGAACCCCGGTTGGTACACGCAGTACACACCGTATCAAGCAGAGATATCGCAGGGGCGCCTGGAAAGCCTGCTCAATTTCCAAACAATGGTGTGCGACTTGACTGGTCTAGAGATCGCCAATGCCTCGTTGCTTGATGAAGCCACCGCCTGCGCCGAGGCCATGACCATGTGCCATGCGGTGAAAGGCAAAGGCTGCCGTAATGTGTTTGTGGTGGCGACGGATTGTCACCCCCAAAACCTCGCCGTACTGGAGACGCGGGCGGAAACGCTGGGCATTGAGGTGCGCACGGCACCGGCGGCGGATTTAGGATTTAATGACACCATCTTCGGCGTGTTGCTGCAGTACCCGACCACCGATGGGGCGGCGGCAAGTTACGCGGAACTGATCGCGGGCGCGCATGAAGCGGGCGCGATGGTGGTGATGGCCACCGACTTGCTGGCGCTCACCTTGTTGAAAGCCCCCGGCGAACTGGGTGCGGACATCGCCGTGGGTAACGCGCAACGCTTTGGCGTACCGCTAGGATACGGCGGCCCGCACGCGGCGTTCTTTGCCACGCGCGATGTGTACAAGCGCCAGATGCCCGGGCGTATTGTAGGGGTGTCCAAAGACACGCGCGGCCGGCCGGCCTTCCGGCTGTCTCTGCAAACGCGCGAGCAACACATTCGGCGCGACAAGGCTACGAGCAACATCTGCACCGCGCAGGCATTGCTGGCCAACATGGCGGCGATGTACGCCTGTTATCACGGACCGGATGGCCTGCGCAAAATCGCTGGTCGCGTGCACAGTCTGACGCGCTTCCTGAGTGCGGGCCTGGAACGTCTTGGACATACGGTACAGCATGCGGTGTATTTCGATACGCTCGCGGTGCAACACGCCAATCAAAGCGCCGAAGACTTGGCGCGTATTGCGGAGGCGTATCGGATCAACCTGCGTGTGCTGGACGAGACGACCGTCGGCGTGGCGCTGGATGAAGCAACCAGCGAGGCAGATGTAATGGAACTCCTGCAGGTCTTCAACGAAGGGCGCGATGTGCCGTTCGCGCTGGAGGAATTGACCGCGGCGGAGATCATCCCAGAGTCGCTCCGGCGCACCAGCGAGTTTCTCACGCACGAGGTGTTCCACAAGCATCGCTCGGAGACCGAGTTGATGCGCTACCTCAAAAGACTCGAGAGCCGCGACCTGTCGCTAGCGCAAAGCATGATCCCGCTCGGCTCGTGCACCATGAAGCTCAACGCGGTGGCCGAGATGCAGCCGGTGAGCTGGCCGGAATTCAATGGCGTGCATCCCTTTGTACCGCTGGAGCAAACGTGCGGGTACCAGAAGATGTTTACCGAACTGGAAGCATGGCTGGCAGAGATCACTGGATTTGCCGGAGTATCGCTCCAGCCGAATGCCGGTTCGCAAGGCGAGTACGCCGGCCTATTGGTGATCCGGCATTATCACGAGAGCCGCGATGAGAGGCATCGGCAAGTGTGCCTGATTCCCACCAGCGCGCACGGCACGAATCCGGCAAGTGCGGTACTGGCCGGCATGCAGGTAGTACCGGTGCAGTGCAGCGAGGAAGGTGATATCGACCTGGACGATCTCCGCGCTAAAGCCGGCGAGCACGCGAATGATCTGGCGGCAATGATGATCACCTACCCTTCCACACACGGGGTTTTCGAAGAGAGCATTCGCGAAATTTGTGAGGTGGTGCATTCAGCCGGCGGCCAGGTGTATCTGGACGGCGCGAATCTCAACGCGATGGTCGGCATCGCGCAGCCGGGCGAGTTGGGCGCGGATGTGTGCCACATTAATTTGCATAAAACATTCTGCATTCCCCACGGCGGCGGCGGGCCGGGCATGGGACCAATTGGCGTAGCGGAGCATCTGGTAAATTTCCTGCCGGGCCATCCGGTGACCCACAGCAATTCCACCGAAGCAGTCGGTGCGGTGAGCGCGGCACCATGGGGTAGCGCAAGCATTTTGCCGATCTCCTGGATGTACATCGCAATGATGGGCGCAGAGGGATTGAAGGCCGCCACCGAGCACGCAATCCTGAATGCCAATTATATCGCCACTCGGTTGGACCCGCATTTCCCAGTGTTGTACAAGGGCGCCAATGGGCGCGTAGCGCACGAGTGCATTCTGGATCTGCGTCAATTTAAGAAGGTGACGGTGGAAGACGTCGCCAAGCGGCTGATGGATTTTGGATTCCATGCGCCGACGGTCTCTTGGCCGGTGGCAGGCACGATGATGGTGGAGCCGACTGAGAGCGAATCGAAGGAGGAGCTGGATCGGTTCTGCGAAGCGATGATCGCCATTCGCGCGGAAATTGAATCTGTGGAATGCGGCGCGGTGGACGCGGAGGATAATCTACTCAAGAACGCACCGCACACCACGGATATGGTGGGCGGTAACGCGTGGCCGCACGATTATGAACGCGAACGCGCGGCCTTCCCCGCGACGTGGCTACGCGATTACAAATTCTGGCCGGCAGTCGGCCGCATCGATAACGTGTGGGGCGACCGCAATTTGGTATGCAGCTGCGCCGGCATGGAGGCGTTTACTGAAGAGTAGATGTAGGTCGCTTTTTGTTCCGTTTACCTAAACAAAAAACCCCGCCGGTTGGCGGGGTTTTGTTTTGATTGGATGATAGCCTAAGCCAATTCGCCGATGCCAAAGCTGTCTATGCCTTCGCCATCAAGGAAGCCCTGCAGTTGGCGGAGGCGCGTGGGGTGTCGCATTTTCCGGAGAGCCTTGGCTTCGATCTGCCGAATGCGCTCGCGGGTTACTTTAAATTGTTTGCCCACTTCCTCGAGCGTACGGCTGTAACCGTCAGTGAGACCGAAGCGGAGCTCGAGAACCTTGCGTTCACGCTCAGTGAGTGAGGTAAGCACATCGCCCAGCTTGTCCTTGAGCAGCGAGTAGCTGGTCATGTCACTGGGGTTCTCAGCGGATTTATCCTCGATGAAATCACCGAAGTTGGTGTCGTCGCTATCGCCCACGGGGCTTTGCAAACTGATGGGTTGCTGGGCCATCTTCATGATGGCGCGCACCCGCTCGACGGGCAACTGCATCTCGTCGGCAATCTCCTCCGGCGTGGCTTCGCGACCGAAATCCTGGACGAGCTGTTTTTGCACGCGCATGAGCTTGTTGATCGTTTCGATCATGTGCACCGGGATACGGATGGTGCGCGCCTGGTCGGCGATGGAACGCGTGATGGCCTGGCGAATCCACCAAGTCGCATAGGTGGAAAATTTGTAGCCGCGGCGGTACTCAAATTTCTCAACCGCCTTCATCAGGCCCATGTTGCCTTCCTGAATGAGATCGAGAAAGGACAGCCCGCGGTTGGTGTATTTTTTGGCAATGGAAATCACAAGGCGCAGGTTAGCTTCAACCATTTCGGTCTTGGCTTGATGCGCTTTTTTACCGAAGTGCTGGAGCTGTTTGAAGGCTTCCACGTAATCCTCGGAAGTCATACGCGTAAAAATCTCCAGCGCCTGCAACTTGCGGGTTTCGCCCTCGATGATCTGCTTATTTGCGGCGGTCTTGCGGCCTTTGCTAGCGCCCTCCACCGCCTCCATGCTGGCGACGATTTTCTCGTTCACGTTCTCGGCCACGACGGACATTTCCTCGATGACCTTTTGCTTGTAGAAAAATTTCGGAAACGATTTTTGCTGCTTGGCGTCGTTTTGCTTTAAGGCCTTTTCAGCGCGCGTCCGGGCCGCCTGATTCTTGGCCTTGAGGCGCGACATATATTTCTCGTCGACCTTATGGTCCATCGCACGCACGTCCTTCACGAGTCGGCGAAGCGCCTTGAGGTGTTGTTCGCGACCCTCGATTTTCTTATCAACGATCACTCGATCGAACCGTTCCTTGGGCGGCTCGGAAATGAGTTTCTCCGCCAGAGCAATGTGCTCCTTGCCGGTGAAGCCAAAGCTGTAGATGATTCGCTTCACTTCGTTCTCGGCATCCTCGATGCGTTTTGAAATCTCCACTTCCTGTTCGCGCGTAAGCAAGGGCACTTGGCCCATTTGCTTGAGGTACATGCGAACGGGGTCGTCCAGAATATCGAGCTTGGTCTTCTCTTCCTTGGCCTTGTCGTCCTCGCCACGGCGTATGGGGGACACATTGTCGACCTCGGCCTGATCGACGACGGAGATTTCCAATTGCTCGAACTGGGACTCGACCATTTCAATGTCGGCCGGGGTCACCTTATCTTTCGGCAAATGTTCGGAAACGTCGTCGTGCGTGAGGTAGCCCTGTTCCTGGGCGAGCAAAACGAGTTCCTTGATTTTGCTGGTGAGCACAAATCCGGACTCGGTCTTCACCTCTTCGATGGTGATTTCCTTTTTGGCGAGCTTGGCCTTGTTGCGCGTGATTTGCGCGGCGGTCAGATTCTTCTTCTTGGCAGCCTTCTTCTTGGCGACCTTCTTTTTGGCGGCTTTTTTCGGAGCCGCCTTCTTGGGAGCCGCCTTCTTGGGTGCCGCCTTCTTGGGTGCCGCCTTCTTGGGTGCCGCTTTTTTAGGGACCGACTTTTTGGCCAATGCTTTCTTCGGCGTAGGCTTTTTTACGGCCTTTTTCGCCGATTTTTTGGCGGTTTTAGCGCTAGAAGCTTTCTTTACGGAGGCTTTTTTAGGGGCTGCTTTCTTGGCTGCAGTCTTCTTACCGGCCTTTTTGGCCGGAGCTTTCTTCTTTGAAACGGTCTTTTTAGCGCTGTTTTTAGCCATAATTCACCCTTTTAGCATGAAAAGGTCGGGGAATATGGTGTCGAATCACCTTTCCGTCAAGGGATGATAGTCAAAAAAGTAAAAAAAGTTTTTGGGCTTGTTCACATTGTTTTTTAGGAACGAAACGCTTCGGGCTGTTGGGAATAAGACTTTGTGAAAAAAATCACAAATTCCCTTGTACGTTGAAGGGTTCAATGAGAGATTTTCAAGGTGCTTTGAGAGTCCAGCTTATGACAAAAACGACTGAAATAGGCTATAATTCAAAGGTTGAGGGGGAAGTCGTACACACGACCGTGGATGCGGCGATTAACTGGTTTCGCAAAAATTCCCTCTGGCCGATGCCCATGGGGCTGGCGTGTTGTGGGATTGAGCTGATGGCTTCGGGCTGCAGCCGGTTCGATATTTCCCGGTTTGGCTCTGAGGTTATGCGATTTTCCCCGCGGCAATCGGATGTAATGATCGTGGCCGGTACAGTGACCTATAAGATGGCCACGGCGGTGAAGCGGATTTACGACCAAATGGCGGAGCCGAAATGGGTGATCGCCATGGGCGCCTGTGCCAGCAGTGGCGGTATGTATCGAAGCTACGCGGTGTTGCAGGGGGTGGATCAAATTTTGCCGGTGGATGTGTACATTGCCGGTTGCCCTCCCCGACCCGAGGCGGTTCTTGAGGGCTTAATGACGTTACAGGGCAAGGTCTCGACGGAGCCGTGGATGAAGAATCATTTTGATCCCACGCCTGAATCAGAAAAGGCAGGTCCCGCCTCATGACGACCGCCGCGGTGTGCGCCCAGCAGTTGAAAGATAAGTTTGGAGATCTCATCTCTGAACCGACGGAATTTCGTGACGAGATCACCGTAAACGTGGCGGATGCCGAACAGATCGCCGCGGTGTGCGCCTTCGCAAAGGAGGAGCTGGGCTTTGATTATCTGATCGATATCTCCACCCTCGATCATTACGGCGAGGATCCGCGGTTCTCGGTGGTGTACGAACTGAGCGGTATCGAGAACGGTCAGCATCTACGGCTGAAAACCACCGTCACCGAGGAGCACGGCGAAGTCCCCACGGTGACCGGCGTATGGCGTACAGCCGATTGGCATGAGCGCGAAGCATACGACATGATGGGCGTGAAGTTCGCCGGCCACCCTAACCTCAAGCGCATCCTGATGTGGGAAGGCTATCCGTACTTTCCATTGCGCAAAGATTTCCCGCTCGAAGGCAAGCCCACCGAAATGCCGGACGTGGCCAGCACGGATGTCGCGCCGCTCGAGGGAGGGCCGTTTGTGACCCTGCCCAGTAGCGAAGATTCCACCCGCCGCGAACCGCGCCGCCGCAATCCGGAGGATTGGCAAAGCTAATTGTTCATGACTACTGCCAGCACCAAACAGGACATCGAATTTCGCGACACGGCCGCCAGCGCGGCTAGTGCTGCGGATGAGTTATCTGATGTGCAGGGCGAGAAGATGGTGCTGAACATGGGTCCCTCCCACCCCGCCACGCATGGCGTGCTGCGTCTGCGGCTGGAGATGGATGGAGAGATCATCACCAAGGCCGAACCGGACGTGGGTTACCTGCATCGCGGCGACGAAAAGATCGCCGAGAACATGACCTACAACCAGTTCATCCCATACACGGATCGGCTGGATTACCTCGCGCCGCTGGCCAATAACGTGCACTACGTGTTAGCGGTCGAGAAACTGCTCGGCGTGGAGGAAAAGATTCCCGAGCGTTGCCAGTACATCCGCACAATCTGCTGCGAAATGGCCCGGGTTTCGGCGCATCTGCTGGGGCTCGGTGCGTTTGCGATGGATACTGGCGCGTTCACGGTGTTCTTGCACACGTTCACGGAGCGTGAAAAAATTTATTACCTCATCGAAGCTCTGACCGGCGCGCGGTTTACCACCAGCTACACACGCGTGGGCGGTTTGGCCCGCGATCTGCCCGAGGGATGGCTCGATGAGCTGAGCAAGTTCCTCGATGAGGTCGAGATGAATTTTGATGAGACCGAGCAACTGCTTACGCGCAACCCGATCTTTCTCGAGCGTACGCAGGATGTCGGCGTGATAAGCCGCGAGGACGCGATTGACTTCGGCTTGTCCGGCCCCAACCTCCGCGGCAGCGGCGTGGAGCACGATGTGCGCCGAGCCACGCCGTACATGATTTACGATCGGTTTGATTTCGACGTGCCCATCGGCACCAAGGGCGATTGCTATGACCGCTACGCCATCCGCATCCTTGAGATGCGTGAGAGCGTGAAAATCCTGCGGCAATGCATTAAGGACATCCCCAAGGGCCCGATCAATGTGGCCGACGGCAAGATCGTTTTGCCGCCCAAGGACAAGGTGATGACAAGCATGGAGGAATTGATCCATCAATTCATGATCGTCACGCAGGGTCAGGATGCGCCGACCGGTGAGGTCTATTTCGGCGCGGAGAATCCCAAGGGCGAGCTGGGTTTTTATATCAACAGCCTTGGAGGCGGAACCCCGCACCGGCTGAAGATCCGCGCCCCATCCTTTGTGAACCTGAGCATCCTGTCGCACATGCTGCCCGGCCACATGATGGCCGATGTGGTCGCCATCCTCGGCTCTCTGGACTTTGTAATGGGAGAATGCGACCGATGAGCTTTAGCCCGTCCGACAATTTGAAACAGGAAGTAGCCGAGCTGCTCACGCATTATCCTGAAGGCGAGCAGCGCAGCGCGTCGTTGATGGTGCTGCACGCCATCCAATCCGAGGCCGGCTACATCAGCAAGGAAGCGATGCAATGGGCTGCGGGCGAGATCGGCATTGCCCCGCTAAACCTCTACGAGCTAGTCACCTTTTACCCGATGCTACGCGAGGAGCAGCCGGGCAAGTACGTGTTGAAAGTGTGCCGCACACTCAGCTGCGCATTGGCCGGCGGCACGGATCTGCATAAAAACTTGTGCTCCAAATTGAAGCTGGATCCAAAAAAGCATGGGCTGCAAACGACCGACGATAAAAAATTCAGCATCGAATTTGCCGAATGCCTGGCCAGCTGCGGCACGGGCCCAGTGATGATGTGCAACGACGACTTTTACGAGGCCGTGGACAACGGCAAGGCCGATGAAATTTTGGGAGGGTGCGAATAATGAAATGGTTGCCCGATAGGGATTCGAACCCCAACAAACAGAATCAGAATCTGTCGTGCTACCGTTACACCATCGGGCAATCCGGTGGGCGGCCGAAACTAGCGATTTTTTAAGAACAGTCAAGCCGATGCCGCAGGAACACAAACTACTGCTGAAGTACGCCGATGCGCCGGATTACTCGAAGGATATAGAGTGCTACGAGCGCCACGGCGGCTATCAAGCCCTGCGTCAGTCGCTGGACATGAAGGCTTCGACCGGGGCCGAAGGCAACGAGATCACCGCCCAGGCGCAGCTGCGCAAGAGCGTACTGGATTCCGGTCTGCGCGGACGCGGCGGTGCTGGCTTTTCCTGCGGACTCAAGTGGAGCTTCGTACGCCACCCGAATCCCAAGCCGGTTTATCTCATTTGCAACGCGGACGAATCCGAACCGGGCACGTTCAAGGACAAGCAAATCATTTACAAGGATCCGCACCAGCTCATCGAAGGCATGATCATTGCCTGCTGGGCGAACCACGTGAACCTCGCCTACATTTATATCCGCGGCGAATTCACCGAAGGCGCGAAGATCATCAACACCGCCCTTGCCGAGGCGCGTGCCAAGGGCTACCTCGGCAAGGATATCCTCGGCAGCGGACACGATCTGGAGATTCACATACACCGCGGCGCCGGCGCCTATATTTGCGGTGAGGAAACCGGCCTGATTGAGAGCCTCGAAGGCAAGCGCGCCTACCCGCGCATAAAGCCGCCCTACTTCCCGGCCGCTCTCGGCCTCTACATGAGCCCCACCATCGTCAACAACGTGGAGACGCTCTGCAATGTGAAGCATATTGTAGAGATGGGGGCAGAAGCCTTTGCCAAACTCGGCACACCGAATAATACCGGCACCCGCCTCGTGAGCCTCAGCGGCGACGTCAAGCAACCCGGCTATTTCGAAATCGAAACCGGCAAGGTCACGCTTGGTGAGCTGATCAATGACCCCAACTTTGGCGGCGGCTTGCGCAACGGCAACCAGCTGCAGGCAATCATCCCCGGTGGCTCCTCTTCCAAGGTGTTGCGCGCCGGCGAAAAGTTTAAGATGGGCGAAGAGGAAATGGACCTGCTCGATGTCCCGTACGATTTCGATACGCTGATGAAAATCGGCACCATGTCCGGTTCCGGCGCGATCATAGTCATTGACGACAGCCGCGACATCGTCGAGTGCCTCGCTAATCTAGCTGAGTTTTACGCGCACGAAAGCTGCGGTCAATGCACTCCGTGCCGCGAAGGTTCCCTCTGGATGAACAAAGCCCTGCATCGTATGACGCATGGCGAAGGACGCCCGGCGGACCCCGAATACCTCAAGCACATTGCGCAAAACATCCAAGGCCGCACCATTTGCGCCTTCGGCGAAGCCTGCGCCTGGCCGGTCCTGAGTTTCGTGGATAAATTTAAAGACAAGTTTGAGGAGAAAACATCTGCCTGACCATGGCTGAGGAAACCAAAACGGAAGAGCCGCCAACGATCGAGACCATCACTGTAATGGTGGATGGCCAAGAGATTGACGTACCCAAGCTCACGCCTGATTGGCAGGGCAACCTCGTGCCAACTACGGTGCTGCAGGCGTGCGAACATGCCGGGATCGAGATACCGCATTACTGTTATCACCCAAAGCTTCCCGTGGCCGGAAACTGCCGCATGTGTCTTGT
Source organism: Verrucomicrobiales bacterium (assembly GCA_038139415.1). GTDB lineage: Bacteria > Verrucomicrobiota > Verrucomicrobiia > Limisphaerales > UBA1100 > UBA1100. The sequence goes on along the minus strand of JAYOSV010000001.1, from coordinate 114,068 downwards.
GCACGTGGGCATGCCCGGACGCCCCGGCCCCGACGGCAAGTCGCCGATGAACGAAGACGGCTCGCTAAAAATTGATCCAATGGTGCTCCCTTACGAACGCCAAACCCCAAAGGGCGTGATCGGCTGCGCCACCAGTCTGATTCCCGGCATGGAGATTTACGCCAGCAGCCCGGAAACAAAGGAGATGCGCGAGGCCGTGCTGGAAAGCCTGTTGATCAATCACCCGCTCGATTGCACCATTTGCGATCAGGCCGGCGAATGCAAACTGCAGGAGTACAGCGTGGAACACGGCCAAGCCGAGAGCCAGTTTGCCGAATACAAGGTGCACAAGCCCAAGGCCGTCGATCTCGGCCCGCGGATCATGCTTGATGCCGAGCGTTGCGTGCTCTGCACCCGCTGCATCCGATTCAGCAAGGACATCGTCGAGGACGACGCGCTCGGCATCGTGAACCGCGGCAGTTACAACACCATCGCCACCTTCCTAGATACGCCGTTTGACAATAATTACACGCTCAACACCGCTGACATCTGCCCGGTCGGTGCGTTGACCTCCAAGGATTTCCGGTTCCAGATGCGCGTATGGTTCCTCAAGGAAACCAACAGCCTCTGCACCGGCTGCGGCACCGGCTGCAACACGGTGATCGGCTCGCGCGAAAACACCATGTACCGCTATGAACCGCGCGATAATGATGCGGTGAACGGGCCATGGATGTGCGATGCGGGCCGACTGGATTACAAATGGATCGGACGCGATGATCGCCTCGCCGAAGTACAAGGCGCCAGCGGCTGGGCCACCGCCATCACGGAGATCAGCGGGAAGCTCGAGGAAGCTGCGCCGGGTTCGGTCGCCATCATTGCCAGCGCGCGGCAGACCAACGAGGAACTGTTTCTGCTCAAGAAACTCGCCGCCAAATTCGAGGCGCCCACCGACATCATCGCCCGCACCGGCGAAGCGGATCATTTACTGGTGAACGGGGATAAAAACCCGAACACTACCGGCGCGCGCCTAATCGGTTTCGCCGGCGAAACACCCGGCAGCCGCGTTGCCGATATTGCCGCGGGCATCGAGAGCGGCACGATCAAGACGCTGATTGTCTTCGGTGAAGACGTGACGAAAGCCGGCCTCAGCGAAGCGTTGTTGGACAAGCTGGATCTACTCGTCGTGAGCGACATTCTGCCCAACGCCACCACCGCCAAGGCGCATTACCTTTTGCCCGGTTGCGCGCATGCGGAGAAGCGAGGCACCTTCACTAACGTAAAGGGGCGCGTGCAGAAATTTATGAAAGCGCTCGAAGCGCCCAACGACGCCCGTGCGGAATGGGAATTCCTGCATGAGCTAGTCGAAAACACCACCGGCCAAAACGGCTTTAGCACCATTGAGGGGCTGTTCAACCAAATGGCCGGCGAGGTGGGAGCGTTTAAGGCGAAGGAATTAACCTGGGCCGCGTTGGGCGACACGGGCGTGACGGTAGAAATTTAAATGGAATCCACCACAGATACACAGAGAACAATCACGGGCATCTGCCCTGTGCCCTCTGAGTGGCTTTACTAAAAAATAATGACCGAATGGTTTAACAGCTTAACGGCGGGACACCAGTTCGCGCTCTTCAGTTTACTGAAGATCGTGATTGCAGTGTTCGCTGTGGTGTTGCCATTGGTGGCCTATTCAGTGGTCGCCGAGCGGCGCATTTCGGCATGGATCCAGGACCGCGTGGGCCCGAACCGCGTGGGCCCGTGGGGGCTATTGCAACCGGCAGCGGACGGCCTGAAGTTCATTCTTAAGGAAGACTTCACCCCGGCCTATGTGCGGAAAGTATATTTCTGGCTGGCGCCCGCCGTGAGCATGGTGCCGGCACTATTGACGCTGGCGGTCATTCCCTTTGGCACCAAGATCGGCAATCAACCGGCCGTGATCGCCGACCTGAATGTCGGCATCCTCTACACCTTCGGCATTGTCAGCCTCAGCGTGTACGGCATTGTGCTGGCGGGGTACGCGAGTAATTCCAAATACCCCTTCCTCGGCGGCATTCGCAGTAGCGCACAGATGATCTCCTACGAAATCGCCATGGGCATGAGCGTTGTGCCGGTGTTCATGTTGGTGGGCGAATTAAATCTGTCCAAGGTGGTGGAATATCAGGCCTCCGGCGCCTGGCTCATTTTCAAACAACCGCTGGCTTTTGTGATCTTCCTGATCGCGGCTTTTGCGGAAACGAACCGGCTGCCGTTTGATATGCCCGAAAGTGAATCCGAATTAGTCGGCGGCTATCACACTGAATACAGCTCGATGAAGTTCGCGCTGTTCTTCCTCGGCGAGTACGCCGCGATGATCGCCGTAAGCGCCATGATGGTGGTGCTGTTCCTCGGCGGCTGGACACTGCCCTTTGCGGGCCTAAACGAAACCGCCAGCACGCTCGGGATTGGCCTGTTGCAGGTCGGCATCTTTATCGGCAAACTGCTACTGTTTATGGGTCTGTTTATCTGGGTGCGTTGGATGCTACCGCGCTTCCGGTACGATCAACTCATGGATCTGGGCTGGAAACGGTTTGTTCCGCTCGCATTGGCGAACATTGTCGTGACCGCCCTGTACCTGTATTTTACCCTCACAAAATAACATGGCCAAAGAAGTCCAACGCGTGAAATTGAGCTGGTGGGAACGCCTGTACATTCCCACGTTCCTGAATGGATTCAAAGTCACGCTCAGCCACTTTTTCTCGTTCAAGAAATCAAAGGTCTACGAAGAGAAAAACAAGGACAACAAGTTCAAGGCTACGCTGAACTATCCGGAGGAACTCTGGACCGTGCCTGAGGGCTTCCGCGGCGCGCCGTATTTGGTGAGTGACCAGAATGACAACACCAAGTGCGTGAGCTGTCAGCTCTGTGAATTTGTCTGCCCGCCCAAGGCCATCCGAATCACGCCTCCAGGCGAAGACGGCGAGGACGCCCATCGCGAAGGTGCCGAGAAGATGCCTAAGGATTTCGAGATCAACATGCTCCGCTGCATCTTCTGTGGGTTCTGCGAAGAGGTTTGCCCCGAACAAGCCATCTATCTCGCCAAGGATTATTACGAGGGCTACAATGAGAAAACCATGAAACGCGACTACGCCCTCACCGGCAGCAATCGCGAGGAAATGATTTTTCACAAGGACAAGCTCCTCAAACTCGGTGGCACCCACCATGACCGCATCAAGAAGTGGGAAAAGAAAACCGAGGACGCCAAGGCGCAGGAAACATTCCCCGTGAACAAGCCCGAGGACAAGGAGGCGACGGACGAGTAATGCAGGAGATTCTCTTCTACATTTTCAGCGCGCTCACTCTGCTCTGCGGATTGCTGGTGGTGTTCAACCCCTTCAGTCGCAACCCGGTCACCAGCGCGATGTTCCTCGTGCTCACGATCATCAGCATGTCCGGCCTGTTCGTGCTGCTCAAAGCCTTCTTCCTAGCCGCCGTGCAAATCCTCGTCTACGCCGGAGCTGTTATCGTACTTTTCCTCTTTGTGATCATGCTGCTGGACGTCAAAGAAGAGGAACGCCTGCGCTATCAGAAATTCGGCACCTTCCTCGGCTTCGCCGCCGTCACCGGTCTGGCCATGCTGATCATCAACACCATCAACCAATCCGGTGTGGGCCACACCCTCACCGGCGATGGCGTGGCCGAGACCAAGCCGCTCGGTAAATTACTGTTTACCGATTACCTACTGCCCTTTGAAATCGTCTCCATCCTACTTCTCGTCGCGATGGTGGGCTGCATCCTGTTGAGCAAACGCGAGGAAAGCCCGGAGGCCGAAGCCGAATGACCGTCGGACTCGAACATTACCTGATCGTCAGCGTGGTGCTCTTCTGCCTCGGCCTGCTCGGTGTGATCATCCGGCGGAACCTGATCGTGATGTACATGGGCTTGGAACTCATGCTCAACGCCGCCAACCTTGCGCTCGTCTCCTTCTCCCATTTTCGAGACAACCTCGATGGACAAGTGATGGTGTTTTTCATTATCACTGTCGCCGCCGCTGAAGTCGCCGTAGGCCTCGCCCTAATCGTCGCCCTCTACCGCAAACGCCAAACCAACGACGTGACCGACCTCACTTCAATGAAACTGTAGATGAGCAAGGAACAAATCATCCGTTTTCTGCCGACAGCAGTCCTGCTGCTTCCGTTAATATCTGCGGTCCTGATTTTGCTGTTCACCAAGCGCTATCGGCAACTCAGCGCTGGCTTGTCGACCGGAGCAGTCGCGATCGGATTAGGCATCAGCATTTTCCTATTTGCCACTCAAGGCGTGGAAAAAACCGCGGCTGGTAGCGATCCTAAATTCACCTGGCTCTCCATCGGTTTGGTTGAGAATGATTCCCCACTACCCACTGCTGTCGGCCAAGAATCTTTTGCCATCGATATCCAAACTCTGAACGATCCCATGAGCCGGCTGATGTTACTCATCGTCACGTTCATTGGAACACTCGTCCATGTTTTCTCTTTGGTGTACATGGGGAAAGACATAGGGTTTTCGAGATATTTTGGGGCTCTCAGCTTTTTCGTTTTTTCCATGCTGGGCATCGTCCTCTCCTCCAACTTGATCATGATGTTCATCTTTTGGGAACTGGTGGGTGTTTCCAGCTATCTCTTGATCAGACATTGGTTTGATAAACCGGAGGCGGCTGACGACGGAAAAAAGGCCTTCATCAACAATCGCATCGGGGATGTCGGCTTTCTCTTGGGCATTCTCCTAGTATGGCAGCAGGCGCACACCGTCAATATTGCTTCCATCACCGGCCAAGTATCCACCCTAGCCGGCCTCCTTATTTTTTGCGGGGCCGTAGGCAAAAGTGCGCAGTTCCCACTGCATGTCTGGCTGCCGGACGCCATGGAAGGCCCCACTCCAGTTTCCGCTCTCATCCACGCGGCAACGATGGTGGCGGCCGGCGTATATATGCTGTGCCGAGTGATGGTTCTATTCACTCCGGATGCCTTGCTGATCATCGCTTGGATCGGGGCCACCACTGCGTTGTTGGCTGCGCTCATGGCCATTCAACAAAACGACATCAAACGAATTCTCGCCTACTCCACCCTTTCGCAGCTGGGCTACATGGTAATGGCGGTGGGTTGTGGGGGGACAGAAGCCGCCATGTTTCACCTCACCACGCACGCGGCCTTCAAGGCATTGCTCTTCCTTGGAGCGGGCGCAGTGATTTATGCCTGCCACCATGAACAGGACATTTGGAACATGGGCGGGCTCCGACATAAACTTTCCAAGACCTCCATCACATTTATCATCGGGGCCTTAGCCTTGGCAGGCTTCCCGTTGCTCAGCGGATTTTTCAGTAAGGACGCTATACTGATGCAGGCGCACCTGAACCAGAAACCGTTGTTCTTCATCGGAGTGGCCGTGGCAGGACTAACGGCGTTTTACATGATGCGTTGTGTGTTGGTGGCGTTCTTTGGCAAAGCCCGTACAGATCAAGCGAAAGAGGCGCACGAAGTGCCCGGTGAAATGCTGCTGCCCTTAATTATCCTCGCGCTTTTCAGTGTTTTCCTGGGTGCCCCCCAAATCGGATTGGCTGGCTATTTAGGCTTTGAAGAAGACAAAGCTTCGCATCATGCAGCGTTAATTTGGGGAACAATCGCGGCCTCAGTTGGAATGATTGGTGGCTACATGGTTTACCGCAACGCCGATACGGATCCGTTGCCGGCCAAGCTGGGCGTGTTGTCGCGCTGGATGCAGGATCGGTTTTACTTCGATGAACTGTACGCCTTCCTCAACCACTGGACACAGGAGACCTTATCCTACGCCTCAAATTGGTTTGATCGTTGGATCATTGCTGGGTTGGGAGTGAAAGGTACCAGCGGCACAATAGACGTGACCGGCTGCCTCGTTCGCCTGTTTCAATCGGGTAATTTGCAAACCTACGCCCTCCTAACGGTAATCGGATTACTAAGCATCCTCGCTTGGATTCTTTTTTAATGATGTCACCGCTCACCTACATCATGGGATTGCCGCTCGCCATGGCTCTGATATTGGCCGTGGTGCCCAGTGAGAAACGGCAGTTCTTCCGCTGGGGCGCCCGCCTAGCAACGCTGGGATCGTTACTATTGGCCATCTATGTCTTCTCCGCTTTCGATCCACCCACAACCGAACAGCCGGAGCAATTACTGGCTCAAGGCACTGAGGAATCTGCGTTGGAGGACGAGTACGGCTATAAATTCACCCAGCGTGTGGAATGGATTCCAACGCTGAACATTCATTATTATGTGGGCGTGGATGGCATCGGCATTGTGATGGTGTTGATGGCGGCGTTGGTTGCCTTTGCCGCGACGTGTTGTGCACAGGAAATTCAAACGCGTGAAAAGGAATTCTACATCCTGCTCCTGCTGATGACCGGTGGCATTTTGGGAGCCTTTATGTCGCTCGATATTTTCCTGATGTACTTCCTCCATGAGCTGGCGTTGGTGCCTACGTTTATAATGATCGGCGTTTGGGGGCGCGGGCAGGACAAGGATTTCGCCGCCTACAAAATCACTCTCTACCTTAGTCTCGGCGCGTTACTGACTCTGGCTGGAGTGATCATGCTCTACCTGCAGTTTGGCTCATTCAGCCTGCTCAGCATGATGGATCATGGAACTCAATTCGCGGGAACAGAAGCAGGCACGTTCAGTGTAACGGAACAAAATGTCATTTTTGCCCTACTCATGTTTGGCCTCGGAATTCTGGTCGGGCTCTGGCCGTTCCACACCTGGGCGCCACTGGGGTATAGCGCAGCACCAACGGCAACGGCGATGATGCACGCGGGCGTGATCAAAAAATTCGGCCTGTTCATGCTGATCAAGGTGGCCCTGCCGTTGCTGCCCGAGGGCGCACAAACGTGGCTACCGATCCTCGCCCTGCTTTGTCTGGGCAACATCCTCTACTGCGGCCTCGTGGCCATGCGCCAGAAAGATTTGAACCTGCTCATCGGCAACTCGTCCGTGGCCCACATGGGTTTTGTGTTCCTCGGAATTGCCAGTGTCACCACCGTCGGTCTAACCGGCGCGGTGATGGTCATGGTGGCCCATGGGCTACTGGCCGGACTAGCGTTTGGCCTAAGCGGGTACCTGTATTCGCAGGCACGCACGCTGGACATGGATAAACTTCAGGGCCTACTCGCAGGCATGCCATTTTGGGGCACCCTGATGATCATGGCGCTCATGGCCGGTTGCGGCTTGCCCGGCTTTGCAAACTTTGCCGGTGAACTCACGGTGTTCTTCGGCGCCTGGAGGGTATACCCGGTGATTACCAGCATCGGCATTTGGAGCGCACTGGTGATCGGGGCCGTGTACATGCTGCGAGCCATCCGCACTCTGCTGCACGGCATCAAAGGAGAACAGACTCCGGAAGTGGAAGATCTCAAACACTGGCAACGCCTGCCGTACGCACTGTTGGTGGCCGTGCTACTGCTCTTCGGTTTTTATCCGAAACTGATCACCGACAAGATTGGCAAATCAAATGCCACCTTTGAACAGGCCAAAAAAGCACAGGCCTCAACTGAGGAGGAGGCTGAATAATGGATCTCTCCCTGGTTAGCCTGGAGCTTGGCGCGTGCCTACTGGGCATTGTGGTATTGCTGGTGGATCTCTGGACGCCTGCCGAGCGCAAGGCGCAACTGGGCTGGTGGGTGGCCGGCGGATTGGTCGCAGTGTTTTGCTACAGCTTCACCATTTTCGATCAAGGTACCGGCACGGGGGCCACGGGCTATGTGAAAGATAGCTTGGCGGTTTATTTCCAGGGTTACTTTGTGTTGGCGGCCGTGTTGGTGGTGTTGCTGACTCAAAGCTATGCGGAGCGAATTCGGTCCGGCATTTCGGAATTGTATGCACTCACCTGCTTTGCCCTGGCGGGCATGTCCTTTGCCGCCGGTGCCAATAGTCTGGTGCTGTTGTTTGTGGCGGTGGAATTGATCACCATTACATTTTATGTGCTGACCAGCTTTGAACGGCACCGGCTGCGTTCGCTGGAAGCCGGCATCAAATACCTGATTCTGGGCGCGGCTTCCTCGGCGATCATGGTGTTTGGTATCGCCTTGATTTACGGCAGTACGGGCGCCTTGGATTTTCATGAAGTTGCCCGAGCAGCTTCCGGGTTGAACGACGATTCCATGATGCTGCTCTATCAGCTGGGTGTCTTGATGACTTTGGGCGGATTGTTCTTCAAGCTGGCGGCCGTGCCCTTCCAGCTTTGGGTGCCGGATGTCTACCAAGGCGCGCCCACGCCGGTGACAACGTTTCTTTCCACCGGCTCAAAGGCGGCTGGCATTGTGTTGATCCTCCGCCTACTGGCTGATGCCTGTCCCCCACTACTGGGTGAAGCATGGCTACGGCAATTGCTGGCGCTATTGGCTGCGGCCACGATTCTCTACGGTAGCCTGTGCGCCTTGCGCCAGCGCAACCTGAAACGGCTGCTGGGTTATTCCAGCATCGCCAGTGCCGGGTTTGTGTTGCTGGGGCTGATGACTCTGAGTGATCAAGGCGCGCAAGCTGTGCTGTTTTATCTCACGGCGTACGTCTTTGGCGTAGTCGGAGCATTCACGGTGATCTCCGTGGTATCGAAGGAAAGCGGCGATGAAGACATCAGTACACTGGCCAATCTGCATCAACGCTCGCCATTGATGGCCACGGTATTGACGCTCTCGATTATCTCTCTGGCTGGTGTGCCGCCGCTAGCCGGTTTCATTGGTAAATTCGCCCTGCTGCGCGAAGCGATCGGCTCGGTGGCCGTGCATCCGGTAATGCCCTGGGTCATTGGCGCAGCGTTGGTGGGCGTGGTGATTTCGTTCTACTACTACTTCACCGTCATCCGCGAAATCTTCTGGGGCAAAGGCAGATTCTGGGCGGAGGAAGCTCCCTCCACTGAACCGTTGCCCTGCCCGCGGGCGGCGGAGGTGGTGCTTCTGGCGTGCCTCTTCGGATTGATCGGCCTGGGGTTATTTCCTGAACCGATCCTCTACATCGCCGGCGAAGCCACGGACTATTTGTTCAGCGCCAATTAGGCTTCAACTCACTTCGTGTATCTGCACGGAATTCGCAATTTTCTCAACGGCCTTGGTGGAGCTGCTCACCACCACGGTTTGACCGGCCTGTAAATGACCGTGCTCTTTCAAGGTGGCAATAGCGTCCAGAACGGGAAAGTCTGGGCAAAAGTTTTCGATGATTACCGGGGTCACACCGCGATGCAATGCCAAGGCTCCGGCTACTCGCGGATCGGCGCACAAGGCCAAGATTTTCGCGTGACGCGGCCGCATCCAGGCGGTCTCCCGTGCCATGCGACCACTCACAGTAAACATCACGATGGCGTCCGCCGCCAAATCATCAGCCATGCGCACGGCAGACTTGGCCAGTCGCTGGCGTTGATCGGTCAACTTTGCTTCGCGGTGAAAGCGCGCGCCACGCTCCTGCTCCATGCGCCGAGCAATCCGGTCCATCACCTCAACACACATCGTGGGAAACTGCCCCACGGAGGTTTCACCGCTCAGCATGATGGCATCAGCCTGCTCGAATACAGCATTGGCCACATCGGTCACCTCTGCCCTCGTGGGGTGGGGTTCGTTGATCATGCTCTCGAGCATATGCGTGGCCACTACCACCGGTTTCCCAACCGTGAGGCACTCTCGCACGATGTGTCGTTGAATGATCGGAAGTTCTTCGTACGGGCATTCCACGCCAAGATCGCCGCGGGCCACCATAATCGCATCAGCCGCCTTAATGATACGCCGAATGCGTTTCACCGCGTGTTGATCCTCGATTTTGGCCACCACCATGGTGGGGCGATCGCCGGCTTGGATCAGCGCTTGAAGTTCCTGCACATCGGCCGCTTCCCGCACAAACGAAAGAGCCAGATAATCAACGCCCAATTCCAAGCCAAGCGCGACGTCTCGGCGGTCTTTTTCTGTTAACGCCGGCAAACTCACCTTGGTGCCGGGTAAATTGATGTGGCGCCGGCTTCCCATTGTGCCGCCAATATCCACCTCGCATTCAGCGACTGATTCGGTTTTGTTCAGCACTTTCATACGAATCAATCCATTATCGATCAGGATAATGGCACCCACCTCGATGTCGTTCAGGAAATTCGGGTAATTCACTCCCACCACCCGATCGCCCTTCACGGTTGCATCCACGGTGAAATCGAATCGATCGCCCTGTTTCAGCTCCAACGGCTCCGGCAGATCGCCCGTCCGGATGGCCGGCCCCTGCAGATCCATGAGAACGGCGGGCACCCGACCGCGTTGGGCGGCGGCTTCGCGTATGTGCGCGGTGGTGGTTTTGGCCCAATCATGACGGGCATGAGACATATTCAGGCGAAAAATATTGGCACCCGCATCCAGCAGCTTGCCGATCGCCTCCACAGAATCGGTGGCAGGGCCGAGCGTGGCCAGAATGCGGGTTTGACGATTTTGATCCACGGCCCGGAAGTTAAAGGAAAGCACACGAAAGGCGCGAGGTTATTCCCCGCATGCGCACGTCATTTTATTCAACTCGCAGATGAATCACCTTGATTTACCACCCCAAATCCACTAAGTCTCTTGCGGACGATTGGTTTATCATGGCAACTAAAGAAGATAAATACGAAGACAACGCAGCAGGTAAATACTACTGCGACACTGAGTGCATTGATTGTGACCTGTGCCGCGAGACGGCTCCGGAGAACTTTACCCGGAACGATGATGGCGGCTATTCCTTTCTCTATAAACAACCGGAGAACGAAGAGGAAGAAGCCCTGTGCCAGGAGGCCATGGAAGGTTGCCCCGTGGAAGCCATCGGCAACGACGGCGCGGACTAACCCGCTCTCGCTCAATTTTCAGCCCGCCGTCAGGCGGGCTTTTTTTATGCCAATGCCTTCCACAACAGACCCAAGGCTTGTTGTGTGGTGACATACTTGAAGGTCTCTCGGTCGCAACGATTGCAAGGGTTCAGCACCTGCGTCCCCTTTGCCGTAGCCAGCGCGATAAACACCGTGCCCACCGGCTTCTCCTCCGTGCCGCCGGTGGGACCGGCGATACCTGTGGTGGCCAGGGCATAATCCGCGGCATGCGCTGCCCGTGCTCCCTCTGCCATCTCACGTGCCACGACCTCGCTCACCGCACCATGAGCCGCTATAGAATCCTCACTCACACCCAGTGTATCTTGCTTTGCTGCGTTACTGTAGGTGCAATGGCCGGCCAGAAACATGCCTGAGGCGCCCGGCACATTGGTAATGCGATGCGCCAAAAAACCGCCTGTGCACGATTCAGCCAGCACGAGCGTTTGCTCACGGCGGTTCAGTTCGCGGACAATCACATCCTCCAGTCGTTCCTGATCCACACCGAAAACATAATTCCCCACCTGTTCTCGCACGATACACTCAGCCTGCTTCAACAAGGCGGCCGCGCCACTGCCGTGCGCGGACAGGCGCACATCCACCTCGCCCATGCGTGCGCAATAACCTATCTCCAGCCCCTCAGCACACTGCGCCTGCAGAACGGGCGCAATACGTTCCTCCACGGAAGATTCCCCGATCCCCATGGTTTTCACCGTGCGAATGAGCACGGGGTTTTCCGGCGGCAATTCCTCGGTGAGCAACGGCGCCACATAACTGGTATACATGGGGCGCAATTCGCGCGGCGGGCCAGGCAACAGTATCAGCCAGCCACGCCCGGTTTGTAGAGCCAAGCCCGGGGCTGTACCGTGGTCATTGGGCAATACCGTGGCACCGTGTGGTATTTGCGCCTGCACCAGCACCACCTCCGGCATGGGCCTTTGGCGTTTTTGAAAATGGGCAATGATCCGTTCACGGGTCTCGGCGTGTTCCTCCAAAGGGACGCCCAGCAGCTCCGCAATACGTTGGCGGGTGATGTCATCACTGGTAGGCCCTAAACCTCCGGTCACAATCACCAATTCGCTACGATCAATGGCCTCGCGCACCGCAGACTGAATTGCATCTCCTGTATCCGGAATAGTTTGCTGATAGCTGGGCTCATAACCGGCATCGGAAAGTTGCTGGCCCAGCCATTGTTGATGGGTGTTAAGTACGCGACCTACGAGGAGTTCACTACCGGTATTGATCAATTCCACTCGCACGCCCCTAGGGTCGCATGTGGACAAAATGGGCGCAACACCATGCAGCTTTTCCATGGCTCCGTGGAATTAGATGGCATTGACTTAGCTAATAAGATTTCTATACTGGCTGCTGATGGCTGAACCTGACAGAAATGCCGCCAAGGAGAAGTTTCTAGGCTTCCTTGAAGCAAAAAATCTCCGGATAACTGCTCAGCGTCGTGCTATCGTAGACACGGTTTTTGGGACTGACCAACACTTCACTGCCGAGCAATTGCTCGAATGGGCTAGAGAGAAAGATTCCTCCGTTTCGCGTGCAACGGTGTACCGTACCCTGCCCCTCCTCACTGAAAGTGGGCTCGTACACGAGATGGATTTCGGCAAAGACTACAAGATTTACGACCCAAATTACGCGGATCACCCTAATCACAATCACATTATTTGTGATGACTGTGACAAGATCGTTGAATTTGAAAGTGACCGGTTGGATCAACTAGAAAATGAGATTTCTACCGGCCTAGGGTTCAAAGTTAAATCCCAACAACTTCGGATCAATGCTTCCTGCGAGGAAATGAAACGCCTCGGAGAGTGTAAAAACAAGGGTCATTAGCCCTCCTACACCCTCTTCAAATAAATTAAACTTTCCATTGACACTGATACTGAGTCTCAATATCGTGGCCGCGCGCATTTGATATTGAGTCTCAGTATCCTTGGTGCGCTGTGTTGCGAATGAGTCTCGTTTTCGCGAGCTCGCTCTCAAGTGGAGGGCCGAGGACACAAAACGTAAATACTAATTAGTAAAAAATGAACAAATCAATCCAACTGGGAATGGCTACCTTTATCGCCGGTGCAGGCGTGGCCATGGGTCAAACTACCCAGGAACAAATAGATGCACTAGAGGAACAGATCCTTAAGCTGCAGCAACAGGTTGAAAACGGAGGGGCACAACCCAACTTCCTCAATCAAGCAGCTGCCCAAGGTCTACAATTCAACTTCTACGGTCAGCTCACATGGCTTTCTGGCGGAGGTACAACGAAGACAGATGCTTATCGTTATGTGCTCATTCCTTCTTACAAACTTAGCGATTATGCCAAGTTTGTATCGGAATTTGAGCTCGAACACGGAGGCGTCAAAAATAAGGACTCAGACCGTTTTTCCGGAGCCCTTGAACTAGAGCAGATGTACATCGATGTGAATATCAATGAACATGTGAACTGGCGTTCACTGGGTGTCTCATTGATTCCGATTGGTGAGATCAATCAATATCACGAGCCAGACCAGTTCTACTCATCTCTCAGGCCTCAACTCTACAAGAGCATCATCCCAACCACCTGGATGGAAATGGGAACTGGTTTCAATGGTGAGACTCCTGTTGACGGCCTCAAGTATGAGTACTACTTCTCTCAAGGCCTAAGTAACGATAATGGAAACGACGGTGCTGATAATAGCGATTGGTCATTCAAAAACGCTCGCCCCGACCTACAAGGAAACGTTTATAACTATGCTCACTCCTTAAAGCTTAGTTATCAAACTGGTGGCGCATACGTTAGCGCTTCCACATATCAAACCGAGTACGAAAACAATGCCCAAGATAAATCTGACGTTGGTTTATACTCGTTATACTCATCCTATAGGTTTGAAAATGGATTGGAGTTGATAGCTGAAAAAGCCTGGTGGGATATCGATAACCCTGCAGCACTTGTGGACTCAGACGCTGGCGCTGATATAACCAACGATGAGTTTGGTGGTTACCGTCTTGAAGTGGCCTACCACATCCCTCATGGCGAAAACAACACCCTAACTCCGTTCCTTCGTTACGAAGAAATGGATTCTGGGGTAAACAACTCGGCCGACACCGAATATGTGACCTTTGGCGCCATGTACAAATTTGGCGACAACTGGGAAATCAAGGCCAACGTTGAAATGAAAGAAACCGCTACCGGCACTGAGACGGATTCCATCCACCTCTCTGTTGGTATGCAGTTCTAACCAAACCTGTTTGTATTAGACTAAAATGAAAGGTCAATTGCGATAAACCAAAAAGGTGGCACTCCGGATGGGGTGCCACCGTCCCAAAAATCTTAGGTCATTTGTTTTCAATGAAACCTATACTGCATTTAAGTCGGCACCCGTTTTTGCGGGTGCCGACCTTAACCTTTAAGATTATGAATTTGTTTAGTGTCAAAACATACTTAATTCTGGCATTGCTAATTGCTTGCACGTCAAACTCGCTGGAGGCTAAGACCTACCTTACTCCTACACAGGCAGAAAAGGTATGCTTCCCCACAGCCGACAAATTCGAATGGAAAACCCATCGCTACTCGCGTGATGAAATCCAAAAGATTTATGACGCCAGCGGTCTGAAGGTGATCGATCCAGGGCTATGGTATTGCACCGCCTATAAGGATAATAAAGTGGTTGGAGTAATTGCATTTGATCGTTGTATCGGAAAACACTTATTTATCGACTTTGTCATTGCCATCACCCCGGAAGGCCGGGTTAAACAGGTTGAAATCCTGAATTACCGTGAAAGCTGGGGATACGAAGTTCGTCGCGAAGGATGGCGAAACCAATTCGTTGGAAAAGATACTGCCGCCAAGTTAGATCACAACAATGGAATCTCTAATATCAGTGGTGCCACCCTCTCTTGCCGTGGCGTTGCGCGTGGAGTTAAACGCATTTGTCACACGTGGGGCGTTGTGGTGCGTCCTGCTCTGGTGGCTGCCGGTCGGTTGCCTAAGCAGTAAGTCAACTGCAGCCGAGCCAGTTACGCGGCTACAGCCGCTTCTGGGTACGTTTGTTTCAGTCACAATATACGCTGAACCGGATGAGGCACAACCGGCCATCAATGCGGCCTTCGCCGAAATCCGCGCCATCGACCGACTGCTCAGCATCCACCGCGACGACAGCGATCTGGCCAAAGCCAACCAAGGCATGCCGGTTTCGGCCGAACTCAAGCCGGTGTTGAAACAGGCTCTGGCTATAGCCCACGAAACCGAAGGGGCCTTCGACCCCACCATTCGACCCCTAGCCGAGCTTTGGGGCTTCATCAAAAAGGAGGGATACAGGCTACCAACGGAGACTGAACTTCAAAGCGTGCTCCCCAAGGTCGACTACCGTCAGATAAAGTTGCAAGGCAACAAGCTCATCCAGAATGCCCCTGGAATGTCGATCGATTCCGGAGGCTTCGGCAAAGGCTACGCGGTGGACCGAGCGATTGCCGTACTGCAACGGCATGGTATCAGGCACGCGATGGTGAAGGCCGGTGGCGATACACGCGTGATCGGCCTGCCGCCCGGGCTGGACTATTGGGCGGTGTGGATTGAGGACCCTCGCAAACAAGGCCGGCGCGCGCTCATTAAGCTGCGGCACGGCGCGCTCAGCACTTCGGGGAATTACGAGAACTTCTTTGAGATCGGCGGCCGCCGGTACGGGCATCTGCTAGACCCGCGCACGGGTTACCCAGTTCAAGGTATCGGCAGTTGCACAGCTACGGCCGCGACCTGCATGGAAAGCGACGCCTACGCCACAGCCGCCTGCGTATTGGGCGTAACGCAAAGCCAAAAATTGCTCGGGGCCAAGGTGGGTTTTCGGTTTTTGCTATTTCCGGAGACCGACCCGCAGGGTCCGCTGAAGGTGGTGGAGACTGATCGTTTCCCCGGCAGCGACTGACGCGGCCGATTATTCGACCGTCAAACCCTGTTTGATATCAAACTTTTCAATCCGCTTGCGCAAGGTGGCGCGCGTGATGCCGAGGAGCTTGGCGCTCTGCACCTGATTGCCATCGGTTTCCTTAAGCGCATTGATCACCAGCTCCCGCTCCACCGCCGGGATCACCTTCAGGTCCGGATTATTACGCGCCCACCTAAACAGCTTCGAGGCCAGTCCGGCCAGATCATCGCCATCGACATCTGGCGAGGCGGCATCGGCCACGTTCAACACTTCCGGCGGGAGATTCTCCAGCAGGATCGCATCGCCTTTGGCCATCACCAGTGCGCGTTGCACGGCGTTTTCCAGTTCGCGCACGTTGCCGGGCCAATCGTGGGTTTCCAGCTTAGCAAGCGCATCGGGCTGCACGGTCTTCGGCTGTTTGGGGTTGGGTGAATTTTTGGAGAGAAAATAACTGACGAGCTGCGGAATATCCTCGCGCCGTTCGCGTAGGGCAGGCAACTGGATGCGTACGACGTTCAGTCGATAAAATAGATCCTCGCGAAAATCGCCTTCTTCCACGGCCTTTTCCAATGGCTTGTTGGTGGCGGCGATCACGCGCACATCCACCTTCACCGGTTGATTGCCCCCTACACGCTCGAAGATGCCATTCTGCAGCACTCGCAGGATTTTGGTCTGCGTAGCGAGTGTCATGTCACCGATTTCATCCAAAAAAATCGTACCACCGTCGCATTGCTCAAACTTACCGATTCGCTGCGTGTTGGCGCCGGTGAAAGCACCCTTCTCATGGCCGAACAACTCGCTCTCCAGCAGGTTCTCCGGAATGGCCGCGCAATTGATCGCGAGGTATGACTGGCTACTGCGCTGACTGTGACTGTAAATCGCACGCGCCACCAACTCCTTGCCCGTACCACTCTCGCCAGTGATCAGGGCAGTCGCGTCACTGGCCGCTAATTGGCCGATGGTCTTGAATACCTCCTGCATCGGCGCACTTTGACCGATAATGCCTAAATCGAAATCCTCTTTCTCCAGCAGCGGCTCGTACGACACCACCTGCTTCATGGATCGTGCCGCGTCAAGGGCCTTGCTCACCATCTCCTCAAGCTTGGGCACATCAAACGGCTTGAGTATGTAATCGTAGGCGCCGTGCTTCATAGCCTGAATGGCCGTCTGCGTGGTCCCGAATGCGGTCATCAAAATCACCGGCGTTTTGGAATCAAACTCCCGCAACCGCTGCAGCGTCTCAATGCCGGTGATGCCACCCATGCGCACATCCATGATCACCAAATCCGGCTTGAGCTGCGGAATCAATTCCAGCGCAGCCTCGCCGCTACCGGCCGTGTGCAGTTCCAGCCCGTCCTTACGGCCGAAGATCCGTTCAAACGAATATCGGACATCCGCCTCGTCATCGATAAGCAACAGTTTATCCATCCGTGCGCGCACAGCGTACCCAATGGCCGGTCAAAGGTCAGCCTTTTCCTTTGCCCACGCGAGCGCCTCTTCGCGTGTGCTAAACGTCTCGGCCAGTTGTTGATCTCGCACAGCATCGAGCAATTGCCCCAGCGCCGGTCCCGGTTCGATGCCCAACTCAATCAGATCACGACCGCTAATCAGAGGCTCCAGCAAGAGCGGTTTTTCCTGAAGCACGGTTTGTTCTTCACGGATGAAATCATAAATATCCATCAGCCCATGGGAACCGAGGCAATCCAACCTGTGTTGTTCCAGCTCCAGTTCGAAGGTGGGCCGCATCAGCATCCGGCGCAGCGTGGCCTTGCGCATCTTCGGCGCGTCCTTGAATTGCATGTGATAACGAACCGTTTGCACAATGGCCTCGATCTCGACGTTGGGAAACCGTAGCCGTTGCAGGATCTGTTGCGCCATATCCGCGCCGATTTTCTCGTGGCCGTAAAAATGGATCCTGCCCTCTTCGCACTCTGATTGCGTCACCGGCTTGGCGATATCATGCAGCAACGCCGTCCAAGGCAACTCGACAGATGTCTCGGCGGGCAGTTTGGAAAGCATGAGGCGGATGTGATCGTACACCGTGCCTTCCGGATGATAATCGGGTGATTGTTCGCACGTTACAGTCGGCAGCAATTCGGGCAATACCTGCGCCAGCAAACCGCTCTCATGAAGGAGATCCAAACCGCGGGCGGCATAGGGCGGACGAAAGAGTTTCAACAATTCATCCCGAACCCGTTCAGCACTCACTCGGGTAATGTGGTCGGCCATGTCTCGGACAGCCGCAAATGTGGCTGGATCGATCTCGAAATCTAGTTGCGCCGCTAAACGTACCGCGCGCAACAAGCGCAAATGATCCTCGTTAAATCGCTCGGTAGGATGTCCGATGGTGCGCAGCCGGCGTTTCTCCAAGTCCTCCTGCCCCCCCACCCAATCGTGCACCGTGTCGCTCAAAGGATCCATAAAGAGCCCGTTCACGGTGAAGTCTCGGCGACTGGCATCGGTTTGCGCATCACTAAACGTCACGGTATTCGGGCGGCGACCATCGGTGTAATCACTCTCCGCCCGAAAAGTGGCCACCTCAAAGGTGTGCCCGTGTTCCACCACCAAAATCACCCCGAAGCTCTTACCCACGGCATGGGTCTGGGGAAAGAGCGCCTCCACCTCTTCAGGCCGAGCGCTGGTGGCCATATCATAATCCTGCGGCGCCATCCCGCGGAGTTCATCGCGCACACACCCCCCCACGAGGTAGGCCTCATGTCCGGCCTCTTGCAAACGGCGGAGCAAATCAAGCACGATGTCGCGAGGAGTCATGGCAAAAAAAATGCGCGCCCGTAGGCGCGCGATCAATCCGGTGAGGGTGGATTAATAATCAGCGTAGCGCGCGGCCAACATGGCCTGGAACTTAGACGCCTTCATCTTGCGTCGTTTGCGTGCGCTCGGTTTCTCGAACGCACGTCGATTTCGCACATCCTTAATGGTGCCTTCGCGATCCATCTTCTTTTTCAGGCGGCGCAAAGCGCGTTCAACCGGTTCACCTTTTTTCAGTTTAATTTCTGTCATTAAGGAGATTCACCCCCAAATCTTAAAGTTTACCGCTGTTTTTTAATCCAGCGGGGCGGTGAAAGTAACAGGATTCATCGCCCTGTCAACCGCCATTTTACGCCGATTTATGACATAATCATTGTAACCAGCCAAAACCCAAAGGCGTCTCTGGGTGCAACTGAGAGAGTGTTGCTCCTGTTCTCTCCCCGAAATTAAGTATAGTTAACCAAGTAAACATGAAATTGAATAAAACCACTGTTGTTCTCCTAGCGGCCGGCCTGTTGACCACCGCTGTTCAGGCAGACGAAAAAGGACGTGGCCCCGGAAAGGGTCGCCCCGAAGCCCGCGGCAAAGGCGGCGAACGCCCCGATCGCGGTGCCGCCATGGCCAAGGCTCTCGGGCTCAACGAGAAACAGGCTCTGCAAATGAAAAAACTGCAGGAAGATCAACGTGCCGCCTTTGGCAAATTGATGGCTGAAGCCCGGGAAAGCGAAAATCGCGAGGGGGTTCGTGAGAGATTCGGCGCTCTCCGCGAAGAATACCAAAAGAAGATGCGAGCCATCCTCACTGAAGAACAAGCCAAGAAACTGGAGGAAATGCGGCGAAGCCCTCAAGGACGTCCTGGGCAACGTCCAGGCGGTGAAGGAAAAGGCAGGCCCGGTCAACGCCCTGGCGGCGAAGGCAAGGGCAAAGGCCGCCCCGGCAAAAAAGGCAGCGAAGCCTCGTTCGAGGGAGTTCAGTATGTGCTGAACGATGACCGCCACCGTGGCGACCATCGTCGCGGCAAGTCCAGCCACGGCCGCCCCGA
>JAYOSV010000001.1:35742-94435 GCA_038139415.1 Verrucomicrobiales bacterium | reverse complement strand
GCCCGCAAGGACCTCGCCCAGGATTCAGCCAGGGTCACGGCCCAAAAGGCCCACAAGCCCGCGGTCCGCAACGGGGTGGTCCTCGGCACGACTTTGGTAAACCCGGTCCTAGCCCGAAAGGTCCGCAGATTCGGGGCAAACAATCTCATGGCAAGCCGAGCGGTTGCTCGAGCTGCAAAGGAAACAAACCCGGCCATGGCCCCAAAGGCCCGCAAGCCCGTGGCCCGCGCCCGTCCCACGGCAGTCCCAAAGGTCGACCTGAGCCGCATCGTGGTCACCGGGGTCCCCGCCGCTAAACCGGTCCAAACAGAATGACCGAAGAATGAATTCAGCCACCGATGCCCTCTGGGTGTCGGTGGCTTTTTTTATGGGTTCACCCGTTGAGCCTGTTAACAATTCCGCTGTGGCTGAGCCAACCGATAAAGAACTGATCGCCGAGGTGCTGGATGGGCACACGGCCAGTTTCGAGCCATTGGTGGTCAAGTATCAGCCACGCATCTTCGCCCTCGCCCGACGCTATGCCCGCCGGGAAAACGAAGTGGAGGACATTGCACAAACCGTCTTCCTCAAGGCCTTCAGCAAGCTCTCAAGCTATAAGGGCACAGCCCCGTTTGAACATTGGCTGATGCGCACGGCCACCTACACTTGCTATGATTTCCTTCGCAAACACCAGCGTAACCGCGAATGGAATGCCACCGATCTCTCGGATGAGGAAAACGATTGGTTTGAAAATCTGGGCGAGGAATCACATGCCCACACAGACCGCGAAGCCGCCCGAGCGTTGGTCGATAAACTCCTTGATGAACTAAAGCCCGAAGACCGCCACATCATCATCCTGCTGGAACTGGAACGGAAATCGATCCGGGAAATTGCCGATCTCACCGGCCTCAGCGAATCGAACGTCAAAGTAAAAGCCCACCGCGCACGCGAAAAAATGCGGAAAGCTGTGGATCGGCTGAACCCCGAAAAATATCTGTAAACCTGTAACGAACCTGAAAATGAAACCGTCTGGAAAGAAGAACATGAAGGAATCTGAGGACATTTTGCGGAAAATGCTGACTGAAACGCGGGAAATTCCGGTCGACCACGTTCCGTACGCCTTCGAAAAGCGCATCATGGCCCACATTGAAGCCGCTCCCCAAGCAGCCATAAATCTCTGGCAGCAATGGAGCCAAGCTCTCTGGCGAGCCGTGGTGCCTTGTCTGGCAGTAATGATTCTTGTAGCCGTTTTGGACAGCCCTGAAGCGGCCGGACCACAGCCCCAACCGGCTCCTTCCTCCCCACTGACCGTCCAGACCCAAACGACCGATGAGGACCTTGAGGCCATCGTCATGTTGGCTATCGAAACCCCAGCACTCGATCGCTAAGGAGATCTGATGGATCAGTGGAAAGCCATTCTAGCGACTTTGATGATTTTCGGCAGTGGAGTCGGCACCGGCCATTTGCTCACGCGCCAAAACGCACCCGAAACGCCCACCCCGCCGCAAAACGGCACCTCTAGATTTCAACCACAATCCAACGGCAAGGAAGCGCGGCCCGTCTTTTTCCGTTCATCCGGTTATCTGGATCGCCACCTTGAGTTGAGTGAGGAACAGAAAAACCAGATTCGGGAGCTAACCAAGCAGAGTCATCAGCGAATTTTTGAATTTGGTGAACCTTTCCGAGAGCAACTGCGCGAGGAACATCGCGATTTACAGAAACAAATCCGCGGCACACTCACCCCGGAACAAACGCGCGTCTTCGATAATCTCCCCCATTTCCGGTTCAATAAGGAACCCGGTCGACCCAAAGGTCGCCCGCCACATCGTTCCGGACCGACTCCGCATTTTCAGAAAAAGCCCGCGCCCCCCAACCCGGACACGCCACCGAGCGAGGCGGAACAATCTGGCCCATCTCTCCCCGACTTGAAGAACGCCTAATCCTCTGGCACTCTCCGCCCAATGCGCGATTCCCTCCGTGCCTGGCAGGAACAGTTTGAAACCTTCGCCCTTGAGGTCATCTTCGGTGAGCGCCGGGGCAAAAAGGCCGCGCTACTCCGAGGAGTGCTCTTCGGCCTTTCCAAGGTGTTCCTCATCATCGTCAAAGGCCGCCGCTGGCTGTACGAAGCCCGCATCATCCGCGATCACCCCCTTGGCGTACAGGTTATCACCGTGGGCAACCTCACTGTAGGCGGCACGGGCAAGACCCCAGTGGTTGAAAAGTTCGCACGCGTCCTCACCGATCAGGGCCGCAAGGTTGCCATTCTCTCCCGCGGCTATCGCTCCAAACCACCGCCACTCACGCATCGTTGGAAAAATAAACTCCTACTTCAGGATGAGATAGTTCCGCCCCGCGTGGTGTCCGATGGTAAAAGCCTGTTGCTCAACTCCGAAGATGCGGGCGATGAACCCTACATGCTCGCCTCCAATCTCAAGGACGTGGTCGTTTTGACCGACAAGGACCGAGTGAAATCCGGGCGCTACGCCATCGAACAATTCGGCTGCGATACCCTGCTGTTGGACGATGGATTTCAGTACTGGAAACTCGCCGGCCGCCGACGTGACATCGTGCTCGTGGATGCCCAGCAACCGTTCGGCAATGAACATCTCCTGCCTCGCGGCACGCTGCGCGAACCGCCCGAGCACATTCGCCGGGCGGACACCATCTTCATCACCAAAAGCGACGGCGAAACCGCTGGCCTGCGTGCCCGCATCCGCAAACATAACCCCAGCGCCGGCATTATCGAGTGCGTCCATTGGCCGCTCTTTTTCGAAGATGTCTTCAATCCCGACCAACGCGAACAGATCGGCTGGCTCAAGGGAAAGAAGGTGGCCACTCTTAGCGGCATCGCCCAGCCCGAGAGCTTCGAGCAAAGTCTCCTACAACAAGGTGCCGAACTCGTCTACACCAAGCGTTTCGCCGATCACCACCGGTTTAACCAGCAGGAAATTCTGAACACCATCAACCGAGCTAAGAAACGCCGAGCCGATGTCATCCTCACCACGCAAAAGGATGCCGTACGATTTCCGAAAATCGACCGACGCGATCTGCCCATTTTCTATATGCGCGTGGAGATCAAGATTCTCAGTGGGGCCAAGGACTTCGACGATTGTGTCCGCAAAATCTGTTTTCGCTAATGGAAACGTTCCTTTACTACCTCGCCCGCACCATCGTCGCCAGCGCCCGTTGTCTGCCCCTTCGCGCGCTGGCTTGGGTCGGTCGGCGTCTAGGCGGGCTGGCTTGGATTCTGGATAAACGCCACCGGACTGTCGCCCGGAAAAACCTCGCCGCCGCGTTTCCTGAAAAATCGCAACACGATGTCACCCAACTGGCTCGTCACCATTTTCAACGCCTCGGCGAAACCTACGCCTGCATACTAAAAACCGGCGGTATGAACGCCGAACAAATCCAAGACATCCTCACATTCGAAGGATACGAGCGACTGGAATCCGTTTTGCAGGAAGACCCTGAAGCACGAATCATTCTCGCCATCGGCCATTACGGGAACTTCGAACTATTCTCCTGGCTCCACCTTGGCGCCCCCACCGCGCAGCCCGCCACCACCTACCGAGCGCTCCGTCAACCACGCTTAACTAAGCTCATGCTCGAACTCCGCATCGCGTCCGGTTGCTTGTATTTTGAACGACGCTCCGGAGGTACGCAGCTCAAGACTGCCATGAAAACACCCCACATCGTGTTGGGCCTTCTGGCCGATCAAAACGCCGGCGAGCACGGTCTTTGGCTACCAGTCTTCGGTCGTGAAACATCCGTCAGCCCCGCGCCCGCGGTGTTTGCCCAACGTTACAAATGCCGGATTTTTCCTTCCGCCTGTTTCCGCACCTCACCCGGCCGTTGGACCATTGAGCTGGGCGAGGAAATTCCTGTTAGAGAAAACGGCAAACGCCGCTCCACTGAAGCGATCACCCGGGATATCATCGTGGCTCAGGAAGAAACCATCCGGCGCGATCCCGCCAATTGGTTTTGGGTGCACAACCGATGGAAACCCCGCCCGCAAGCCCATGAGTGACACGCCTCAAAATCTCCTCATCCGCGGCGTCAATTGGCTGGGCGATGCCATCATGACATTGCCGGCCGTCACGCGCCTTCGAGAGGCTCTGCCCAAGACGCGCTTCACCCTGCTCTCCCACGAAAAACTCGCTGGTCTTTGGGCGCACACTGCGCACTTCGATCAAGTACTCACCTTCGCCAAGGGAGAATCGCCTTTTGTCATCAGCAAACGCCTCAAGCCTAAGGATTTCGATGCAGTGCTCATTTTGCCCAATTCATTCCGCACCGCCCTTGAAGCTTGGCACGCAGGCATTCCGCGCCGCATCGGCTATTCCGGAAACTGGCGCAGCCCGTTGCTCACTCACGCCATTGCGCCTCGCCCCGAGGCCATCCCCATGCAGAAACGGATGCCCATTGATATCGAGTACCGGCTCATCAACCACCTTAAACCCCAAACCTTTCCAGAGTCCGCCCATCACATCCATCAATACCTGCACCTCGCACAACACCTCGGCGCCAGCTCCAAACCCCTCGCACCACAACTGGAACGCAGTGAAAACGCGCCTGTTTTTTCACCGACCGAAAAACCGCGGCCTTACATCGGCCTGATTGCCGGAGCCGAATACGGCCCTGCCAAGCGTTGGCTCACCGAACATTTCATCGAAACCGCCAGTCAACTGATCGAGCAACGCCAAGCCCACGTGCTTCTTCTAGGCGGCTCTGGAGATCAGGACACCGCCGCGGAGATTGCCGACGCCCTGCCCGCCGACCATCACACCAATCTCGCCGGCCAAACCACCTTACCTGAATTGGTTTCTGCCCTTGCCGCCTGCGATGCCGTACTCACCAATGACACCGGCCCCATGCACGTCGCCGCCGCTGCCGGTACACCGGTGATCGTGCCCTTCGGCAGCACGAGCCCGGACCTCACCGGCCCTGGCCTTCCTGATAACCCCCTTTCCCCCCATCAACTGCTGCGGACTACCGCCGATTGTTCGCCGTGTTTCCTTCGCAAATGTCCCATTGATTTCCGGTGCCTCAAAGAAATAACCCCAGCCGATGCCGTTGCAGCGATCGAACGGGTACTCGCCCAATAGACCAAAGCATGGGCGGCACGCTTGCCTTCGCATCGCGCCTGCGGTTTACTCGCCGCGTGAAGATCACTGAATTCACGGATCAATTGATCGCCTCCTACGCCAGCGTGGGTGGAATCAATCACTTGGACGGCACCAACCTGCCTTCCAAGAGCGGTATTGTGAGCCTCACCACCGACCTGCTGGCGCTACTGTTTCCCGGGTTTTTCGACAACAAGGTCACGCACTCGTCGGAAATCAAAATGGAAACCGCGCTGCTGATGGATTCTGTAGCCGGCCGGCTGGAGGATGAGTTAGTGAAATGCTTCACACACGCCCCACCCAATGATACGGCTGAGGCTAATCCTCGGACCACTGCGCGGAAAATGACATTGCAATTTCTCGCGCAACTACCCGCCGTTCGGAAAATGCTCACCACCGATGTGGACGCCGCCTTTGACGGCGATCCGGCGGCCAAGAGCAAAGAAGAAATCATTTTAAGCTATCCCTTCGTGGAAGCCATCTCGGTGCAACGCATGGCGCATGTGTTAAATCAACAAGGGGTGGCTCTACTGCCGCGCATTATGACCGAGTGGGCCCACGAACGTACCGGCATGGATCTGCATCCCGGCGCGCAGATTGGCCATCATTTTTTCATCGATCACGGCACCGGCACGGTGGTCGGTGAGACCTGCGAAATCGGCAACCACGTGAAGCTCTACCACGGCGTGACGCTGGGGGCGCGATCCACTTCGGGCGGCCAACAACTCGCCGGCACCAAGCGGCATCCGACGATCGAGGATCATGTGACCATTTATCCCGGCGCCACCATCCTCGGCGGCGAAACAATCATCGGCACCCACAGCACCATCGGCGGCAATGTGTTCATTATGGACAGCGTGAAGCCGCACTCCCTCGTCATTTACGACGGCCTCGACATGCGCGTGTTGGATAAAGCTGAAAAGAAAAAAGCCAGCGACTATCACATTTAGCCGCCGGCAAAAGAGGTCTCAAGAAAGTTCCAAAATCGGACGACCGGTGTCGCAGAGGTATTGCGGCCGGCCGGTGGTGTCTTCCACGGTCACGGCGTTGGGGTTTAAGCCCAAGTGCTGGTACATCGTGGCAATCACGTCCTGATAATGAACCGGGCGCTCGGTGCATTCGCCGGCAATCCTGTCCGTGGCGCCAATCACCTGACCGGTGCGAATGCCGCCACCGAACATGATGGCCGGGGAGACGCGCGGCCAATGATCGCGGCCGCCCTTGCTGTTCACCTTGGGCGTACGGCCAAACTCACCCCACGCCACCACCAACACTTCGTTGATCAAGCCGCGCGAACGCAGGTCCGCCTCCAGCGTCGCCAGGGCGTGGTCCACGATCGGCACGAGATTGCGCATCCGGGGGAAATTCTTGGAGTGCGTGTCAAAGTCGCTGATGCTCACGCTCACCACGCGAACACCGGCCTCGACCAGTCGCCGCGCCATCAGCAGCTTGCGTGCGGAAGTCGGCCCTTCTGCGGTGTAAAACCGTTCGCCTCCCAGCTTCAGCCGCGGCGTGTATTGCTCGAGCATTTTAGGATCTTCCTTCGTGAGATCCAGCGCATCGGCAAACTTGCCGGAAGTGAGAATGCCCACAGCCTGTTGATTGAACCGATCCATCGCGCGCATCATTCCGCTCTTATCGGACGCGCGACGAATGCCGTCGAACTGCTGCAGCAACCCCACACGATCATCCAGCCGCTCGGCGTTCAGTCCGGCAATCAATTTGAGGTTTACCTGATGATCCTTACCCAAGCGCGCTAACTCGCCCTGCATGCCTGTTTCCAGCTGGCGCTTGAAGAGGTGTGAAATATCCGGCCGGAACGGCTTGTATGCCGGGCCGAGAAAACCGGGCCGCGCGCTGTTGCGAGCTAATGGCCGGCCTTGCATGAGATCCACAAACGCGGGGGCGTTGCCGCTGGAACCGAGCAATCGATCCACCACGCAACCAAGCGCGGGACGTCCGCCGATTCCAGAAAGTTCCTTTATGTTATACCCGCTCTGACATTGAAACCCGTCATGCCGGCCGGCCGAACCAACCAACGAGCGAATAAATACAAAGCGATCCGCCGCCGCCGCCATGCGGGGCATCAACTCGGTGAGATGCACGCCGGGCAGCTTGGACCGGATACCGGCGAATTCACCGCGCAACTCCGCAGGCGCTTCCGGCTTCGGATCGATCATATCCATCTGCGGCGGGCCACCATCAAGATGGATGTTAATCACCGCCTTGGTCGAGCTGCTCTGGCCACCTTCCGCGCGGAGCAGATCCGCTAGCGTGAAGCCGCCCACGCCCAACACACCCGCCCGCAGAAAACTGCGGCGCGAAAGCCCGTCACAATGGCGAGCGGATTGACCGAGAAACTCCAACATTCCGGTGATTAGACTGCCTCAACAGGCCGGTTTCTTCAAGCGAATGTTCAGGAGGAACGAGTTCCCCCTCGTCCGATGATGCCATTTACTTTTATGATTAGGGGCAAAGTGGAACTTGCCCCTCCCGGTTGGCCTTAAATCAGGATCGGGCTGCCCTTGATCGGCTTGCGCAATTCCGGTGGCAAACCGAATTGTTCATCCACAAACCCATCAAGCCGATCGCGCGTTTGTTTGGAGAGCAGCTCGTTCAGCTCCTCATCCACCCCGCCGGCCAGAGCCATGGGCAGGCCATTGAAGACCAAATCCGGCCCGTCGCAAAAGGCATAGTAATGATACTCGTCCTCGCCCTGAATCGGTTTGCCGCTGATCACGCAATGTGAAATCCACGGTGCCACCTCCGTGCCGTGCTCCACCAGCAGTGATTCGCTTCGGTCCTCGATGTGATACTGGTCCATGTAAGCATTGATGCGTTCGAGCGATTCGGCCGAAAGCTCTTCCTGCATTTTCGCCCGGCACGGCAGACACATGGCATACTCGAAAATCACCTCACCGCGATGAAACGCCTTGTGGATCAAATACGGCGTACCATCCTCCAGCAAGGCTCTGTCGCACATTGTGCATTTGGAAAACGGCCCCTCCTCCGTGAACGAATGAAACACCTCCGGCACGGCGGTGTAATTCGGTGAGTATTCGAACTCCTCGAAGTCCCCCGCATCCTCAAACTCCCCGCTATCTGGCTTATCGCTCACGCCGCGAGCATAACGGGCCGCAATACAATGTCGAGGCAGGCTGTTAATGGAATCCCCTTGTCGACTCCTCTTCTCATCCCCCACTCTACCAAAGATGTCCTCGCGGATCACGGATGAATTGGGCACCCCCGATGCAGCGTTCGAATCGACGCTGCGGCCGGAGGGGTTTGACCAATTTTCCGGACAAGACAAAGTGCGCGAGCGACTAGAGATTGCCGTCACCGCCGCCCAACAGCGCAAGGAGCCGATCGATCATCTCCTGCTTTCCGGACCGCCCGGACTGGGCAAGACCACTCTGGCCAACATCATTGCCAAAGCGATGGGCGGCAACCTGCGCGCCACCAGCGGGCCAACTATTGAAAAAGCCGCCGACCTCGCGGGCTTGCTCACCAACCTCGAGGAAGGCGATGTGCTCTTCATCGATGAAATTCATCGCATGCAAAAAACCGTGGAGGAATATCTCTACCCCGCGATGGAAGATTACCAACTGGACATCATCATCGACCAAGGCCCGAACGCCCGCAGCGTGCGGCTCAACCTCCCGCGATTTACTTTGATTGGCGCCACCACCCGCAGCGGACTGCTCACCGCGCCACTCCTCACGCGCTTTCCCATTCGCGAACGCCTCAACTATTACGCCGCCGACCACATGACCCGCATCGTCACACGCTCGGCGGGTTTGTTGGATGTCGACATCGACGAACAAGGCGCAACCGAAATCGCCCGCCGCAGCCGCGGCACCCCGCGCATTGCCAACAACCTCCTCCGGCGCGTCCGCGATTATGCTCAAGTGAAGGCCGACGGCACCATCACCAACGCCATTGCCGACGCTGCGCTCGCCATGCTGGAGATTGATGGCCACGGCCTCGACGAGATGGACAAGCGTATCCTCGAGACCATCATCGTGAAATTCAACGGCGGCCCCGTGGGCGTGAACTCCATCGCCGCCGCCGTCGGCGAGGAGGCCGATACGCTGGAGGAGGTCTACGAGCCCTTTCTGATCATGGAAGGCTATCTCCAACGCACCCCCCAAGGCCGCACCGCCACCGATCTGGGCCACCAACGACTGGGTCTGAACCCCGACGGCAGCCAGCAGCAATCGCTTTTGTAGCTGATTGCGAACAACATTCGGCGGGTTTTTCCAGAAAACTCATGACAAGCCGGCCGGTTTTCCGTTAAGTCTCCCGCGGTTCATGCCGCGACGAGACGACATTCATTCGGTTCTGATTATCGGCGCTGGCCCGATTATTATCGGGCAGGCGTGTGAGTTTGATTATTCGGGAACGCAGGCCTGTAAGGCGCTCAAGGAGGAGGGCTATCGCGTGGTGCTGGTGAATTCCAATCCAGCCACGATTATGACCGACCCGGAATTTGCCGACCGCACCTACATCGAGCCGGTCACGCCCGAAGCGGTTGAGAAAATTATCGTGCGCGAATTGGCCGAGATGAAGTCGCTCGGGGCCGAAGGTCAGCTTGCTTTGCTCCCCACGCTCGGCGGGCAGACCGGCCTCAACACTGCGATGGAGCTTTTCCGAACCGGCGTTTTGGAAAAGCACGGTGTGGAAATGATCGGCGCCAAGGCCGACGCCATCGAGCGCGGCGAGGACCGCGAGCGCTTCAAGGAATTGATGCTCGAGATCGGCTTGGACGTGCCCGTGAGCGGCATCGCCCACAACATGGAAGATGCTTGGGCCATTGCCGACCGCATTGGAAAATTTCCCCTCATCATCAGGCCCGCCTACACGCTCGGCGGCACCGGCGGCGGCATCGCCTATAACCGCGATGAGTACGAAGAACTGACCAAGAAAGGCATCGACCTTTCGCCCGTCAATGAAATCCTCATCGAGGAATCGCTCATCGGCTGGAAGGAATACGAGATGGAGGTCATGCGCGACAAGGCTGACAATTGCGTGATCATTTGCTCCATCGAAAACTTTGATCCAATGGGCGTGCACACCGGCGATAGCATCACCGTCGCCCCCATCCAGACGCTCACGGACAAGGAGTTCCAAATCATGCGCGACGCGAGTTTCGCTATCATCCGCGCTGTGGGCGTGGAAACCGGCGGCTCGAACATCCAGTTCTCCGTCAACCCGGACAACGGCCGGATGATCGTCATCGAAATGAACCCGCGCGTGAGCCGAAGCTCCGCCCTCGCCTCCAAGGCCACCGGATTTCCAATTGCGAAGATCGCCGCCAAACTTGCCGTCGGCTACACCCTCGACGAGATCCCCAACGACATCACCCGCGAAACCCCCGCCAGCTTCGAGCCCACCATCGACTACGTTGTCACCAAGATCCCGCGCTTCGCCTTCGAGAAATTTCAACAGGCCGATCCGACGCTCAATACTCAGATGAAAAGCGTCGGCGAAGCCATGGCCATCGGCCGCACCTTCAAGGAGAGCCTTCAAAAATGCCTGCGCTCCATGGAGATCGGCCGTGCCGGCCTCGGTGGCGATGGCAAAGGCTGGCGCGTGGGCGACACCGTCTATGGAGACCGCGACATCCTGCCGCGCGAGCTCATCACCCAGAAACTTACCACCCCCAACGCCGAACGCGTCTTTTACCTCCGCCACGCCCTCCGTGCCGGCCTGACCGTGGACGAAATCTTCGAGCTCTCCAAAATCGACCGCTGGTTCCTCACCCAAATCCAACAAATCGTCGACTGCGAAGAGGAACTCGCCTCCGTCGGCGCATCCGCGTAACCTCCCCGTTCCTTGGAACGGACGACCCTGACTTACCGCTACGAACGCCTGCGCGCCATTGCCGCTGGCGTGCTGGAAACGGCTGGCACCAGTTTCTTGCTGTTAATCGCGGTCAAGTGGTTTGAATTCGGGGCTACCGCCAAGGCACTCATTGCCATGGGCGGAAGCCTTGGCCTGTTGGCCGGTCCGTTAATCGTCTCCCTGGTCGAAAACCGACGTTGGCACACCTCTCATGCCGCTGCCGTGCTGGCCGGTCTCGGTAGTGTATGTTACCTCGTCATGGCTTTGGCGCAAAACGCTACTGCATTCGTATTTGGCGCCATGCTTGTAGCCGCCTTATCCGCCGGCGCCATTCCCTTGGCCACGCAAATTTATCAGGAAAATTATCCGAAAGCCCGACGCGGCCAACTCTTCTCGCGGACAGCTATGATCCGCATTGCCAGTGTGGCGGTGTTTAGCTACCTCGCCGGGAGCGCGCTCAATGCGAACGCCCAAGGCATGCTCGAGATATTCCCTCAATGGCTGATCTTTATCTTCGCCGGGGCATTTGCCTTTGCTTCATTTTGTTTTTCTCAATGCCCTTCCCGTCCCCTCCAGGCTTCCGGAGGCACCCATCCGTTTCGGTCCCTGCGCTTTGTGCGTGAAGATAAACTCTTTCGGTTCACGCTCGCTTGCTGGATGGGTTTTGGCATTGCCAACCTGATGATGTTCCCGTTGCGCGTCGATTACCTTGCACGGGATGGAGGGTTTGCCGGCTACGGCCTAAATTACACTCCCGAACGCGTGGCGCTCCTCACCGTCACGATCCCAAGCCTGGTGCGACTGGTGTTGAGCCCGTTTTGGGGGCGTCTGTTTGATCGCATGAATTTCTTTGATCTGCGCGTGATCCTAAACCTCTGCTTCGGCGTGGCGACGGTCGCCTTCTTCGCCACCGGCAGTCTCACTGGTATTGTGATTGGCGCGATCTTCTTTGGAATTGCCACCTCCGGCGGTGAGGTGGCATGGAGCTTGTGGGTCACGAAATTCGCACCGGCCGACCGCGTAGCTGATTACATGAGCGTCCACACATTTTTCACCGGTGTCCGCGGCTGTGTCGCACCGTTCATAGGCTTTTATCTGATCGAGATCTTTCGCATCCACCATCTCGCCTGGGTGTCGTTTTCCCTCATGGCCGTGGCCAGCTTGGTACTCTTAACCCAACGCAATTCCCGCCCCGAAGAACGTCACGGCGAAGCGCTAACCGAAGACGTCACGGAGTAAGCAACGCCACCAACGATTCCCGTGCGGCCGTCAGATTTTTGTATCCCGCAATGTCCTCCGGCATGGTTGCCAACGCTTGCCGCAGCCCGGACCTCCCCTCCGGATCGACCGCGATCTCGGCCACGGAGATATTGATCACGCTGATGCCGAAGATGAGTGCACCCGTTTTAGGCAGACGAAACAAGACCTGATCCTCACGCCGCACCCACACCGAATTCAATTCCAACGGCAACTCAATCGCTGGGATTCGAAGCGCCGAATGCTGGTTCAGGCACGGCGACCCACTCAGCCCCCAGTTCACTCGCTCCCACGCCTTACCCGGGCGAATGCCCGCGAGGAATTTCCCAATGCGCGCCCCCAGATGCTCGTTTAAGGTCGGCACGGGTTCGTGAATTGCATGCACCGGCAAACCCAGTTTCTCATCCGGCGCCCAGGAGGACGGGAAACAAATCGCCCCGGCCACGAAACGTTCCTGCCCATCGCCCCCCGGCAGCAACACCATAAAATCCTGCTCCCAATGCAGCGCCAACTCCAGGCATCCGCCCCCCTCCAGTCCAGCCCAGCGGATCAGTTCCCCGACAGCATCGCGGGAATCGGGCTCCTGAAACACATGCCGCGCCGGATGTTCCCCCACGATCTCGCGCCGTAGCTGGACACGACTTGCGTGTTCGGACGATGCCCTAAAAAACCCCTCCGGATCACCGGGACGAGCGCCGAATCGAAATTCAAATGGCGCGCCGGAAAATAAACCACTCCATGCCGGTTCAGTCATTGTTTCCTCCAAGCCACACCGGCCACCATTGCGGTTTGTTCATGATTCGGAAAATACTTGCATAATCATCCGTCCACAACGGCAGTTCCTCGGCCTCAGAAAGGTCCGAACGCAACCAGGCATTAGCCTCCACGTCGTTAAGGAAATCCTGATTGCGAGAGAGCAACACCCATGTGGCGGCGTAAACCCAATCCTGCCCGTAATCCTCCCCGCTCAGGCTGTCGACTTTAATCATCCCAAAATCCAGTTCCGCCGCCAATCGACTTACCACCGGTTCCAGGTTCAGGTAGCGATTGGAAATATGAACGGCCAATACTCCATCGGGTTTGAGATGTTGATCATAGAGTTTCAAGGACTCCAGTGTGAGCAGGTGCACTGGAATGGAATCACTGCTGAACGCATCCAGCACAAGTACATCCAGTTCGCGGTTTTTTCCCGTGCGCAATTCCCGCTCCATCGCCAGACGCGCATCACCCGGCACAATCTCCAGGAGTGCCCCGCGGTCTTGCGCGTTGATGCAATAGGTAAACTGGGCCACGTTATCGGCCGATAAATCCACCACCGCCGGGTTGATATCATACATCCAATATCGATCGCCCGACTCAGCAAACCCGGCTAAGGTACCTACCCCCAAGCCCACCACGCCCACGCGTTTGTTGTTCTCCGGCGTGTATCGCATGGCCAACTCCACGCCACTGCCGTAGGTGTAATAGGATGTGATTCGGTTACACAAATCCACGCTTTCATACTGAAACCCATGCGTGATATGGCCGTTCAAGAGTAGACGATAGACCTCACCGCCCAGATCGCTGTAACGCGATATCTTCAGCGTGCCATAAAAATTGCGCTGCACATAAAAAGCGTCGGCTTCCGATTTCTTGATGTCTTTCAACAACCCCACAAACACCACCACCAACGCCGGTCCTAAGCCCAGCCATTGCCAGCCCCAGGCGATTTGGACCCCTTTCCATTGGCGGATACTGAGCCACACGAATAAATTGAGCGTCATTAACCCAAGCGCCACCCAGATACCCGGCTGCAAGGCCGTCCAGCCACTGGCACTGGCGATTCTGCCCCAATTGACAGACATTTCCAGTACCCAATACAGGCCCAACCCTGCCAGCACCACCCCGGCAACACCGGCCTTGAAATCCCGTCCCTCAGATGACGGCCGGCCAAACCACCATTCTCGCACGATGTACCGGGCCATCGCCCAACCGAAGAGCAGCGGCAGCCAAGTCAGGGCGAATTTGGCTGGCAATGAGAATTCAACCGAGCGCAACATCGCCATACACACCACCGTCCAGCAAAGCCCGAGCAAACCGCGCACATGCCATTTACCCAGTGCCCAAGGCTCTCGGTTGACGCATTGCACCAGCAGATACAGCAAGCCTGTGCCCCACAATGCGATATGGTATTCCCAATAGCCATCAAACCAACGCGGCGCCAACACCGCCACAGCCAAGCCTCCCAAGGCACCCCCGGCGGCGATCCCAAGAAAATACTGGGTCAACCGCACTGGCTCCGGCCGCAACCGATACAGTTCCCCATGGCACACCATACAACTGACGAACAACGCCGCACTGTAAAGCCCCACCTGTAAAACGATTTCCATATCCACCCCCTGTTCCATCCCCCATAGCACCCCGATCCAGCACACCACCAGCAGCGGCACATAAATCTCGCGCACATACCAGCGCGGGCTGTCGAAGCTGATGATGAAGGAAATCAAATACAACGCCAACGGCAGCACCCAAAGAAACGGCACCACAGCCACGTCCTGGCAAAGCTTGTTAGTTGTGGCCATGAGGAAGGCCGTGCCGCACGCCGGCAAGGCCAACCAACACAACCACACGCCCGCCCGACGCAACCGTGTTTCAGTTGCTGCGGATTCAATTTTTGTTTCATCGGAGGCCATCTCTGGCACATCCCGCATACACCATACGAGGAGACCGCAAAACACCGCATACAAGCCCATACCCCAAGACCAACCATTCACCTGCTCAGTACGTGTGCTCCAAGGCTCCACCACAAACGGATACGCCACCAAAGCCAGCAGTGAACCGACATTGGACAACGCATACAATCGATACGGCGAAGCCCCCGCATGAGCACGAGCAAACCACGCCTGCACCAGTGGTCCAGTGGAAGAGAGGATCAGATACGGAATACCCAGACTGAACCCGAGTAATTTGAGAATCGCCCATACCGGCGTGCCGCCGCCGTCGGGCTTGAGCGCTTCGTTCGGAGTAATCGGCAGCGTGCAGACAGCCAATAACAATAAGCAGCCATGTACCCAGGCCTGTTTGCGCGGAGGCAGAAAATGGTTCAGGCAATGAGCGTAGGCATAGCCCGCCAGCAACAGGCATTGGAAAAACAATAGGCAAGCCGTCCAAACCCCTGGCGTGCCGCCAAACCAAGGCAGGATGTATTTGCCGATCAACGGTTGCACCAGAAATAACAAAAAGGCACCCCAGAAAACCGTAAGCGCATACAGGGCCGTCGGCGGTTTGGCTGACGAGGCTGAACCCGAATCAGCCATTGCCGGGATCGATTTGATGAATCAACCCGCGGCGATTCTCTTCGCGATTGCGGGCGTCGTAGAACTCCACCGGATTAAAGTCGTCCAGCAACAACTGCCCGCGTGAGGCGTCAAACTCTCGGCGCCCCTTCCACATCAGCGCCATCTCCATTTGCACTTGGGGATGCTCGGAGAAAAATGGCCCCACCCCCTTCGCGGCGGCGTACCATTCATTCCACACCGCGTAGGCATCGCGCTCAGATTCCGCCGTCCGCAGGCTCTTGCCTGCTTCTGGATTGGGTTCCGGCGAATGATGCACCTTCAATTGCGGCGCTTTGGTGGCCACAAAAAAAACATTACCATAACCCGAGGCATGAACAATCACGCGTTCCGAACCAAACACAGAGCGCAGTGTCTTATCCAGTGACGAGGAAAAAAACTGCCGTTCCGGGTTCGATTCCCCAAAGCTGTTGATCACCAACGCCCCGTGATCACTGAGATGCGCGCGCATTTCCACGAAAGCTTCATGAGTCATCAAATGGCTCGGCGAGGAATCGCCCAAAAACGCATCGAGTAAAATGGCATCGTAAGTACGATCGGTTTGATTCAGGAACTGCCGTCCATCGCCCACCGTGAGGTTGACCTGAGACTCATCAAAATCAAAAAACTCCTCCGCCATTGAAATTGAAGCGCCGTTGATTTCCACCACATCCGTCTCAATTCCTTCTGTGGCAAACTGCATCGGCACCACGCCGGCCCCCATGCCGATACAAAGCACCCGATCGGTTTTCGGTGTGTAAGCATGCGCCAGCCACCGTAATGCGCCGGTGAACAGTGAACGGCTTTGTCGAGTCGTGGGATCATAGGTGTTCTGCACCAGTTGATCGTTCAAGTATCGCCGTTCCACCACCGCGCCGTTGCGATACTCGATCACCTGCAGTTCGCCGTAGTTGGAATTCGCCCGGTAAAGCACCTCCCAATTCACTCCGCTGTACTTCATGGTATCACCAAACTGACCACGCAAACCGCTATAGCCAAAACCCAGAGAAAGCCCCAACGCTAGCATCAAAACATTCCCACCGGCACCGCGCCCCCATACAATAAGGTAAACCGCCGCCAAGGCAATCAAGATGCCCGACGTGATAAGCATGGTCACTGAATTCGGAAACCGCGGAATCAACACGTACCCGATCAATACCGTGCCCGCCACACTTCCCAAGGTGCTAATGGCCGACAACCGACCGACATTGAGCCCCACATTCTGGATTGATTGCGTGAGCAACCGAACCAGAAACGGTCCCGTCATCGCCAGCAAAGCCAGCGGCACCAAAAACAAAAATAAGGCTGCCAACAGCGTGGCCCATGCTAAGGGCAGGCTCATAAGGTTGAGGCACAGCGGCTTCACCATCGGCACCGTGGCGGCGAGATAAACCGCCGACGCCAGAATCCCATAGTACAAACGGTTTAAATTCGGCGACTGATCCACCAGCCAACCGCCCGCATAATAGCCTCCCGATAGAGCCACGAGGGTCACCGCAATTTGCGCCGTCCAAACAAAGTGAGATGTACCCAAAAAAGGCGACAACATTTTGGCCCCCAAAATTTCGACCACCAAAATACACGCGCCTGTGCAGGCCGCCGTAAAATACAGAAACCGGCGCAGCCCAATAGACATCTCTCCAGTCGATTCCTCCTCGCGGTTGGATTTATTTTTCTTCACTGCTAAAGAGTCGCCAGTTTAGGCCATAAGCGCGCGCTCATGGCAGCGCCATTGTGCAAACAATCGAGATCGAATTTCTCATTCGGTGAATGCAAATTGTCATCAGGCAACGCCAAGCCCAAGAGCAGTGAGTCCGCTCCGAGCAATTTCTTGAATTCATTGATGATGGGAATCGAGCCGCCTTCCCGAAGAATCACCGGTTCATGGCCAAACGCCTCGCGCAAGGCCTCCAATGCCGCCTGCACCTCCGGCCCAGTGGGCGGCACGTGATACGCCTCCGCCCCGTGCCCATCCTCAACCTCCATTTTCACCGAAGGCGGACACAACTTCTTGAGTTGGCGCTTGAGCAATCGATTGATCTCGGCCGGATCCTGATCCGGCACTAACCGGCAAGTCAGCTTGGCACTGGCCCAAGCGGGCACAATCGTCTTACTGCCTTCGCCCTGATAACCACTGGTCAGGCCATTGATCTCCAGCGTGGGCCGGGCACTGCGCAATTCGTGGTGCGAGTAACCCGTCTCGCCAAACAGCGCTGGCACGCCAAGCAGCTTGCGATATTGCGCGGCGGAAATGGGCAACCGCTTCATTTGTTCGCGCTCATAACGCGTCAACTTTTCTACCCGATCATAAAAACCGGGCACGGCGATGCGCCCGCGCTTGTCCCGTAATGCCGCCAACATTTGGCACAGCACCAGCGCCGGGTTATCCACCGAGCCGCCATAAATTCCGGAATGCAAATCGGCCTTCGGGCCTCGCACCGTCACCTCCATGGCCGTCACGCCACGCAAGGAATAGGTGAGCGCGGGATGCTTCTTGGAAGGCATGCCGGTGTCCGAGACCACCACCGCATCGCATTTCAATTCCGTTTTCTTTTGGCGCAGGAACTGGACTAGACTTTCGCTGCCAACCTCCTCCTCGCCCTCAATCACAAACGTCAGATCACAGGGTAATTCCGTGCCGGTTTGCAGAAATGCCTCCACCGCCTTGAGGTGCGCAAAGTGTTGCCCCTTATTATCCGTAGCCCCTCGCGCATACACCGCCCCGTTGCGGATAGTGGGCTCAAACGGCGGCGTATCCCATTGCTCCAACGGCTCCGGCGGCTGCACATCGTAATGGCCATATACCAAATAATGCGGACGCCGGCCACGGCGCTTGGGGGTGCTGGCCGTAACGATGGGATGAAAATCAGTGGCGTGTTTGCGAGCCTTGAGTCCGATGGAACGGCAATGTTTCACCAGCCAATCGGCTGCCGCACGGGTATCGCGATCATGATAGCTCTGGGCTGACACACTGGGCAGCCGCAGATATTCGCAAAGCTCCTCTTCAAAACGCGCCCGATGGGCGTTCAAATAATCCAGCACGACTTGCATGCGTGCCTAGTGTACGAGAGTGGAGCGCGAATGCCAACGGCGAATGCACTGAATGACCGACTCCGTTAATCGCCACCGGGCACGATCAGACGCAATATATCCAACGGATTCAAATCTAGCTCCTTCCCTTCTCCATCGGGCTTGTCCTTGATGGGATTTAGCCGTCGCAACAAGCTCCCGGGTCGGCCAGTAATACCCAACACCAGAATTTGCCCCAACGCAAATTCATCGACCTTGATCTTCGGTTTTCGAATGGCCCCTTCCATGGACAGAAAGGTTGGCATTTTCATAAAGTCGGATTTTGAAAATATAATTCCCAATGGCCGGAATTCTTCGGCCAACTTGGGAGGCAGCTCAATGGAGACATCCTGCTTGATTGTCGTGTCCAAAAAACGCCCCCCTAATCGGCCCTGCCCCTTTGTTCCCGCCCGCAAAAGCGGCCCACCCACAGCCATATTAAAGTCCGCTTTTCCGTCTTGCGCTAATAATGTCAGTTCAGCTGAATTAAAGTGGGAATCCAACAGTTGCGGTAAGTTCAAACTACCGGCAATGATTCCAATCAGCCAATCATCCTGCTTAAATCCCCAATGAGATTCCTCAATGACGAGTTTTGCCGCCGACTTGGGATCTCTCCCGCGCACTGTAAAGCTGTTGCGAAATGATTCTCCAGACCATCCGAGCGCTTTCAAAAAACCATTGGCCGTCAACTTACCCCATTGGATTTTATGTTCGGGAGCAAAGTGCCGAATCACTGGATCCAAGGGCAAGTCTTGCACATCGATATTCAGCGCCATTTGGGTTTGCCCTTCCACGGTTTGCACCTGGCCTCCGACCTTTCCCGGTGCCCCTAGCAGATGCATTTGAATTGGATCGAAGGTGAACTTTTCCCCATCAATCCGCACATTGCCAGTAAGATTGGTTGCCCATAAATCACGCCACACCAAACGCTTAAGGTTTAGGTTTAGGTTAAAATTTCGGAATCCAAAGCCCACCCCGTTCGGCGCAGCACCGGCTTTCTCGTTGGGCTTGGCGGCGGGGTTGGGGTTTTCTAGAAACGCCATCAACGGCGTGATATCCGCCGCATCACTGGTAACCCGTAACTGTGAACCCGGCGCATTCCAGCGCCGCAAATCCAATGAGCCGGCTAAGTTCAACTGATTCGCGGCCTTCTTCGTGGGCGGCAAATCTACAACACATTGTTTGAGCTGCAGCACACGATTGGTGCCGGCAGCTTGGATTTTCAGTTTCGTATCCAAGGACTGCGCGGGATCTCCCTGCATACGCGCAGGCAACGTGAATCCCTTGATGGATAACTGCCCATTCACCGCTCCGACTCCCTGTTGAGGCAGGTTCACCTTCAGCTCCTTCATGAGCAGACGTCCGGCAGCAACCGGCCGATCCGGGAGCCATTGATCCAAGGCGCGCCGCGTGAATGCCGGCCCCAAGTTCAGTGATTTCACGTCCAACACTAAACCGGCATCCATCATCCGGCCGGTCAAATCGTACTCACCCAAAATGGTATCTTCCTGCTTCACCGTGCCTTGGTGACGTTCGATCGTCAGGTGGAGCTGAGGGCCGGGCTTCCAGCTACCCTTGAAGGACTGCTCCAAATCCAACGGTCCTGCGGGCCAAAGCCCGGAAGATTCCGTCAGCCACACTCGTTTCAGGTCCACGCTAGTTTCAAACTGCACTACCCCATCGCTGACCCGGCATTGGCCGTTCAGTTTGTTGACCTGACCGCTCTTGAGTTCCACTCCGCCGCGCCAAGGCTCGGGTACCAGTTGGAACACACGATGATCCACCCCAGTCACATCAAACGCCAATTGGCCAACCCCATTGGTGGCCGTATATTCTCCACTCCATACCACCGTGCCGGCCGGTTGATCAACCAGTGTAAAGGAGGCCTTGTTGACTTTCGGCCGAACCTTCCACGAACGACCGGCGGGTTGTTTAGTGGTGGCGATATCCAATTCCAATTGTGCGCCCAGCATTTCCTTAGGCAACTGACCTTGCGGATCTTTAAAGCGGATATTCGCGATTTGCACTGGGCCACTCACGGCAACATCGCCGTTGTCGTTCCACTGCAGTTGCAGTGGCTTAGGGTTGGACAATGTGCCCGACTGCAGGGTCGCGGCTCCCAGCCAATTGGTGCGATTCACCAAGGGGGCCAAAAGCGCGTGCTCCAGTTTAGAAGGCTGCAGGACCCATGTACATTCCCTCTTGAACGAATCAAATTTTCCAGTGCCGCTCACTTGACCGATACCTTGCTCCGGACGATCCGGATCAAAGGCCTGCAATTTCACTTGGCGCACATCCCCGTGAAAGCGCCCAGCCTCCGTCCAATGCAAGGTGGCATCCAGTTCACTGAGTCGACCGTAAACCCATTGGGGCCATTGGGTAATATGCCCCTTGGCAACCGCCACACCGCCCCGCAACACCGTACGATCGCCGGGTTTATGGTTCACGGCCAGGTTGGCATTTAGCACTCCGGACATGACTCCGGGAAATGGATAAAGCGTCCGTGCCAACGCCAAGTCCGTTTGGATCAGCTCAGCTTTTTCAAAGTCAAATTGACCGGTGCGTAGGTTCCAATTCCCCCTCAAATCCAGCTTGGCCATCAAGGGTTTCCCCGCAAGCTGCGCATCCCCCTCGAGGCGTTGTATCTTGAGCCGTTGCGCCTCATCTAATATGCAATCCATTTGAACTGAACCGTTCAGGCTTTTCACCGGCTGCTCCTGCAATTGCCCGTCAATATTAGACCAATCCAGCGTCCCGACCCAAGCGAAGGGCGCGCTTTGGGTCAAGCCTCCGGAAAAGGTTCCGTTATAAGTCAGCTCACCAGCATCGCTGCGCACGCCGGCTTGGGGAAACCACTTTAGCAATGTAGGAAGGTGCGCCGTGATTTTCCCGCTGGATTCACTGAACTGCTGCGTGTGCAGATCCAGCCGCGGCTTACCATCAAAGGTAAAGTAAGATTGCAGTGGTGTCCCGATTTCCAGTTTACATTGGGTAAACTCCAGAGCCTTCAAGCCCCTCACGGTGCCAGCCCAATCGAATTGGCCATTACCCAATGGCCGCGTGGCTTCCGCGTGCGGCACGGTCATGCCTTCCACCTTAGTGGAGCCGCTAAACTCAATGTGCCGACCGGCCTGTTGCACGGCCACAGTGAGGGCCCCGCTCAATTCGCCTTCGCGCACATAACGTCCCAACCACGGCTGCCAATCGGCAAGTTGGGTTGGGTGGATATCCAAGTCGAACGCCGAGTCCGGAGCATTCAATTCACTGCCTTGCTGCCAACTGACGACCAGTGGCTGTTTCAGGGTGCCTTTCAAAAAAGGTTTTTTCTGGTGATTGGATTCCAGTCCGAAGGCATGAACTTGCACAGTCCGGGCTTCGGGTTGATAGGTCACATCATAGTATGCTTCCAGCGAATCCATTGCCGGAAGCTTCACCAACCGATGAGTTACCTGGAGGGGCGATGAACTCACTTTGCCCTGCAGCCGCAGTGTGCGGCCGAAATCCGCCACGGCCAATTGATTGGTCGTGCTCAATCGCGTTTGATGGAAGGTCAACTCTTGAGATTGTCCGAGCAGGTTTATCACGCTTTGGTCCACATCCTGAATCGCCACAGCCAGCTCCGCCGTGCCTTCCGCAAGGTTCAGTGGTCCGGAAACCTCCATCTCCCCCAAGCCTACTGATCCGGTAACTTCATCTGGCTGCCGACTGAAGGTCAGACCTAATCGCTCCAATTGATTCCCAGCAAAAGCAGCGTCAAAATCGGCCTCCAACCCTTTTGATTCCCCAAATCTTTCACTGGCCTCCTGAACCAGAAACTTCCCTTTCGGATCCAGCCGACTGAGATGCCAATGTTCGTCCAAATTCAACTTGGCACCGAGATTGAGTGTGCCCTTTAAATAATCAACTAGGGTGCTGCCGTTCCTCCATTCAGTAGCCCACCCGAATCCCATATGAACACTGCCCTGATCACGACCGTTCCCAATTTGTTCAAGATTCACTTTCAATTCGTTTACCCGAACAACCTGCTTCCCGCCTTCGGGAAGTTCCTTGGAAAAATGAATGCTACCACCATCAAATTTAACCCAATCCAGCTCCACAGAACGCGCCACGCTGGGATCAGAAGTTTGTTGGAAAAACGGATCTAGATTGGTCCGCCCCCCCAAATCCTGCGTCACGGTAAATGACGGCTCGCTCAGGAGAATCTCGTGAAAGTGCAGGCGGCCATCAAGCAGTTCACCCAGGTCATAGCGCACCAGCACGTGCTCCACCTCCAGACACGTCGCCTGACCTTCGGCGTGCAGGGTCACTCCCTGCAATTCCAGCGAACTGCCCAGTGACCAATCGGCGGATTTAAAGTGGATGACGCCGTGAACCGACTCGTTGACCTTCGGGAGGATCACTCGGCGCAAGAACCATTCGCTCTCCACCACCTGCCAAGCAAGCAGCGGCAGAATCACCAACGCCGCCGCGCCCCTAATCAACCAACGTTTCCACCGGCGTTTGGGGCCTGTCTCGTCCTCCATAAGAGGTTCGATGGAGTAAGGTTGCACCATTCCTCAACTGGCGGAAGGCTACCATGTTGCCCGCTTGCCTGTCACCGCGAATCGGGTGACAATCACCCGTGCATTTAACCATTGCCATCCCTGCCTTTAACGAGGAAAAGCTCCTGCCCGATACACTAGCAGCGATTAAGGAATCGGCCAAAGTCTTTGAGACGATGAACTGGGACTGGGAATTGGTGGTGTGTGACAATAATTCCACCGACCGCACTGGTGAATTGGCCCGGGCCGCTGGGGCGCGAGTGGTGTTTGAACCCGAAAACCAAATCGCCCGCGCCCGCAATGCTGCCGGACAGACGGCTCGGGGAGACTGGATCCTCTTTGTGGATGCAGACTCCATGCCAAGCCCGGAATTATTCGCGGCCACCGGCAGGGCAATGCAACAAACGGATATCCTTGGCGGCGGCTCCACACTCACCATGGGGCGCGTTCCTTGGTGGGCGGCGTTTTGGATTCATCTTTGGAACGGCATCAGCCGGCTGATGCGTTGGCCGGCCGGTTCCTATTTTTTCTGCCGTACCCAAGCCTTCCTTGAACTGGAGGGTTTTTCTAAAACCCTCTACGCTTCTGAAGAGTTGGAGTTTGCCGAACGCCTCAAGCGCCATGGCAGAGGACGACAGCAACGATTGCACATCATCACCGGCCAGCCACTGATCACATCAGCCCGCAAACTCTCGCTTTATTCACCGTGGGAGTTGGTACGCCTTTTGATCGCCACGGCTTTCACCGGTGGCCGGGCCTTGAGCGATCCCAAGGCCTGCAGCTGGTGGTACGATGGCCGAC
Source organism: Verrucomicrobiales bacterium (assembly GCA_038139415.1). GTDB lineage: Bacteria > Verrucomicrobiota > Verrucomicrobiia > Limisphaerales > UBA1100 > UBA1100. The sequence continues at coordinate 70,507 of JAYOSV010000001.1, read as the reverse complement.
GGTGATCAGGGCAACTGTGGCACCAGAGGGCCGTCTTTCGGCAGTAAAGGCAAATCCGGATTCTCTGGAGTTGTCGGAGTGCCTCTTTTGCGGCGGAGTTCCTCCACCAAATCGCGGTATTTTTCAGTAAGCCGCTCCTCTTCATCCTTGGCCAGATCAATGCCCGGCAGGTTGGATTGCTCGGACATGGCCTTCACGGCGGCGGCTTCAGGCGTCTTCAAAACCGTGGGCCGCATGAGCACAATCAATTCATTACGCTCATCCACATCACGCGTGCTCTCAAAGAGTTTCCCAAGCAACGGCACATCGCGCAGTACGGGAACGCCATCCTCGTAGGTAGTGGTCTTCGTTTTGATAAACCCTCCCAGCACGATCATCTCCCCATCGCGCACGGCCACCTTGGCGTTAGCCGACCGATCGGTGGTGATGGGAACACTATTGCCATTGATGGTTTGTGAGCCAACGATATCTTGGATCTGCTGAACCAAATCCATTACCACGAGACCTTCTTCGTTAATGAACGGCCGCACTTCCAAAGTGATGCCAAATTTCTGCATCTGGTATTGAGAACTGGTACCGCCACTAATGTCTGTAATGGTACCGGTAACAACCGGCCGTGTATCTCCAATAAAGAGTTCCGCCAGTTCTGCATGCGAGGTTTGGATGCGCGGCCGCGAATGCATAGTCACCCGGGAATCGTTTTCTATTGCATTCACGGCAACCTCCCAATTGGACCCTAGGAACCCCCAGTAATTAAACCCGGATGTGGCACCGGAGATGGAGGTATCTGTAAATGCGGCTGGACCGAGAGCCGAAGCCAATGCTCCACGTAATCCGCCCTCCCGGGCATTGGCTGCCGTCCGGTTTTCGCGTAACGACACCCCAAACGTTTTGTCATCACCCAAAGCGACATCAATGATGATAGCCTCAATCAATACTTGCGGCTGAATAGTGTCCAGCTTATCGATCAGCTCCTTGGCTTTATCGAGATGTCGGCGTGTGCCGATGAGCAGCACCTCGTTGCCGCGTTCATAAGCCACCGCCTTGGTATCCCCCAAAATTGGAAGCCCCGTGCCGGTCACACCGGCTCCACCTTGAATCTGAGATAAACGCTGAGCCAGTTGCCCACGAGAGGAACCAGCATTTCCGGTTGTAGTTGTACCCGTTCGAGAGGTCGCACCTGTCGTTGTGCGATTGGCGCCGGTGGTATTAATGCGACTACCGGCAGACCCAGCTGTGCCGCTAATCGGGGTGTTGGTTAGAGTACTCAAAACCGCCGCAATATCTGCCGAAAGAGCATAGCGAATTTTAATGAGTTCATATTCCTCTTTAATTCCCGCTTCCACGTCTAACTCAGTCAACACAGTAAGCATCCGTTTCACATTGTTTGCCGAGTCGCGCAGGATCAACACGTTGGAGCCTTCCACTGTGGTCACGGCGTTGGGCGTCTTGGCCAAGGTGGCCAGCAGATCCATTGCGGCGGCGGTGGGAATGTGTTTCAAGGGAAACGGCCCCATGACTGGCAATTCGCTATCCGGCAAGGCTGCTAGGGTGAGCACGGGATAATATTGAGGCGGCGTCTTGGCGATTTCGGCGGCGGGAATCACCTGTATAAATTTTTCGCCCTGCGGCACCACGGCAATTTGGCGCTGCATCAGGAGGGTTTCATAAAAGGCCTTAGCTTCTTCGAAGGTGAGATCGTTGTTCGTCTTGAATTCGAAGGTCACCGAAGGGAGGTTTTGCGCGGGGATCAGAGTCTTTCCCACCAGCGCACCGTATTCCTCCAGCAACGTGGGCAGAGGAATCCCCTGCATGGTGTGACCAGCTTGAATCACGATGGGCGCCGGTGCCGGCGGATCTACTGGATCTACCGGTGGCACCAGCGGTGCCGGCGGATCTTGAGCCAGCATCGCACTCCCCGTGAGCACCATTAGAGCAGCAATCTTTTTCATCATTTCTTTCCTTTCTTTGATTTATCGGCGGCGGGCTTCGGATAGCTCGCTACAAAAGTGAGATCGACCTTAACCTGTTGCCGGTCGACCGTGGGTTGCACCGTCATGGCGCTGACGCGAATCATGTTTTGGCCTTCAGACACGTTGTTCAAAAATTCGACGAGATCCACCAGGCTGGATTGGAAGGAGACGGTTCGTTTGGTTTCTTCAAAATCCTGATTGCCTCGGGAAGTACCCTGACTACCCCGGCTTCGAGTGAAGTTCAGGCCACTGCGACGCGCTTTGCTTTCGATATCCTCCATCAATTTCTGAGCCTGTCTCCCGTCACTCACCATTCCGGATTCAGCCGAGAGTGTTTCCACCTCCATCTTCAGTGCGCCCCTCAACTCGACCAAATTCGCTGCCGCTTTATTTTCCTCGCGGTACTGGTCGCGCGAAGTTTGCAACTGCAGCAATTTTGGCCCCATCATCAGCCAAGCAATATTACCAACGATAAGGAAGGCCAGCAGCAACAAGATCACCGAGCGGCGTTCCTGCGGGCGAATTCCAATTCGATTCAGTGTCTCTATCATTTCCCGACCTCCTCCCTACGTAACAGGCAAATGATATACCAATCCAAATAACCGCCGGCGCGGGCTTCCATATTGGGTGGCTGTACCTGCGAGAAAAGGGGCTGGGCGCCCTGCTCATCCACAGCCACCTTCGCCAACGCCTCGGAGTAATCCTGCAGTTTCTGGCTGTCTTCCTGGGACACACGACCCCGCAGCGTGATGTTGTTCCCTTGATTGTTACGACTCTCCGAGAAGACGAGTGAATCCAATGTAACCTCTCCGGGAATATATTCGGCCACTGCCTTGAACACATTCAGCGCGGTCCAGCGCAGTTCGCGCTGCTCCTCCAATAACCGTCGTTGAACGCCCAGTTCCTTTAATTCTTTCTTGAGCTTGATCGCCTTTTGATTCTCCGCAAATGCCGCCTGCTCTTCGTCAGCCACGCGTGTTTTCATCACGAAATAAACGGAGAGAAACACAACGTAGAGCATGCCGGTCCAGATCAACACATTGCCCCACACCCGATCGACATCATCCCGGTGATACCGCGCTTGGCGATCGATTGGCAGTAGGTTACCCTGGGCGATCGGACGCTCGGCCAGGGCCGCAGCCGCGGCCGCCAGCGCATTGGGATCCGGCGGCTCCTCCACCTGCACTCCTTTGCCTGCCCAGTCATTCAACACACTAATCCATTCCTCCGCATCCTCATTGGAAGCCACCAAATGCCAATCGGTTTCGCCCGTCAGCCAGCCTTCCAGTTCGCCTGCCCAAGTGGTGGCGGTGAGATTACTGGTCAGTTCGTTCAAATGCTCGCGCGATGACAGGCTCAGCTGAGTGATGTTTTGCAGCACTCCTTCATCCCACCACGCCACCGTGCAATGCACTTGCGGATCCGCGAAGCGCGGATAAATCCAAGCACCATCTGGCAACTCACCGCCCTGCGGCGTGGCCATCACCTGATGCAGCACGGCCGGCTCTAGACGGTCCGGTCGGTATCCCACCTGTTCGAGCTCACCAGCATACCGCTCAACCACGGAACGTTCGGCGACCATCACCACCACCGTTTGCTGCTCCTGATCCGGTCGATGCACCGGCACGCGCTCAAAGGTCCACACCGCCTGCGGCAGCGGTAGAGGGGAAATTTTATCGAGCTGCAGCTCCACCATGCCCGGCAGCTCAACCTCGTTGCACAAGGGCAACTGCAGCACGCGGAAGAAGACCTGTTCGGCCGGTAACCAAGCGTCGTTCTGACAATGCGGCCGCCACATTTGGCTGGTGTCCCGGTCAAGATGCTTGGTCGGCACGGGTTGATCCATCAACGTGTCACGCACATCCACCAGCTTCATGCGGCGCTTGCCTTTGGCAAACCGCCAGAACTGCTGCCGGCCGGTGGAGCAATCAATCACATTGCAGGCATCCGGCAGAGCCGGCGGCTTGAGAGGCTTCGATGTCGGTTCCGTCGCCATCAGAAATTCTCCATGGGTTGCTCGACCATCGCCTCGGAGCTCTGGGTAACACGTAGCACCTCCTCAATGGTCGTCACACCCGCCAAGGCGCGCCCCCAGCCATATTCGCGCAGGGTTTTCATCCCTTCACTCCGAGCCAGCTGCCCGATCACTGAGGCTGGTGCGCGATTGATCACCTGTTGTTGAATGGCTTCACTGTTGCTCAACAATTCGTAAATCCCCGAGCGCCCTTGGTATCCGCGACCACCGCAGGCATCACAACCGGCGCCCTGCCAGAACTTCGCACCCGCCGCGTGCGCCGGCGGAAATTCCACGCTCAATAAATATTCCTTACTAACGGTTTGCTCGGCTTTGCATTCGGGACATATGGTGCGCACCAATCGCTGCGCCATCACCGCCTCAATCGCGTCAGCCACGAGGAACGGTTCCATGCCCATATCGATCAGGCGCGTGAAAGCGCTGGGAGCATCGTTGGTGTGCAGCGTGCTGAACACAAGGTGACCGGTGTTCGCCGCCTGAATAGCGATCTCAGCCGTCTCGCCATCACGAATCTCACCCACCATAATTACATCCGGATCCTGCCGCAGGAAATGGCGCAGCACATGGGCAAACGAACGGCCGATGTCGTTCTTCACTGACACCTGATTCACCCCTTTCATCTCGTACTCCACCGGATCCTCCACCGTCATGATCCGTTTATCGGTGGAGTTGATGGTGTTCAAAAATGAATAGAGCGAAGTCGATTTACCGGAACCCGTCGGGCCGGTAACCAGCACGATACCGTGCGGTTGATGAATGATCTCTCGGATGGGGGTCTCGATTTCGCGACTCATGCCCAGTGTATCCATGCCCTTGAGCACACTGCCCCGTGTCAGCAAACGCAGCGAAACACTCTCGCCATACACCGTTGGCACGGTGGACACACGAATATCAATCTCCTCCCCTTTGATGCGGACATTGATGCGACCATCCTGCGGTAGGCGTTTCTCGGCAATGTTCATGCCGCTCATCACCTTGATGCGGGAAATGAGCGCGGCCTGCAGTCTTTTGAGTGCCGGCGGCAACGACATCTGGTGCAAGATTCCATCAATGCGATGGCGAATCTGCAGTTCATCTTCGAGCGGCTCAAAATGGATATCCGTTGCGCGACTGCGGTATGCCTGCCAGATGACTTGGTTGACGAATTTGATGATACTGGCCTCCTGATCGCCCTCGGCGATTTCCTTGTCATCGGAAAACATTAACTCCAGATCATCATCATCATCCACCTCGTCCTGCGCCAGCTCATCAATCGTCTCCGCGCCGACGCCGTAGTATTTCTCGTACGCCTTGGAGATATCCTCAGCCGGGGCCAGCACGAAACGCACTGGCCCCTGCGCCGCAAAGCGCACGGCATTAATCAGATCGGTATGGAACGGATCACTCACCACCACCACCAACACGCCTTCTTCCATGGTGACCGGCAGTACGGAATATTGACTGGCGACTTTGGAGGAGATTTTTCGGCGCGCCTCCACTGAAGGCTTCACTTCCGACAGATCAATACTGCCCCAATCAAAGGCTTCACCCACGCGCTTGAGGTAATCTATCTCGCTGATGTTATTGCGGCGGCACAGGTAAACAGGGAAAGCATCCACCAGCCCATCCTCGGCCCGTTCCCGACGCCAGTCTGCCATCAAGGCATCCCAATCGTCTTCACGCGCCAAGTGCGCAGCAAAGCAAAATTGTTTAAACGAAGCGTAAGCCATCCAAACGCCCTACCCGTTGCCGAGCCCCCTTGCGTTTCCCCCCATGGAAAACCGCCTCAAGTTATTGAGGCGTGGTGAAAAACTAACATTTATATCGGGCTCAGCAAGCTCAAAACGTGTTCAGTTACCTCAAACATCACGCCATTATCGGCAAATCTCAGGCCGATCCAGCGCTTAACTCACTCGCCAATTAGACGCATTCCGCGTATGTAGGTTACGTGAATAACCTTGGAATAATCCAGCCACTACGATCACTGGCCGGGTGAAACGCCGCAGCGCCTTCCTGTGTGGCGCTCTGGATCTTCCTGTATGGATGCCGTGCCCCATGAATTGGACCGCAATTTCCGGCGAAAAACTTTCATATCGCTACGGCCAACGGCATGTTGGTCGTACGTCACATTCAAAGCGAACCCTAGTTGGGCAGATTGAGAAGACCCACGCCGGAACGCGCTATCTAAAATTTCGAACGCGCTGACTTACGCTTCGCGCAATTCCATGATGAGGTCTTTGCTTTCGACCGATTCACCGATACCGACGTTGATCTTGTCCACCACGCCATCGGCCGCGGCGTACACGGTCGTCTGCATTTTCATGGCCTCCATGGTCAACAGCTTGTCGCCCTTGGCCACCTTGGCGCCGATGCCCACGGCCACCTCGGTGATGATGCCCGGGATGGGCGCGCCGACATGGAGGTCGTTGCCCGGATCAGCCGTGGCAATAGCCCTTTCCAGCACGTTCATGGATGCATCGGCAATCTCCACTTCGCGCGGGTATCCGTTCAACTCGAAGGTTAACGTGCGCACGCCTTCTTCATCGGCATCGCTGACATTGATAAGTTTGATGTAGAGCGTCTTACCTTCCTCGATGTCTACGGTGATTTCCTCGCCGAGCTGCAGCCCGTAAAAGTAAGTAGAACTGGGCAGCACGGACACATCACCGTATTGGCGGCGGAACTTGTTGTAGTCCTTGAAAACCTCCGGATACATGAGGTAGCTAAGCAAATCATCGTCGTTGACCTTGCGACTGATCTCTTCTTCAACCTTCTTGCGCGTGCGCTCGAAGTTCAGCGGCTTGAGATCTGTACCGGGGCGGCCCTTGAGCGGCTTCTGTTTTCCGAGCACCACCCTCTGCACCTTGCGCGGCCAGCCGCCCACGGGTTTACCTAGGCGACCTTTCATCATGTCGATAACCGATTGCGGGAACGGCGTGGCGCCAGGCTCGAGGTTCACCACATCCGCCGGCTTGATGCCGCGGGTGACAAGAAACATCGTCATGTCGCCCACCACCTTGCTGGAGGGGGTCACCTTCACGATGTCGCCAAAGAGATCGTTGACCTCGGCGTAAGTGCGGGCCACTTCCTTCCAGCGCGCGCCAAGGCCCATACTCTCGGCTTGCTCGCGCAGGTTGGTGTACTGGCCGCCGGGCATTTCGTGCTCGTAAATATCTCCAATACCACTGCGTGGGCCCGTATCAAAGGGCGCGTACACGCGTCGCACGGCCTCCCAGTAATCGGAGAATTCATTCAGTGTACCGAGATCCAAACCGGTCTCGCGCGGCGTGTGATCCAGCGCGGCCACCACGCTGTTGAGATTCGGCTGGCTAGTGGAACCGGATAGGGACGCAATGGCCAGGTCGGCAATGTCCACGCCGGCCTCGGTGGCCTTGAGCACAGAAGCGGCATTCACGCCGCTGGTGTCGTGCGTGTGGAAATGAATCGGCAAACCCACCTCCTGCCGCAGGGTTTTCACCAGCTTCTGTGCGGCGTACGGCCGACACAGGCCGGCCATGTCCTTGATGCACAGGGTATGGGCGCCCATCTTCTCGAGTTCCTTCGCAAGCTTCACGTAGTACTCGAGCGGATATTTGTCGCGTTGATCGTCGAGGATATTGCCGGTGTAACAGATCGTACCTTCACAGACCGCGTGTGTTTCGCGCACGGCCTCCATCGCGGCCTTAAGGTTGGGCAGGTAATTGAGCGAATCGAAAATTCGGAAAATATCCATGCCATTCTCGGCCGAATGTTTCACGAACGCCTTCACGACGTTGTCCGGATAATCCGAGTAGCCCACGGCGTTGGAGCCGCGGAAGAGCATTTGGAAACAAATGTTCGGCACGGCCTCGCGCAGTTGACGCAGGCGTTGCCACGGATCCTCGCGCAGGAAACGCATGGCCGTGTCAAACGTCGCTCCGCCCCACATCTCGAGGCTGAACAAGCCCGGCGTCCGGCGCGCGATGGCGTCCGCAGCATTGAGCATATCCTCTGTGCGCATGCGCGTGGCGAACAGGCTTTGATGCGCGTCGCGCAGGGTAGTGTCGGTGATCAGCAGGCGCTTTTCCTTACGCGCCCAGGTGGCGAATTTCTCCGCACCCTGCTCCAGCAAAATTTGGCGTGTGCCCGCGGGCGGATCCTGATCGCCGTTATAGGCCGGCTCCGCGATTGGCGCAAACGGCTCCTTCACCTCGAAGCCCTTGGCCTGCGGATTGCCGTTCACCACCACATCTCCAATGTACTTAAGCAACCGGTTCGCGCGATCGCGGCGCGGCCGGAAGGTGAAGAGTTCCGGCGTGGTATCGATCAACGTCGTACTCGCCTGCCCCGTGCGGAAGGTCTCATTCTTGATGACGTTTTCGATGAACGGAATGTTCGTCTGCACGCCGCGAATCCGAAATTCCTTCAGCGCGCGGTCCATACGATCAAGCGCAATCGGGAAGCTCATGCCGCTGGCGGTGATCTTGACCAGCAACGAATCATAAAACGGCGTGATCACACTGCCCGCATCGCCCTGACCGCCGTCCAGTCGCAGCCCGAACCCGGCAGCCGAGCGGTAGGCAATGATGCGCCCATAATCGGGTGTGAAATTATTGGCAGGATCCTCCGTGGTCACACGCGCCTGCACGGCGTGGCCAACACAAGGCACCTTCTTTTGCTTGGGCAACTGCATTACGTCCCCGTGCAGTTCCTGCCCTTGCGCCACCTGAATCTGCGCCCGCACAAGGTCTATGCCGGTCACCACTTCGGTGACCGTGTGCTCCACCTGAATGCGCGGGTTCATTTCGATGAAGTACCACTTCTTGGAGTCCATGTCGTACAGGAACTCCATGGTGCCGGCGTTGTCGTACTTAATGTGCTGAGCCAGCTCCACGGCCGCTGTGCAAAGCTCGCTGCGCACCGTTTCATCCAGCGCCACGCTGGGGGCAATCTCCACCACCTTTTGGTGCCGTCGTTGAACGGAGCAATCGCGCTCGTACAGGTGCAACACGTTGCCGTGTTGGTCACCCAGAATCTGCACTTCAATGTGCTTGGCACGCGGTACGTATTTCTCAAGGAACACTGCGGAATTACCAAACGCCCGATCGGCCTCGCCGCGAGCTTCATCGAGCAGCCGCTCCAGATCCTTAGCCTTGTGCACCACACGCATGCCGCGTCCGCCGCCGCCAAAGGCCGCCTTGATGATCAGCGGGAACCCAATGTCTTTGGCCACCTTCACCGCCTTGGCGCGGGTGGTGATGGGATCATCGGTGCCGGGCAGAATTGGCACGCCGGCTGCCTTGGCCAACGCACGCGCCTCAGTTTTGTCGCCCATCTTGCGCAGCAACTCCGGGCGTGGCCCCACAAAGGTGAGTCCTGCCTTGGCGCAGGCCTCGGCAAAGTCGGCGTTCTCCGCCAGAAATCCGTAGCCGGGATGGATGTAATTCACCCCGCGCTCCTTGGCCATCTCCACGATGCCCTCAATATCCAGATACGCGCCCACCGGGCCCTTGCCCACACCCACCAGATAGGCTTCATCCGCCTTGAAACGGTGCACAGCCAGACGATCCTCCTGCGCGTATATTGCCACGGTGCGCATGTTCATCTCCGTGGCGGCGCGGAAAATACGGATGGCGATCTCGCTGCGGTTGGCCGCCATCAATTTCATCGGCCCATCTGCCGATGGTTCAGTCTTCTTTGGTTTCCTAGCCATGGGGGCGGGCCTTTTAGCAAAAGTGCCTCTAAAAGCAAAGCCGCAAAGGATCGAATTAAGTAATGATTCTGCCTTGCTTCATGCCTGCAAAATGCCACTGTTCTTCACTCCATGAGAACCCTGCTGTTATTCCTGTTTACCATGTCCTTTACCACCCAAGCCGCCGTGGAAGCTTTCGAGGTCGGTTCGAGCAATACCGATCAATTGCCCGAAGGAAAGGAAGCCGACGGCATCATCGGCGATTTCATATTGCGCAATGACCACGTCACCGCCGTCATTTCCGGCAACCAACCCCTGCGCCGGGCCAACATGAGTACCTTTTACGGCACCGGCGGCATCACGCCCGGGTGTCTTTATGACCTCACTCTTAACAAGCGCCAAAACGACCAGCTCACCATCTTTGCCCCCGGCAGTCAGCGCGGCGAAATCTCGCACATTCGTATTGCCCAAGCCGGCGGTTCCGGGGCCGATGCCGTGGCGGAGATTGAGGTGGTGGTGGCCGCCGAACGCAACAAGGGGCTTTACAAAAAACATGTGTACCGACTGGACTCCATGTCCCGCGGTGTTTTGATCACCACCACCTACCGCAACGATTCCAAGGAAGCCCGCAGCGGGAGTGTGGATGACTACTGGAAACCCTCCGGCAAACGCGGCACGTTCCAGGGCGTGCGCTGGATTGATGCAGTAGACCCGGCCGATCGCGGTAGTTACGCCGCCGTCTGGGTCAATGGCCAACGCCGCAGCGGCATCGCGTCAAACCCGGGATCTCTGTCCCTCAAGTCGGGCGAGACGGCCACGTACACGCGCTTCCTTGCCGTGGCCAATTCACCCGCCGCCGCGGTAAGTGAAGCCTTTGTGTACGCTACGCCCACCAAAAACCTGCTGGCCGGCGAACTGAAAGACCCTGTCGGACAACCCGTGAATGACGCCACTTTCGAAATCCGCCACAGCAATGAAACGCTACCGGGATACCCTTTGGGCCAGGGGAAATTTTCCGTGTACCTGCCCGACGGGGAATACGGCGTGCGCATCACCGACCGCGGTCGAACCCCTGTAGAGCGCAAAGTGACCCTAAAGAGCAATCAAGCCTCTGTAATCAACGAGAAGCTCTCCGCCCTCTCCGGGGTCGTGTTGGACATCACCGATACCAGCGGCAACTCCATCCCCTGCAAGGTGCAGTTCAGCGGCCTCAACGGCACGGCGACCCCTAATCTCGGCCCGCAAAACCGCGCACACGGTTGCGTGGATCAATGGCACTCGGAGACGGGCAAGTTTAACGTGGCGCTGGATCCGGGTACGTATCGATTGGTCATCACCCGCGGCATTGAGCACAATCATCTCGTGCGCGAAGTCACCGTGAAGACCGGTGAATTTGCGGCTGTGAGTGGTAGCCTTAAGCGATTGGTCAACACCGCCGGCTGGGTGAGCACGGATTTCCACAACCATTCCACGCCCAGCGGTGACAACCAGTGCGGCACGGACGACCGCCTGATCAATCTCGCCGCAGAACACATCGAATTTGCGCCCACCACCGAGCACAATCGCCTCTACGACTGGACGCCCCACATCAAAAAACTCGGGCTCACCGAGTATCTCCGCACCATCGTCGGGCTCGAGCTCACCGGTGGTGGTGCCGGATCGCATCACAATGCCTTTCCCTTACCCGCGCCCCAGCCTTATGCGCAGGACGGCGGCGCGCCCGTATTCCAGAACGACCCGCGGCTCAATGCCATCGTCCTGCAAAACCACGGCGGCTGGAATCCCAACCGCTGGGTGCACATCAACCATCCCAACCTCACCGAGAAATTCTGGGACCGCAATCTCGATGGCAAGGCCGACGGCGGTTTTGCCGGCTACGAACAATACATCGACGCCTTTGAGTCTCAGAACTTCCGGGGCAACAACATTCTAGCCACCGCCCCGTGGACTCTTTACCGGCGCGGCACGCGAGAAAGCGTGCGCGAAGTGCGCGAGTTTATCTGGCTGCAAATGCTCAACCAAGGCTACCGCACGCGGGCCATTGCCGTGGCCGACGCTCATTCTGTTTACGGCAACGGCGTAGGTGGCTGGCGCACTTACATCCCCAGCAGCACCGATTCGCCGGCCAAGATTGATCCGGACGAAATCATCCGCAACGCCAAGGCCGGCCGGCTAATGCTCACCACCGGTCCGTTTCTGGAAGCAACAGCCAACGGCGCCCTTCCCGGCAGCGATATCACCGTCAAGGACGGCAAGGTGAATCTAAAGGTGAAAATCCAATGCACCGACTGGGTGCACATCAACCGCGTGCAGGTCCTCGTCAATGGCCGACAGGATCCGAACCTGAATATCACCGCTGAGAAAAACCCTAAAATGTTCAAAAAGACACCCACGGTGTTTGAAACCACGTTCAGCTTGGATCTCAAGGAAGACACCCACCTCATCGTCGTGGCCATGGGCGAAAACGCCGATCTCAAAACCGGCTACGGCACCAGCACCAACGCAAGTCTCAAACCCTGCGCCTACATCAACCCCATTTGGGTGGACACCGACGGCAACGGATTCCAGCCCAATAAAGACACCCTCGACTGGCCGCTACCGTTGGGCCGACAGGACCCCGCCAAGATTCGTGCGTTGTTAAAGGCGAAGGGGAATTAACCGAGCGCGGTCGTTAACGGTGATGCTGCCGGTAATGCTGCCGGAGCAGGTCCTTGCCGTAATCGTTCCCGTTTGGTGTTCGAATTACAGTGTGGATGTGCTGACGCGTGGGGACACGTGACCGGGCTAGGGCAATCGGGCGCTGGTGATCAAACTCGATCAGAATCACGGGACTCTGGATGCGATAGTAAAACACGCTCTCCTTCCCCGTCCCACCCAGCCATCCGAAATAAGTGCTGTCCATATGTTTCTTCACATCCGCCAGCTTCACTTTGGCGTGGCCTTCAGCCATGTGCCCCACATACAAGCCGATCAATTCCAGTAACTTCTCCTGTTGCGGAGCCGTTAAGGCATCGCCGCGAATACCCATATAATCGAGCACCTGATTGTCGCGAAACGCCTCGCCGATATTATTAGTTGGGCCCTTGGCATCCCCCACGATTGCCTTTGCCCGCTGTTCGGCATCGAGCATCTGGAGGAACGCCAACCCCTTGTCCTGCTCGGCCTGACACACCTCCGCTCCCTTGAATTGACCGCCCTCGGCTTTCACCGGTTCAGATCCCATGAATACCGGGCTCATGACTACCTGATCGCCGAGTACAAAGTAATTGATCACTACGTGATGCCCATCGAGTTGCCAGCCCCACGGTTTGGTGGCGCTGGGTTCGCCCATGATCGTGATCCAATACAACCATTGGCCGTACTCCTCAAAGCGCTGCGTCAACTCCGCCAGCGTGCCGTTGAGCTTCATGATGTCGCGCGTCTGCTTTAGTCCGTCGGCACTGAGGCTGGCTTTCAACAAGTTAAACGCCAACTCGCGTTGTCCTTCGGTCATCGTATTAAACCCCTTGCCCTGCCGCACATAACGATGGCGGTTGTCCCACTTACGCCATTCCAAGTCATCAACGCCAAATAGGGTTTTTTTTCGATCAGCCGGAGTCAGACTTACCAAAAACGCCTTGGCCGCCTGCCGCACTGGTTCTGTGCTGACGCCGGTTTTGCGGATTGGAAACAAGTTGGCCGGCGGCACATCCAGATAATAGACACCCTTAAACGGCTCCTTGAGGGCTTCTTCGCGAGGAGCACCCCCGCGGCCCTTCGGTTGAGCCTCGGTTTCAGGAGAGATAATGCCCGCCACAATCGCGACCCCAATGATTACAGTATTTTTGGTCATGGATTCAGTTCCTTCATTGCCTGATGAATCGGCCTTAACCGATCGGCCAATTCCGCCGCTTTTAACGGTTGCTCAGCGGACAGATCGTGCGCCTCGATCGGGTCTCGTACAATATCGAATAGGTTCAAACCTACTGAGTCCCAGATCAATTTCCATTTCCCATCAAGCACGGCAAACCCGCCGCCTTCTCCACCCACAATCACGGGTGGCCGCTCGATGGGTTTCCGATCTCGAATGGCCGGCCAACAGTTCACGCCATCCAACGGTTTAGCGGGTTTTAGAGGAACTGCCGCCAAGGCCGCCAATGTGGGTAACAAATCCTGAACGGCCATGAGTTGATCAGTCGTGGCACCAGACCTGATGGTCGCTGGCCAACGCATCACAGCCGGCACGCGGATACCGCCCTCCTGCAGCGTACCTTTGCCGCCGCGCAATTTAAGTTGACCCGGCTCGAACTGCGGCATTCGACGACTTAAGCCGGAACCGTTATCGCAAAAAAACATGACGAGCGTGTCACGCTCCATGCCTTCGGATTTCAGAGTGGTCAGGATTCGACCAATGGCGGCGTCCATGGCCTCTATCGCACCGGCATGACTCAAGCGACGGCCAGTGAAGCCAAGTCGCTGATATTTCTGGATCAACCTCTCCGGTGCCTGAGCCGGCGGATGAGGAGCATTGAAGGCGACGTACAGAAACACCGGCCGGTTCTTGTCCCGTCTTTGCAGGCGTTCAATCGCCTCGGACGCAATCAGGTCCGTGGAGTACCCCTCTACGGCTGCCGACTGGCCGTTGCGATACCAACCGGAGTGGCGGGATCCAACCGTGGCGTAGTAGTTAATGCCGCCACCATAGAAACCAAAAAACTGATCAAAACCGCGCGCACTAGGAAGACTAGAGCGATCGATCATGCCAAGGTGCCATTTTCCGGCCATGAAAGTCTGATAACCCGCCTGATGCATCCATTCCGGTAAAAAGTCTTCATCCTTTGGCACGCTACCCGCGCGCCCGATCACGCCCGTGATACCCATGCGCGCCGGCAATCGGCCGGTCATCAACGCCGTTCGGGTGGGACTACAAACAGGGTGCACATAGAATCGGTTTAAGCGAATGCCTTCCCGTGCCAGTTGATCGATATGCGGCGTAGAAATTCGGCTCTGGTGATACCCCACATCATTCCAGCCCATGTCATCGGAAACCAGCAGGACGATGTTCGGGCGGGACGGCCGATCCGTGTCAGCAATTAGAAATCCCGACGATCCCGCTAGCCCATATACCAAAATTCCAATCGCCCGCCACATGCCTTAGGGGCGCGGGCGCGGACCGAACCGGCTTCGGCCAATCCCGTCGGTATTGGGGGTTTTGCTTTCCCAGCGCTGTCCGGCGTCTGCACCCTGACTCCGGTGTTGTTCGTAGGTCAAAGTACTAGGCTGATGCTGCCCTACTGCCATGGACAGAGACTGCTTAACCTGGGCGGCAGTAGACTGGATTGGAATTTCCTTAATCACCTTACCCTTTAGGCCAAATATGTCCGGCTGGATCACTACATAACCGGCTTTAGTTTTCAATCCACTGATCGCCTTAAATTCTTCCGGGTGATTCACCGGCACATACAGGGCACGTCCTAGAAATTCATCAGACCAAGCCAAAGGTTCCAGTTTCTGTTCCAACTGTTTACGCTGCTCTGAGTTGCCAAACACTGCCACCAAGGGCAGACGGTCAGCTGCCGCAACATTCAGGGCCAGCCTGAGGTCCGCGAGGTAAGGCAGCGGCACGCGGCCAACGGGCTGATCTTTGCCAGGGTACGCTAAGGCAATGGCTTCCATAGTTTGTGCCATTTTACCGATTACCTCAGCCGGTTGTTGATGAATCCCGCGACCCACTTGCCCACCAAAAGCCCATGCAGGACTGCGCCCGGCTCGCACCAATGATGTGCGCCCATCTGGGCTCATTAGGGAAAATACTGTGTTTTGCAGGACTCCTCCAGGGGCAAATACACCCTTGAGCACTTCGTTTTCATCGGCGTTCTCGTAGGTAGCCAAGCGAATGCAAACGAACTTCCGAGAAGCGGCGATAACGTCTTGATCGGCCAGGAAACTCCTGTCCATGCTGGTCTTGCCCGGTCACCACACCCCCGGCACATTGTGGCACTGTGGCGCAGCAGAAATCAGCAGAATAGGCTTCCCCGTGCGCTCTGCCTCGGCCAAGCCGCCTTTCCAAGTGCCGAACCAAGCAATTTGATCCGCCGCTGAGCTCCATTGACTCAAGGCCGTCAGGCAACCTAGCAAAATTCCAAATCGTTTCATCATAAAACCCTCTTTAAAGGACGTTCTTATGCTCTATCGAGTTACAGTTTCTCGAAAGGAACCCTTAAAAAATGTAACCAAACTTCAAATGAACCGTCAAAACGATAGACACCAAGCCCAAGCGGCGTCACTCTTACCACACAATGAAAGCTCACTACCTTTTGCCTGCCATTCTCGGAGGCCTGTTACTCACACCCACGGATTCCCACGCACAGGGACGCCCCGGCGACCAATCCAACATCAGGGAATTATTCCTCAAAAATTTCGATAAAAACGGCAACGGAAAAATTGACAGCGAGGAACGGCCCAGCCGCGAACAGATTCAGGAGTTTTTCCGTAAACAACAAGGCAACCAAACCGCACCCGGCCGACCCGGTGCCGGTGGCCCTAGCCAGAGTCGCCCAGGCGGTCCAGGCCAAGGTCGTCCCGGTGGTCCCGGTCAGGCTGGCGGAGGCGTTCGTCCCGGTGGTCCGGGCCAAGGGGATCGCCCCGGATTTGGTGGCCCCGGTCAGGGCGGATTCCCTGGACGCCCTGGGGGACAACCTCCTCGCAACCCATTGGCAACAGTACTCGATGCAGATGGCGATGGTGTGATTTCAGCTGATGAATTAAAAAATGCCTCCAAGGCCCTCTCTCGTCTGGATCGCAATCGGGACGGGAAAATTACACGCGATGAGATGTACCCACGTCAGTCCGACAACCAAGGAGGACGTGATGACTTCCGCCGCCCAGGAGGACCGGGCCAAGGGGGACGCGATGACTTCCGCCGCCCAGGAGGACCGGGCCAGGGGGGACGCGATGACTTCCGCCGCCCAGGAGGACGAGGCCAAGGAGGACGTGGTGACTTCCGCCGCCCAGGAGGACCGGGTCAAGGAGGACGTGATGACTTCCGCCGCCCAGAAGGACCAGGCCAAGGGGGACGCGATGACTTCCGCCGCGAAGGAGAACCAGGCCAAGGCAGACCGGATGGCCCTTCCAACCCGCGCGGCCCAAGGCCAGGAGGCCCGGGACGAAGCGAAGCGTAATCTTCAAACCGATGAGACTTTGGCTCCTTCCATCACTCCTCGTATGGGGACTAGTTATCACCGGTAATGCGGCCCAAAAAAACTGGCCACAGTGGCGTGGGCCAAACGGCGATGGAATTACCCAAAACGAATCAGTTCCCACAAACTGGGGTGAATCCAAAAACCTCAAGTGGAAGCTAAAACTACCCGGACCCGGTGCATCCAGTCCAATCATTTGGGGTAATCAACTGTTTCTCACGTGCTACTCCGGTTACGGTGTGGGTAAAGCCAATGGTGACCTGCGCAGCCTTATGCGCCACGTGGTTTGTGTGGATACAAAAACCGGTAAGATTCAGTGGCAAAAGGATATCAAAGCACAGGGCAATGAGGATCAATATGGCGGAATGGGAGTACCTGAACACGGTTACGCCACCGCCACACCCGCAACCGATGGCAAAGCAGTTTATGTCTATCTCGGCAAAACCGGCCTAATTGCCTTTGACCTTAATGGCCGCGAAATTTGGCGCGCAGCCACCGGAATTGACTCCAGCCGCAAACGCTGGGGAGCCTCAGCAAGTCCCGTTTTATACGAAGGCAAAGTGTTTCTAAATGATCTACTCCGAGGGCATCAAATGCTCGCGCTAAATAAAACAAACGGCAATGTGGCGTGGAAATGGTCTCCCAGCGACATCGAGGGTTATCAGGACTCCTACGCCACACCAACCTTGGTTCGTTCAGGCGACCGTACCGATCTAGTTCTAGCAGTGTCCAATGAGATTTGGGCGTTTGATCCAGAGAAAGGCGGCATAAATTGGTATGCTTATACAGACGTAGGAGGCAGTAATGTTTCTCCAAGCGTGATCGCCAGCAATAGTGCACTTTATGCTTTCGGCGGCTATCCGCGCCAAAGCGGCGTGGCCCTCAAGATCGGTGGTAAAGGAGACATTTCCGAGTCTCACAAACTCTGGTCTGCCACACGTTCCCCCTACGTACCCTCCCCATTGTATTATGAAAACCATCTATATTGGATGGATCGCAGTGGCTACGCCGTTTGCCTCAATGCCAAGACCGGCCAGGAAGTGTTTCGTGAACGACTCACAAGTCGTAATCGTACACCGAAATTTTATGCCTCGCCGGTTTTTGTTAATGGAAAAGTTATTTCTATTAGCCGAAATGCCGGTGCATTTATTATTGAAGCCAAACCTAAATTCAAACAGTTGGCACAAAACGAATTTGCCGGTGACCGCAGTGTTTTCAACGCTAGTCCAGCTGTGGCCAATAATCGCTTGTATCTCCGTTCCGATACCCATCTCTATTGCATCGGCGAATAAAACGACCTAGTGCAGGGTTTACAGAGTGCTCTGGTTCGATCAGGATTTTCAGCACACCTGTTGCAGGTTGATTTCCATGAAAACGAATCGTCGCACTTTTCTCAAGACCACCACGGGCGCCGCAATTGCGTTGCCAAACATCATCTCCAGCCACGCCTGGGCCAACAAACCAAGTAACACCATCGGGATCGGCTTTATCGGAGTCGGCAAACAAAGTGGCGGGCATCTTGGCTTTTTTCTCGGCCAACAAGATTGCCGCGTGGTGAGCCTAGCCGAAGTCGCCCAAGTGCGCCTCGATAACGGCCTCAAGCGTGTCGCCGATAAATACGGCGCCAACCACGCCTGCAAAGCCACCAAGGATTTCCGCGAAACCCTCGCTGACAAACGCGTCGATGCCGTGGTGATCGGCACTCCGGATCATTGGCACGCGATCCCTTCCATCATGGCCGCCGAGACCAAGAAGGATGTGTACTGCGAGAAACCCCTCACCGTCACCATCCGCGCCGCGTTGGAGACCGTGAAAGCCGCCCGCAAACACGACATCGTCTATCAGGTCGGCAGCCAGCAACGCACGGAGTTTGGCGGTCACTTCCGCAAGGCCGTGGAATGCATCCGCAACGGCCGCGTGGGTAAAGTCAGCAAAATCAAGATCGGCGTTGGCGCCGCCGGCTTTCCCTGTAATTTGCTCCCCGAGAAAAAACCCGACGGCATCGACTGGGACATGTGGCTTGGCCCTGCACCCGAGCGCGCCTTTAGCTCCGTGCTATGCCCCACCGACGTTCATCGCCATTTCCCCCAGTGGCGGCGCTACCGCGAATACGCCGGCGGCGGCCTCAGCGACATGGGCGCGCATCATTACGACATCGCCAAATGGGCTATGGACATTGATGAGACCGGCCCCGTCAAAATCATCCCACCCAAGGAAGGCTCCAGCGGCCTGAAGATGATCTACGCCGATGGCCTGGAGATCATTCACGAAAGCACCAAGGACGCCTTCAACGACGTGGTCTTCTACGGCGACGAAGGCACGCTGTACGTCGACCGCAGCGGCATCACCGCCGATCCCAAGAGCGCGGTGGATTCCCCCTTCGGCGGAAAGGACTGGCGCCTGCCGGACATTGGCCGCAGCCATCGCCGCAACTGGATCGACTGCATCCGCAGTCGCAAACGCCCCGTGGCCGACGTCTCCTACGGCGCCCACACCAGCATACTCTGTAGCCTCGCAAACCATGGCTACCAACTCCGCCGCGACCTCCAGTGGGACGCCAAGAAATACCAGTTCCAAGGCGATCCCGAAGCCAACACCCTCATCGACCGCCCAGGCCGCGGCGAGTGGAAATTGGCCTAATGAAGCTGACTTGACGCCCCGCCAACAACCGTTACGCTGGCAAAGTTGATGAGCACGATTGATCCGGCATTACAATCGTTTGTGCGTCGCGTGCACGCGATGATGATATATCGGTCCGTGCTCCGCTGGAGCGCACTCTGGCTGATGATTGCCGGCGTAGTCGTACTTGGCATTCGGTTCACCAGCGATCTGCCGGGAGACTGGTGGAAATACCTATTGGCCTCGTGGGCCTTGCTCGTGGCGATAGCATGGTATCGCGAAAGCCAACGCCGACCAGATCCCAAACAGTTACGAGCTGCATTCGACCGGCAAAACCACGCGGGCGGCTTGGTGATGGCCGCCGCCGAGGTGGACACTCGTTCGTGGGAAGCCCGGTCCGGTTCGCTCGCCCTGCCCTCCGTGCAATGGCACAGCGGCAGCGCATGGCTTGGCACCATATTGGCCTTGGTGTTTTTCATTACGGCACTGCTCGTGCCGGTAAAGTATGCGCGCCTTATCGCCGATCCGCCCTTGGAGATCAGCCAGCAAGTGGAGGATCTTCATGAGCAGATTGATGTGCTCGAATCCGAATACATCCTCTCCCCGCAACAAGCGGAAAACAAACGCGAGGAACTCGACCGCATCGCCGATCAGGCCTCTGGTTTAAACCCTTCCAAGACCTGGGAAGCGCTTGATCAACTGCTGCACACCAACGAACAAATCGCCCAGCAACAAGCCGAGGATGCCTTGTCCAAACTCAACGCCCTCAACGAAGCCTCACTACTCGGCAAAGCGCTGGAGATGCTGCCCAAAGGTTTGGAAGACCAAAAGGCGTTTGAAGAGGGCCTCAAGCAACTCGGCCAGTTGATGAATCAATTGAACCAAGACGGCGTACTAGACCCCAACAATCTGCCGCCCGAAATTCAAAAGGCCATGCAACAGGCACTCAAACAACTTGGTCAAGGCGAGGGCCCGGATGCGGAGCAACTGAAGCAGCTCTTAGAAGCGCTGGAAAACAATCAGGACCAACTCCTCGATCTGGCCAGGCAATTGGCCCAGAAAGGGCTCATCCCGCCAAACCTAGCCGACCAGTTCCAACCCGGCGAACTGGGTGGACTTGACCCCGGCCCTTTGGCGGAATTGCTGAAACAGCACGGCGGCGATTTTCAGGAATTGCTAGAGCAACTCGGCCCGGAGTTGGGCGGGCACGGGGAAGCCAACCGAGGCCCCGGCCATGCGCCATTGTTGTACGGCAATGAATCCTCCGAGGAAGGCGCGGAATTTCAGGAACAAAAACTCGGACTCAGCGTGCCCTTGGAACAGGCCAAGCTCGCGGGAGTGACCATCACCGCGCCGGAAGTGACCGGCGGCGAAGCCATCCTCGGCCAAGGCGCCCTCAATACCGCCCAAGCCGGCGGCGGCAACGCGCTGGCGACTCCCGTACTGCCCCGCCATCGCACCGCAGTGAAACGCTTCTTCACCCGGCCCGGCGTGAATCCACCGTCCGTGCCTGAATAAACCGTTTTTGCGTGCGCTCCATCCGGCTGATGGGTAGGTTATTTCATCCGACACATGAGTGACTCTCCTGCTCTACTTAAGCCAGCGGAACTGGATCCGGCCACCGCGATCACCCGGCAAATCTGCGAACAAATGGACCGCTGTCTGCTGGGCCGCGAATCACTCCATCGCCTCGTACTTACCGGCCTGCTCAGTCGCGGCCATATCCTGCTCGAAGGCCTACCAGGCTTGGGCAAAACCGCCCTGGTCCGCACCATCGGCAATATTCTGCAGCTCGATTTCAATCGCGTGCAGTTCACTCCCGACCTGATGCCCGGCGACGTGCTCGGTTCGCACATTCTTCAGCAAACCGAAAGCGGCCAACGCGAAATGATTTTTGAACCCGGCCCGGTGTTCACCAACATTCTATTGGCTGATGAAATCAACCGCGCCTCGCCCAAAACCCAGAGCGCAATGCTGGAAACCATGCAGGAACGCTCGGTCACGTTACGCGGTCAAACCCGCGAATTGCCCCAACCCTTTTTTGTGATCGCCAGTCAAAACCCTATCGAGATGGAAGGCACCTATCCCCTTCCTGAAGCCCAGCTCGATCGTTTTCTCTTCCGGGTCATGTTTGATGCCGTGGATGCCGGCGTGCTGCAGCGCATTATCACTGAACGTCGCCAAGGCGACCTTCCTTCGCCAAACTGGCAGGCCAGCGCGGACGATTTGAATTATCTCTTTACAGTGATGGAACGCATCTACCTCCCCAAGCCAGTGGCCGGCTATATTGCGCGACTGGTGGCCGCCACGCATCCGGATCATGCCAAGGCGCCGGAGAGTGTGAAACAGTACGTCCAGTACGGCACCTCGCCTCGAGCGGCCATTGCCATGGGCGAAGCCGCCCGTGCCAATGCCCTACTCGATGGCCGCCCCACCGTCGGCTTCGAGGACGTAGCCGCCGTGGCCAAGCCGGTAATGAACCACCGGCTCATCCTTAATTACCAAGCGCGTTTCGACCGAGTAGACGCTAGCCGCGTGCTTACTGATCTACTGGAGGAACTGGACGAAACCGGCCTCGAGCTGCCGGCCGATGTGTCCCTGCAAAACGCATGATGTGCCTGCGCGCCATCGGCTGGTATTGCCTTCTGGCCCTCCCGCTTTGGGCGGCGCCGGGCACGGCCGTATTTAAGACCGAAAACCTGCACATTGAGGCGCACCTCAACCGTGGAACCCTCTACCACGGTTATACCGCACATCGTTTCACCATTCATCATTCCGGCACCGGCAAACGAACCGTCAAGTTTACCCTGCCCAGTTTTTCTAGCAATAATGACCATACCCTAAAGACCGTCACCCGCACGTTCATCATCACCCCCGGAACACGGGATGTAACCATCCTGCAACCGCCTCTCCCTTTTTCGTGGTCCGATTATGTTTCAGTGGAATGCAACGGCCATGAACGCGTGATCGAGCGCGGCTTGAGCCGCCGTCTCGAGGGAATCCAAAACACCGGCTGGCAACAACCCCGCGTGGTACTGCTTAGCCGCCGGGTCGATTATGTGGAACTGGATAACGCCCTGGACGCCGTTTCCATGCCTTCCCATTTCCATGGAGGCACCACCGGCAGTGACCACGCCCAGCTGGAATCTTCCGCCGAGGAAACCTCCGCGTGGTCTGAACAGTGGCTCGCATATTCAGGGTACGACATGATCGTGCTCTCTGGCGAAGAATGGCAACTAGCCAGCAGCGCCACCCGCACTGCCTTGCATCGTTGGGTTTCGGCCGGCGGCAAGCTCGTCGTACTGGGCGAAGGCTACACAGCCTCCACCGGTTGGCCGATGGATCCGGCGGGCACGGTCCAATACATGGGCTTTGGCCAGGTCAACCTCTTCGCCGCCGAGTCCGATCAAAGCCGGGATGCCATCGTCACCCTGTTGGGCACGCATGATCCTGATTCCAACCAAAATACCATCCCTATGCTCGGCCCACTGCGTAAGGCCACCGAGCGCATCCATAATGATGAAATATGGTACGGTTCGGAGGATGCTGATTTTAACAGCGCCTTTCCGGTGATTGGCGGTGCCCGGGCACCGGTGCGATTGGTGATCGGCGTGCTGACCTTGTTTGTGCTGGTAGCCGGCCCAATCAATCTCTTTTTGCTGAACCGTAAAGGCCGTCGCGCGTGGTTTCTTTGGACGCTGCCCGCGATCTCACTGGTGACCAGTGGATTGGTATTTGCGGTGTCTTTTTTCAGCGAAGGCATCACCCCCCGCGTCCGCACTGAGGCGATAACTATTCTGAACCAAACCGAACAAGACGCCGTCACGCTCGGCACCATTGGCATCTATGCACCGATCGCACCGAGTCAATTGAAATTCTCTGGCCACTCGGAAGTCACGCCCCTGCTGGATCCCAATGCCGGAGATACTGGCTCAGACCGGCGGGCTCAGTGGACTGAAGGCGGCGAACAATTGTTAACCGGTAAATGGGTCAGCTCGCGCGTGCCCACGCATTTCTCCATACGCACGAGTGAGCACACCGAGAAACGAATTGTGGTCACCTGGACAGGCGGCCGGCCGGAAATCCTTAATAGCCTAGGCACCGCCATCAAACAACTCACACTCCGCGGCACGTCCGACGATTTCTTTACAGCCACCGATATTTTGCCCGGCGAAAAAGTTACACTCAACCCTAGCACCGCAGGTATTCCTAAGCGCTCAACAATCAACGAATTCGCCAATACATTGCTGGAATCCTCCGCCGAGAAGGAATGGGAGTACCTCAGCATTGGCTTGATGCCGGAGTCCACTTACTGGGCGGTCATTGACCGCGGCTCTCCGTTTCTGGAAAACCCTCTGGCTGACCGAAAAACAAAGGACACCACCTTGAGCCACGTGATCGGCGTACTGCAGCCGGAGGAAATGACGCCATGAAAATCATCGTGGAAAACCTCCGCCGCGAGTTCGGCCAAACCGTAGCGGTCAATGATGTATCCTTTCAATTTGAGAGCGGCCAGATCTTTGGCTTTGTCGGCCCCAACGGCGCAGGCAAAACCACCTCCATGCGCATCATGGCCACGCTCGATGAACCCACCGCCGGCGATGTGCGCTTGGATAACCTTTCCGTGGTGGAAGACCCAGAACGTGCCCGTCATCTCATCGGCTTTGTACCCGACGAACTACGCGCGTACTGGGACACAACAGTGAATGATTATATCGATTTTTTTGCGCGCGCCTACGGTCTCCGCGGGGATGCCCGGGAACAAGCCGTACTCAGCGTTGAGGAATTCACCAACACCGCTGGCATTCGAGACAAGCAACTGCGATCCCTTTCCAAGGGAATGAAACAACGCGTCAGTCTTGCACGCGCGCTGGTGAGTGATCCACAGTTTCTAATCCTTGATGAACCGGCAGCCGGCCTTGATCCGCGCGCACGTATTGAGTTACGTGAACTGCTCGTACTTTTAGCCAATCAGGGTAAAGCCATTTTTATCAGTTCCCATATTCTCGCCGAACTCACAGAAATTTGCCATGGCGCTGTGATTATTGAGCAAGGTCGCATTCTTGATGCCGGCGAAACCGGCAGCCTAATTGAACGACGCCGCGAAAAACTCACTTACGCTCTGCGCGCCTTAAGTGATCCAACTGCGTTACTTCGTGATCTTCTGGAAATGCCGCACGTCGATCAACCACGCCAAGCCGGGCATGAGATTCAATTTGATGTGGAAGGCGCTGAAGAAAACGCCTTTGAAGTGTTAAACCTGATCATTCAGCGTGGGCATCGTATTATCGAATTCCGCCAGACGAAGGCCAATCTGGAAGACATTTTCATGAATATTACCGAGGGCAAGGTTCAATGAGTGAATCCACTTCAAGTCCTTCCTCCGCACTTTTGACCCGACTTCTCCAGTTCGATGTGAATCCGGTCTGGGTAAAAGACCTTCGCCAAGCCTCTCGCAGCTGGACGGTTACCGGCACATTATTGCTCATGCTACTGGTGTTTTATCTCATTTCACTGGGGGCAGTGATTTTTGGAGAGGCACAAAATAGGGCTGCCAATTATTTGGGCCCCACCATCTTTGGTACGATCGGCTTCACCTCCCTAATTGCTGCCTACATTTTCATCCCCATTTACATCGGCGTACGAACCATGATGGAACGCATATCTATTAATGCTGATCTACAGTACATCTCCATCATGTCCCCCCAAAAAATCATATGGGGAAAAGTGCTTAGCAGCGTATACCTAATCGTGTTGTTCTATTCGGCTGCCGTTCCCTTTCTGGTATTCAGCTATCTACTCCGCGGCATCGATCTGCCCACAATTCTCTTGGCGGTTGCCCTTACATTCACCTTAAACGTGCTGCTCACAATGGGGGCAATTGTAATCGCCCTGGCACCGCTTCATACAGTGATGAAGATTCTCGCCGCACTATTTGTGGGAGGTAATGCGATTTTCACCAGCATCTGGATGGTTGGAGTAACCGTAACCGGTTCGGTTATAACCAGAGGATTATCATCGGCAAATTTTTGGGAGGAATTTATCCCCTTCGTGGCTACCTATCTGGTGGACTTTCTCATATTAGCGGGATTGTTGTACCAAGTAGCTGTTGCCTTTATCACGCCCTCATCAGCCAACCGTTCCCTACCCTTGCGCCGCCATGTCACTTTTATGAGCGCCGCAATGATTATCCAGTTCTTATTGTGGTCCTGGTTTGAGCAGGAGGAAGCACTCGTTCTTCCTATAGTTCTGGGAATCGGTGCTATTTCAATTTTGGGAATGTTCTTCTGCATTGGTGGGAGGGATGACTTGAGTATCCGTGTTAAGCGAACTATACCGGCAAACCCGTTCAGGCGTTTCATCGCATTCTTCTTTTATAACGGCACACTATCCTGCCTTTTGTGGCTATTAATTCTATGGCTGGCCACGATGACTTGCCTATTTGGATTTAATGTTCTCTGGGATAACTATCAGACGGGGACTTTATTTGCCGAAAGCCAAATATTAAACTTTTACGTCGGGTCTTCACTATATGCACTTTACGCTTTCGCCTATGCCTTACTTGGGGTCTGGCTACACCGAACCTTTTTCCCTAAACGCACACCAAAATTGGCGACCTTATTCTTGGTACTATTAATTATCTTACCTTTTTTGTTTTTGATGATTTTCTATTTTATTTTCACGCAACAGATGATCGATGAAGATTGGGTGCTCCCGGGCATGGTCATTAATGTCGGCATGGTTATGGCCAACTCCAATGATGATGAACGCAATCTACATTTAATGGTTCATCTTGGATCGGCACTATTCATGATCTTGGTGGCTCTGGCTCTGAATTTCAAATGGCTGAAAACCCAGATTATCCAATTTCGCCCTTACGAGCGTAAACCTGAAACCACCACCCCCTTACCGCCACCCCCGCCATCCACTGGACCAAATAATGAATTACCGCCAGTCCTTGATCGCGGGTGAGCAGATGGGCCTGCGGTATGCGCTGGCCCTGCCTCAAGCCACCCTCGCCGGCCAACGCGGCGAACACCTTGGCAGACGCGCAGGCAGTTCCGTGGATTTTCAGGATTACCGCGACTACCAACCGGGCGATGACCTGCGCCATATCGACTGGAACGCCTACGCTCGCACCGATCAACTCACCGTCAAACTCTTCCGCGAGGAAGTGCAGCCGCATCTGGATCTCATTCTCGACACCTCCGCTTCCATGGCGCTGGCCGATTCCCCCAAGGCCCAGGCTCTGCATCAATTGGCCGCCCTATTTACCACCGCCGCGGCCAACGCCCGCTGCTCGCACGCCGTGTGGGTCACCGGCGAAGGATTTCAGCGCGTAGCCAATGATACCCAACCGCCCAGTGCCTGGGGCGAACTGCCCCTAGGCGGCACGCGTTCCTTTGAGGAGGCGCATGGCTTGCTTCCTCCGCGTCTACGGCGGCAGGGAATCCGTATTGTCATTAGCGATCTCTTTTGGCCCGGCGACCCCTTGCCCACCCTGCGCAAGCTCACCGAAGGCGCCGCCGCCGTGACCCTCGTGCAATTGCTCGCGCCATCCGACCTCGAACCGCCCAAACCCGGCAACGTGCAGTTGGAAGACAGCGAAACAGGCGAGACCTTGTCCCTGTACATCGACACCACCATTCAGGAGCAATACCGCAAAACACTTCAACGTCTGCAACAAAGCTGGGATCACGCCGCCCAACAAACCGGAGCCGAACTCGTCACCCTCATTGCCGACAACCTCCAAGGCTCTCTGCGCAGCCTTGAGGAATGCCGCACTCTGGAGCCCGCCTAATGCCCGCCTTCACCTATCCCCTAGCATGGTTCGCGGCTCTCACCTTGCCGGCGCTGGTGGCCATCTATTTTCTACGCCACCGCTTCCGGCGCCAACAGGTTTCCAGCCTGTTGCTCTGGCAATTGCACCGGGAATCGCGCGAAGGCGGCCGGCGTGTGGAGAAACCCCAATGGCCCATGGTGTTCTTTCTCGAGCTAATGATTCTCGCCCTGCTCGTGCTGGCCGCCACCGGGCCGCGCTGGCAGGTGCCCCACACGACGCGGCCGTTGATCGTGGTGCTGGATGATTCCCAATCCATGCTCGCAGGCCCGGAAGGCGAACGCCCACGTGATCGGGCGATTGAGAAGCTCGAGGAACTCACCAAGGAACGCCGCTTTCGGTCGTTTCAATTGATCGCCGCCGGCACTACGCCGCGCCTGCTGGGCGATAAAGCCCGGCACTTACGCGAGCTGGAGGATCAGTTTGAGCAATGGACCTGTCAGGCCCCTCAAACCCGCCTTAATGCCGCCCTCGGTCTGGCCCGCGCCATGGGGCATCAGGAGGCCGATCTGCTGGTACTCACCGATGAAGCCCCCGCTCGCTCGCCCGGCCAAGGGCATTTACGCTGGATCGCCCTCGGCCAGCCCCGCATTAATTTTGCCTTCATCAATGCCGCCCGGTCTGTGCACGGAGCCGAAGATCGCGTGTTGCTGGAGATCGCCAATCCTTCCGCCCTCACCGGCACCAACACCCTACGTGTAGTCGCCGGCACCAATGTGTTTCACCAGGAAACGCTCACGTTGGCCACGAACAAGACACATCGGCTGACGTTTCCAATTGCCGCGCATACACCCAAATTACAGGCCACGCTCGGGCCCGATGCCCTTGCCGGCGATAATGAAGTGCACCTTGTGCCCGCCGCCCGGCCGCGCGTGCGGGTGCGGATTGCAATTGAAGATGAAGAACTGCACGGATTGGTGGCCGACAGCCTGGCCGCCACCGGCTTGCGCGCTCTCGATGAAGATCCACCGGAGCTGGTGGTACATCAGTCAGACTCCGTGCCCGCCGGCAAGGAAGCCTGGGGCCTGCGCTGGGTTCCGGCCCCGGAGAAACCCGAAAGGTTTACCGGCCCCTTTGTAATGGATGCCAATCACCCGGTCACGCGCGGACTTTCCCTGCCGGGCATTGTGTGGGGCGGACATCCCGGTGCCACCAACGCGCCCGGTTATCGCCCCGTGATCACCGCGGGCAATGTTCCCCTGCTAACGCACCGCCCGGAGCTCGATGGCCGCCAGCAACTTACGCTGCGCTATGTTCCCAATCATTCCACGCTCCACACCACGCAACATTGGCCGGCTTTGTTTTGGAATCTGCTCGATTGGCGGGCACAAGCTAAACCCGGTTTACGCGAGGCCAATCACCGATTGGGTACCGACATCACCTACCGCCCTGCCAATGACGAGGTGGTCATTCAGAAACCGGATGGTACACAACAAACGCTCCAGGCTCCCGGCACCGAAATCCGCCTGCCCGTAAACCTGCCCGGCGTGTACGAGGCGCACTCCGGCTCGGGCACCAATCGTATTAGCGAAACATTTGCCGTTAATTTCCTGGCCGGCGAGGAATCCAATCTCGCCCAGGCCGTTTCCGGCGACTGGGGAAAATGGGGCACGGAAAATGAAATCCGCCTGGAGTACGCCAGTATCCTGCCCTACCTCGTCCTGCTCGCGCTGGCGATCATGGTTTGGCACTTAGCTTGCATTGCCCGCCAGGGAGGACGCGTATGATTTTCTTCTCGCCCATTTGGCTGTTGCTCCTGCTACCTCTGGCTGCCGCAATGTACCTGTGGCGACTACCCACGCGCGGCCTTAACCTCGTGCGGTTTATTATCATCCTCCTCTTGGTCCTGGCCATGGCCCAGCCGGCCATGAAGTTGAAGGATCAACAGGGCACGGTGGTGGTCCTGATCGATCGCAGCGAATCCATGCCCCCCAAGGCCGCCGATGGTCAGTTGGAAGTCCTGAAATCGCTCCATGGCGAAATGAGCTCCGAAGACCGATTGGCCGTGGTGAGCTTTGGCGACCGCACCATTATCGAACAGGAACCGAGCGATCAAGCCACAGAAACCCTTCAATCCCCCGCCGACCAGCAACATTCCCGACTAGCCGATGGCTTGGAGGCCGCCTTGTCCCTCATCCCGCCGACGCATCCCGGCCGAATTCTGGTGGTATCCGATGGCCATTGGACCGGCCGCGATCCCAACGCTGTGACCGCGCGCGCCGCCGGCCGCGGCATTGGTATTGATCATCGCTGGCTCAGCCGACCACGCGCTGAGGACCTTGCTGTGCGTGATCTGCAGGTGCCCGCCCAGGTGTTGCCCGGTCAGGCCTTTATGATCAGCGGCTGGATTCATTCGCCACGCGAACAAGTGATCGGCTACACCCTCACCAAACACGGCGAGGAATTATCCGCCGGCGAACGCGCCGTGCCGCGCGGCCTTTCGCGCCTGCTCTTTCGTGATCGCGCCAAACTGTCCGGTAACGCCGCCTACCGCCTCACCCTACGCCCGCCTGGCGCTGATGCCAACGCCACTTCTACCCTCACTGCTCTTGGTGATGCGTTCCCGGAAAACAATACCGCCCGCGCACTGGTGGAAGTCCGCGGGCGCAAACCGCTTTTATTAGTATCCCACTTCGGCGCTGAATCCGGTCTGGCGCAATTGATGGTGAAAGGCGGCATGACGCTCGTCGCGCGCAAGCCGCATCAGTGCCCATGGACATTGGCCGATTTATCCCGCTGGTCCGCGGTAGTGCTGGAAAATGTGATGGCCGGCGAGATCGGTCAGGACGGCATGGAAACTCTGGCCGCCTGGGTGGAAGACACCGGCGCAGGGCTCATGGTAACCGGCGGCGAAAAATCCTATGCCCCGGGCGGCTACTACGGTTCGCCTATGGAAAACCTCCTGCCCGTTTCCATGGAGCGCCGTAATGAAATTCGCAAGCTGCAGACAGCCATTGTGGTGGTGCTGGATCGTTCCGGCTCCATGAGCATGCAGGTGGCCGGTGGTAAAACGAAAATGGACCTCGCCAACATCGGCACCGTCCAGGTGCTCGATTTATTGTCCGCCACCGATGAATTCGGCGTGATCGCCGTGGATAGCGCCCCGCACACGGTGCTGGATCTTGCCTCGGCCGAGCACCAGCAAAACGCCCTCTTCCGAAATAAAATTCTCAAGATCGAATCCATGGGCGGCGGCATCTACGTGTACGAGGCACTGAAGGCCGCCTCGCAAATGTTGATGAAAGCCTCGGCGGCCAACCGGCATATCATCCTGTTTTCCGATGCGCAGGATTCCGAGGAACCCGGCGATTACAAACGCCTCATCGACACCATGCGCAAAGCTGGCATCTCTATCAGTGTCATTGGCCTCGGCACGCCCAGCGATGTGGATGCCAAACTGTTGGAAGACATCGCCAAGCGCGGTGAGGGCAACATCTATTTCACCGATCGCCCCAAGGAGATCCCCCGCATCTTCGCGCAGGACACCTTTGCTGTAGCGCGCAACACCTTCATCAAGGAACCCGCCGCCCTCGAACTGGCCGGCGCGCTCAGCACCCTGGGCGCCCCCGCCTCGTGGCAACCGCCACCGGTTGGCGGCTACAATCTCACCTACCTGCGCGATGCCGCCAGTGTGGGCCTGCTCACGCGTGATGAATACCGCGCGCCGATCGTGGCCTTTTGGCAGGCAGGCAACGGGCGTGTGGCCTGTTACACCGGCGAAGCCGATGGCACCTACGCCGGTGAATTTGCGCAATGGCCGCAAGCCGGGGATTTCTACGCCACGCTCTCCGGCTGGGCAGCCGGCCAGCAAAGCCATTTACCCGACCGCATGCTGCTCACTCAGGATATCCGCGAAGGCATTTGCTATGTGCAACTTCATCTGGACCCCGCTCGTCAGGGCGAAGTGTTTAAACAAGCCCCGCGCCTCAAGCTCCTGCGCGAAACCTTCGGCCAACCTCTCCGCAAAGAGGCGCGCACGCTTAATTGGAAAACCGCGGACCTGCTCGAAGCCGCCATTCCTCTGGAAGGCGAGGAAACCGTACGGGCCGTGGCCAGCCTCACCTCGCAAACCGGCGTGCCGCTCAGCCAAAGTCTACCGCCGGTGTGCCTGCCGTATTCGCCGGAGTTTGCACCGGACCAACCCGACCGCGGACGCAAAGCGCTCGCGGCCCTCAGCAAAACCACCGGCGGCCGAGAACGCCTGAATCTGGCGGATATCTGGACATCCATTCCCCGTCAACCGCGATACGTTCCCCTTTCCCTGTGGCTCGTGTTGGCCGGCTTGATCCTGTTCCTGCTCGAAGTGTTCCAACGCCGCACGGGCTTTTTTGAATTTCGCCGCCGCGTCGCGACGTCTTCAGAAGAAACCAGCGACGGCCGATCCACCCTGCGCCCGCGTGCTGCCGTCACCCAATCCGACACAGCCAGCACCACAACCGACGAGCCCAAGACCTTTCGCGCTCCCAAACACAAACGTCGACGGTCCGACCAGGAATCCAACACCCCACCCGTGGTCGCACCGCCCATGCTGGAGGAAGACAGTACTCAACCGCCAGTGATCCCGCCCAATCTCTCCGACACCGGCAACACCTTCGATGCTCTTTCCGCCGCCCGCAAACGCGCCCAAGACCGCCGCGGCTCCGAGGATCAATGAGCCGCCGCCTTCGGCTCCAACGGTTGGAGGCAGCGTTTGCAAACATACACATGCCCCCGCTGAATGCGGTTGTGCCGAATGGCCGTGAGCGGATACTCCACGTCCGGGCAATGACATTGGTAGGCATAACGCTTCAATTTCCGGGCCGGCGTTACTTTGTAGCGATGGGTCCGGCGTGGCTCCGCGCCTAGGGCTATCATCACCGCCCGCCACTCGCGGCCGTGCGGTCGAATGCGTCCGCCAAATTTTTTAAATGCCACTAAATGCGCCAGCTCATGCGGCACCGTTTGCGCCACAAACTCCTCCGGATAACGCTCGGCCAATCCCCGGTTGAAACGGACCAAGTTCCGTCGCCCGTTTGCCTGCCCCGCCGCCTGCCCGCGCAAATCCCAAGCCACCTCAGGCCGCATCACCACCCCAAACCGCTCCTGCACCACCCTGCACAAGGCATCCAGCTTCCGTTGCACACGATGTTCAATTTTTGAATCCACAGCCGGGCTAGAAAATCGCACCCCGCTCAGAGCGTCAATAACTCTCCCTGTGTTTAAGGCCAAGGTTCTGCCACGTTGCGCCATGCGTTGCATCTGGCTTGTTCTTCTCCCAATGATGCTCCAAGCGGCCGAAGGGTCGCCCAAGGAAGTGTTGGCGTTGTGGCGGCAATTGCCCGCTTTGGCCAAGAGCACCCCCATGGAGGCCTACCGAAAGCTGGATACGTGGCTGCCCAATCGCGGTGTCCGTGGGCTCTATGCCAAGGCGCAGTTCGCGTTGAACCTGGCGCAATTGGAAAAACTTTCTGGCCATAAAATCTTTCGCCTTGGCCCACATCAAAACGGCCAACTCCATCTCAATGCTAGGGAGGATTTCGGCCATTACAACCCGGCTTTTCTGAAATGGGCCACGCAACAGGGTATTCCCGGACAGCACAATGCCCAATTGCGAAAGGAGCTTCAGCCGGTTTATGATCAACACTTAAGGCAACTGGCCCGTAATTATTTCTGGGCCCATCAAACCCTCCAAGCCAACCCCCAACGCGCCACCAAGGCCCGTGAAGGTTATCTCGATCAATTGGCCTCGAAAGGCAAAGCCGGCATGTGGTTGCAGGATTTCTTCCGCCCGGAAGCCGATCGTATGGAAAAGTGGGGCGATTGGTATGAGGGCAATGTCGCCCTAGGCTTTTGGGTTCGGCGCAATCTGGATGGCTCCGCCAAGGAGTGCCAGTCGCTCCTGCTCGCCCTCCTGCAAACCCACGACGCCAAGTGGCTCAAAGCGCAGCAGCGTTAGCCCAGATCAAAACCTTGCCGGTAGTCTTCGCTCTGGGTAACTATGAATTCAGGCGAGGTCAACCTCTCTCGATTGGTGATTCAGTCACACATTTCTGAGCAAGCGTCAAAAAAGCCTCCCCGTTACCGGGAAGGCTCCTATATCACCTTATGATTCATTAGACCAATTATGAGTTTTTACATAGGCAGACCCTTTCGTTGATTTAAACAACCATGAAATCCCAGTTTGGGGAAACGAAACAATTTCATGATAATCATGAGCAAGCTCATAAGCTATTTTACTGATCATTTTTGGGCGAAAGCGTTTTCATCTTACCGAAACACTAACGATATTAGATGTAGTTTTTTGGCGTTTAGAATTGAATGTGAGAACAAACAAATGCGTTAAGACTATCAACTGTTAGCAAGTCATGAAACTAGCGGGGAAAGTCCTCACGGAGTGCATTTCGGGAAGGCTTTTTGTTTTAGATGATTTACTGATGTAAAAACCGCTGGTTAGTGGCTTGGGTAATAATGTGATAAG
This sequence comes from Verrucomicrobiales bacterium, assembly GCA_038139415.1. Lineage (GTDB taxonomy): Bacteria > Verrucomicrobiota > Verrucomicrobiia > Limisphaerales > UBA1100 > UBA1100. The sequence goes on along the minus strand of JAYOSV010000001.1, from coordinate 36,755 downwards.
TTGAAAAATGACCTTTCAGGTGAAAAGAGTGGCAAATGAATCACATCAACAACTTAAGCGCAGAGTCCGAGCCGAGTCCCAAAAACTCTATGCTTCTGAGGCTTGGCATAAGCTTTGGACCTGTATGTGGATTGAATATGGCAAAAAAAATCACCGGACGTCTGATAGACCCTAAAATTTAGCCTGACTGTTAGATGTACAAATATTCCTCATCCTCCAGCGGGTAATCACACCCTCACCTTTGCTAATCCGAATTCTCTGGGTGCTTTGCTATTAGTCAACTCCACGGATGAACATCCATCGACACACTCCCTCAAAATTTAAGTGAGTACAAAATTGCCCCTCAATGGTCCTATATTCTCCATAGAGGTAACACAATCCGCATTCCATTCACCAAACCAGTGTGTGGATTTGCTGAATCATGACATTCCACGCACCCAATTCGCCTCTTCCCTAGCGAGCAATTATCATGAAGCTACAGTGAGGCAGTTTTGGCTCTAAGACTCATCTTCTGCGGCATGAGATTGTAAATCCTCCAAATCTACGTACTCAAGGGCACTGAGATGAGTAGCTTTTAGATAAACCTGCGGCGCCACTCCGTGATCCAATGCCTCTTTCCAGCGGGTGACGCATAGGCACCATTTGTCGCCCTCTACCAACCCCGGGAAATCAAAGCGCGGGGCGGGTGTTGAAAGGTCATTTCCTCTCGATCTGGAAAATTCTAGAAACACAGCTGTCACCCTGACGCAGACCGTGTGTAAGCCATGATCATCGGGGCCTGTAGCACACATTCCATTTCGGTAAAAACCGGTCATCGGATCAGAACAGCACAATTCCAACTTCTCACCCAAAACATTACTAGGTCCTGACATCTGTTTAGGGTAAACATAACATTCCCAACTGAAAAGACCAACACACTCGGGAAGTTTCACGGTGAAGGTTAGTTACTTCCTAGTTTATTTAGGTTCTTAGAGTTTGGCGGTATTGATTCCAATGTTAGAGGCATTTAAACA
>JAYOSV010000001.1:26499-35732 GCA_038139415.1 Verrucomicrobiales bacterium | reverse complement strand
GGTCATGAGTAGCCCATCAATGCTAAAAGACGACGCGCCTCAGCACTCTGTTTTCACCGAAGAGGATTGTGAATTATTATTTGATAAGGCCTTAGACAAACTTTACGAACTAGAAAATAACCCTACGCATCTCCTCTCTTATCTAGAGCGATTTCCAAGCCAGCGTGTCGGTCGATATTTTGAAATACTAGTACAGTATTGGCTTGAGCACCTGACTGAATTTGAGGTCATTGCGAGCAACCTGCAGATACATAAAGGAAAACGAACTCTGGGAGAGATCGATTTTCTCTTTAGTCATGACAATCAACTTATCCACTGGGAAACTGCTGTTAAATATTTCCTTCAACTGACGCCTGATTGCGACGAACAAGGATACATAGGCCCTAATGCTGCCGACAACCTAGCTTTAAAAAAGGCACGATTATTAAATATTCAGTTACCCCGCAGCACGCGGGAAAATCTAAACCACGAACTGGCTACCCTTAATGGAATTGATTCGATCCAACGACAGGCCTTTTTTAAGGGGTGGCTCTTTTATAACAAACCTTATGAGACGAATAGCAATTGCCTTTCGAGCCTCGACTCAAAACACCTCAAAGGATTCTGGATACGCCACGGTGAAGAGGAACTCCCTGAACAAACCAAAGACGCATTATGGACTGTGTTAACCAAACCCTACTGGCTAGCTTCAACGCTAAGACTCTCAAGTGATGGACTTCTTCCTCGCCTTAAATTCACAGAATTACTCAGATCACATTTTAATACAAAAGAAAGTCCGCTTTTGGTAGCTCAGGTTTGTCCGTCTACCTCAGGTTATCTGGAAACACTAAGAGGCTTCATAGTTTCCTCTCAATGGCCGAATTAGTAGTTCACTCTTAACGCCCTTGACCGTTTAATGACCGGCTTCACACCCACTTTGAAGGGACTCTTACCAAAGTGTACGGGCGAACCGTTAGGCATAACGCTTTTCTCCTCATCTACTGTGTTAAGACTGTGTTAAACACAGACAGTTTACTCAAGCTGTACGACAGATCCGGTGAGATAAGCGCACAAAATAGAAGAAAAAAGTGGCGGGAGTGACGGGACTCGAACCCGCGACCTCTGGCGTGACAGGCCAGCGCTCTAACCAATTGAGCTACACCCCCGCAACGTTCCCGTGATGGGAGGCGGGAAATTAAGCCAATGCGCCGCATGCGTCAATCGTTTCGAGGGGTCATGTGAAAAAAAGTGATCCGGGCAACAGACGCCAAGGAGGTGGGGGTGGAGAACCCCTCTGAAGAAACGTTCTGTCGCCCGGATCAGAAAACTGGGTGTCGAGATAAGCTGCCAAAGATCCTCTCGTCTGTCAACCTGCGATTGGACCGAGTTTAAATTGGAAGCACTTTTCCCGTGACAATTCGGATTTCATTCGTATATTTCCCCGCCCTGACACGGTTGACCCCTTCGTCTAGTGGTTAGGACACTGGCCTTTCACGCCGGCAACACGGGTTCGAGTCCCGTAGGGGTCGCCATTTTTGCACGTTTTTCGCGCAAAAACCCCGAATTCCTGCTGATTCCCCGCACGAAACACATCATTCAACGAAGATTATATGCCCGGAACTCTTGCCATTGTGGGTCGCCCGAATGTCGGTAAATCCGCCTTGTTCAACCGAATTGCCGGTCGACGGATTGCCATTGTGCACGATATGGCTGGCGTAACGCGGGACCGCGTGGCGGCTGAGGTGGAATGGCAGGGCCGGCCGTTTACGCTCGTGGATACCGGCGGTATCGGGCTTGTACCCGGCGAAAAATCCACAGATGTCATCGCCACGGCCACGGTGGATCAGGTCAATGTCGCCATTGAGGCGGCTGATGCCATTATTTTCGTGGTGAACGTGCAGGAAGGCATTGTGCCGTTGGACCTAGAGGTCGCTCAACATTTGCGCCAAAGCGGCAAGCCCACCCTGCTCGCGGTCAATAAATCCGACAACAATCTGCTCGCCGAAAATGCGGTGGAGTTCAGCCAGCTCGGCTTCGACCAGATTTTTCCCGTAAGTGCCCTACACGATCGCGGCACGGATTCCATGATGCTCGAGGGCCTCTCGCATCTTCCCCAGAAAACGCCTAGCACTGAGGAGAGCTCCTCCGCAGCCGAGCCGCTCAAGCTTGCATTTGTGGGCCGGCCGAATGTAGGAAAATCCTCCATCATCAACGCGCTCACCCAAAGCGATCGCGTGATTGTGAGTGACATCCCCGGCACCACCCGCGATGCAGTGGATGTACCGTTCACCATCGAGACCGACGGACGACAGCAGGAATGTCTCCTCATTGATACTGCAGGCATGCGCAAAAAAAGTCGGGTCAAAGACACGCTCGAATATTTCAGTGTCACTCGCACAGCCGCCGCCATCGAGCGTTGCGATATTGCCGTGTTGGTGATTGATGCCGAAACCGGCATTGTGGAGCAGGACAAAAAAATCGCCGACCTCATCACTCGGAACCATCGCGCCTGCATCGTGGTGATCAATAAATGGGACCTCACCACCGAGGCGGTCAAGGCCGCGCGCCGCGATGAAATTGAGCACCGACGCAAAAAGGACCGCCATCGTGATGACCGAGAAAAACGCCTAACCACCCTCGGTGAATTTGGCCAATGGGTGCAGGACCAGCTTTTCTTTCTCGATTATGCTCCCGTCATTTTCACCAGCGCTGTAGAGGGCTTTCAACTCGACCGCCTGCTCGAGGCCATTCGCTATGTGGACGATCAATGGCGCCAGCGCATTCCCACGCCGCTGATCAACCGCGCGTTGCAAGACATCATCGACCAACGCCAACCCCCCAACAAAACCGGCAAACGTTTCAAGCTCTACTACGCCGTCCAGTTGGAGGGTTCCCCACCCGCCTTTACCCTGTTCGTTAATGCCCCCCATGTGAGCAATGACCAGTATGAGCTCTACTTGACGCGCCAGCTTCGGAGCGCCTTCGGCTTCGAGGGCTGCCCGATCCGCTTGTTTGTGAAGGAACGCCCCAAATCCATTGAGCCGATCCGACGCAACAGCTAGATTTTTGTCAGCAACAGGAGATTGACCCACTGAGAGCCGTGCTTAGGATGGTGCATGGCCAAAAAGAAACAGCCCCCCAAGAAATCTACCCGTTTCGTCAACGAGGATCCCTGGCGCGTGTTCCGAATTATGTCGGAGTTCGTGGAGGGTTTCGATGAACTCTCCCACCTTGGCCCGGCGGTCACGGTATTTGGCTCCGCGCGCACCAAGCCGCGCGATAAATTTTACAAGGCCACAGTCGATCTCTCACGGCGCTTAGCGGAAAACAACTATGCCGTCATCACCGGTGGCGGCCCCGGCATCATGGAGGCCGCCAACAAGGGCGCAGCCGAAGGAGGCGGGAAATCCGTGGGCCTGAACATCAAACTGCCCTTCGAGCAGTGCGGCAATCCGTACTCCAACATCGCGGTGGACTTTCACTATTTCTTCTCCCGCAAAGTCTGCCTGGCCAAATACAGTACGGCGTTTGTCTATATGCCCGGCGGGTTTGGCACGATGGATGAGTTCTTTGAAATTCTCACGCTAGTGCAAACGCGCAAAGTCCCGCGCTTCCCGTTGATTTGTTTTGGGCGTAGCTACTGGAGTGGATTGCTCAAGTGGGCCAATGGCACGCTCAAGCGCGGCAAATACATCAGCCCTGAGGATACGGATCTGGTGACCATCACCGACAGCCCCGCCAAGGCCATGAAGATCATCAACGATTTCCACGCCAAGACCGGCGACCAAACCACGCCGCCTTCCGCGTTCGCCTGATGCGCCCGCTCATCGAGCATGCACGCACGCGCCATACGCCAGAAACTCTGGCGGAGCAACTGCGTAGCCTGCCCGGCCTAATGCTGCTGCGCAGTGACGGCGAGGCGGCCGATCAGGCGCGCTATTCGTTTGTTGTGGCGCAGCCATTTTTGACGTTCCGCGCGTGGGGGAGCCGCTGTGAATTACGCACGGATAACCATCGCGGGGTTCAATTTGGCAACCCGTGGAACGCACTTGAGCAATTGCTCGAGCGATATGAATTGATCGACGAGATCGATTTACCCTTTCCACTGGGTGGCTGCTTTGGTTACTGGGGCTACGACCTGAAAAACTTTATCGAACCCCGCCTGTCCGCCCGCGCAGTGAACGATCTCGAGCTGCCCGATTGTGCAGTGGGCTTTTACGACAGCCTCGCGATTTTCGATCATCACCTCGGCAAAACCTGGCTGGTCGCCACCGGCCTAGCCGCTGATGGGTCGCGCAACGAATCCCGCGCCCGCCAACAGGCCCATTGGTGGCATGAACAGCTAGGCAAGGACTCGTGCCTCCGCGCCCCAAATCGATTCGAAAAAAACACGGGCGAGGTGGAACTCGCCCCTCCCGTTCCCACCTTCAACTTCACCCGCGACCAATTCATCGCCGCCATTCGCCGCGCGCTCGAATACATCCGCGCCGGAGATATTTATCAGGTGAACCTCTCCCAACGGTTCACCGCGCCTTGGAGCGGGGAAGGTTGGGAGTTTTATCGGGCGTTGCATGCCGCCAGTCCGGCGCCGTTTGGGGCGTTCCTCGATGCGGGCGATTTTCAGATTACCTCGTCCAGTCCAGAGCGTTTCCTGCGTCTCAGCGGTCAACACATCCAGACACGACCCATCAAAGGCACCCGTCCGCGGGACGCCGATCCGCAACGCGACGCACAACTCGCATACGAACTACAATCCAGCGAGAAGGAGCGCGCTGAGCTGGTAATGATAACCGACCTGTTACGAAACGATCTCGGGCGTGTGTGCGAATTTGCTAGCATCGCCGTGCCGGAACTAATGCGGCTGGAAAAATTCGCTCAAGTGCAACACCTCGTCTCCACGGTCGAAGGCCGATTACGCTCGGAGCTTTCACATCTTGCGGCGTTGCGCGATTGTTTCCCCGGCGGCAGTATCACCGGCGCGCCGAAGTTTCGCGCGATGGAGATCATTGACGAACTCGAGCCCGTCACCCGCGGGCCGTACACCGGCAGCCTTGGCTACCTCGGATTCAACCGCGAGAGCCAGTTCAACATCGCCATCCGAACCGCCATCGTGCGTGACGGTCAAGTGCACTTCCAAGTGGGCGCTGGTATCGTGGCGGATTCCGATCCGGATATGGAATACGAAGAAACGTTGGCGAAGGCGCGTGGTTTTGAGCGAGCGCTGTCTCTCACCTCAGAGGCACAGAGGGAATCCATCCCAAATTCTCTGTGACCTCGGTGCCGCAGTGGTAAAAAATCAATGAAACTCCTGTACCGTCCGCACGCCGTAGCCGGATTTTTTGAGGGCGCGAATTCCATTCACTGCAGCCTTGGCGCTACTGATGGTCGTCATGATAGGCGTTCCGGTGTAAACAGCACTGGTGCGGATTTGGACTTCGTCACTGCGCGGCACTTCGCCGGTGGGAGTATTGATGACGAGTTGCAGCTCGTTGTTCTTTAGTAAATCGAGCGAGTTTGGCCTACCTTCGGCGAGCTTGTTCACGCGCTCCACTTGCAGCCCCGACTCCTCAATAACATTCGCCGTGCCGCCGGTGGCGACCAACTCGAAGCCGAGATCCACAAAGTCCTTCGCCAACGCGGGCACGACGGCCTTATGCGCGTCGCTCACGCTGATAAACACCTTGCCTTCCATAGGCAACGGCGAGCTGGCGGCCATTTGGCTTTTGGCATAGGCCACACCGAGGTCTTTATCGAGACCCATCACCTCACCGGTTGATCGCATCTCAGGGCTGAGAATGATGTCCTGCCCAATAAATTTGTTGAACGGAAACACTGACTCTTTCACTGCCCAATAGCTCGGCCAAATTTCCTCTGTGAACCCAAGCTCACTTAGCTTTGCGCCGGCCATCACCTGCGCGGCGAGCTTGGCGAGTGGTTTACCGATGGCTTTACTGACAAACGGAATCGTCCGCGACGCGCGCGGGTTAACCTCCAGCACATAAACAATCTCGTCCTTCACCGCGTACTGCACGTTCATCAGGCCAGTGACCTCCAGCTCACGCGCCATCGCGTGCGTGTACTCTCGCATCGTGTCGATGGCCGATTGCGAAAGTTCGTGCGGTGGCAGCACCATCGCCGCATCGCCCGAGTGCACACCTGCAAACTCCACATGTTCGAGCATCCCGCCGATGACGATCGTACCGTCCTTCGCATCCGCGATGCAGTCCACATCCACCTCCGTGGCGTCTTCCAAAAATTTATCCACCAACACCGGCCGTTCCGGCGATGCCTCCACCGCGTGCTGCATATAATGGCGCAGCTCGTTGTCCGAATACACAATCTGCATCGCGCGCCCGCCGAGCACGAAGGACGGCCGAACTAGCACCGGATAATCCAACTTGTGCGCCTCGACCACTGCTTCCTCCTCGTTGGTGGCCAGGCCATTGGGCGGTTGCGGGATATTTAGCTTATGCAGCATGGCGGCAAACATCTCGCGATCCTCCGCGCGCTCGATGCTCTGTGGGCTGGTTCCCAAGATGTTCACGCCGTTGGCTTGCAAGCCCAGCGCAAGATTCAGTGGCGTCTGCCCGCCGAATTGCGCGATGACGCCCCAGCATTGTTCGCGCTCATAAATGTGCAGCACATCCTCCAGCGTGAGCGGTTCGAAAAATAGTTTATCGCTCGTGTCGTAATCGGTGGAAACTGTTTCAGGATTCGAATTCACCATCAACGTCTCGAACCCATCCTCCTTCAGCGCGAACGCCGCATGCACACAGCAGTAATCAAACTCAATCCCCTGCCCAATCCGATTCGGGCCGCCGCCGAGAATCATCACCTTCTTGCGATCGGTAGGATTTATCTCGTCATCGCCGCGGTCGTAGGTGGAATAGTAATAAGGCGTGTACGCCTCGAATTCCGCCGCGCACGTATCCACCAGCCGATAGCTCGGTACCAGTCCCGTCGCATTGCGCTCCGCCCTAACAGCATCCTCCGTGCTCCCCGTCAGATGCGCAATCTGCCGGTCCGAAAAACCGTACGCCTTTGCTTTTTCCAGTAAATTCGAATCCATATAAAACCGGGGCAGTAAAGCCCACCGGGCCAAGTCTGCGCAAGCAAAGCCTTTTCGAATTGCCCAAGAGTTGTCCCAAATGAAATGGTCCTAGGTGGAACCTGTCCCCCATTGAGGCACACGCGGAGGCACAGAGCCGCGGAGAAATTTCCTCTGCGCCTCCGCGTAAAAACAAACTCCACCTATAACCAATATTCCCTAGAGCAACTCCAACGCCCGCTCCAGCTCAGCAGGGGTATTGTAATAATGTGGCGAGAAGCGAAGGTAATCACGGCCACTGCGTTCGGTACGGACGGAGGCGACGACATTGGCGGCGGCAAGTGTTTCGCCAAGCGCTTTCATATCAGTGCCTTGGCAGGAGCAGGAAGTGATGCCGCTTTGGGCCTCGGGGAAAAGCACATCGAAGCCTTTGACTTGTAGTGCGTCAACGAGCCACGCGCGCTTGGCGGTGAGATCGACGGCGATGGTGTCGATGCCCACCTCGAGCAGCAGCCCGAGCGCGGCATTAAGGCCGGCGATGCCAAGGATGTTGAAGCTACCAGCCTCGTAACGGCGAGCATCGGTGCGAAGGGTCATTTGCTCCTGCGCGACATAACCGGAGCAGCGCACGTTGTTCCAGCCAAAGGCCTGCGGCGCGAGACGATCCTGCAAATCGCGCCGCACATAAAACACACCGGCCGCACACGGGCCGAGCAGCCATTTGTGGGCATCGGCAGCAAGGAAATCCACGTGCTCCACGGTGGTGGGAAACGCGCCGAGCGTCTGGATGGCATCGAGGCAAAATAAAACATCACGCGCGCGCAGTTCGCGCCCAATGGCATCATGATCAATGCGCCAGCCGGAAACAAAATGACATGAGGCCAGCGCAACGAGGCGTGTTTTGTCCGTGAGTTGTTCCAGCACCAACTCCGGCGTGACCTGCCCCAGCGCGGGCGTTTGCAAGCGTCGGACCGTCACGCCGCGCGTTTCCAGCGCCAACCACGGGTAGACGTTCACCGGAAAGTCGTCCTGATAAATCAGCACCTCATCGCCCGCCTGCCAATCCAGCCCCGCCGCCACGGCACTGAGACCGGCGGTGGTGGGCCCTAGCAGCGCCACTTCGGAAGGATCAGCTCCCAGCAATTCGCTGGCGCGCGCACGGGTTTGGCGGAGCAGAGGTCCCAAACCATCTTCCTGATCTCCTCGTGCAGCAGCGCTAACGGCGGCTGCCACCGCGCGTTCCACGCACGCCGGCACCGGCGACACGCCGGCATGGGCCAAGTAGACCTTGTCCGTGCATACGGGAAATTCGCGCCGCCGAAGGGCGTCGTCTTGTTGAAGCGCGGGGAGGTTCATGGCGCTCCCCTCATGGGCTAGGCCAGAGCGTTATCGATCAGCTCAGCCAGCTTGGGCTTGCCCTGTGCGCCGACTTCGCTTGCCACTTTCTCGCCTCCCTTGAAAACCATCAACGCTGGAATACTCGTGACCCCTTGCGTCATGGCCAGCTGCTTGGTGGCTTCGTCCGATTCGATATCCACCTTGGCGACCTTCGCTTTGCCAGCGTATTCATCAGCCAATTGATCGATCACGGGACCCAGCATTTTGCACGGGCCACACCACGGCGCCCAGAAATCCACTAGCACGGGCACGTCACTCTGTAATACTTCGGAATCGAAGTTTTCTGCGCTCACAACAATTACGTTTTCAGAAGCCATAAGGGCGGAGGGTAAAGGCCGAGGGGCCGGAGGGAAAGCGTTTTTGGCAGACGATTAAAGAATCTTCAACACCACCACACATCCCACGGTGACGAGAAAGGCAACCACGGCCAAAATCATGTCGATCTTATCCGGTGCGCCACCGCCTTCAGCCGCAACTGGAGCTGGAGCAGCCACAGGTACTTCACCGGGCATAGGTTGCGGTGCAGGCGCCCCGGGAACAGGACCGCCCACGGGAGCGGGTGCTCCAGCCGGAACAGCCCCTGGCGGGGTCGTTTCATCTCCCGGACCCGCAGCACCTGGCATAGGAGCTGGAACAGCCACTGCCGGAGCCGCACCAGGAGCCGGAGCCACGCCTGAAGTTGGTACCCCTTGTGCAGGGGCAGGAGCTGGAGCTGCGCCCGGAGCAGGGGCAGGAGCTGGAGCTGCACCCGGAACAGGGGCAGGAGCTGGAGCTGCACCCGGAACAGGGGCAGGAGCTGGAGCTGCAC
>JAYOSV010000001.1:0-26399 GCA_038139415.1 Verrucomicrobiales bacterium | reverse complement strand
GGGCAGGAGCTGGAGCTGCACCCGGAACAGGGGCAGGAGCTGGAGCTGCACCCGGGACAGGGGCAGGAGCTGGAGCTGCACCCGGAACAGGGGCAGGAGCTGGAGCTGCACCCGGGACAGGGGCAGGAGCTGGAGCTGCACCCGGAACAGGGGCAGGAGCTGGAGCTGCACCCGGAACAGGGGCAGGAGCTGCTGCACGTTGAGTTTCAGGGGCAGGAGCGGCGCCTCCTGGGGCCGGTGCTCCACCGGGAGCTGGGGCGCCTCCGCCTTTGCCGGGCAGGCTAATTCGAATCGTTTGTTTGGCGTCCGGTTTGGGCGGTAGACCGATGCGTACAGTAGCCTTCTTTTGTGTCGGTGCTCCGGGGGCTGGGGCAGGCGCAGCACCTGGTGGAGGGACGGCTCCGGGAGGTGGTTGCGGTGCGGGTGGCGCTGACATATCGGACAGTTTGATTCAGTAGTGGCTGAACGGCCTCAGCCAACTCCTCCGCACCAACCTAGCACAGTCTTGAAGACGGGCAAGGCTATTCAATTCGCCGAATAGCTATAATCACTCCCGTCCATCGAAACTCTCAGCGATGATTTTGCGGTAAGCAGCGCGGGCGTGGTCGTAGTCTTTGCACGCTTGGGGGAGTTCGTTTTTGGCGATCAGGCTTTCTTTTTGCTTCCAGCATTGGGAAGAAATATTTGGTTTCATAATTGTCGAATTTCGATGCTCCGGATAAGGTCTATTCAGTATAAGTAATGCGGTTTATTACGATCCTAATCCTGCTGTTGGCTGCGCCCCCCTTACAGGCCGCGCCGGTGTTGTTTGAGAAGGACATCCGGCCGATCCTCAAGGCGCATTGTTTCCATTGCCACGGAGAAGACGGTCGGGAACGCGGTGACCTTGATGTGCGGCTACGACGGCTGTTGCTGGAAGGCGGCGAGCACGGGCCGGCCATCGTCGAGGGCAAGCCGGAGGAAAGCCGACTGTTCCAGATGGTTGAGTCCGGCAAGATGCCCAAAGAACAGGCGAAGCTGTCAGCCGAAGAGATCGCCCTGATCCGTGAATGGATTGCCCAAGGCGCCAAGACCGCGCGACCGGAGCCGGGGGATCCCGATACCGTGGGTATCACGGCGGAAGAACGCAGCTTCTGGGCGTTTCAGCCGATTCAAAACCCCAAGGTACCTGAGGGCGCGAAACATCCGATCGATGCGTTTCTACTGCGGCGCCTGCATACTAAGGGTTTGAGCTTATCGGCAGCCGCGGATAAGGCCACGTTAATCCGCCGCGCCACCGTGGATCTTACCGGCCTGCCGCCCACACCGGAGGAAACCAAAAAATTCATTGCCGACCAATCGCCTGACGCCTACGCCAAGCTGATCGATCGCCTGCTCACCTCGCCGCAGTACGGTGTGCGATGGGGCCGGCATTGGCTGGATGTGGCGGGCTATGCCGACTCGGAGGGTTACAACGAGAAAGACACCGAACGCACCTGGGCCTGGCGTTACCGTGATTATGTCGTGAACGCCTTCAACAAGGATTTGCCCTGGGACCAGTTCATTCGCGAACAACTCGCCGGTGACGAGATGGTGAAGCCGCCGCATACCGAGCTGCAGTCCGACCAGATCGACAAGCTCACCGCCACCGGCTATCTCCGTATGGCGCCGGACGGTACAGGCACGGCCAATAATAATGACGCCCGCAATCAGGTAATGGCCGAAACCCTCAAGATTGTATCCAGCTCACTCATGGGCCTCACCGTCGGCTGCGCCCAATGCCACGATCATCGCTACGATCCCATTCCGCAAAAGGATTACTACCAACTACGCGCCATCTTCGAGCCAGGTCTCAACCCCAAGAGCTGGCGCGTGCCCAACAGCCGCCGCATCACGCTCTACACCGATGCCGACCGCAACAAGGCCGCCGAGATCGAGGCTGAGGCCAAAAAGGCCGATGCCGAGCGCCAAAAGAAAATCGAGTTTTTCATCGAGCGCACGCTCACCTGGAAACTCGAGGCCGTACCGGAAAAGGACCGCGCCGAACTGCGCGAAGCCTACCGCTCCAAGAAACGCACCGACCCGCAGAATGCCATTCTGAAAAAATACCCGAGCGTACGGCAGATCAGCGCCGGTTCACTGTATCTTTACGACCGCGAGTACAACGGCGAAATCAGCAAGCTCAACACCGAGCGAAAGAAGTTTACCGACAAAAAAGACGACGAAAAGGCGGCCGCCGAATTGAAACGCATCGATGAGCGCATTCAGTTCTTCAAGGATGCACTCAGCAAAAAGGTGCTCGATGCGATGGCCAAAAAGGCGAGCGACATCCGCGCCACCAAGCCGGAAGAACCCTTCATCCGCGCGCTCACTGAGCCGGCCGGCACACCGCCGACTACGCACGTTTTCTTCCGCGGCAACCACGATCAACCCAAGGACGCCGTAAAACCTGCCGGGCTCACCGTCGTGTCCGCGCCGGTCATCGCTGAGAACGATCCCGCCCTGCCCTCCACCGGCCGCCGCACAGCCTTTGCCCAACATCTCACCAGCGGCCAACACCCGCTTACCGCACGCGTGTTGGTGAACCGCTTTTGGCTGCATCATTTTGGCCGCGGTTTGGTGGATACACCCGGCGACTTTGGCCGATTGGGCGAGCTACCAAGTCATCCCGAATTACTCGACTGGCTGGCCGCTGACTTTATGAAAAACGGCTGGCGCCTCAAACGGCTGCACAAACTCATCATGACCAGCCAAGCCTACCAACAAGTTTCCCGACGGAACGCCAAGCAGGATGCACTTGATCCGGACAACCGTCTCCTCGGCCGCATGAATGTCCGCCGCATGGAAGCCGAGACCATTCGGGACGCCATGCTCGCACTCAGCGGACAGATCAGCCTGCGCTTGGGCGGCAAGCCCGTACCAGTAATGGAGGATGAAGTCGGCCAGTTTGTGATCGGCAAGGAAAACCTCGATGGCGAGCGCAAGCCCGGCAAGGCGGTTGATCTCCAGGGCGCGCAACATCGACGCAGCCTCTACGTGCAGGTGCGCCGCACGCGCAAACTCTCCTTCCTCGATGCCTTCGACGCACCCGCCATGGAGCCCAACTGCGCCAAGCGCCCCGTTTCCACCGTGGCACCGCAAGCGTTGATCTTCATGAACAACGCCTTCGTCATCAGCCAAAGCCGAGCCATGGCCGAGCGTTTGCAGGCCGCGGCCAAGGACGATCTCGATGCCCAGCTCACCACCGGCTGGCACCACGCCTTCGGCCGGGCCGCCACGCCCGAGCAGCTTTCCAAGTCGCGCGAATTCGTCCATCGCCAAACAGCCCTGTTCAAGGAACGCAAAGACAAGACCCCCGAACTCACCGCCCTGGCCAACTACTGTCAGGCACTGATAAGCGCGAACAAGTTTGTTTATGTCGAATAACGCCCACCTACTTTCCAGCCGCCGCCATTTCCTCGCGCAAAACGCGATGGGGATTGGCGGCGTGGCGTTGGCGTGGCTGTTGCAGCGCGAGGGCCTGCTGGCCAAGCCGGTGAAGCCGGATCTGGGATCCGCCGCGCATACCTTGTTACCCAAGCAGCCGCATCACGCTCCGCGCGCCAAGGCGATGATTTCCTGCTTCATGCAGGGCGGCCCGAGCCAGATGGATATTTGCGATCCCAAACCCCAGCTCGACGAATGGGCCGGGCGCGATTTTCCGGAGAAGATCAAGTACGACAACGCCGCTCAAGCGAGCAGCAAAGTGCTGGCCAGCAAATGGAAGTTCAAGAAACACGGCCAATGCGGCATGGATTTCAGCGGACTGGTGCCAGGCTTTGGCGAGGTGGCCGACGAACTCTGCCTAATCCGTAGCATGCACACCGGCGTGAATAATCACGGCCAATCCATCCACGCAATGAACAGCGGCCGCACTAACAAGGGCCGCCCGGCACTCGGTAGTTGGCTTTCCTACGGCCTCGGCACGGAAAACCAAAACCTGCCCGCCTATATGGTGCTGCGCGATCCAGTCAACATTCCGGTCGAAGGTGTACTCAACTGGTCACCCGGTTTTCTGCCCAGCCTTTATCAGGGCACCGTCGTGCGCGCGCGCAAACCGCGTATCCTTAATCTCAATCCGCCAGCCGAATTGCAGGGGAAACCACAGGAAAACTTTTTGGAATTTCTGGGGCAACTCAATGACGACAACCAGAGTTCTGGTGAACTGGATCTCGAGGCTCGCATCGCCAGCTTCGAACTGGCCGCGCGCATGCAGACTACAGCCGCGGATGTGATGGATATCTCCGGCGAAAGCGACGCCACTAAGAAGATGTACGGCATTGATAATCCGGCTACGAAAGATTTCGGTACTCGCTGTCTCATTGCGCGGCGGCTGGTGGAGCATGGCGTACGGTTCATCCAAGTGTTTACCAAGAACCAGTACTGGGATCATCACGGCAATATCACCAATGCCCTGCCGGCGTCCTGCAAAAAAATTGACCGACCTATTGCCGGCCTCATCAAGGATCTCAAGGGTCGAGGCCTGCTGGACAGCACGGTCGTTCATTGGGGCGGCGAGATGGGCCGCCTGCCCGTTGTGCAAAACGAAAAGAGCCCGGGCCGAGACCACAATACATATGGCTTTTCCATGTGGCTCGCTGGAGGCGGTTTTAAAGGTGGCCACATTCACGGAGCCACCGACGAATGGGGCCACCGCGCCGTGTCGGACATCGTCAACCACTACGATTACCATGCCACCCTGCTGCACCAATTCGGCCTCAACCACGAACAACTTACCTACAAACGCGCCGCACAGGAACAAACCCTGACCGACGGGCAAAAGGCCCGCGTGGTAAAAGAGCTTTTGGCATGAACGACTTTTTCAACCGCCGCCAATTTCTCGTCCGCAACACGATGGGTATCGGCAGCCTCGCGCTGGCGTGGCTGTTGCAGCGCGAGAAACTGCTCGGCACGCCCAAGAACATCCCGCGCGGGCAACGACGTTTTGACCTTAAGCCCAAACAGCCGCATCACGTGCCCCGGGCCAAGGCGATGATTTCCCTGTTCATGCACGGCGGCCCAAGCCACATGGATCTCACCGATCCCAAGCCCGAACTGCAGCGCTGCGACGGTATGGATTACGGCGGCAGTGTCCAGTACAGCTTCGCCAACGAAGCCAGCCGCAAGCTCCTTGGCAGCCCGTGGCGATTCAAGAAACACGGGCAATGCGGCATGGACTTCAGCGAACTGCTGCCGCACACCGCAAAGATCGCCGACGATCTCTGCATGATCCGAAGCATGCACACCGGCCACAACGGCCACGAGGTTTCCATCCGTTACATTAACGCGGGCATCCCGGGCGTAATCGGCCGGCCCAGCCTCGGCGCGTGGCTCACCTACGGCCTCGGCAGTGAAAACGACGAGCTGCCCGCCTACATGGTGCTCAAGGATCCCGGCGGTAAACCGGTCGATGGCAATCACAACTGGAGCAACGGTTGGCTGCCTAGCCTGTACCAGGGCACCGTCCTGCGCGCCAAAGAACCGCGCATCTTCAACCTCGACGCCCCCGGCCATCTGCTCGGTGCGCCCCAGGAAAACTTCCTGCAATTCCTAAACGGCCTTAACGCCGATCAAACCGAGGCATTGCCCGGTGAAGACGCCCTCGAGTCGCGCATCGCCAGCTTCGAGCTGGCCGCCCGCATGCAGACCGCTGCCAAGGAAGCGTTCGATATCAGCGGCGAAAGCGAGGCCACCAAAAAACTGTACGGTATTGACCAAAAGGAAACTAAGGAATACGGCACCCGCTGCCTCATCGCACGGCGGCTTGTCGAACGCGGCGTGCGCTTTGTACAGCTCTTTCTCAACGGCCAGCCGTGGGATAACCACGAAAACATCCACGCCAGCTTGCCATCCATTTGCCGCCGCACCGATCAACCCGCCGCCGCGCTCGTCACCGATTTAAAACAACGCGGCCTTCTCGACAGCACTGTCGTCCATTGGGGCGGCGAGATCGGCCGGTTGCCGGTTGTGCAATCCCGCAGCAAACCCGGCCGCGACCACAATGGCCAAGGCTTTAGCACCTGGATCGCCGGCGGCGGCTTCAAGCCCGGCACCATCTATGGAGAAACCGACGAAGTCGGCCACCGCGCCGCCGTCGATAAGGTCACCGCCAACGATTACCAAGCCACCCTCCTCAACCAATTCGGCATCAACCACACCCAGCTCACCTACCACCACGGCGGCCAATCCCAAAAACTCACCAACGATCGCCCCGCCCGCGTGGTAAAAGAGATTGTTAGGTAGACCCATCCTCCACAGAGGCACAGAAAACACAGAGATATCCTCTTATAAACTCTGCGCTCTCTATGGTTAAATCATTTCCACCGAAAACACCTCAACCCCTAATCAATCGGCGTTCACCCCCGAATTAGGTTTACCCGTAAGTGCCGCCACATCCAGATCCGTGCCCGCCGGCACATGCGGGACCAGCAACGCCGAATCCACTCGCCAGCTCAACAGCACCAAATCCCGCCAGACCGTACCCAGAACACGCCGTGTGAAACCAAAAGTTGCCCTGTGCCGCCGGCCCGATACACTCCGCCCCGTGAGTGACGACCAACCCAGTTCCCCCTCGCCGCGTTTGATCTGTTACCTGTCCCCGATCTACGGCCTGTTTACTATTGCGGATTCTCTCGGTAAAAAAATCATTTTATTGATCCTTACCGGTGTTCAGTTACTGGTCGGCCTGGGGATTCTCTGGGCTGCGGGCTGGATACGGCTGGACTGGGATGGGCGTGGCGTTCCCGGCGGTCTGCGCTGGATGCAGACCGCGCCTTCCGATGCCAACTGGGCTTATTCGGACCGCAAACCCAACGAGAACGACCCTGCGTTCTGGCCCGGCTACCGCGGCGCCCAACGCGATGGGGTGTACTCCGGCCCGGCCATTCGCACGGACTGGGACAACTCGCCGCCCAAACAAATTTGGAAAACAGTGGTCGGCGGCGGACACTCCAGCATCACCATCGCCAAGGGCCGACTCTTCACGCTGGAGCAATGGGATCGCGGCGAGGTGGTCACCTGCTACAACCTCACTGACGGCCGCGGGCTTTGGCGGCATCAATATGAGGGTGAATTTGATGACGCCTATCACATGGGCGGCGTAGGCCCGCGCACCGGGCCCACCTACGATGATGGCCGGCTTTACACCCTCGGTGCCGAAGGTCAGCTCCATTGCCTCGATGCTGTGACTGGCAAACTGCTTTGGCACCTGAACATTCATGAACGCTTTGAAACCCGTAATCTGATGTTCGGCACATGCGCTTCGCCCTGGGTGGAAGGTAACGCCCTGATCATCACCACCGGCGTGCGGGCGCGCGGCAAATCCACCTTGGTGGCCCTCGATAAACTGTCCGGCGATCTTCTTTGGGAAGCCGAAGCCGAAAATCAGGCCTACATGTCCCCCTTCACCGCGACGTTGGCCGGCCAAAAACAAATCATCCTTGGAGCCGCCCGCGAGATGCAGGGTCGATCTCTGGAAGACGGCAGCCTCTTGTGGTCCGTTCCATGGAACATCAACTACAACAACAACATCTCCCAGCCCGTGGTGATCGATGAACAGCATCTATTCGTCAGCGGTGGCTACGGACACGGCTGCGGCTTGATTAAATTCACCGAGGAAGATGGTGCGATCAAAGCCGAGCTCATCTGGGAGAACAAGCACCTGAAAAACAAATTCACCAGTTCCGTGCTCCATGAAGGCCATTTGTACGGATTAGACGACGGCGACAGCGATGACGTCGCGCACCTCGTCTGCCTCGAAGCCGCCACCGGCAAGGAAGTGTGGCGCGGCAATAACTACGGCCATGGCCAGCTCCTCCTCGCCCAGGGCCACCTCGTCATCCAATGTGAAACAGGCGACATTGCTTTGGCCACCGCCTCCCCCAACGGCCATCAGGAAATCGCACGGCTACCGTCATTGACCGGCAAGACCTGGAACAACCCCACCCTCGCCGGCGGTCGCTTGTACCTCCGAAACAGTCGGGAAATGATTTGCTACAACATCGCCCGAGGCTCCGAAGGCGGCGTCACCAGCCTCCGCGCCCCCAAGCCTGAAGGTCTCACTATCCTCGCCGCCGCTTTCCTACTCATGAACAGCCTTGGCTTCCTCGGCCTTGGCCTGGCGTCATTGAGAAAATAAAACGCCCTCGGCATTCTCCAATCGCCACCCTACAGGCTCAACCGTCAGGCGTATTCCGCCCAACTCCCTTACGCTCAGGACGATCGCTCCGCTTTCCCGCAAGCTCGCCAACCACGGAGCTGACGCTCGTTCGGTCACGGGGAACCGACAATCCTGCACCACAATCACCTTTGGGGTCACCGCGTTGAGAAATCCCAAATCCAATGGCAGACTGCGATCCGGCACAGATAAAGCCAATACATCCGCCTGGAAATCCACGTCTTTGCGCATCAACGCCTGTCGGCCGTCATGCCCCAAATCCGACAGTAGTAGTACGGTCATCCCGTGAAATTTACCACGCAACACCAGCGCATCATCCGTACTGCGCGGGAAATCTTCTCCCTGTGCCGGATGGATCACATCCCAACGCCCCACCCGATCACCCGCCACCAACTCCAAGCCAATCACCTGTTTACCAATCGGAGATGAACTACGAGCCTGGGTTCGGTATATCTGGCGAAGCGAATACGATTCCTTCAACACCGGCAATCCTCCTGCATGATGCGTCACCAGATGGCTGACAATACATCGATCCAGCGCATCCACCCCTCGCACGCGCAATTGCCGCGGCACCACTATTTTGGCTACCCATTCATTCCCGCAATCGACCAACAGTCCTTCCCCTTCTACATGCACTACGGGCCCTTGAGGGAGGAAGGTCATGCGCACCGCCGACCGATCTTTCTGCCATGCCAACAACAGTAGGCCGGCAAACACCCCCACCCCCAGAAACACCCACGACCGTTTCAATGAACGCCATACCCAGCCTATTCCCAATCCAAACAACAAGCAGTACCAACCCACCATCATCCATTCTTGAGGCGAGCGAACGTACTGCCATCCCCTTGGCAACTCTGCCGCCCATTAGCTGATCGCCATCATAGCGTTCATGAAAAACCACGCAGCGTGATTGAACCAAATGGAAACCGGCTCCGACCAAAAACCCAGCAGCAAACTCCCGAGACAACTTACCAAGGCCGCCATACCACACACCACCACCGGCACATTAGCCAACAACGCTACTGGGTTGAAGAGGTTGAAATGATGCGCCACCAACGGCATCGACGCCAGCCAGGCTCCAGCCGAAACGGCCAAGGCTCCCAGCAACCAACGGGAGGCCTCGAATAATCCCAGCTGCCAACGGGACCACAACAGCCTCGGCAAATAGGGATCCGGCCGCGCCTGATTCTCCAGCCATAGCGCCACCGGCGGCACCACGCAAGCCAGGCTGAACACAACAACAAACGAAAGTTGAAAGCTTGCGCGAAAGATTTGCTGAGGATCCCATAAGAGAATCAAGAACGCCGCCAACCCCAACGAGTTTAACACATTCACCGGCCGTTTGAGCAACCACCCACCCAAAAGCAGCGTCATCATTACTGTCGCCCGGACGGCCGATGGTTGCCATCCCGTTGCCCCGGCGTAAAACCACAACAACGGAATCACCATCGCCGCCGCGCCCTGTCGCCGGAAACGACACACACGCAGCAGCCCCAACATGATTCCAGCCACCAACGCCACGTGGAGCCCCGAGATGGCAAACAAGTGCATTGTTCCCGATTGCATGAACGGAGCTGCCACTTCCCTCGTCAACCCCGTGCGCCATCCCAACGCCATAGCACACAGCAACTCCACGGCTGGATCATTTTCTGGCAATCCGCGCCCCAAGGTTGCGCGCCCCCACGCCTGAAACCGTTCACTCCACGAAAGTATCTTGACCGAAGGCGTCACCGTCCACTCCGTCAATGCATCGGTTTGCAATTCATAGTAGATAGCCCGCCTTGCCAATTGCTGCTTGCGATCAAAGAAGCCCGGAGCCGCGGCATGCAGAGGCCGGGCCAATACGCCGTCCACCCTCACACGTTTCCCTTTGGAGATTGTACCACTCAAGGAATTCGTGCCCGATACCATCACCCTTCCAGCAGCTGATCGCCAAACCCCGTTGGTTTGAGCTCGTTGAATCTCCATCAACACTTGAAGACGCTCCCCATGGCCAGTTCTTTGAATACTAGGCGAGGAAAGAATCGTGCCTTCTACCCGCGCAATGACCCCAGTTTCCGGCACCCAATGCCGCAGATCGTTCAAGGATGAGGGCGTGGTATGCCCCATATAATTCGCCCACCCCAACAGGAAAACCGCCAATCGCCAACAGACTCCACGCCCCAATTCCGCTCCCTGCGCTCCCCAGCCAGCCAACTGTTCATGACACAATTCCGAATGCCACAAGGCTAAGGAACACAACCGGTACATCCACCAACACCAACCCCATCCCACAACCAAGCCGATAACACCCCCCCATAGCCAATGAACCGAAAGCCCTGTTTCGTTGCCCACCAATACGCCCCCAAGATAATACCCAGCGACACGCAAGGCTGGATGGTTCATGTATTAAACCCTAGCATTAAGGATGTGTTTGGCAAGCTGAGTAATTTTGCGTAGCGTGCGCCTGTGCTCAAGCTGGGTGTGAATATTGACCATGTGGCCACCTTGCGGGAGGCGCGGTATCGCGGCCAAACCGCCGGCGAACCGTGCCCCGTGGAGGCGGCCCTGACTTGTGAAGCGGCCGGCGCCCACGGCATCACCGCTCATCTGCGGGAGGATCGTCGTCATATTCAGGACGCCGATGTGCGCGCCTTACGCCGCCGCATTGGTACCCGGCTAAATCTCGAAATGGCGATTGCGCCGGAGATTGTCCGGTTCGCACTGAAGCTGAAGCCGGACATCGTCTGCTTGGTTCCAGAGAAACGTCAGGAAGTCACCACCGAAGGCGGACTGGAAGTGGCCCGGCAACTGACCGCGATCAAGGGCATCTGCAAGCGCATGGGTCGGGCGAAGATTGAGGTGAGCCTGTTTATCAATCCGGACGCCCGACAGGTAGATGCCGCCGCGGAAGCAGGCGCTCAGTTTGTCGAGCTGCACACCGGACAGTTCGCCGAGCACTACGGCAACGCCCGAAACCGGCGGCGGGAATTGAATCGGTTAATCGCCGCCGCCGAACACGCCCACTCGCTTGGCTTGCGGGTAAATGCCGGCCACGGATTGAACTACGAGAATCTCCCAACCCTCCACGCCGTGCCGCATTTGGAAGAGTTGAACATTGGCCATAGCATCATCAGCCGATCCGTTGAAGAGGGGCTAGTCAAAGCCGTGAAAGAAATGCTTCGCCTCATGAAAGGGTATCGAAGCAGATGATTTTCGGCACTGGCATCGACATTATCGACGTCGCCCGCATTGGGCGCGTCCATTCCCGATGGGGCGTAAAATTTTTGAACAAATTTCTTCGACCTGACGAGATCACGTATTGCCAGCAACAAGCCGATCCTTCCCCCAGTATCGCGGCGCGCTTCGCTGGCAAGGAAGCCGTCAGTAAGGCGTTCGGCACGGGTATCGGGGAGAAGCTCAATTGGCACGATCTGGAAATTGTCCATCACGAACGCGGCCGGCCCATGGTCCGACTGCATGGCAAAGCGAAGGTGTTGTTGATGGAACTGGGTGGCAAGGCCGTCCATATCAGCCTCAGCCACAGCGACGGCCAGGCTGCCGCCATGGCGGTACTTGAAGGGTAACTACGCCTCGTGCAGCGCGGCGATCACGTGCCGTAACATACTCTCCACAAACTGTTGACGCAGAGTGTCTTCGAGCTTGGCGCCGTTTTCTTCCAGTACGTAAAAACTGTCATTGGCACCGCCTTTGGCTGTGTTGATGCGGGCCAACTCGATGGATAAACCGAGCGCCGTCAAGGTGTGCGTCACGGCATACAGCAGGCCGATGTGATCTTCGGCCTCGAGATCAAGCACGGTGAATTCTTCACTAACGTGGTTATCGAAAAAGATCCGAGTGGGAATTCGTTCCCCACTGAGGGAGGTATATTCCACACCGGATTTCGGCAGTTGCGCAAAATCCAAATCCAAATCCTCAAAGGATTTTAGAGCTTCATTCAATCGCCTAGCAAACTGCTCTCGTTGTTCGGCCGCCGGCAGACCGCCGGTTCGTCCATCCGTCAGGAAGAATCGATCAATCACAATGGAATCTTCCCGCGTAAAAATTTGGGCACTGAGAATATTAAATCCGCATTCAGCCAGCACCCCGGTCACGCGACTGAACAAGCCCGGCCGATCCCAAGTGCAAATGCCGACATTGGAGCAGCCGCGATCCGGATCGCGCTTCCATATCACCGCTGGATCCAACATTCGGTTTTCGTGCAAAACTTGCTGTTTGAAAAAATCATGAACCAGCTCGATGTCCTCCACGATTTCATCCGCAGGCACAGTCCGAAAATACCGCGGTGGCAGATTATCAAAGTGCGCCTCGGTTTCCTCATCGGGCAGGCGACCGGCAATTAGCTTATGCGTCTCGGCTTCAATTTCATCGCGGTACTCCTCTTCCGCCCGTGCGGCCTCGGGGTCCTGCCGATAAAACGCGTGGCTCTTCCAGTACAACGTCCATTGCGTGATGTCCTTGAACCCGTTCCACAAATTATCCGCAGTCCCCAATGAATCGGCAAGCGTGTGGAGCATCAGCATGTTCAGATTCTCCTCGGTCTCCAACGTCTCGGCGAATTGCCGGACCACCTGCGGATCCTCCAGATCCCGTCGCTGCGCCACCTGCACCATCAGGAGATGATGCCGGATGATCAAGAGGAGGCTGTCGGTCGCCGCTTCATCCAGACCCAGTCGGTCCGCTACGTGATCGGCCACCCGCTCGCCTTCGCGTTCATGACGGTCGGTCTCAATACCTTTGCCGGCATCATGTAGCAGCAACGCGAGATACAAGGTGGAGGGTCGATCGATTTCCTCGAACACCTCGCGGTATTTCTGGTACCCCTCCCAACGCCCTTCCCAGAGGCCATCGAGTTTCTCGATGCACACCAGCGTGTGTTCATCCACAGTGTACTGGTGAAAGAACTCGTGTTGCACCAGGCAGGTGAGCCGCCCGAATTCGGGCAGGAAACGCCCAAGCAAATCCAGCTCGTGCATCCGGCGCAGAACATGCCCCACCGCGCCGGGTTGATTGAGAATTTCCATGAATGTCTCATGGACATGCGGGTCGACGCGCAATTTGCGATCCATGCGCCAGGCATTGTCGCGGATCAACTGCGACAAATCCGGATGCAACCGCACGCTGTGGCGCTGCAATAGCAGAAACACTCGCATGAGTTTGCGCGGTTGGTCCTTGAACACCGAACGCTGCACATAATTGATTTCGCCGTCGGAAATCCGAAAGCCGTCGATCACTTGCTCGGTGCTTCCGCGCATCCAGCGGCCGATGGCCTGTTGCCAGCCGGGCAGTTCCACAATCGCCAACCGCCGTTCAATGGCGCGTACGATCAGATCAATGTTGCGGGCGTGCCGATAGTAATCGCCCATGAACGCTTCCAACCGCTTTGCTGGGGAACGGTTGGTGTAGCCCAGTTGCCAGGCGATCTTCGGCTGCACGGCTTTGGGCAGCGCATCCACCGGCCGTTCGAGCTGATAATGCAGCTCGTTGCGGGCGCGCAACAGGAACGAATAGGCCGCCTCCAGTTTCTCCGCGTCGGCTTTGCTGATTTGCTTTTCGGTTTCCAGATCCTCAACCAGCCGCAGGCCGCATTTGAAGTGCATCATCCAGCGGAGATTCTGGTAATCACGCAGACCGCCGCAGCTGTTCTTGATGTTCGGCTCCTGCATGGTCACCGCGCCGCCGTATTTGTGGCGGCGCGCCGACTGATCTTCGATGCGTTGGGCAATGTATTCGTTGACAAACGGCTTCACGCATTTGTCGTTCACCTGCTGCTCCATCCGGCTAAACAAAGCCGCCTCGCCGGCTACCAACCGGGATTCTATCAAAGCCGTTTTGGACTGCATATCCTTGTTGGCCTCCTCCACGCAATCCTGCACGCGCCGCACGGAGTGCCCGATCTTCAGGCCCAAATCCCATAACATGTAGAGCACGGCATCGGTGACACTCTGCAGATATTCGTGCGGCTTAGCCCCATTCCACAATCGGTCATCACACAGGAACTGAATGTCAATGTCGCTCTGCGGATTCAGTTCTTTCCGACCATAACCACCGATAGCGATCACCGCCATCGCCGGCCGCTTTTTCAAATCCCCCAATGGCGCCAGTTCCACCGCCGTGGTGAATAATTGGGCGATGATGGCATCCATCACCGCCGCCCGCGCCCGACACACCTCACGGCCCAGACCGCCGCTTCGATGGAGTTTTTTTAGGCGGGAAGATTCGTCCTTAAGAAACCGTTTGAAGCGCGGCAGTTCCTTGGATGGCTCGACCCCCTCGGGCAAAGTCAACTGCTCTGCTGCCCGCGCCTGTACTGCCTCTACCAACGATGCCATCGCGCGTGGTTACCGTAAATTGTTCCACATCAAAAGCCAAATAAGCCGGACTTGCCTCCGCTCTGCCCCGCGCCTACCGTGCGGACGTGAATTCGGTAGCGTTTGATCTCAGCGGCATAACGGTCCATTGGTACGGCATTATGCTGGCCACCGGCTTCATGATTGGGATGTGGACAGCCGGCCGGCGCGGCTTGCGCATCGGCCTGAATGCTGAAGACATCTCGAATCTCATGCTCTGGATGTTCATTGGCGGAATCGGCGGAGCCAAGATGTTGTACGTCATCAACCACTGGGGCGATGACTCCTTAAAGAATCTGTTTATGCAGCGCTCCGGCATGGTGTTTCACGGGGCGCTCTTTGGCACCGCGCTGGCGGTCTGGCTGTTCACGCGGAAAACGAAAATGCCGCTTTGGGCGACCTTCGATACGCTGGCGCCCAGTTTCGCGCTCGGCCATGCTTTCGGGCGCATCGGCTGTTTTATGACCGGCTGTTGTTACGGCAAACCCTGCGACCTCCCGTGGGCTGTGCAATTTCCCGAGACCCACGGCACGCACGGCGCGCATGTCCATCCCACGCAGATTTACGAAAGCCTACTCAACCTCGCCCTATACGCCGGGTTGGCGTGGATTTTTCGTAATCGCAAATTCAATGGACAGGTGTTTGCAGCATATCTTATGGCCTATGCCGTGTTCCGTTTTGCAATGGAATTCTTCCGAGCCGACAGCCGAGGCAGTTTGTGGTTTGGCACTCTGACCTCCGGTCAAGGCATCAGCATCATCCTGGTGATTGCCGGCGGCACGATGTGGTATTTGCTGTCCACGCGCGAGAAGATCGAATCGGAACCTTCCGAAGAGTCATGAGCCGGCGCGAGACACTGCGGGTGGAGATTTCCCTACCTCAAGCTCGACTGGACAAGTTCCTGAAAAAACAATTCCCCGACACCTCCCGCGGAACCTTTCAGCGTTTGATTCAAGATGGCGATGTGCGAGTGGATGGCAAAACGGTCAAGCCCACGCATCAACCCCGTGCCGGCGAAGAGATCGTTATCATCTGGCCCGAACCCGAGCCGGCCGAGGCGCAACCGGAGGATATTCCGTTGGACGTTTTGTATGAAGATGATCGTCTGCTGGTGATCAACAAACCCGTGGGGATCGTGGTGCATCCGGCCGCCGGTCACGCAAGCGGGACACTGGTGAACGCCCTGCTGCATCATTGCGCCGGCCAACTCAGCGGCGTCGGGGGCGTGGCACGGCCGGGTATTGTGCATCGACTGGACAAGGATACCAGCGGATGTCTGGTGGTGGCGAAGGACGATTCGGCCCATCACGCTTTGTCCGCCCAGTTTGCCGATCGCAAAAATACCAAAATATATCAAGCACTCGTCTGCGGCCAGCCGGCTAAGGAACGTATCATAGTCAAGGCTCCCATTGCCCGGCATCCGGTGCACCGCAAAAAAATGGCGATTGTGGAACGCGGCCGCGATTCACACACGGATTTCCGTGTGCTGGAGGCATTGCGCGACTCGGCTCTGGTGGAGGCCACGCTACACACCGGACGGACGCACCAGATCCGTGTGCACCTGCAGCATTTGGGCTGTCCGCTGGTGGGCGACCCGGTCTATGGAGGCCGCCCGGCCCGGCAATTTGCCCAATCCACCGGCTACGAAGCCCCGCGCCAGATGCTCCACGCTGCCGCCCTAGGGTTCACCCACCCGCTTTCCGGCAAGAAAATGGAGGTGAATGCGCCGCTACCGGCTGATTTTGCGGATGCGCTAAACTTTCTAAAGACCCGCTAAAAAGGCAGAAATCGGCCGTTTTTCTGCTTCCACCGCCCCCCCCCCTGCGCTATCCTCCGCGGCCCGTTTTATGGCGAAACTCACCGTTAACGATTTGGATTTGCAGGGTAAACGCGTGTTGACGCGCGTAGACTACAACGTGCCGATGGCCGAAGAGGACGGCGCGATGGTGATCAATGACGACACCCGAATCCGCGCCACCCTGCCCACGCTCAAGGCCATGATCGACAAGGGCGCTAAAGTGATCCTCACCGCCCACCTCGGCCGGCCTAAGGGCGAGCGTGTGCCATCCATGAGCCTGCGCCCCGTGGCCAATAAACTCGCGGAATTGATCGGCCAACCGGTCGCCTTCTGCGATCAATGCGTCGGTGACGCCGTGACCGAAGCCGTGAGCCAACTACAGGAAGGCGGTTTGCTCCTGCTGGAAAACGTCCGTTACCACACCGAAGAGGAAGCCAATGACGCCGCGTTTGCCGAACAACTCGCTGCCAATGCGGATACGTATGTGAACGACGCCTTCGGTGCCGCCCATCGCGCGCACGCCTCCACCGCCGGAGTGGCCAATGTGATCGCCGCCCGCGGCGGCCAATGCGCCGCTGGCCTCTTGATGGAGCGCGAACTACAATTTCTCGGGGACGAACTCAATTCGCCCGCCGCCCCGTTTGTCGTGATCCTCGGCGGCGCGAAGGTCTCCGATAAGATCAAGGTGATCGATCGCCTGCTGGAAAAGGCCGATACCATTCTGATCGGCGGCGCTATGGCGTACACTTTCAAGCTAGCCCAGGGGTTCTCCGTCGGCAAATCGCTGGTGGAACGCGACAAAGTAGACGTCGCTCAGGCCGCCCTCGACAAGGCCGCCGAACGCAACGTGCAATTTCTCATCCCCACCGACAACGTGGTGGCCGAGCCCACCGAGATCGCCGGCAAATTTGCCTTTGGCGATCATCGCGTGAATGATGATAAAAATATCCCCGACGACGTGGAGGGCGTGGACATCGGCCCCAAATCCGCCGACACCTTCAGCGAGGTGATCAAGGGCGCGAAGACGATTTTATGGAACGGCCCCATGGGCATCTTTGAGGACGACCGCTTTGCCGGCGGCACCTTCGCCGTGGCCCGCGCGGTTTGCGAGGCCACAGCTTCCGGTGCCAAAAGCATCATCGGCGGCGGCGACAGCGTGAAGGCCCTGAACAAGGCCGACCTCGGAGATCAAGTCACCTTCATGAGCACCGGTGGAGGTGCGAGTCTGGAATTTCTTGAAGGCAAGGAACTCCCCGGCGTATCCGCGCTGTCCGACAAATAATTTTCCCATGAACAAAGAACGCAAACTGATCATCGCCGGCAACTGGAAGATGAACAAAACCGTGGCTGAAGCCACGGACTTGGTGGAGGCCCTCGATCGTGACCTCGGCACGCAGACCGATGTGGACGTAGTCGTGTGCCCGCCATACACCGCACTGGATGCCGTAGCCGCCAAGCTTAAGAACAGCCTCATCAAAGTGGGCGGCCAGAACATGAGCGAGAACGATTACGGCGCGTTCACCGGCGAAATCAATGCCGGCATGCTGCGCGATCTGCGCGTGCATTACGTGATCCTCGGCCACTCCGAACGCCGCGAGTACCAGAAGGAAAGCGACGCCCTGATCAACGCCAAGACCAAGGCCGCCCTAGCCGCCGGCCTCAAGCCGATTGTCTGTGTGGGCGAAACCCTCACCCAACGTGAGGCCAATGAAACTGAATCCGTGGTCGGCCAACAAATTGCCGGCAGCCTGGCCGATTTGGACGCCGAACAATTGAAGGACACTGTGATCGCCTACGAACCGGTCTGGGCCATCGGCACTGGCAAGACTGCCACCTCCCAGCAGGCACAGGACGTGCACGCCTTCATCCGCGGCGAGATCAACAAGAGTCACGGTGAAGAAGTCGCCAAGACCGTCCGCATTCAGTACGGCGGCAGCGTCAAACCCGCCAATGCCGAGGAACTTCTCGGCCAACCGGACGTGGACGGAGCCCTCGTCGGAGGCGCCAGCCTTGAAGCCCGCAGCTTTTCTGATATCATCAACAACACGCGCAATTAGGAAAACATCATGGATATCCTGAATAAATTTCTCACTGTCGTTCTCTTTCTCAACTGCCTGTTCCTCATCCTGTTGGTGCTGGTGCAGCTTCCCAAGAAAGAGGCCGGCCTCGGCACCGCCTTTGGCGGCGGCACCACTGATGCGCTCTTCGGTGCTGGTGCCGGCAATGTGTTAACCAAGCTGACTAAATGGAACGCCGTACTATTTCTTGTACTCTGTCTATTTCTGTCCCTCCCCTTCATGCGCCCGGATGATCTCAGCGATCAACTCGGCCAAGGTGGAGCGCCGACCACCAATACCAATGCCGCCCCAGCTCAACCGGCACCCACCCCGATTCAGCAGGATCCATCGCCAACCCCTTCCGCACCCGTCACACCCACCGAAGATCCTTCCGACACGGCCACCAACACCCCTTCCGTTACTCCGGAAGCGCCTGCGGAAAATAAAGAAGACAGCGAGGGCGAATAGCTCTTATCCCATCCGCTCACGGATGAAGTCCACGCTGTCGCGCGGGATGGCGTCAATGAGACGGCGGGTGTAGGCCTCGGAAGGATTGGCGTAAACCTCCTCGGCGCGGCCTTGTTCAATAATCCGCCCACCTTCCATCACGGCCATGGTATCAGCCATGAATTTCACCACGCTCAAGTCGTGGCTGATGAAAATGTAGGTGAGGTTGCGGCGGAGTTGCAGTTCCTTGAGCAGATTAAGCACCTGCGCCTGCACCGAGACGTCCATCGCGCTGACGGCTTCGTCGCACACGATAAATTCCGGCTCCAGCGACAACGCGCGAGCCACACAGATGCGCTGGCGTTGGCCGCCGGAAAACTCATGCGGATATCGGCGCAGGAACCGCGCCTCCAGCCCCACCTCGTTCAGCAACGCAGCAGCGCGGTCACGGCGCTCGGCGTGTTGCCGGCCAATACCGTGCACCGCCATCGGCTCAGTGAGCGCCTGCTCGATGGTGAGGCGCGGATTGAGTGAGGAATAGGGATCCTGAAAGATGATCTGCATCTGCTTGCGCAGCGGCAGCATGGCCGCCGCGTCGAAGCCGGCAATTTCCTGGCCGGCAAATTGAACACTGCCCGCGGTGGGCGCTACGAGATTCAGAATGGCGCGGCCCGTGGTCGTCTTACCGCAGCCCGATTCTCCCACCAAACCGAGCGTGCTACCTCGCGCCACCGTGAAGCTGATGCCGTCCACCGCTTTCACCACCCCTTTCGGCGCGGAAAAGATCCCGGCGCGTTCCGGAAAATGCACCTGTAAATCGTTCACCTCGAGGTGCAAATCGTTCTCATCAATCTTTGGATCAGCCACCTGCTGCAGCGATTCAATATGCGTGGCGGCATCAGGATTCTCGCTGAGTACCATTCGACCGTCCACCTCCGCTTCATCGAGGTAATCGGAAACCGTCGGAAGCACCTTGAACGTCGATTCAAGGCGCGGCCGGCAGGCGAGCAGGCCCTTAGTGTAGGGATGTTGCGGATGATCAAAAATTGAAAGCACATCGCCCTGCTCTACGATATGTCCGCGATACATCACGACCACGCGATCGGCCAGCTCGGCAATCACCCCCAAATCGTGCGTAATGAAAATCACCGACACGCCCAGATCTGCTTGCAATTCCTTGAGCAACCGCAGGATCTGCGCCTGCACGGTGACATCGAGCGCCGTAGTTGGTTCATCGGCAATAAGCACCTCGGGATCGGTGATCAACGCCATGGCAATCATCACCCGCTGGCGCATGCCGCCGGAAAACTCGTGCGGATACGAATGTACCCGCTCGGCAGCATCGAGAATGCCGACCTTTTCCAGCATAGCCACCCCTTTTTTCAGGGCCGTTTCCCGATCAGCCAAGCCATGGATCAACAGCGGCTCAATTAACTGCTCCGAAATCCGGAGGTACGGATTGAGCGAGGTCATCGGATCCTGAAAGATCATCGCGATGCGTTTACCTCGCAGGGCGCGTTGCGTTGCGGTACTAGTATTCAGACTAGTATTCAAGAGGTCCGTTTCACCAAACGTTGCAGTGCCGCCCTCGATACGCCCGGGCGGTTGTGGAACAAGACCCATCAGAGTGTGGACGGTCACAGACTTGCCGGAACCTGATTCACCGACAATCCCCAGAACCTCGCCCTTATCCACCGTGAACGAAATGTCGTCCACCGCTTTCACCACGCCGTTACGCGTGTGAAACCAGGTCTTCAGGTTGTCGATCTCAAGCAGTGCCATGTCAGTCCTTCGAGGATTTAGGGTCCAGCGCATCACGCAATCCGTCGCCAATGAAGTTCAGGCTGAACAACGTGGCGGAGAAAAATAGCGCGGGGAAAATCAGCAACCACGGATACACATCAATCTTCTCCGCGCCGTCCTTGATCAGCAATCCCCATGAACTCATCGGCGGCTGTACGCCTAGCCCGAGGAAACTGAGTACCGCCTCCAGCAGCATCACTGCCGGCACCGTGAGGCTGGCGTAAATAATCACCGGCCCCAGGATGTTCGGCAACAAATGACCAAATATGATCCGGAGATTACCGTACCCGAGCGCCCGAGCGGCCTCCACGAACTCGGTGTCCTTTAAAGCCATAATCTGAGCACGAACGATACGCGCCATGGTAAGCCATTCGACAAAGCCGATGGCGACAAAAAGCAAAATAAAATTCCGCCCAAACATCACCATCAACAAAATCACAAAGATGGTGAACGGCAGCGAATAGAGAATGTCCACAATTCGCATCAGAAAAGCATCCGTACGTCCGCCGATGTAACCGGCCATAGAGCCGTACACCACTCCGATCAACAGGCTAACCGCCGTTGCTAGAAATCCAACCGCCAGCGAAATTCGACCGCCCTCCAGTGTGCGCACAAAGAGATCGCGCCCCAAGTCATCCGTACCAAACCAGTGACTGATGCTGGGCTTCTTGAACGTGTTGGCCAAGTCATTGGTTTCGCCGGAGTGCTGAGCAAAGAACAGTGGTCCGATGAGGCACAGCAGAAGAATCACCCCGAAAATGATGGTGGCAATTACGGCCATGCGGTTTTGCGCCAAACGCCGCCACGCATCCGCCCAGAGCGAGGCACCCTCAGTTTGCTGGAGATTAGCCTCGGCAGTACTCATGACTCGACTCGGGTACGCGGGTTCAGCCAAGCTTGGACGATGTCGACCAGCAGGTTCATAACGATGATCAGCGCGGCATAAAAGAGCACGGTACCAATCACCATGGTGTAGTCGCGATTGAAGGCGGCGGTAACGAAAAATTTACCGAGGCCCGGAATGGAAAAAATTGTTTCGATTACGAATGAGCCACTGATGAGTCCCGCAAAGGCCGGCCCAAGGAAGGACACCACGGGTAGCAACCCTCCGCGGAGGGAGTGCTTGAGAATTACACGCAATTCAGTGGCCCCCTTAGCTCGGGCGGTTTTGATGAAGTCTTGATTAAGCACATCAAGCATTCCTCCACGAGTAAGCCGAGCAACATAAGCAGCATAGTACAAGCCCAACGTCAGAGACGGCAGCACCATATCACCCCAAGTATACCAACCGATTGGGCTAAACCAGCCAAGTCCTGAGGAGAAAATCAAAATCAATAGCGGCCCCATTACAAAAGTTGGCAGACATATGCCGAGCATAGCCGTGGACATTGGAATGTAATCGAGCAATGAATTTTTATTAAGGGCGGCAATCACCCCAGCAGGCAAACCGAGGCACAACGCGATGACCAGAGCACATAACCCCAACTGCATTGAGACAGGGAATGAACGCCGGATCAATTCATCAACCTCCCAGCCAATATATTTAAATGATGGACCCAGCTCCCCAAACAGGAGGCCCGACCGCTCACGACGGAAGATTTCTACCTCAACCAAACTGGAGGTGCGATCCTTCTCAGTCACAATACGGGCGTGCCAATGCCCGGTTCCTTCGGTAACCTTAATCGCTCCATCAATACCTACCGCGAGGGTAGTTTTGGATTCTTCATGAAGGTGGCTCTTTTGGGTTTCACCCTCTTCGAACTTAACCCGCCCCTTGTCTACCTCCATTGATATAAACCCAAAATACAGGAGGTACTGCTCCCAAAGTGGACGATCCAGACCATAATGTTCCTCAAGTTTTTTTCGGATCTCAACTGGAATAGTTTTTTCCTCTGTGAATGGCCCCCCAGGGGCCAATCGCACCATAAAAAAAGTGATAGAAGCAATAATGAATAAAACCGGAATCGCTTGCAGTAGACGTGATAAAATAAAGCGAAACATGTGGATCAATCCTTCTCAAGATACACATGCTTGTAGGGATGGTGATCTAACACATTAGGATACCAACCCTTAACATCCTTAGATCGCAAACTGGAACTTACATAAAAATATATCGGCAACATGGGCATTTCCGCAGCCAGTATTTTCTCCGCCTCATGAAAGAATTCTTTCCGTTTACTCTTATCCCCTTCCTTTGCAGCCAACTCAATAAGTTCATCATAACGAGCATTTGACCACCCTGTATTGTTGTGGCCTCCATCGGTCACCCACATATCCATGAAAGTGTTTGGATCGTTATAATCACCTATCCATCCGGCTCGCGTAACCGTGTAGTCCTGAGTTTCTACGGACTTAAGAAAAACCTTCCATTCCTGATTATCCAGAACCACATCCACTCCCAATTCTTTTTTCCACATTGCCTGAATTGCCTCGGCGACTTTCTTGTGACTTTCACTTGTGTTATAGCGTAGTTCAAATTCAGGAACAGATGACTGACCGGTTTCCTTGAGGTATTCAGCGATCAAGCGTTTAGCCTCCTTCACATCCGCCTTGAATTGTGGGCCAGCGGTAAATCCGCCTGTGCCGGGTGGTGTATAATTATAAGCCGGCTGCTGCCCGGCTCGTAGCACGTGCTTCACTAGAGCCTCTCGGTCAATCGACAAAGCTAGCGCGAGTCGCACCCGCACATCATCCAACGGCTTGCGCTCTGTATTAAAACGATAAAAATATACTCCCAAGTAGGTATCTACGTGCAATGAGTCACGGTTATTTTTCTTGTGCCAATCGATACGGTAAGGCGGAACAGTTTGGGTGTTATGAATGAAATTTGAGCGAAAAGCCCGTTCCTCAGTATCCACACTTTCTATTGGATAAAACCGGATTTCGTTTAGCTTAACCGTATCTCGATCCCAATAATTAAGATTTTTCTTAACGACCGATCGGGCATTAATTTGCCATTCTTCAAGCGTGAATGGTCCATTACCCACATACTTACCGGGCAACGCCCAACCAGTACCACGCTTTGTGCGAGCGCCAAAACTCTCAATCGTGGGTGGGTGTACTGGCCAGAATGTATAATGATTGAGTAATTCGAGGAAATATGGTGTGGGATTTTCTAACTTCAGTTCCAGAGTATGATCATCAATGGCTCTAGCCCCTACCTCACAGCGATCCCAATCATCCCAATCCAAGGGCTGTAGTTTTGTGGGCTGAGCGCACAAGATGCACTCACCCGTAACATCCTCGCCCTTTGGCTGCAAAGCCGCCAATACCTTGGCACGTCCTGCATCATCCAAAGCCTCCCAGGCCTCTGGATGCGCAACTACTTTGGGCGGCCCGTCCTTAACGAGCAACCACACGCCACTCGAACATTTCTTGCCGGTATTAAAAAGCTTCCCGTTTTTGAGTGCCTGCACCATGTACCCGTATTGTGCAGCAAGTTCTTGGTTGAGAATACGTCGATAACTATAGACAAAATCACTTGCCTTAACTGGGTCTCCATTGGACCATTTAGCGTCTTTGCGCAGGGTAAAGGTGTAAGTTTTTCGATCCTCAGAAATCACCCAACTCTTCGCCACCCCAGGCTCCGGCTCAAGTGTTTTAGGGTTCTCCGCCATCAAACCCTCGAGTAATGAAGACATGATGTGATGCGCCCCTACACTGGTGGCAAGATGTGGATCTAACGACTGTGGCTCCGCACCATTCCCCAAGTGCAACACCTGGTCACGCAAACCGGATTCGATATTGGAAGATGGCTTTCCGCAACCCAACCCGAAAAGTAGGATTATAATCGTGGTAATGACACGCCGCATTGGCACGGAGGAAGCGTAGAGGAGAAGCCCTCGCGAGCAAGGCCAATCTATTCGTTTCCAGAGTCAGGTGATGGTAATTCGTCCGGCCCCAGACCCATTCGTGTTCGCAATTGGGCAACCATCTTGGGGTCCTCCTCCAAAAGAAATGCCGTCAAGCGCGTCCGCCGTAAATCTTCCAATGGAGGCAAGCCCATTCGTTCTGGTGAATTCTTAAAGCGTTCCACATACCGCGCGTAAATTCGTTCAATAAACTCGTAATACTCGATGGCATTATCTTCATCTCCCAATGCCAAGTATGTGAAGTGCTTCACCAACATACCAATTAAAATGGCCTGCACCTGATAATCGCCGCCGCGCTGAATATCATCCTCTAATCTGGCACGCACCAATTTCTCCAAATCAACCGTATCAGTTTCTGGATCAAATTCCGGCCCCCAAGTCATCTTTTCCGGATAGAGTTCCACTGCAATCTCCAGCCATTTGAGGGCCTCTTCTTCACGATTGTAAAAGTACAGCCATGAAATGTTTCTTTTTAGAAAATTCATATGGCCAATTTCCGTGGTCCCCTCCGTGTGATGGTCCAAACGGGAAGCTTGCGCCACTTCCACCATATCCATATAGGATCGGTGTGTGGATTCTGCAATATCAAGATTAGGGACCACATAAAACCGGTTGGATACAAAATCTCCGGGCGATATCGATCGCCCTGACGGCAAATTCATCTTCCCCCTGTAAAATAAATACATCATCGATATGTAGATTTTCTTCTCCAGCTTGCGCAGTTCCCGTTCCCGAGAGGGATTGTTAGCACATCGTTTCCTGCCCAAAACACCCCAATAAAGCGTCTGAACTTCGGCAAACCTCCAGTCCAACACGTTGACCACTGTTCCGTCCATACGCTTGGCTCGGCCATAACGTTCATGCAACAACTTCATTTCGATTGGATCCATCCCAAATTCACGCCGCAAACGTTCCGCCCGTTTCGCCACTTCTTGGTTGGGGGGATTGATGAGTGCATCAAAATCAGGAACTCCTTCCATACGGTTAGCCTCTTCCTGAGATTCCCATAGCACATCCTGCATCATCTCCATCCAGCGGAGTTTATAATAGCGATGGTGATCATCTAAATTATGGGCAATCTTATGCTCAAATATATAGCATAATTCATTATATATAATCGGCTCCTGCGGATTGTATTTAATGCCGCGATCCCGGAGCATTTTCACTCCATCATACACATATCGCCACCGAATCTCCGGGTCCTCATATGTTTTTGATATATTATAAGCCATGTTCCATGCGCGGTTCACCCAAACCATGGGAACGGTGGGCTGCAACTGTGACACCCATTCAGAAAGCTGCATTTGCTCGGAGTACCGATCTTGCAGTTGCATTTCATTGGCTCTCAACCAGAGGTAGGTTGCAATAATTCCTCGGAAACCACCCAACGCATTAGCCGTCAAAGCTAGCATGGGAGGTGCATCTTGAAGCGGTTCCAAATATGTTGGGCTCAGTCTTCCCCGCTGATTATTCAGCGAGTGCTGGGAAAAGAACGCCCCCAACATACCCAGTATCATGATGCCGACCAACACAGGTCGAGGAACGCTATTCAGTGAAAAGCTTTTTTTTGGGGGGGTATTTGTGATTTAACACCCGTTATTGCAAATTCCCTTGTTTAGAAAAAAACGTAACCCAAGCCACCGAGTAAAAATACAGCGCAACCCCAGTTATAAAAGTATGCACGCCCCATTTCAGACCAAGTGATGCTTTTGCCGTTAGCCAAGTTTTCAATCGGTGAAAAATCTTTCATCGGCGAGATCAATCCGACCAACACTTTAAATGCAGGAAGCGCGTACCAATCAACCACTGACGAATCTCTTTGAGCTCCTGTATACGTCTGCATGATGGTCTCGTCCTTGATCACATCCTTCATTAATC